>CAIKVT010000042.1 GCA_903830945.1 uncultured Elusimicrobia bacterium
ATTCTCTTACGACGGTGCAGCGGCGGGCCGGCGCGCGAACAGTTGGATTGCGCCATCGACCGACGCCAACGTCGAGTTGATGGGATCGCTGGTGTGGCTACGCAATCGCAGTCGCGACCTCGTCCGGAACAATCCGTATGCCTGCAAGGCGGTCGAGGAGCTCGTGGGCAACACAGTCGGAACAGGGATCGTGCCGCAGGCGAAGACCGGCAGTGCCGCCCTCGACAAGATTATCGACGGGGAGTGGCTCTACTTCGTCGAGGCCTGTGACACTCCGCAGCGGCTGGACTTCTATGGCATGCAGGCTCTGATCCTGCGAACGATGGCAGAGAGCGGGGAATCCATCGTGCGCTTCCGGCCGCGCCTGACGCAGGACAATCTTCGGGTGCCATTGCAACTTCAATTGCTCGAGGCGGATTTTCTCGACCACGCGCGCACCATGGGCACGGTCAACGGCCACGTGATGCAGGGCGTCCAGTTCGACCTGCTGGGCCGGCGCATCGCCTATTGGATCTACACCTACCATCCGGGCGGAATGTTGATTATGAATCCGCGCGGAGGCATCCTCAGCGTCCCCGTGCCGGCCGAGCAGATTCTGCATTCGTACCGCGTGCTGCGACCTGGGCAGATCCGCGGCGTGCCCTGGTTGTCGCCGGTGATGATGGCGTTGCGCGACCTCGACGATTACGCCGATGCGGAGCGCGTGCGCAAGAAGATCGAGGCATGTGTAGTCGGCATGGTCACGCAGCCGGAGGGCATCGAAGGGTCTTTACTTGGTCTCCCAGAAGGCAACGACCCAAGAACAAGGCGCCCGATAGAAGAGTTCCAGCCGGGCCAGGTGGCATACCTGAAGCCGGGCGAAGATGTGAAGTTCAACAACCCGCCCCCGCTTGGCGGCTACCGCGAATACAAGATGACCGAGCTGCAGGGCATCATGGCCGGCATTGGCCTGCCCTACGAACTAGGCACCGGAGACATGTCGCAGGTGAATTACTCGTCCTGGCGCGGCGGCCAGTTGGGATTCCGGAACACCGTCGAGAATTACCGCTGGCTAACATTGATCCCGATGTTCTGCATGCCGGTGCGCCGCCGCATGATCGACACGCTCCTGATGGTGGGTAAGATCCCGGAGTCCGCGGTCGGCGATCCGAAACTGAATCTCTACGGCACTCAGTGGACCGCGCCGCGCTTTGAGTCCGTTGATCCGGTGAAGGACGCCGAGGCGGCGCTGAAGGACATCCGGATGGGCCGCATCACATGGTTCGAAGCGGTGCTCGCCAACGGGTACGACCCGTATGCGCAACTGCAACAGATCGCGCTCTTCAACAAGCTGCTGGATAAGTTCGAAATCATCCTCGATTCCGACCCGCGCAATACCACGCTGCGGGGCCAGGAGCAACCGGCGGGAACCGAAGAGCGGAAGCCCAGTAGCAAGGCCGTGGCTGGCGGCGGGAAAAGCCAGGGCATGGCGGCATTGTCCGAGGAGGATTTTGGGATGGTAAGGGAACTTCTGTTGGCGGGCTCTCACCAGGTGGCGCGCGCCTGGGACAGCACGACGCGCACATATCTGACGTAAGGAGGGATTCATGGAGAATCCGAACGTGGGGGAAACGGCAGTGACGCCGGTGGGGGCACTCAATCCACCAGTTGGTGGCGCCGGACCCGGCGACCAGGTGGTATTTGCCGCCGCCGATGGCACGATTGCCTTCCAGCCGGCGACCGTGGATGAAAAGAACCGCACGGTGGACGTCGTCTGGTACGGCGGCCAGACGGTTCCGCGCAGTGACCCGGACACCGGCGAGCCCTACATGCTTCGCCTGGACATGGCCGGCTGCCGCATGGAGCGGTTGAACGCGGGCGCGCCCGTCTTCGATTGCCACATGAGCGGCCTCGATTACAAGTCTGCCATGGCGAACCAACTGGGAGCCAAGGC
>CAIKVT010000043.1 GCA_903830945.1 uncultured Elusimicrobia bacterium
CCCCGGCGGTGGAGCGAAGGCCATGGGCCTGGACCGCCCCAGGGCATGCCGTCCAATAAGGGCCTTGCCGGCGAGGACGCGTCTACCGCAAAGCGGGCCGCGCCGGCGCCGTAGCGCGCCGCCGCCCCGGTCGGTCAACCGACTCCCGAATCCGGAAGAGCGCCGCAGTCCGGGCCGCCGTTGAGGTAATCCACGCCCTGCCGCTCGTCCGCCGGCGTTGGCCGCCCCCCTGGGGTCCCCTCAGATGAGCTATCATGTCAAGGCGGCGGCCCTTATGAGCAAGGCTTCTGGTCCTAATCAGCCTGCCAGTGAAGAAATCGAGAAGTCCGCGAAGCTTCTCGTTAAGATCACTCCGTCCGATACAACCTATCGATCCTACCAAAGACAGGCCAAAAAACTGCTGGGCCTGCCCGATACGTTTTCCATCAGCCCGCTTCCGGAAGAGTCCATCACCGGATTCGAGATGCGCGACTCGATCCTCTTTCAACGGGCTTATCTGGTCGCCTACGCCAATCCGACATGGTTCGCGGCCGAGCTCCCGAGAACGGACGCCGTCGCCGTTGCGAACTTGCGCCTCGATTCCGGCTCGCCGCCGCCGTTTGTGCTTCTCTCGGAAACAACAAAGAAGCCTCAAGGCCGGTTCTTTGAGTCCCTCTTGGAGCACGAGTTCGTTCACGTCAATCAAGCGATTCGCGGCGCCTTCCCGGCCTCGCCCAAAGGCGGGGCCAGAGAATTGGCTGAGAACATCTTCCAAGTGACCCGTGCCGAGTACGAAGCCAATCTGATCCAACTCACGCGCTGGCCTCAGTTCTATTTCCAGCAGGTCCCGCGCTATCTGCGCGAGGGAACTGGGCTTTCGCTTGACCGCTGGTGCGTGTTGAGGGGCTATACCCAGGGCTTGGAGCACATCGTCGAGGCGGCCGCGGCGGGGTGGATCGACGAAGGCGAGTTCATGGAGTTTATTGACAGGCTTCCCGCAGTCCTGCCGCCGGGCTTTCGGCGCATTGGGTTCAGCCAAGCGCTCGGAAGGGAGTATGCCGCGAACCTGCAGTCCCACTTGCTCGCAGCATGCCAAAACCTATCTCGGGACGTGCCCGACGGCGAATCTCTTTATTCGTCGCTTTGGGATCGAATCAGGCAGCGCCGGATTCGCGCGAGCAGCTCTCGTCGTCGAACAAGGTCAAAGCCAGGCGGCATGCCGCCCACTGCTGATGGGCAGCCGGGCCAGACTTTCGGCCCCGGCCCATACCGCCCCCCGCTGGCAAGGTGAGACAGATCCCCCGTGGCCAAACTGATAAAATGATTCATGTCCACGCCGACTAGTACCCCCGACCTCGCCCAGAGTCTCGTTGACGAGCACGACTCCAAGGATGTCGTTTCCCGCGATCTCACATCCTCAGGACTTCCCCAAAACACAGGCCACATCCAACCCGCCGCCCGCATCGTCGAGGCCGTTGTCGTCGGGCATGAGCCAAAGCCTCCGCTCTGGCGCCGCCTCATGGCCAGGGCTGCGCTCGGGGTCGTACTCGGCGCTGTCGGCCTCGGTGCCGTCGTGGTCGGCGCGATTATGACGATCACGGTCGTCGGAGCGGTTGTCGGCGTCCCCCTGGTCGTCGTGGGACTCCTCCTATGCCTTATGGCTGCATTTGTCCCGTTCTCGACGAGGCAGATGCACTTCCATGTCGTCCGCTGGCCCCGATCGCGCCCCTGACCGTACAGGTTGCCTGCCTAGGTTCACCGGATGGGAAGGGGCTGGGAGAATCGTCGGTAGCTTAACTGAGGACGGAATTTGTTAAACTTGGGCAGTCGTGCAGGAGGATAATCGAGACATACGATAGCTGAGTAGATTTGGCTTCACCGGGACCCTGCGTAAGAGCAGGGAGAGCTTCCAAGCAATGCTTGGGGGCACATTAGGAACCGTGTTTGAAGCCGCCAATGTAACCCCGCTTCGGCGGGGCGAAAGGGCGGCATTCGATACCGGGTTATCCTAATGGCTCGGGTTGGGTGCCGCCTGATTTCTTCGGCCTACCTGAGCATCCCGCCTGAAAGCCGCCCGAAGTTCCAGGAGCGTGGACCGTTATGAAGATCATTGCCGAAACGCCTAACATCCGTCTGGTCTGCAACGGCAAAGAGCATTTAGCTGAGGACAAGCGGACCGGTAGCCGGTATACCGTACAGAAGTGTGATTGCAAGGATGGAAAGAAGCCGGCGTCCGCGCCCGCGCTGGCGGAGAACAAATGATGTTCTTTTGAGGTCCAGCCTCTATCATAATGAAGAATCCCGAAGCGGAAAAATTGACGGAATGGGGCTTTTGATGTATCATGGACTTATGAGGCGGCTGGTCCTCGCATTCGCGGCGTTCGGCTTCATTGCTTTCGTCGGAGTGCAGTCCGCGCATACCCACCAAGGCGCCGCCCACAAGGACTGCCAAATCTGCGTGTTGGGCGCGCAGACGATCCGGCATGCGCCGGCTTCGGTCTCGGTTCCGGTCCCTGTGCAGTCGAGCCTGCGGCTGGCCGAGAAGTCGTGTGACAAGCCTCGACCTGCCCACCGCTCCGAAGCCTCGGCGCGCGGCCCGCCCACGGCGTAACCTCCCTCAAGTCGACAGTCTAGGCGGTTTTCTCCCTGTTTTGGGGAGACTTATGGTCACTACAACTTTTGGAGGTATCTCATGCGTTACATATTGTTCTCCATACTTTTGCTGCTGCCCATTTCGGCAGCGGCGCAAAATGAAGCAAGCTCTGGGTCCACGAACCCCCTGCTGCAGAGGCTCAACGACCTGGAGCAGCGGCTCAGCAAGATGGAAGGGGCCCCGGCCAAGACCTCCATCTCGGCATTCAATCCGTCCATGGGCCTGGCCTTGGACTTCGCCTACACCCACGGCCCCAACGACAGGTCGAACTTCAACTTCCGCGCCGCGGAGGTCGGTATCGAGGCTCCCGTAGACCCGTTCCTGAAAGGCTGGGGCGTCATCACCGGCTCCCAAGGCGGCGTGGACGTTGAGGAGGCCGCCTTGCAGACCACCTCGCTGCCCTACAACCTGACGGTCACCGGAGGCCGGCTCTTCGCCTCGTTCGGGCGCCTGGCGCACTTCCACGACCATGAGCTACCCGTGACCGACCGGCCCAAGTCGCTCGACACCTTCATAGGCGGGGAGACCCAGGCCGACGGCGTCGAGGTCTCGTATCTGTTCCCCACGAATACCTACATCAACGCCACAGCCGGCATGTACAACAAGCTGGGCGCGGACAACACCCGCGCCGACAACGCGGTGGCGCGTTCGCTCGAGAACTTCACCTACCTGGGCCGCCTGAACAGCTACCTGGACCTCGGTGACGACCATTCCGTCGAGCTGGGCGTGGACTCGGCCTGGACCCCGAAGCGCTGGGTCACCGACTCCACGGGCCTCGTCAACACCCGCAGGAACACTTGGCGCACGCTTAACGGGGTGGACCTGACCTACCGCTACCACCCTTCCCAGGGCGGCATGTACCGGGGCGCGGTCTGGGGCACGGAAGTCATGCAGAACACCGAGATGCGCTTCAACACACTTCCCGACCCTGCCAACGGCAACGCTCCCTTCAACCTGCCTACGGACCGGGTCCGGGCCTATTCGGGCCTCTCTTACGTCCAGTTCAAGGTGGGCCCGCGCCTGCACCCCGGCGTGCTCATCGACCTGACCGAGGACCTCGACCAAGCCCGCAAGATCACCAGAACCTACTCGGGCTTCCTGAGCTGCGACGTCTCGGAGTTCCAACGCGTGCGGGTGGTGTATTCGCACCAGATGGACAACGTCCCTGGCACCAAGGGCGCGGACATCGTTGCTCTACAGTGGACCGGCATAATGGGGCACCACGTGCACGGGTTCCGCGACCGCTAGACCATGAACTTTAAACCAATGGAGATCCCCATGAAAATCAAATCGCTGGCGCTGTTGACGGTCCTGATTTGGGCGGCATCCTCTTCCAGGAGCTATGCCGCCCACCAATTGCGCATCGTCGCTACCATCCCGGAACTCGTGGACATCACGCAACGCATCGGCGCAGACCTGGTCAAGGTCGACGGCCTGGCAAGAGGAACGGAGGACATCCACCAGGTCGTGATGAAGCCGAGCTTCGTGACCAAGCTCAACAAGGCGGACGCGGTCGTGTATCTTGGCCTCTCGGTCGAGCACGCCTTCCTGCCCGGCCTGCTCGACGTGGCGCGCAATCCCAAGATGCGCCAGGACCCGGTCAGCCAAGGGTGCATCGGGGAAGGCTGTATCGATTGCTCCGAAGGCTTGGCCGTGATGGAAAAGCCGACGAGTTTGAGCCGGGCCGAAGGAGAGATCCATCCGCAGGGCAATCCGCACTACAATGCGGACCCCGAGGACGGGGTGCTCATCGCGAAAAACATCGCCGCCGGGCTCTCGCGCGTCGACTTGGAGCACGCCGCGGACTACCAGAAGAACCTCAAAGCCTACCTATCCGAGTTGGAGCCGAAGATCGCGGAGTGGAAGAGGATGACCGCGCCTCTTAAGGGACTCAAGGCGGTTTCCTTTCACAAGGACGTGTGCTATCTTGGCCGCTTCCTCGGCGTCGACTTCGTCGACACCCTTGAACTCAAGCCGGGAGTGGCTCCCACGCCCACGCACCTGGAGGCTCTAGTCAAGGAGATGAAGGAACACAACGTCAAGCTCATCGTGCGCGAGCAGCAGTACGACGCCAAGGTCTGCGAGTGGCTGGCGGAGAAGACCGGGGCTAAAATCGCCGTCATCGGCACCATGGCCAACGCCCTGCCCGGAACCGAGACCTTTGAGAAATTCTCCGAGCGCAACATCAAAGCGATCCTGGAAGCCGTGGGAGAGCACGGCTCATGAGCAGACTGCTGGCCGCGGTCCTGGGGTTATGCACGCTGGGCGTTCATGCCCAGCAGCCCCAGGCCGCGGCCGCCCCTGCAGCCGAGGCCCGGAGCCTGGCCTCGGCTGCGGAAGGCTACGTCACGCGCATCGAGGATCTCGGCCGGCGTTCCTGGAAGACGGGATTCAAGGGCGGCCAGCTAGACGACGACCTTTGGCAGCTGGCGCGCGAACTACATCATCATCGGGAAACGATACAGACCTTGGCCCGGCACGCCAAAGATCTCAAGCCCGAAGATGCACCCGATTTTCTCAAGGCCGCGGCGGTGCTGCGGGAGAAATCTACTTCCTTGCAAAGCGCGTCCGAGCGGGGCTTCAACAAGGATTTCCGCCCCCACGGCTTCACGCATCAAGGCTGGAACATCAAGCGGGAGGCCTCCCAAGCGCTCAAGGCCGCCGTCCTGTTGGAGAAGGCTCTCGGGAAAGCACGGATGTAAGTGTTATGATCATTCTCCGGCCAAAATGAAAGAGCCCCTCATCAAGTTCAAGCACGCCTGCCTGGGCTACGGCGGCAATCCGGTCCTGACCGGCGTGGACTTCGAGATTCAGCCCCAATCCTTCGTGGGAATCCTCGGGCACAACGGCTCGGGCAAGACGACCCTGCTCAAGACCCTTCTAGGGCTCATCCCCTGCATGAAGGGTCAGTTCACCTCCCACGGCGCCAATCTTGGCTTGCCGCGCTACGGCTATGTCCCCCAAAAGGAGCGGCTCGATCCGATCTATCCCCTCTCGGCCCACGACGTCGTGGCCATGGGGACCTACCGGAAGCTGGAGTTCTTCCCCCGCCTGCGCGGCAAGGACGGCCGTGGACTCATCGAGCACTGCCTGGCCGCCTGCGGCGCATCGCATCTGGGCCAGAAGGCATACAGCGACCTCTCCGGCGGACAGAAGCAGAGGGTGCTCATCGCCCGGGCCCTGGCGACCGAGCCGGAGATCCTGGCCCTTGACGAGCCTCTGGCCGGCATCGACATCACGACCCAGAAGGCTCTGCTCAAGCTCCTCAAGCAGTTCAAGGAGCAGCGCCATCTCACCATCCTGATGGTCAGCCACCGCATCCAGGCCGAGAAGGGCCTCTTTACCCACATCGTCTGGTGCGACGAGGGCCAGGTCGTGATGGGCCCGGTAGACGAGATGCTCTCCCACGGCAGGCTCAGCGAGATTTTCAAGGCGGAGCTATGAGCCAGCTCCTGGAAATCCTCAAGCCGGGCTTCCTGCTCCACCACGCCCTCTATGGCAGCGCGGTCATGGGTTTCGTCTGTCCCTTGGTGGGGGTCTACTTTCTGCTCCGGCGGCTCGTGTTCTGGGGCGTGGCCCTGCCACAGGTCTCCGCGGCCGGCATCGCCTGCGCCTTCATGCTGCAAGGCTTGGGCTGGAGCATGCTGGCGGGCGCAGAGACCCAGGAGAAGCACCTGGCCATCATCGGCTCGGTGGTCTTCACGGGCCTGAGCATCCTGTTCCTGGCCGTCATGGAGCGGCGGGGCAAGGGCGTCTCGGAAGGCCGCATCGGCGCCCTCTACGCTCTGGCCTGGGCCGCCTCCATCCTCTTCGTGGCCTGGAACGCGGCCGGGGAGACCGAGATGCTGGGCCTGCTCAAGGGCGAGATCGTCGCCATCTCGGAGAACGACTTTCACGCCATGCTCGACATCTTCGGCCTCATCGCGGTGGTCATGTTCTTCTTCCAGAGAGAGTTCCTGCTCGTCTCCTACGACCGCGACATGGCCGTGACCTTGGGACGCAGCGTGCTGGTCTGGGACGTCCTGCTCTATCTAATCGTGGGCCTGACCGTCTCCCTGGGTGTCATGACCGTGGGGCCGCTGGTCATCTTCGGCTTCCTCGTCGTCCCGCCCATGGCGGCCTTGCCCTGGGCCCGGGGCATGATGTCCTTCTCCATCATCGCCTCGCTCTGCGGCGGCGCGAGCGCGCTCGGCGGCTTCTACGTGTCTTACACCAAGGACCTGCCTCTGGGACCGGTAGCCGTGTGCGTGGCCTGCGGTTTTCTGGCCCTGTCTTGGCTTGCGCGGGCCGCGTGGTCCAGGCTAAAAGGCCGCAGGGCCCATACCGCGCTCCCCGCGGTCTGACGCGCCCTCAGCTATAGTCTAATATTCCCTGGACAGCGGCTGCCGGAATTGTCTCATAATCTAGAAGTCGGTCCGTAATGAAGCATGGGGGCAATGTGAGAAGGAAAGGTCTCTTGGCGAGCATTACTGCGGGTCTGGTCGGAGACGCAAGCTTGGCGCCGAACATCGACTATCCGCAGGCAGGTGAGAAGGTCCAGACTGGCAACTACGCCGTCCGCATCTCCGGCTGCAGCAGCGAATGCCAGGTCTCGATCGACGACGGGGACTGGCAGTCTTGCCGCTCTGCCGATGGGTACTGCTGGTATGATTGGTGCCCGACGGCGACCGGCCGGCACCGCATCTCCGCAAGGGTTCGCAACGGCAACAAGTGGGTTAAGACCCAGCGGACCTGCGAAGTCAAGTAGGTCACTAGCTCCGACTACAGCTCGTACACCATCCCCGCCTGGGGGATGATGTAGGCACAGGCTTCCAGCGCGGCGACCCGCTTCTGCGTCATGCGCAAGTCTTGCGCGAGGCGGGACAAAGCCTGCGACGTGCCGTCGGCCCTATGCGCCACGCCGTTCGCGATCCGTAGGGCTTCCGCCTGCGTCATCTCCAGCTCGTCCAAGTTGGTCGCCATCTTATGCCTCCTCGCCCGCCAAAAGCCGGTGCAACTCCAGGGCGGTGTGAAGGATCTCCCGTCTGGCCTGCGGCCCGCCTAGAGCCAAGAACGTCTGAGCCGCGGCGACGACCTGCGCTCCATGCCAGCCGCTGCCGTTCTTCCCGCCTGCTTCTTTCACGCTTTCGTTTTTCATTTTGCGCCTCCACCCACCCGGAGGGCGAAGGTCCCGAGAACGCCGGGCCGGGCGAGCATTAAATGGTGGGTCCCTACCCTGGAAACCCGACACCGTGGGGCTACGGCGGGGGTTGGGCCGCGGTTTCGGGTTGCCGGAAGCGGGGGACCCGTTTATGGCGCAGACCGGCCCGGCGCCCATCCTGGGACCTGAGGGAAGGCGCGAAAGCAACAAACGAAAGCGCTATGAGGCAGGGCCGGTTAGAAATGGCAGTAGGTCTGGAGCACGGACGCGATGGAGTTCACGAGACTCATGAAGAGGCCGAGTTCGCTGGCCAGGGC
>CAIKVT010000044.1 GCA_903830945.1 uncultured Elusimicrobia bacterium
CGCCTGGGTGTCGAGGCGTTCTCGTTGGAGATCCAGGCTGGTTCCGTAGGCCTGTTTAAGAATCGAGGCTGAGTCGTTCGGAGGAAAGAAGCGGGCGAGTAGGCTTCGGAAGCGCGTCATTGGGGGGAATTATACCAATCGGTCCGCGACGCTGGATGGTCTTGGTGATTCGGGCGCAATCCTTGCACTTGGTGATGGCGTGCCGCACCGTGTTGGGACATCCTGGAAGAGGCCCCTTGAACCGGTGCGCGCGGATGTTGCGGCGTGCGACGGTAGTCACGGGTCAATTATACCAATCTGGGTGGCGTGAAACAGGACAACAGTGGAAGCGGGCGAGCGGTTGGTAGCCGCCCCGCTGGTTCCCCAGCAGTTCAACTCCTGGTACTTTTCAATCCTTCCAGGCGGCGGCGTGTAAGTGGGCTGCGTCCCCCGGCCATTTCAACGCTTCCTCCAAAAAAGGCCCGGCCAGTTCACGCTGGCCGGGTTTGAAAAAGTGGGAACACGTTTGGCTAAACGAAAATAGTCTACCACGTAGTCACGAGCGGCGCGCGAGCCCAGATGAAATTTCCTGCCGTCACAGGGTCGGCCACACAGATGTAGAAGTTCGCTCCATCGGTAGCCCAGATTCCGGTTCCGCCGGCGCAATTGCCGGGTACCGTCGGAGCCACTCCGCGGTAGGCGAAGAACGACGTGTCCATCAGGATTGTCTGGTTACCAGGCGTACTCGAAATCAGCGCCATTCCCGGAGCCGGGGTTACCGTTCCGGGAGGTCCCTGCGGGCCCGGCACGCCAGCGCCTGTAGGTCCGGTTGGCCCTTGGATACCAGGAGGGCCTGGCGTTGGCGTCACGCCTAGATGTGGGCTGCCAGAAGGGTCAACGTAGAGCGATAGCGGAGGGTCGAGAATCACCCACTGATACGGATATGGACCGCCGGTCGGTGCGGTTGGAAGGCGATAGTACGCGGAGATCGCAGGAAGGATGGGCGGCGCGCTTGTCTGAGCCAGGCACGCCGCGATTAGGATTGAGACGATTGTAAGTCGCCGGATCATTGGTTAGCTGGTCGGTGCGCCTTGCGACGGCGCCGGCGGCGCGGCAGCGGTCTGGCTGACGGGCGCGCTCAGTCCGATGCTGATGGAGTTGGCGGTCCCGCCGACAACGTCGATTAGATCGACAGCTACGAACGGTGCGGACACTCCGGGGAGCGTTACTGTAGCGGTTACGCTGACGCCTGTCGCCAGCTTGGTGCCACCAACCAGAAGCCCGGACGCCACAGATCCCGCGGCCGGGGTGGTATCGGGTTCGACTGATAACGCGGCCGTGTTGCTCGACACTACCGTTACCGTCGTACCGGGCGCGAGCGTGGCCGGATTGGAATCTCCGTCCAGCACGGTGATTGCATAGGCGACCTGTTCGGTGTCGCCCAATTGAAAGTTTGGCAAGGTTATTTCTCCTGTGGTTTTTGGGGTTGCGGTTTGCCCAGCGAAAGGACTACCTTGACCGGGCGATGCGTCAGCAGACCGACGATAAAGTCGAGTTGCTTCTCAATGGCCTGGAGCCTCTGCTCGAAGTCTCCAGGCCCGTCTGTGATAGTGACGATCACTAGATCAGGGTAACA
>CAIKVT010000045.1 GCA_903830945.1 uncultured Elusimicrobia bacterium
ATTGATCGTCACGCCTCGTGCCTTCTCTTCCGGCGCGTTGTCGATCTCGTCGTAGCGCTTGGCCTGCGCCAGTCCCTTCTTGGACAGATAGAGCGTGATGGCCGCGGTCAAGGTCGTCTTGCCATGGTCTACGTGACCGATCGTACCGATGTTGACATGCGGCTTGGTGCGTTCGAATTTCGCCTTGGCCATATTCAATCTCTCCTTGACATTATGCGGCGACTGCCCGTCTCGGGACGGCGTATTCTAACATAAAATCAGCTGGGAATGGGATTTGAACCCACGACCTTCTCCTTACCATGGAGATGCTCTACCAACTGAGCTATCCCAGCGTCACTGTGCGAATACGGACTGGAGCGGGCGATGGGAATCGAACCCACGTAACGAGCTTGGAAGACTCGTGTTCTACCATTGAACTACGCCCGCGTCCCAGCCTGCCGGCCCATAAACATTCCGTTCTTGTGCCGGAAAATCTTGGGGATTTGCGGCGGCTGGACTGATGATGAGTATAGCGATTTTTCTAAAAGACTGTCAACGGCCTGGCTCTCGACGATAGAGGAATTCATTTCCCGATGTCCTCGTTCCAAAGCTCGGGCCGGCGGCGGATGAATTCCGTCATCATCTCCCGGCATTCGGCCAGATCGAGGTTGACCAGCTCGGTGCGGCGGCGTGATCGGTTTTCGGGTCCCTTGAAGGTGCGGTTTTCGCCGATGACAACCCGGGGGATCTTGTAGAGCAGAATGGCGCCGGTACACATCTCGCAAGGCGAGAGGGTCGAGTAGATGGTGCAGCGCCGGTAGTCCTGGGTTTTGAGCCGGCCGGCGTCCTCCAGGCAGTCCATCTCCGCGTGCAGGATGGCGGATTTTTTTTGCACTCGGCGGTTATGGCCGCGGCCGATGATGCGGCCGTCCTTGACCAGTACCGCGCCGATGGGGATACCGCCTTCGCGCAGGCCTTTGCGGGCTTCTTGGATGGCGGCTTTCATTAACTTAAGATCGTTCTTGCGCATGGGGCCTCCCAGGGACAGAGGGATGATACCAAATCCCCCTCAAAATAGTTATCATCATCCAAGCGCATGGAAAATTTCAAGATAAAATCGGTCCTGCTTAGCCTGTTGACGTTGGCTTGCTCGCTGGTCGGGCTTTACGCGGCCCGGCACTCCCTGCAGCAGAACCAGGCGCGCGAGCGGGCCGCGCAGTCAGTTCAGGCTCGGTAGCGCCGCCCTGCCGCCACTTTTGGTCGGCTAAATTTCGTAGGATAGGACTCCATTATGAAAGATAGGATCACCACTGAATTCATCCACCGCATTCCCAAGTCCGATTTGCATCTGCATCTCGATGGTTCGTTGCGGCTCAAGACCCTCATTGAGCTGGCCCGCCAGGAGAAGGTGAAGCTGCCCTCCACCAGCGAATCCGGCATGCGCAAACTCATCTTTAAGGACTCTTATCGCGACCTGTCGGAGTACCTCCATGGTTTTGCCTACACCTGCGCGGTGCTGCGTCGGCCCGAGAACCTCGAGCGCGTGGCGCGTGAACTCGTGGAGGACAACGCGGCCGAGGGCGTGCGCTACATCGAGGTGCGTTTCGCCCCACAGCTGCACGTCTGCGACGGGCAGACCGCTACGGACGCGGTGCGTGCCGTGGCCAGGGGGCTCTGGGCCGGTGCCAAGGCCCACAACCGGCGTCCCGCCGTGCGTTCCGGCGCGGACCTGCCGTTCCATTACGGCATCATCGTGTGCGGCATGCGCAAGTTCAAGAAGGGCATGTCGCCGTATTTCGCGAGCCTACTGAGCATCATGGAGTACGCGGATAAGGATGACGTCTATGCCGCAGCCTCCCTGGAGCTGGCGCGCTCGGCCGTGGCCTGGGCGCGAGAAGGCATGCCGGTCGTGGGTTTCGACTTGGCCGGAGAGGAGGCGGGCTACCCGCCCGAGGACCATCGGGAGGCTTACCAGTACGCGCACGATAATTTCATCCGCAAAACAGTGCACGCGGGCGAAGCCTACGGCCCGGAATCCATCTGGCAGGCCATCACCCAGTGCCACGCCAACCGCATCGGGCACGGCACCTTCCTGTTCGCGCATGAGATGATCAAGGCTCAGGACATCCCGGACCACCGCCGCTATGTCGAGGACTTGGCCAGCTACATCGCCAGTCAGCGCATCGGCATCGAGGCTTGCGTTACCAGCAATCTGCAGACCACCCCTAACATTAAGACCATCGCGACTCACCCCATCAAGAGGATGATCGATTACGGCCTCTCGGTGAGCATCTGCACGGATAACCGCCTCGTCTCCAACACCACGGTGTCGCGGGAACTGGAGTTGGTGACCCGCCACGTCGGGCTGACGCGCCACCAACTGCGCAACCTGGTGATCGCGGGCTTTAAGGGAAGCTTCTTCCCGGGCTCTTACAACGCCAAGCGTGAGTTCGTGGCCGCGGTCGTCGCGCACTACCGGCGCATCGAGACCGAGCTTTTGGGCTGATCTTCCGGCCTGAGCCAGGATGGGGGATCCTCCGTGAAGTTCTCCCGGCTGTTGTTCTTGGTTTGCGTGGCCGTGTCCATTGCGTTGGCCCTGCGCCTCTGGGTCTGTGAGGCTATATTTGTGGCTTCGGGCTCCATGGAGCCGACGTTGCCAGTCGGCACGCATCTCTTCGTAGACAAGGTCACTCTGCGTCTGCGGCTTCCACAGCGGGGCGACATTGTGGTCTTCCATTCCCCGACCGGCCAGGACCGCGATTTGGCCAAGCGGATCATCGCCTTGCCGGGGGAGACCGTGGCGCTGCGTGCAAAAATGGTCTTCATCGACGGCCGAGAGCTCGATGAGCCCTATGCCGTGCACAAGCGGGCCGGGGAGCGGTTGGATGGCGATGAATTGGGGCCGATGGCCGTGCCGCCGGGAGAGCTATTTGTGCTCGGCGATAACCGCGATGAGTCCGATGATGCGACCGTGTGGAAGGACGCCGTGGGCAGACCTATTCATTTCATTCCCAGCGTCGGGCTCAAGGGGCTGGTGCGCGGCGCATACTGAGGATTGGACAGGTCTATCGCGGCATGATGCGGGATGTTTCAGTGTGGCCTTTGAAAGAGGTATGAGGAACATCCCGTCTCGCAATTTGGGGAGCAGCGGATCAGCCGGAGCCCCAGTTTTCCGAGGAACCCAGTTGTTTCCGCAACGGAGGCGTATTCATACGGGTAGCCTCCCAGCCAGTCCCTCAAATCGTTCCACCAGAGCATCCCGCGAGATTGCGGATAGTCTCGGATGACGCGCCAAGGATTTTGCCGTTCTTTTAGCAAGAGACGCAAGATATCTTTGCCGGCATAGGCCGCCAGCATCAGGTTCTGGATCCATCGGGGCGAACCGCAATAGAATTTCTTGATCGCCTTCCAGAAGGGCGAGGTCCAATGGCGGTTATAGATGGCCAGGTGCAGGAAGCCGCCGTCCTTGACGAGTCGAGCGGCGTTCTCGACGGCTTTCCATAGATGGCCTGTATGATGAAGCACGCCCCAAGCGTAGACTAAGTCATACCGGCTGAGTTGCTGGGTGAAGCCCTCGGCGAGGATGTCTCCTTGTTGAATATGCCAGTGGCCGGCCTCGGGGGCTTTTCTCGCCTTGAGCCTGCGGCACGCCTCCACGCTGTCGGCGTCATAATCGAAGCTGAACACTTGGGACGCGCCGAGAGCGACGGCCGCATAGGAGTGGATACCGCTCCCGCAGCCGACGTCCAGGACGGCCCAACCCTTTAAATCATGACGTTCGTGGAATTCCAGGAGGGCTCTTTTCGCCCTTTCAACGTGGAGGTCGCCTGCGTTTTTTAGATAACTTTGCCAGTTTTGGCCGAAGGCGAAGCGATCGGTTGGCTGGGTCATGAGGAGATCATTTCAGTCGTTTTGGGAGAGGGGGGGATATGGATCAGGATTTTCTTGGCGCGGTCCCTTTTATAAACTGATCTTGAATTTTCGTTTAAGAATCTCCCATTGCATGGAAAATCGCAGTCTGGAAAATAGATAGATTTTGATGATCCCATAATCGATCCATCGGAGAACGATCATCCAATTGAAAAAAACACGGTCGACTATCGTCGGAGAAGGCAGCCTTGTGCGCAGCCCGGCGATGCCGGCTCTTTGGGAGCGGGCCCAGGCGTCAAAAAAGTCAAAAAACAGTCTCCGTTGGCACTGCAGTGCGTACTCGGCGGGGAAAATGTCCTTATAAACAGTCTCCATCAAGTGCTCCGCGTGGTCTATGATGCTCAGCGCCATCTTTGTATTTACGGCCGTTTGTGATGAGTAGCCGCCCCCCATCCGTCTCCATGCGGCTAAGGGTTCTGGGATGAAACAAACGCCATGTTTTAATGCAATGACCAGGGAGATGAAGCCGTCGGAGAATGAGTGGAGTTCCGGGATGAAGCCGCCTGCATCCAAGAAAGCCTGGCGTCTGTAAATCGTCGTGTTCCCCATGAACCAGCCGCCATGCCGCTTTAAAAGCTTAATAGCATTCTCCGGGGATATGAAACATGCTGTATCAGAGATATCGGGCAAATGAAAAGATCCTTTGTCTTCGCCGTGCTCTCCGATGAGAAGAGAGCCTGTTGAGCACAGTCCGGCTTGCGGATATTGTGCTAATAGAGCTATTGATTTCTCAAGAAGTCCCGGGAGGATTATGTCGTCGGCGGCCGAGGATAGAACGTAGTCTCCGGATGCCATCCGGATGCCCCGATTGCAGGAGTAAACCACCCCCGCATTCTTGGGATTCTGGACTAATTTTACAAAGGGCCAGTGCATTGCGAATCCTTGTATGACTTCGACGCTATTGTCCGTCGAGGCATCATCGATGACAATCACTTCGTGCGGCTTCAGGGATTGTCCTGTGATCGCCTTCAGCGCTTCGCCGATAAAACGCGCGTGGTTGAAGTTGGGTAAGACCACGGACAATGTCGGGCTCATGGCGCTGATTGTATCTTTTTATTCCAGTCGAGATGAGGCCCTGGCGTCAATGAGTTTTTGGAGCTCGCCTAAATTCTTCAGTCTCAATATTTCCTGCATTTTAAAACGGACATTGAAGGTTTTTTCAATTTCGACGATGACGCTGATATGGGTGAGCGAGTCCCATCCGGGCACCTGGCTGGCCAGCGTCTCATTCTTGAAGTCAAACTTGTCAAGTTTCAGTTTCCTGAGTATTACCTTTTGGAGTCTTTCTGAAATCATTCGGTCCTCGTCACTGTGGTTCTAACTGCAGAATGCGTTCCTTATTTATTTTTCTGCTTGGTTTCCCTGAAGAGCTTTTGATGAGCCAGCGCGGCGGAACTAGATATATTTTTGTTATGGTAAGGTCCATTGCCAGTCCCGCAGAATAAATTAGTTTCTTCAATTCGTTCTTGTCGGTTTGGACTGCGGGTTTGATCTCCGCGATCACGCCGATCCGCTCAGTTCCCATTTCGGAATCTTCTTCTCCAAAGGCTACGACCCTTCCGGGAGCAACCCCCGGGACCCTGCTGATCGCGTCTTCAATGTCTTCAGGATAGATATTCTTGCCTGCGACTATGATGATGTCCTTCTTTCGCCCGACCATGAAGTATTCGTCTTTGTGGCGGAACCCGTAGTCTCCGCTGCAGTACCAGCCGTCTTTAAATACCATGGCTGTCATCTTTGGATTGTTCTTGTACCCGTTAAAAAGGGAGGCAGAACGGATGACGATCTCTCCTACGGTATCATCTTCAAGATCCGAGCCGTCCTGGCCGATGATTCTGAGCAGGACGCCGGCGATGGGCTGGCCTGATGAAACGCACCGTCTGACAGGTCCGGCAAAGGAAGCCTCGGCTAATTTGATGGTCCCTTTCGCCAGCGCATCCCTGTCGACTACAACAACAGCGGCGGGTTCGCCGGGCGTGGTCTGAGTGACGGCAAAGGTCGTTTCAGCCATAGCGTAGCAGGCGGTCAGCGACCTGCGCTTGAGACCGCATTTTGAGAATCTTCTGAAGAAAATTTCGTGGCTTTCGGCTCTGACGGGCTCACTGCAGTTGATCAGCATTCTGATTGAACCGAGGTCGATATGCGCGAGAGCGTCCTCATGGATTTTTTCAGCCATGAGGTTGTATGCGAAATTGGGCAGCCATGCCAGAGTGCCCTTTTCTTTAGTGATGGCCTCCAGGAGCAGCAACGGGTAAAGGACCCACTCGAATGGATCGATTTGAACTGTCGTAATCCCGAAAGCAAGAGGGAGTTGGAATGCGGCGATGAGGCCCATATCATGATACAAAGGCAGCCAGTTGATGATCTTGTCATTTTTCGTCAAATTAAGCGCTATCCCGTAATAGGTCACATGGTCGAGTATCGCTTGATGGGACAGCATAACTCCCTTCTGAAGCCCCGTAGTGCCTGAAGAATGCTGGAGAAGGACCGGATCGGATGGTCTCATCGAACCGCGGAGTTCTTCGATCTCCTTGAGTTCGTCGATATAGTTCTGGTCCTTATGTGACTCCTTTTTAAGCCATTCAAGCGGGAAGTGTAGTCCTCTGATCGTGCTTTTATCGTGGAATACGAGCGGCGTTATGGTCTCTTCCAGCGCGCGTTCGGTAAAAATCCAATCAAGACCTGAGTGTTGGGACATCCCCGCAAGGCTTTGTCTGAATTTGTCCGGATGAAGCCTGGCATTCGGGTAGGCCAGAACGGCCGGAATCGCTCCGATGGCGCTGACAGCAAGATAAAGCGGATAAAAATAGGGATTGTGCTTGATGATGATGGCGCAGACTTCTCCGTTCCTGACGCCATTCCTCCTCAAGAGAGCGGCGATTGCGGCGGATGTGTGCAGCAGCCGCTTAAATGTCCAGCGGTATGGCTTTTCGCCGGCCACCCAATGCACGATCGCGTCCTTATTGGGATATTTTTCAGCGTTTGAGCACCATCGCTCCCATACCAGCGAATCTGATTTTCGCTTATCGAATGGAAGCATCATAATCTCTGGAAACTGCGAGTGGTTATGTTATAGGTGATCCCGAGCGACTCCAAAAGGTGTCCGGTGGTTTCGCCGTTTCCCATGTCCGTGATCCATTGCGATACTACATATTCTGGTTGCACATGGAGCGCTTCATTGAGGAGGCCGACGACTCTTCGGGATGAGCGGTTGCGAGCCGCTTCGATCAAAGCCTCTCCGAAAAGAAATTTTACCTCCGACTCGGGCTTGGCAGACGCAGCCGCCCGATAGTCTTGGAGTCGAGCTTCGGCCATGGCCAGGAAGTCTTGGGGATAGGCTGAGAGGCTTCTCATCCGGTAATGCCATGCGGCCTCGGCCCATGCCACTTCTGACTCCTCATCTTTGGTCACTCCAAGCTCCCGATGGTAGCGCATCGCCAGGGCCTGCGGGTCGGCCGTCCGCCAGTCTAAGCAATCGTGCCTTTGGGCGGGGCCAAGCGGCGGCAATTCTTCCAGCGCACAAAGGAAGTTTTGGGCGAGGAAAGCGTGTCCCATCAGGTTGGGGTGCTCCATGTCACTGAAAAATTTCCGGTAACCGAAACCTCGATCCACCAGGGAGTTCAGTCCGGGGGTGGTGTCGAGGTAACGAAAATAACCACCTCTTGTGGCGGCGGCTTTCGTCAATAGGTTCAATCGCGCGGCGTAACGGAGAGGTAGCCCATCCTGGACTATGCTTTTGATGAAGAATACGTGCGCGGCGTCATGCTCTCCGTTCGCCCAGTGGGCTTGACCGATGCGGTAATTTAGGATGGCGACATCCGGGTCGATACTGCTTGCCCGCCTCAGGATAGCAAGGGCTTTCCGGTAGTCTCCCTGCACAAGCCGGGCCGTGCCTTGCGCCAGGAGGGCGCGGAACCGGTCCCGTTGCGGCACGGAGAGGCCGGGGCGCTGGGTCGAGACAAAAGGCCTCCAGGTGTCATCCAATATCGCGCCGGCTGCCAGGATGTATTTCCCGGACTTCTGGGCCAGGGATGCGACGGCGTTGATGTCGGCGCCGAAATCGTTTATCATGCGTTCCTCTATGAGCGCCGGAACGAGCGGGGGCTGGATTTCCGCGGGTATTATCTGTTGCCGGTTAACGATGAATAGGGGCTGTGGCGGCGCCAGGTTCTTGTACCGCCATTTGCGTAAGCGGGCGTAGACATGACTTTTTGTGATGAGCGCTTCATGCCATTCGTCCATTGTAAATGAGAGTCCAAAATCGTAATTTTTCTTTTGTGCTGCCAGCCGGAACCTGCCTTGGTCGTCGATGTAAGGCGCATGTTCATTCATGCCCGAGTATATGAGGATGTAGTCGTAATGCCCGAGGAGTCGTTTGATCAAGGGGGCTTGGTAGCCATGGAAAGGCCCGCCGTTGATGCCGTAGTTCTTGATGAAAAACAGCTTGTTGGGATGTCGGTTCCGCAGTTCGTGGCGCAGGATGTCTACGAACGTCCTGGTCGTGCCGAAGCCTGCGACCGGCGATTCGCCGAAGACGGCGATTTTGATGTATCGCTTCGGGTTAGCCGGATAGCTTTCTGCGGCGCGAGGCGCGGCGACGAGGCCCGTGCGTTCTAGCACGCGTAGGCCCACCTCTACAGCCGACAGCATGAGCACGCCGGCTGCGACGAAGGCCAATGGCCAGGAATGGGGCCGCATCTTAGAATTGGAAATAGACGAATGTCTTGCGGGTGATGGTGCTGAAGGATATGACGGTGGCGATGCCGGCGTAGTACAGCGGCCAGCGCAGCCAGACCGGTTGTGCGGACAAGCGCTGGCGCAGGGAGCCGGGGCCTTGGTCGAGGTGCGCGCCGAGCAGGATTAGCAGGGCCGCGACGCTGATGAGTACATCCCACCGGGTCAGCCCGAGATAGAAAATCCAATGCCAGGGAGGCGTGCCCAAGGGAGCGGCCCAGCCGCCCGGGAGGCAGCGGATGAGGGTGAATGCATCCTGGAGAGAATCGGCCCTGAAGAATATCCAGCTGAAGCATACGATATGGAAAGTTATGAATACGTTCAATAGCCGCAGCAGGGATGGAAAATGATTCAATTTTAAAGCTGCGACGGCCGCGCGCCGCACGTCAGTCAGCCAGAGCCCCAGGACGATGCACATCCCATGGATTCCGCCCCAGATGACGTACGTCCAATTGGCTCCATGCCATAAGCCGGTGGCTAGGAAGGTGATCGTCAGGGCACAGGTGACGCCCCAGTTCCCCCAGTTTCTCTTGAGGAATGTGATTGGCTGAAAAAGATAGTCCCGGAACCAGCTCGACAAGGATATATGCCACCTGCGCCAGAATTCTGAAATGGATTGCGAAAAGTAGGGCCGATCGAAATTGGCCATCAGATTGAATCCCATGACCTGTCCCGCGCCGATGGCGATATCCGAGTACCCGGAGAAATCGCAATAGATCTGGAACGCGAAGGCGTATGTAGCCAGAAGGACGGGCAGCCCGGTGTAGGTTCCCGGGTGATTGTAGACCTGATCGACCATGGCGGACAATCGGTCGGCAATGACGATCTTCTGGAAAAACCCCCAGAGCATCAGCTGCAGACCGCGGCCGATGCGCCCCCAGTCGACTTGCTGCTCCGCGTGCAATTGCGGCAGAAGGTCGTACGGCCTTTCGATGGGTCCGGCTATCAATTGTGGATAGAACATGACGTAGAGCGCATAGATGCCGAGATGTCTCTCGGCCGCAATCCGGCCGTAATAAACCTCGAAGGTGTAGCTCATGGCCTTGAAGGTTTGGAACGAAAGACCGAGGGGGAGGATGATGTTGAGAGCGCCGAGGGGATAGTTCCAGTGGATAAGGCGGGCTAGGGCATCCATGTTCTCGTTGAAGAAGTTGAAGTATTTGAAGATAAAGAGGACGCCGATATTGGCGGCGAGGCCCAGCCAGAGATAATGCGTCCGCCGCGGACCTTGAGCCCGCTCGATCGCTATTCCCGCGACGTAGTCCGCGACGATTATGAAGGCGAGGATGAGAATGTAGACGGGAATAAAGGCCATGTAGAAAAAGCAGCTGGCGCTGAGCAGGAGCAGCCACCGCCAGCGGCAGGGGAGGAGGAAAAAAGCGGTCGTAACGATTGGGAAGAATATGAGGAAGCGCAACGAGTTGAAGAGCATTTAGGCGTGAACGATGCGGAGCTTCGGAAGAGGGATGATGAAGCGCCCGCCCTGGTGCATGAACGCCGGGTGCCCCTGCATGATGGGCTCTGCGAACCTCCATGCCAGGATGAGCACGCAGTCGGGTTTCTTTTTGTAGATGGCCGCGGGAGGCAGGATGGGGATATGGAGGCCTGGACTGTAAAGGTTCTGCCGCTGCACGTTATCGTCGACGATGAAATCCAGCATGCCGCCGATCTGGAAGTGGTGGATCAGCGTCGTCGCGGTCGCGCAGGCCCCGTAGCCCGCGATCGTCTTCCCTGCGGCTTTGAGTTCGCGCAGGGATTGCCGGGTTTCTGATTTCGCGCACTCCACCCGGGCCGCGAAATCTTTGAAAACGTCGGTGCGGTCCAGACCTATCTTGGCTTCCAGCGTGAGCAGCTTCGCAACAGCGGGCTCCACGCGGCGCGGGCCGCCGACAAGCTGCGCGGTCCCGCGCAGGGAGCCGCCCTTGGTCGGTACGCGTTCCGCATTGATCAGCTCCAGCCCATGCCGGAGCAGGAACGCTTGGAGAGGCTTGACCGAGTGATAGCAGAGATGTTCGTGGTAGATGAAATCGAATACCATGCCCTCGATCACGTCCATAAGATAGGAAACCTCAAAAACGAACACTCCATCGGGGGCCAGCAAGGTCTGGATTCCTTCGGCCATGTCTGCCAAGCCGTCGGAATGGGCGAACACGTTGTTGGCCGTGACGATCGCCGCGGGTCCGCGTTCGGCGCGCAGCTGGCGCGCGAGATGGGAGGAGAAGAAGGCGGGAATCGTCTCGATGCCGCTTCGTGTCGCCTGCCCCGCGATTTCCCGGGCCGGATCCACCCCCAGAACCTTGAGCCCCTGTTGCTTGAATAGCTTTAGGAGGATGCCGTTGTTGCTGCCGATATCGAGAGCCAGGGCTCCTGCCGGCGGCTTTGCGTAAGCCAGCACCTGATCTGAGTATGACTGGAAATGATCTTCTAGTCCGGGCGAGCTGGATGAGATATAGAGGTAGTCTTGAAAGAGCACCTTCGGATCGACGACGTCCAATAATTGGGCGTGCCCGCAGCGGCGGCAAAAGAATAGATCCAAAGGATAGGAGTCCTGGGGCTCCTTGAGACGATCGGCGGGCACATAGGCGTCCGCGGGCGGAGTCGGCTGTAGGTGCAGCACGAGTTCTACATCCGGGGCTTCGCACAGGCGGCAAGTTGTGCGCCGAGAAACGCGCGAGCTCATTTTGGCGGCGCGTGCTTCCGCACGATTGATTCCTGCCATAGCAGGGAAAGTCCTCCATCCACGAAGATGTTCTGTCCCGTGATGAACGCCGCTTTGGGGCCGCAAAGGAACGCGATGGTTTCGGCTACATCTTCGGCAGTTCCCATGCGCCCCAACGGCGTGATGCGGCGATAGAAATCGCGAAGCCGCCTGTTCTTGGCATAAAAGGATTTTGACTCTTCCTTAAGCACGGTGGCAGGCGAAACTCCGTTGACCCGGATCCCATAGGGCGCCAGAACTGCCGCATAATACCGCATGAGCTGATTCTGTCCCGCTTTTGCCACATGATACCCCAAGTCGCGCTCACTCGCTATGAAATCTCCAGCCGGGGAGCCGACGATGACGATGGCTCTCTCGGCGCTCTCATCAAAATGCGGGATCAGACGCTCGATGATATTCTTCGTCGCCGTAAGGGCCAGTTCGATCTCCCCAGCCCAAGCGTCTTCCCCATCTCCGCCCCGATATCTTTGCAGGAAAACCAAGCGGCTTAACTTCCCCCGCCGGCGGATGATATCCTTCAACGCCGCGCCCAGCCGTCGCTCATCGCGCATATCCACCGTCCAATGCCGGGCTCCGGGAAGGACCTGATCCGCGCTGTCCGGTTGATGGCGTCCAATCACCGATACGAGATGACCTTCCGAGCAGAATAACCTCACTAAGGCGCGTCCGATGCCGCGCGTCCCGCCGACGACAAGGGTGTGGATCCGATTCATGCCTGCTTGCCCGTCAAGGATCTCGCCGTTCGAGCGACCCTTTTCATGAATATCCTTCCGGCGGCCTGGTCTTGGTCGTCCGGGGCCCACGGCGCCGCGATGGAATCCTTTTGGTTGAATGGGCCATTCGTCGTTTCGTGGAACACCAGAAAATCTGATCGAACCAGCAACGTGTGGTAGCCGGAGCTGGAGGTTCTGTAATAGAATGCATGCCCCGACCCGTGATCGCCCAAGCGGACCGTCTCGGTGACGCATCCGGCGTCGTCGAATCCAATAAGATCGGCAAGACCTTCAATGACATGGTAGGATTCAACTTTCGTCAAGTGCTTATGGGGGCGTATGTAAGCGTCTTTGGTCAGTACGATTAACATCTCATGAAGGTTATCATCGACGTCGCGATGCATGCAGAGTCGGATGCGCTTCCTTTTGTTGTGGACGACCTTCGTTTTCAATGATTTCAGTTCCCGCGGCCCCACCGCCGAGTTGGCTTCTGCAGCGAAGAGGACTTCGTTATTGAATGCCTTGATCTTCATCGTGCGCCGCCGCTTTACTGGAAGAGAATATAAGAATAGTCTCCCGTGTAGCCGGCCTGCCGGAAAAACCATTCCCATTCTTTGGGAGAGTAGAAGGAACGGCAGGTCAACTGCCAATAAAGGAGATTCATCTTTTCGCGTTCGTTGAGATAGGATTCGATGACGATGTGTTTCGGGCCTCGCGAGACGCGTTCGATCTCTTTCACGGCTTCCCAGAGCTCATAGTTGTAGAGGTTGTGAAGGGCATTGACCGAGAAGACGAAATCGAAGCTCTTATCAGGATAGGGGAGCTTGGCCGCAGTCCCTACGGTCAAAAACGGCCGGACCTCTTCTTTGGCGTGTTCTATGCCGTAGCGGGAAATGTCGATGCCGGCCACCCGGGAGCCCGGCACAACCTGCGTGAACTCGTAGAGCAAAAACGCCTTGCCGCAGCCCACGTCCAGGATGGTCGCTCCAGGCTTGAGGCCGTAGTGCTTGGCCATGTCCTCGGCCACTGGCCGCCAACGGCCATCGTAGCGGTAGCCGCCGTAGCCGTAGCGGCGGTCGCCGTCCCAGTAATCTTTATCCCAGCGCAGGGCGACCTCGGCGCACTCGGCCTTGTCGGCTTCGTTGACGCGGCCGACGTAATCGCGTTTTGTAGACTTGTGGATCTTTTGGATAAAGTCGACGTAGGCCATGATGCTCCTAGGGCTTATGCTGGTATTCGAGCGGCTGCCGGGATATCTCCTCCCAGTTCCTTTCAACCCATTCTACGACTTCGGTCAAACCCGCGTCCAGCGCGACTCGAGGGCACCAGCCGAGCTCAGCCCTCGCTTTGCGCGAATCGAGAAGATAAGCCTGGTCCTGGCCCGGTCGCTCGGCGACCGCGCGCGCGGCCGAGGCGAAGTCTTTGCCCATGAGAGCGCAGAGCAACCTAACCAAATCATTCACCGCGATGCCGGCTTCCGGCGAGAGATGGTAGACTTCTCCGAGCCGCCCGCGCTCAAGGATGGCCAGCTCGCCGCGTGAGACGTCGCGCACGTGGATGTAGGATTTTACGGCGACGCCGCTTCCGTGCAGCTCGATGGTCCGTCCGAGCTTAAGGTAGATGGCCGTGCGTGGGATGATCTTGAAGAGCTGCTGGCGCGCGCCATAGACGTTGGTGGCCCGCACGGTCAGCAAGGGTAGGCCAAACTGTCGGAAGTAGACGGACAGGAGCATGTCGGCCGCGGCTTTGGAGGCCGCATAGGGAGTGCTCGGGGCGAAGGACTTCGACTCGTCGACCAAGCCCGCGCAGGTCCCGTAGGCCTCGGGCGAGGAGATGTGCAGATAGCGCTTGAGATAATCTCGCCGGCGCAGGTGGTTGACCAGGCGTGCCAGGGCGACTGTGTTGGTCTCGAACCAGTGCTCAGGATGCTCCCAACTCGGGGCCACCTCGCTTTGCGCCGCGAAGTTGACGATCTCCTCCGGTCGCTCGCGGTCAAGAAGTGCCAAGAGCGCGTCCATGTTGCGGTTCAAATCTAGGGCGAAGTAGCGGTAGCGTGAGAGGTCTTCTCGTGCTTTATAGTGCAAAAAGAGTGCTCCTCGCTCGGGCGAACGGCTGACCCCGATCACCTCGCGGCTGGGATCGCCCAGCAGGAGGTCCACGAAGTCTTGCCCGGAGAATGAGTTTGCACCCAGGACCAGTGTCTTCTTCATCGCGCCTGCGCCTCCTGGCGCAGCTTCACGCGCGCCTTTCTCAGCTGCAGACGCCGCCGTTCGGATAGCCCCGCACCCCCGAGAGCGAAGCGCCGCCGTTCTGCCGCCGTCGGTAGAAAATCATTGAGCAGGATGCAGGCCCACTTGATCCTATAGACGCTGTGTAGGAGCTCCGCGCGCTCGATAAGGCCAGGGGGGCCGCCCAGGGCGGCGCTTACTCCCTCGGCGAATCGCGACCGGGACGCCTCCGGCGCGGGCAGAGCCGGCTGTTCGAAAAAGTCGCAGATGGTCTTGGCCGGGTCGTCCCAGCCCGCGTACTCGAAGTCCAGGAAGCGCAGGCGGCCGTCCTCTTCCAGCAGCGCGTTGTGAAATCCAAAATCGGAGGGGGAGATGCACCGCTCGGACTCGGGGAGGACCCGGCCTGGATCAATACCAATCCGGCGGGCATGGCTTGAGACGGAGGCGCGGGTTCGAGTCCAGGCTGGAGCCAACTCGTCCCGCACAAAATCGGAGACCTCGACTTCGAGAGCGGAGTCGGACGGGGGTAGGCTTAAGAGCGCTCCCATGCGGTTGTCCACTAAAGCCAGATGCTCAGCCAAAGAGAAGCAGGCCTCGGAGGCGCCGGGCAAAGACGAAGCGCGTGGAGATCGGCGATGACGGTTGATCTCGGTAAAGAATCCTAAAGCCTGGCCCAGGGCGTTCTCGTCGACTTCTTCGGGAGAGAGACTGCGCCCTTCGATCAGTTCAAAGAGGCTCAAGTGCCCGCCAGGGTCGCAGGCCAGGGGTTGGGGGAGTTGCCGTAAGCCGCAGTCCCAGGCAAAGCGCGAGAAGGCGGCCTCTGCGCCGGAACGGTCGCGCGGGTCGCCCGGATGGGAGAAGTAGGCTTTGAGTAAAGCCCGAAATCCGGCACCTTTCAGGTGGAAAGTCCGGTTGTTGGCCGCGCCGGGTGCGGGGAAGAGGCGGCAATCCCTCGCTAGCCCGGCAAGGCCCAGCAGGTCCGCTACGCCCAGGGTCAGGGTCTCGATCTCGGCCCAGGACCGGGCTTGCGCGAAGGGGCTCTCGTGCGTGCCGCTCGGATCGAAGAGAATGCGTCCGACGCTCTCGGGGAATCCCGGTTCGACGAGGAACTCCGGAAGGTCGTCGATGAACAGCGTGCAGCCCTGCTCCGCTATGCGCGCAAGTTTGGCCGTCTTCGTCTCCTCGAAGAAAACGTGCTCGGGACTGAGCCCCGTGTCCTCGAAGAAGTGGTTGCGCAAAAGCCATCTGCGCGCCCAATCGTGGAGATCGTGTTCCGGCCCCATGAAGGGTTTCATCGTGCGGTGGCTGATCACGCGTACCGGAACGCGGCGCTCTCGGCAGAGGCGGAGGAAGTTCACGACGCCTGGGAAAGGGCGCGCTCTCTCCATGCCTGGGCCGTAGACATGACCCTGCAGCAGGGTCCATTCGTCCTCGCGGCCCGTGCGGCGCATGGCGTCGCGCACGGCATTTTTAACCATGGGGGTTCCGGCGGCGATTAGGCCCCGCTCCACCGCGATGGCATGGAAGGCATCATCGTATGAAACGATCGTATTGTCGAAGTCGATCCCGATGAGCATCAACGGAGGGAAAGGTCGAGCAAAGGCCTCACACAGCGGCCGCTTTCGAGATCGTTCAAGGCTTCGTTGACGCGTGTGAGCGGATAGGGGTCCGACAAGAGCGGCGAGAGGTCCAGGCGCCCGGACGAGAGGAAGGAAAACCAACGCGGGAAATCGCGGTCCGGCTCGTTGTCCCCGCCCCAAGTCCCGAGCAGTCGCTTCCCCTGGTTGAGCTCGCGCGGATCGATATTGAGAGTCTCCCCGTGCCGCGCGTTGCCTGCCACGACTGCGCTTCCGCCGCGCGCTCGCACACAGGACAAGGCCTGGCGCATGGCCTCTGGGCGGCCGCTGGCCTCTATCGCCGCGTCAAAGCCTCCGGGGATGAGGACGCGTAGGGACTCGAGAATTTTTTCTCCGGCCGAAAACACGTGCGTCGCGCCTAAGCGCCGCGCCGCCTCCAGTCGCTCGTCCCGGCTGTCCACGGCGACGATTGGCGCGCAGCCGGCCAGGCGCGCGGCCGCCACGGCGCTCAGGCCTACGCCCCCCACGCCGAAGACCGCGAGGCTTTGGCCCGGCTGGGCCCGCAGGGCGTTGAAGATCATGCCAAAGCCCGTTGGCACGGCGCAGCCGAAGAGAGCAGCCTCTCGCAAAGGGAATGCCGCAGGCAGTATGGTGAGGCGGTTCTCGCTGACCACCACGGCCCGGGCGAAGGTGATGATCGCCCCGGAGTTGACCTTGCGTCCGCCCCATTGATAGACGGTCCCGGGCACGTCCGCGCCGGAGGCTTTCATCCAAGAAAGCAGCACCGGATCGCCGGCCCTGACCTTATTGACGCCCGGTCCTGTCTCAAGAACACGGCCGGAGCCCTCGTGGCCGAGTCCATGGGGTAGGAAGGCGTCTGGCCCGCGCAGACCGCGCGCTTCCAAAAGCTGGGTGTGGCAGACGCCGCTGAAGGCGACCTCGACGAGGACTTGACCGGGTTTCAAGGCCGGGATGTCGAGCTCGGCCAGTTCAAGGGCTCGGCCCGTTTCAACGAGGATGGCGGCGATGGTTTTGCTCATTGGTTTAAGCTCCTCAGCACGCGCGCGGCTATGCCCTCCGCGTCAAGCCCCAGACGCTTCCGGGCGTATTCTTGTCCGCCGGCCTCGCTTAGGAATGCGTCTGGGCCGCCGATGCGGCAGAGGCGAGCCTTCTGAGGCTTCCGGTCGCAGAGCCATTCCGCGATCGCGCCGCCCAGGCCCCCGATGAGGCCGTGCTCCTCGATGGTGACGACGAGCTCGAAGCGGGAAAAGACGTCACAGAGCAGGGCGTCGTCCAAAGGCTTGACGGTATGAAAGCTGACGAGTCCGGTTGTCAGGCCGCTGCGATCGAGCTCGTCGACTGCAGACATGGACTCCGGCAACAGGGTCCCGGTCGAGAGCAGACAAACCCGCGTGCCGGATTTTAGGACGATGCCGCGGCCGATGGTGAAATCAGGGGGAGCTTTGTGCACCACGGGCTCGCCTTTTTTGCCCAGGCGCAGGTACACTGGGCCCGGAGACTTGAGCGCGGCGCGCAGGGCCAGGCGCGTCTCCACCGGATCGCCGGGACAGACCACGCTCATGCCGGGCAAAGAGCGCAGGCAGGCGACGTCCTCCATCGAGTGATGGGTGGCGCCCAGGGAGGCATAAGAGAGCCCCGCTCCGATACCGACGATGACGACCGGCAGACCGTGGTAGCAGACGTCGACGCGGATCTGCTCCAGGCAGCGCATCGTGACGAAAGGGGTGATCGTGTAGGCGATGGGTCTCAGACCGCAGGAGGCTAAGGCGGCGGCGACGCTCATCATATTCTGCTCGGCCACGCCGCAGTTGTAGAAGCGCTCCGGGAAGGCGGCCTTGAACTTATCGAAGAGCCGGTTGCCGATGTCTCCCGAAAGCATCATCACCCGCGGGTCCTCCGAGGCGATGGCCGTCAGCTCCGCGGCGAAGGCGTTCCTCATGCGAGGCCCAGCTCCCGGAGGGCGGCCGCGAGCTCCTCGTCGCTGGGGCTGCGGTAGTGCCAGTTGTTGTCGTCTTGCATGAAGGATACGCCCTTGCCCTTGACCGTGTGGGCGATGATCGCGCGGGGGCGCCCTCGGGGGTCTTGCGGCGCAGCCAACTCGGCGGAGAGAGCCCTGAGGTCGTGGCCGTCCACCTCGCGCGCCTCCCAGCCGAAGGACTCCCATTTCCGGGCCAGGGGCTCTAAGGCCATGATCTCATTGCTGCGTCCCGTGGCCTGCCATTTGTTATAGTCGATCACGGCCGTGATGGCGGAGAGCTTGTGGGCCGGGGCCATGAGCGCGGCCTCCCAGGTCGAGCCCTCCTCGCATTCCCCGTCGCTCATGATGACGAGGACCCGGGATTCTCTTTTGAGAAGACGTGCGGCCAGGGCCAGCCCCACGGCCCACGACAAGCCGTGGCCAAGGGAGCCCGTGGCCACCTCCAGGCCCGGCACGCAGCCGGGGCTGGGGTGCTCGGCGAGCTTGCCGCCGTCGACGCAGTATGCGTCAAGGACTTCCGGGGGGACAAAGCCCCGTTCGGCCAATACCGCGTAGAGGGCCATGGCGGCGTGCCCCTTGCTGAAGATGAGGCGGTCGCGGCCGGGATCGTCGGGCTTCTTGGGGTCTACGCGCAGGGCCGTCCAGTAGGCGGCCACGAGAATATCCACGCAGGACAAGGACGAGGCCAGATGCGGCGTGCCGGCCCGGTGCGACAGCTCCAGGATCTTGCCGCGCACGCGGCGCGTGACGGCGTCAAGTTCGGAGAGTTCCGTCTGCTTCATCATGAGGTGACCCTTTATTGGAGGTGGACCATCTGCATGGTGCGGATGTTGTGGTAGCGGGGGTCTTGCGGGTCGGTCACTTTGCCGGTCTGGAAGGCCGCGACGAGGCTTTCCATGGCTTGAGAGATGGTCCGCTTGGTCTTAAAACCCAGCTGGCGCAGGATGCGGCCCGACGATATCCTGTAGGAGCGTTTGTCGTCGCTGGGCACCACGGCCAGGTCGACAGGGCTGCGTTTGGAATCCATGTGAGAGACCACGCCGCGAGAGAGCTCCGCGAGCTCCGCGACCGTGCGATTCTCGTCGCCCACGTTGAATATCTCGCCGGAGACCTCGCGGTCTGGCAGGCGCAGGAGGAGCCGGTAAGCGTCCACCATGTCGGAGATGTTGATGTTTGGGCGCATCTGGGCGCCGCCAAAGACCTTTATCCTGCGGTCGAAGTAGGCATGGCTGGTGAGGATGTTGACCACGAGGTCCAAGCGCAGGCGCTCGGCCCAGCCGCAGACGGTGGCGGGCCGGACGATGACCGGCGCGAAGGAGTGAGTCGCGAGCTTGAGGAGGATCGGTTCGCAGAGGGCCTTGTACTTGCTGTAGTCGGTCATGGGCCGGAGCGGGTGTCCCTCTGTGACCTCGGGGGCGTCACTGACGCCGTAGACGCTGGAGGTCGAGGCGTAGATGAAGCGCCGCGCCCCCGCCTCGCGCGAGAGGCGCGCCAGGGGCTCAAAGGCGTCGAAATTGATGGACCGGCCCAGAGCGGGGTTGAGCTCGAAGCTGGGGTCGTTGGAGATGCAGGCCAGGTGAACGACGGCGTCGACGCCTGCCAGCGCCCGCTTGAGCAAGTCTTGATCTCGCAGGTCGCCCTTGATCTCTTCAAGGCCCTTCTGCCAGCGGACCGGCGCGAGCGCCTGCTCGCCGTAGAGGTAGAGGTCCAGCACGCGCACGCGATATCCGTCTTCCAGGAGCTTCGGGACCAGCGCCGAACCTACATAGCCGGCCCCTCCCGTGACCAAAACGCGTCCGAGTCCTTCGTTCACTTGAGCAGCGACTCCACGTGCTTGAGCAAAGTCGCTTTGTCCAGGAAGTCGCGATGGCCGACCGTGGCCACGGCCTGGGCGCCGGCGGCGTTGCCAATGAACCCCGTGACCTCGAGCGGCGCTCCCAGGCGGTCGTAGAGCGCGGCCATGGAGAGAAAGGCATCGCCCGCACCGACGCGGTCCTGGACATGGCCGGCGAAGGCGGGAATCTCAACGAAGCCCTCGCGACGGTCGTAGGCCAGGCAGCCGTTGTTGCCGCGTGTGACGATGAGGCGCTTGAATCCCGTGCGCCGCGAGAAAGCGGGGATGAGGCGCCGCAGGTCGCCACGGCGGTCGCGTGCTTCCATGCGCAGTTCGTTTTCGGTGAGGCATGCCAAGTCCGCTCGGCGGTAGCGGTCGATGGTGTGATAGCCGATGTTGCCTGCATTGGACTGGGCGTTGACCGCTAAGTAGCGCGCTTTGCGGCATATGAGTTCGATCGTTTTGTCTTCGAGCATGCCGTGCCCGTAGTCAACGACGATCACCGCGTCGTGGCGCGGCAGTTCTCGCTCCAGCACCGCGCGCAGCGCCCGTCCGTCGCGCTCATCCATCAGGGCGTCGTTTATTTCGTAGACCTCGAGAAGCTTGGTGAAATGGTACTGTTCGACATAGCGCCTCTTGACGATGGTCGGTGAGTCGGCGCGATAGAGAAAGCAAGGTCGAACGTTGGGGCGGAGTTTGTCCTGGATGAACCCGAGGCGCGAGTTGCGCTCTCCAAGGAAGCTGACGAGGCGCACCTTGGCTCCCAAGCCTGCGACGTGGTTGGCGACGGCGAGGATGCCTCCCGCGAAAGGCTCCCGGTGCAGTTGGCGCACGACGAGGGTGGGCTCCTTGGAGGATTTTCCGATGGCGGCGCAGTAGACGTACTCGTCTACGATCGCTTCGCCCACGACCAGGACCTTGAGTTGCCGCGCTTCCTCAAGCGGCTTAAGCGCCGCGGATAGCCCGCGCCTGCGGCGGAAGCCCTCGAGGTATTCCTGCACGGCCGGAGGAAAAAGAGGCAGGTTCTTGTTTATAAGGCTTGAGGAACTGAAGACCAGGTCGTCGGTGAAGGCCAAGCGCCCTCCTGCCGAGCGCACGGCCTCTTTTTCGCGGCGGATGCCTCCGGTGGCGTCGTCTTTGGCGCGCCGATAGTCCGAGCCCTTGACATAGAGGTCGGGTCGGATCATGCGGATGGCCTCCACCGCGGTGGGCCAGCGGTTGACGGCCGCGAAGTCTACGCAATCGAGCGCCGCCACCGCCTCAGCACGCAAGTCCTCGTTGAAGCAGGGTCGGTGCGGCCCCTTATGGACGAAGCGGTCCGGTGACACGGTGACCAGGAGCAGGTCTCCCATAGCCCGGGCGGCTTGGAAGTGGCGGATGTGCCCGATATGCAGGAGGTCGAAGACCCCGTGGCAGTGCACGACACGATGCCCGGCCGCGCGGGCCTTGGCCGCGGCGGCGGAGAGCTCATCGAGACTCAAGACTTTGCCGCGCGCGCTCTTCAGCCGAGATATTGGAACCACTGCTTGGTCGCCTCCTGGATCGATGCTTCATCCCAGACCGGAGCCTCGCGCCACGCCTCGATTCCCTTCAGCAGCGTACCCACTCCGTCTTCGAAGCGTACTTTTGGGCGCCACCCGATGGCTTTTCTGATCTTGCTGATATCGGCGAAGGTGCGGCCTGGTTCGCCTGGCCGCTTCGGGATATGGACCGACGGCCCACCTCCCAGGAGGTCAACCAATCGGTTGATGGGGTAGGTCCCTCCTGAGCCGACGTTGAAGGTTTCCACCGTCAAGTCCGACTGTGCGGCCAGGACAAAGGCCTCGACAACGTCGGTTACATAAGTGAAATCCCGTGTCTGCGCACCGTCGCCGACGATGGTGTAGGGCTGCCCCGCCAGTTTTTGGGCCAGGAAGACGCCGAACACGGCGCCGTAGGTCCCGGAGGTCCTGGACCTCGGTCCGTAAACGTTAAAAAGCCGGAGCGATAGGCACGGCAGGCCGTAGACTTTGGCCCAATGCAGGACGTACTGCTCCGCCGTCCACTTGGTCAAAGCGTAGGGATACATGGGCTTTATTGGTGCCGTTTCCGGGGTGGGGAATTCGTCCGGGAGGCCGTAGCACGACGACGAGGCGGCATATATGAATCGCTTGACTCGAGCCGCGCGGGCCGCCTCCAGGACGGCCGCGGTTGAATCGACGTTGGCGACGTGGTACTTTAGGGGCTCGACGATGGAGGGGACGATATCGGCCAAGGCGGCCAGGTGGAAGACCCAGTCGGCGTTCGAAAAAAGAGGTTTGACCTTCTCATGGTCGGCGACGGAGGCGCGTTCGAAAGCGAATGCGGGGTTTCCCTGGACGGCGGCCAGGTTTTCAAGCCGTCCGTTGGAGAGGTCGTCGATGACCAGGACGCGATGCCCGTCGCGGATGAGCCGTTCCACCAGGTGGCTGCCGATAAAGCCCGCCCCGCCGGTGACGACGGCCTTCAGGGAATGCCCCATATCATTATCCTACTAATTAATCCACGCGAGTTTTAGGGCCAGGCCCTTCCTGAAAGCGGACAGGACATCTTTTAGGCTCTCATGGCTGTCGTGGTCGAGAAGAAGGAGGCTCAGGCTGAAGTAGACCGCGGCGGAGAGTCCTCCGACCAACACGAAGGAGGCCCACGTGTGGATTCGGAAGTGAGCCGCCCATACGATCGCGAGAAGGACGGCGCCGGCTAAGAAGGGCCTCAAGCAGACGTCTTTAAGGTATTCCAGCCAGGACATGCGGAAGAAGTCGCGGTTGACGAAAAAAAGGAACGGGAGAAAGGCGGCGGCGAAAGCGATGAGGAATCCCAATGCGGCGCCTACGATCCCGAGCCGCGGGATGAAGAATCGCCAGAAGAGCAGGCAGCATGCCGCGAGCGCGATGTTGGCCCAGACCGCGTAGCGCATCCGGCCCAGGCCGCCCGCGGCGACGCCTGGCATGGAACCCATGAAATAGATGAAATAGCCCATGGTCAGCAGGCGCAGCGGCCAAGTCCCATAGTGAGAGAATTCTTCGCCAAGCCATAGGGTCAAGAATTGGGGAGCCAGCACCATCAGCATCACGAAGCCGGGCACGACGATCCAGAGCACGAGCTGGGAGCACTTTCGGTAGAAGCGCTTGACGCCCGCTTGATCCCCCGCGCCGTGGAGCTCGCTGAGCATGGGGAAGGCTGCCGTGATGATGGTCCATGGGATCAGCCAGAATTTTTGGAGAATCGCCGATGGGATGAGGTAGTAGGTCAGCTGGGAGAGGGGGAGCATGTGGCCGATGAACATTTTGTCCCATTGAAAGGCGACCGACCATGCCACCTGGCCGATGACGCCACTGACGCTGAAAGTGAGGAAATCCCGTACGGTTTGCGAGCGAGCCTCCCGCCAAAAGCGCCAGGATGGGGGGACTGGCGCGAGACGTGCTGCCGTGGTAAGGACGGCGAAACAGACCAGGGCGGAGACGACGATGAAGAGTGTTCCTATGGCATGGATGCCGTGCCCCAGCCACAGAAGAATCGCCACGCCGCCCAGGAAGACGCCGGATTGCAGCAGGGAGAAGGCGTTGGAGAGGTCATAGCGCTGCAGGCCTTGCAGGATGGATTGCCCATATTGCCCAAGGGCGAAGAACACAGCGCCCCCCGCCGAGCAGGCCACGACCCAGGCCGCCGCTTCAAGCGATGACGGTTCGACCTTGAAGAATTGCCCGGAGAGCTCGTGTCTGAAGGCGAAGACCGCCGCGGCTCCTAAGGCGACGCCGAGCCCGTGCAGCCAGAAAGAGGCGCCGAGGATCGTCCTCAGCGCTCCCTGGCGCCCTGCTGCTGCATGCTCCGAGACGTACTTGATCGTGGCTGTCCCGGCGCCCAGTGCCAGGAGCATCAGATAGCCCGACAGGATGCCTAGGAGGCTGTAGAGAGCGTAGCCTTCCGGGCCCAGCTTCCTGATGATGAAGGGGATGAGCCAGAAACCCAGAGCGGCGAGTCCAGTCTGCCCCGCCATGTTCCACCCGGCGTTCCAGGCGAGGCGGACGGCGCGGGAAGGCACGGGGGCGTTCATGGGCTGTTGGGAGCCGGTGCGGAGATGTTAGCACCTTTGGGGTCGTCAGAGACAGGTCCAGAGTGGTCAGCTGTATTATGGCAGAGGCGAAGGTCTGTTTTTTGGTAGGATTTGGCGGTACCATTCCCCAAATCCAGCTTCAGCAAGGATATCAGCCATGTTCGAGAATCTGTTCGCCCGCAAGCCGCTGAGTCTGCTTTTGGAGGAGATGGAAGGCGAGCATCGGCTGCGGCGCGTCCTTGGCCCGGTCCAGCTGACTTCGCTGGGAGTGGGCTGCATCATCGGCACCGGCATCTTCGTTTTAACTGGCGTGGCCGCGCATGACAAGGCGGGCCCGGCGCTTATCCTTTCTTTCGTGGTAGCCGGTCTGGCATGCATCTGCTCAGCCCTGTGCTACGCAGAGTTCGCGGCTATGGCGCCGGTGGCCGGTTCGGCCTACACCTATGCCTACGCCACTTTGGGCGAGCTTTTCGCCTGGATCATCGGGTGGGATCTCGTCCTCGAATACACTGTGGCTTCCGCCACTGTGGCCCACGGCTGGTCGCACTACTTCCAGAATTTCATCGGGATATTCGGACTATCGATCCCCCTATCTATTTCCAGAGCGCCATTCGACATCATTCCCGAATTGGGCCGACTAGGGCCAACGGGTTCAGTCTTGGATGTCCCGGCCATCATTATCGCCTGCATCGTCACCTGCATCTTGGTAGTCGGCATCAAGGAGAGTGCCTCGTTCAACACCGTTATGGTGGGAATCAAAGTGGCGGTGGTTTTTTTCGTCATCATCGTAGGCGCCTTCTACGTGCATCCCGCCAACTGGATACCCTTCGCGCCTTATGGCCTCACGGGAATAAGTCTCTTTGGGCACACTTTGGTTGGTCAGACCGGACATGGAGGCGAACCTTTGGGCATGCTTGCCGGCGCGGCCATGATCTTCTTCGCTTATATTGGTTTCGATTCGGTCTCCACCCACTCGGAAGAGGCCAAGAACCCTCAGCGGGACGTGCCTATCGGCATCATCGTCTCGCTGCTTTTGTGCACCGTGCTCTACATTGCGGTCTCCGCCATCCTGACCGGCATGGTTCCTTATAACAAGATCGACATTGACGCCCCGGTCGCCGACGCCTTTCGTCAGGCCGGCCTGCCGGGGGCCCAATTCGTCATCGCTTTAGGCGCTTTGGCCGGCATCACTTCGGTGTTGTTGGTCCTTATGCTTAGTCAGCCGCGGGTATTTTTGGCCATGGCGCGCGATGGTATGGTTCCTGAGAGCTTCTTTGGCGCCGTGCACCCAAAATTCCGCACACCTTACAAGTCCACTATTCTGACCGGTTGCGTGGTGGGGGTTCTGGCCGCCTTCGTGCCGTTGCGCATACTGGCCGAACTGGTCAACATCGGAACGCTCTTGGCTTTCGTCATCGTGTGCGCGGCCGTGCTCATCATGCGCAAAACCGAGCCCAACGCCAAGCGGCCCTTCGTCTGCCCGATGGCGCCGTTCGTCCCCATCTCGGGGATACTTTTGTGCGCGCTGCTCATGTTCTCCTTGCCTGCTGAGAACTGGCTGCGGCTCATCGTGTGGCTGCTGCTGGGCTTCTTCATCTACTTCTTCTACGGCCGCCACCACAGCGTGATGGCGCGGCGCCGTCAGAAGGCTCAAGCCGACCTGCCCGCACCGGTCAGTCTAAACTAGCGGCTGCCGCCGTTGGCCTTGGCCAGCCCGCGGCAGGGCGCATGCCAGATATCGCGCGCGTAGTCCGTGATGCTGCGGTCGCTGGAGAAGCGGCCGGACTGGGCCACGTTGATGATGGATGAGCGGGTCCAGGCCTTGCGGTCGAGGTAGCGCCGTTCCGCCTCCTGCTGGGCGCGTAGGTAGTCCCCGAAATCAGCCAGCACCAGGAAGGGGTCGTCTTTAAGCAGGTAGTCCACCAGCGGCCGGAACAGCCCCGCCTCGCCGTGGGAGAAGTGGTCGTTGGCTACCAGCTCGATGGACTCGCGCAGGCCCGACACGCGGTCAAGCCAAGCCTCGGGCCGATATCCCGAGGCCTTGAGCGTCGCCACCTCGTCGGCCTTGAGGCCGAAGATGAAAATATGGTCCGCTCCGACCTCTTCGGCGATCTCGATGTTGGCTCCGTCCAGGGTCCCGATGGTCAGGGCTCCGTTCATCATGAACTTCATGTTGCCCGTGCCTGAGGCCTCGGTGCCGGCCGTGGAGATCTGCTCAGAGAGGTCGGCGGCCGGGATGATCTTCTGGGCCAGGCTGACGCGGTAGTCCTCCAAGAACACCACCTTGAGGCGATCCGTTACCGTGCGGTCCGCGTTGATGACCTCGGCTACGTGGTTGATGAACTGGATGATGTGCTTGGCCATCCAGTAACCGGGTGCGGCCTTGCCGCCGATTAAGGCCGTGCGCGGCACGAAATCCGCGTTCGGGTTGGCCTTGATGAGCAGGTAGCGATGGATGAGGAAGAGCGCGAACATAAGTTGGCGTTTGTATTCGTGGATGCGTTTGACCTGCACGTCGAATAGGGATTCCGGGTCCACTGCAACACCCGCGGTCTTGCGAATGAAGGCGGAGAGGTCGTGCTTGTTGGCGAGCTTGACGCGGCGCCAGCTTTCCTGGAAGCCGCGGTCGTCCTGGCGCGAGCGCAGCTCGCGCAGGCGCGACAGGTCGGTCGTCCAGTCTGCGCCCACGGCTTCGGTGACGAGCCCGGAGAGCCGCGGGTTGGACTCCAGCAGCCAACGACGGGGGCTGACCCCGTTGGTCTTGTTGTTGAACTTGCTGGGGAACATCTCATGGAAATCCCGGAACAGGGTCTGCTTGAGGAGCTCCGAGTGCAATGCCGAGACGCCGTTGATCGAGTGGCTGGCCAGCACGCAGAGGTAGGCCATGCGCACTTTCTTGGGCTCGCCCTCTTCGATCAAGGACATGCGGCGCAGGCGCTCCGCGTCGCCAGGCCAGCGCCGGGAGACCTCGCGCAGGAAGCGCGCATTGATCTCGTAGATGATCTCCAGGTGCCGCGGCAGGAGGTGGCCCATGAGGGGCGCGGCCCAGGTCTCCAGGGCCTCGGGCATGAGGGTGTGGTTGGTGTAGGCGAAGGTCCGCTGCGTGATGCTCCAGGCCCGCTCCCACTCCAGGCGCTCCTCGTCGAGCAGGATGCGCATGAACTCGACGACCGCGATGGCGGGGTGGGTGTCGTTGAGCTGGATGGCGACCTTCTTCGGGAAGTCCTTGAAGTCTTCATTGTGCGCGCTGAAGCGGCGCACGATGTCGGCCAAAGACGCCGCGGCGAAGAAGTACTCCTGCTTAAGGCGCAGCTCCACACCGGCCGAGACCTTGTCGTTGGGGTAGAGGACCTTGGAGATGTTTTCGGAGGCGATCTTGCGGTCGTAGGCCTTGAAGTAGTCGCCGCGGGTGAAGTATTCGAGGTCGAAATCCTGGGTGCCCTTAGCCGACCAGAGGCGCAGGGTGTTGACCACATCGTTCTGAAAGCCCGGGATGGGGACGTCGCAGGGCATGGCCAGCACGTCCTCGGTGTCGAGCCACATCGTGTTCATGCGGCCATCCCCGGCCCAGTGCTGCTGGGTGCGGCCGTAGAAGCGGACCCGGATGGTATATTCGGGGCGTTCGATGGCCCAGGGTGTGCCCAACTGCAGCCAGTTATCCGGAGCCTCGATCTGGCAGCCGTTGATGATCTTCTGCTGGAAGATGCCGTAGTTGAACATGATGCCATAGCCGATGGCGGGCACGCCTAGAGTGGCCATGGAGTCCATGTAGCAGGCGGCCAGGCGGCCCAGGCCGCCGTTGCCTAGGCCGGCGTCGGCCTCCTCCTCGCAGAGCTCTTCGAGTTTGAGGCCGTAGGCTTGCAGGGCTTTCTTGATCTCCTTCTCGACGCCCAGGTTGAGCACGGCGTGCATCAGCAGGCGGCCGATGAGGAACTCCATGGAGAGGTAATAGACGCGCTTGACGTTCTGCTTGTGGTAGCGTTGCTGGGTCTTGATCCAGCGCTCCATCATGCGGTCGCGGATGGTATAGGCCGCGGTCATGAAATTGTCGTGGGGGGTGGCGGTGTACTCGTCCTTGGCTTGACGGAAAGTGCGGCGTTCGAGGAAGGACTGCTCCAGCGAGCCGACGCTGAGGCCGTCGCGCACGCGGGTGCCGGCGGGCAGCGGGGCGGCGGGTGACTTGGCCTTGGCCATATTAGGTATCATACATTTTTCAAGGAAAAACAAAGCCATGATACGACTCAAGGTGCTCTTTGCTGTGCTTATCTGGGGGGCGTCTTTCGCCATCACGAAGCGGGCCTTGGCCGAAGTCTCACCGCAGGCCTTGGTCCTGACGCGCTGCGGCTTGGGCAGCCTTTTTATGCTGGTCGTGGCCCGGGTCCCCGGGTTGTTCCGGGGATTGAGTATCAAGGAGTGGATCCAGGTCCTGGCCATCAGCTTTTCGGGTGTGGTGGGGCAGCAGACGCTCCAGGCCTTCGCTCTGCGCCGCACCAGTGCCAACCATGCCGGCTGGATCCTGGCCGCCACGCCCATCGCCGTGGCCCTCGTCATGGCTCTCTTCTTCCGCGAGCGCATGGGCTTGCGCCGTTGGTCCGGCTTCGGCTTGGGCGCGGCCGGCACTCTCCTCGTGGTCCTCTCCCGCCAGCTCGTGGCAGGGGCGGGGCTCATCCCCACCGGCAGGGGCGACTTCCTTGTCCTGATCAGCTGCTTTAACTGGGCCTTCTATGTGGTCATGATGGACCGCTGGCTCAAGTCCCGGTCCCAGCGAGCCGTCACGGTCATGAGCATGGTTACGGGCTTTGCGGTCATGGTAGCCGTGACGTTCACGGGTGGGCAGGCTCACGAACTCCTGTGCGTCAGTGCTCAAGGCTGGGTCTGCCTGGGCTATCTTGGCCTGCTTTCCTCCGGGCTAGGCTATCTTTTCTGGAACGCCGGGGTCGAGGAGATCGGCCCCTCGGCATCCGCCGCTTTCCTTTATTTAGAGCCCCTGGCCGCTTTGGCTGCGGGCCGGCTTATGCTGGGGGAGGGCGTCGCGGCCACCGCAGTGTCGGGCGGGGCCCTTATCTTCGCCGGAGTCTATTGGGTCAACGCCGGGCACCGGCTCCCGGAGTCTCCCGCAGAGGCGGCCTGAGGCCGCCTCTCAGAGCCTGACTTCACCCTGCGTCGCGCCGGGAAATATATAATACCCTGATGCCCCGGCCGCTCAAGACCTGTCTCTGGTTAGTCTGGGTCCTGGCCGTGGCCTGGCCCTGGACTGGCCTGCCTTGGCGAGCCTTCAGCATTCCTGCTGGAGCGTTGCTCATCCTGTTGTCCGTCGTGTTGGCGCTCTCGTCTGCGGGTCAGCGTGCGGTTGAGGGGGTGGCCCAGGGCCTTGACTCGCTGGATTTGGAGTGCTCAGCTTGGCGGCTGGCCGCGCTCTTCTTTTTGTGGCTGGCCAGTCTCAAGCTCTGCCAATACGCCTCGTTTCAGTCTCATTACGGCGACTTGGGCCAGGACGCTAACATCTGTTGGAACACCTTGCACGGTCGGCCGTTCTTCGACTCCATGACGGGCGCGAACTTCATGGGGGATCATTTCGAGCCGGTCTTGGCCCTCTGCGCTTTTTCCTTTCAGATTTTGCCCAGCGCCGCGGCCCTGCTCCTTATCCAATGCTTGGCCTTGGCTCTAGCCGTAGTCCCTCTGCTCGCGTTGGCGCGGAGGCATTGCAGGCATAACGCCGTGGTGCTGGCTGTAGCGGCCCTTTTTATCCTCAATCCCTACCTTCACTTGGTCAGCGAGTTCGATTTCCATCCTGAGGCTCTTTTTATACCAGCCGCGCTCTGGGCCCTGTTCTTCTGGGAGCAGGGCCGGCCTGGGCTGGCCGGCCTCGTGGCCCTGCTCTGCCTGGGCCTTAAGGAAGACGTGCCGTTGGCTCTAGCCGGTTTTGGGTTGTATGCGGCTTGGTTTAGAGGGAAAAAATCGGGCTGGTTTTTGGCTGCGGTCTCGGTCGCGGCTTTCGCCATGATCGCTCTTTGGGCCATTCCGCATTTCGCAGGAAGCCGAATCTCGGCGCATCACGACCGCTACGCGAGTCTGGGGGCCAGCACGGCAGAGATGATCCAGAACATCGCCTTGCATCCTTGGGTGGTGCCGCTGCGGCTGTTGCGGCCCCACGTTCTGTTGACATTGGCGGCTGTGTTGGCAAGCGTAGGTTTCCTGCCTCTGGCCGCGCCCGCGGTGTTGGTGCCTGTTTTGGGGGCCTGCCTGCACCACTTGCTCTCGGACTATCGCTCGCAGTATGGTTTAGTCTCGCAGTATTCGGCGCAGACCGTGCCATTTCTGTTTTACGCTGCGCTCAAGGGCTTGGCCGTCAGCGAGGAACGGTTGTGGGTCAGGAGGGTGCGCTTGGCCGCGGGTTTCGTATTCCTCTGCGGCGCGGCCATCGCTTGCCAGCCTTTTTATACGGGGTCCTTCAGGTGGAGCGATGTGATCGAAGCTGTCCGACTGGTCCGGCAAGTCCCGGACCAGGCCTCCTTGGGCACGGACGGCAGCCGCGGACGAGGCGGCGAGGAGTTGTTGCCGCATCTGGCTCTGCGCGGCGAGCTGTTCCGGCTCGACATGTCCGAGCCCTTCCAGGAACCGTCCGCGGAGTATGTGCTTTTTGACCCTCAGCACTCGATCGGATTCTCCGCCTTCTTGGCCAGGACCGGGAGGTTCGCCTGGAGGGGCGCTGGCGACGGCCTCGAGCTATGGTGCCGGCGGTGAGAAAGTCCGTCTCGCCGGTACCTGCGGAACTTCCGATACCGCAGGCACCGGCTGGAAGACCACGGGCAGGTCGCGGCGCGGGATGACGCGCCAGCGCTGCTGCGGTGCTGAGTCCTGAAGCCGGTAGTTGACCACGATGCGGTTGGTGGTTGTGGCCATGGATTCGATGGTGGCTCGGCCGAAGACCGCCACAAGCATCTTCTGGGAGAAATCTACGCTCGGCGCGGAGTCGGTGAATCCTTGCTCGCGCCAGAGTCGGGCAGTCTCCTCCATGGAGTAGATTGCCCGACCGACTTCCTCGGTCACAGGGGCCGCGGGCAGGGGCTCGCCGAGATCTTTTCTGTGTGTCGCCCGGAAGCCGGAACCATTCGCGCCGCCGCTGAAATCCTCTGGCGGCACCAGAGCGCCCTCGGCAGCGATGCGGCTGGCGCCTGTCGGCTGGGACAGGAGCGTCGTGGTTTTTCCGCCGACTGGCGAGGGGACGGAGTCTTGGTCGAAGCTCTGTCCTGCGGCGGGCGCGAGGTCGCGCGCCGCTGCCCTGAGACTGCGCACTACGGAATTCGGGGTGATGATGCGGCGTATGCCCATGGCGGCCTGTTGCCGCTCGATGTTTTTCTGCAGTTTTTCGTTGGTGTAAGCCGGCTTCGCGGAGGGAACTTCCCCGATGGCTGATCCGCCGAAGCCCCTGGGCGCTGTCGGGGTTGTGAGTCCCATCGCCGGAGGCGCTGCAGCGGGATATTCGTCCTTGAGGCCGGCGGAAGGCCTGATCGGCAGCGGATCGTAGAGGTGCAAGGTCTTGTGGGTCGCGAAGATCATGGTCACGGCGCAGGCTGCCCAGGCCGCGTTACGCGGGGAACACAGCGACGCCCAGCCTTCGGTTTTGGTTTCCTGCCTGCGGTGATTCTCCAGGCGCGGCAATGACCGTTTGGACGGTCCCGTGGGGGGGTAGCCGTCATTCCCCCCACCGGCCGTGTTCTCGATGGCGGCCTCAAGCCGCCATCAGGACCTTGCGGCCCGATTTGGCGGACGACTTGCCCAACAACTCCTCGCGCAGGGTGTCGGCCCGGTCGGTTTTCTCCCATTCAAATCCCTTCTCCTCCCGGCCGAAGTGGCCGAAGGCGGCGGTGGCGCGGAAGATGGGCCGGCGCAGTTTCAGGGTCTCGATGATGCCGCGTGGGTTCAGCGGGAAGTGCTTGCGCACCGCCGCTTCGATCCGGCTCTCGTCCACCTGGCCCGTGCCGTGGGTGTCGAAGTAGACTCCCACCGGGTCGGCCACGCCGATGGCGTAGGCAAGCTGCACGGTGCATTCGTCGGCCAGGCCGGCAGCCACGACGTTCTTGGCGATGTAGCGGGCCATGTAGCAGGCGGAGCGGTCGACCTTCGTTGGATCCTTGCCGGAGAAGGCGCCGCCGCCGTGCGGGGCGCGTCCGCCGTAGGTGTCCACGATGATCTTTCGGCCGGTCACGCCCGTGTCGGAGACCGGGCCGCCGACGACGAATTTGCCCGTGGGGTTGATGAGGACCTTAGTCTTGCGGTCCATGAGGCGCTTGCCCAGGACCGGTTTGATGATGGCCTCGGTGATTTCGGCGCGGGCCTTGTCCGTAATCTGCTTACCGGAGCGGTCGAGGATCTCGGTGGTGTGCTGGGTGGAGACGACCACGGTGTCGACGCGCAGGGCGCGGCCGTCCATGTACTCCACGGTCACTTGGGATTTTCCGTCCGGGCCGAGGTACTTGAGATCTTCGGCGCGGCGCACATCGGAGAGCTTGCGGCAGAGCTTGTGGGCCAGCATGATGGGCAGAGGCATGAGTTCGGGCGTCTCGCGACAGGCATAGCCGAACATGATGCCCTGGTCTCCGGCTCCGCCGGTGTCCACGCCTTGGGCTATGTCCGGGGATTGGCGGCCGATGCAGTTGACCACGGCGCAGGTGGCGGCCTCGAATCCATATTTGTGATGGTTGTAGCCGATCTCGTCTATGACCTGGCGGGCGAGGGCATCGATGTCTACGAAGGTCTTGGTGGTGATCTCGCCGCCTACGATGACCATGCCGCGGGTCACGAAGGACTCGCAGGCTACGCGTCCGGTCGGGTCATCCTTCATGACCGCGTCGAGGACGCCATCCGATATCTGGTCGCAGACTTTGTCTGGGTGGCCTTCGGTGACTGATTCTGAAGTAAAAAAATACTTGCCATTGTTGCGTTGCATGCTCCCTCCTAGGACGCTATGCGGCGCATTGCGCCGCTGCATCTTGCATGGAATGAGAAATAATATTAAATTTTCCCCTGGGGGCTCAATGGCCAGAACGAGTTAGGCGCGGATGTTGAGGACCGCGGCTTCGTAGACCGTGATGCTTTCCCTGACTTGGCCGTTGGCGCCCAGGATGCAGTTTGACAGATGCACGTCCTTGCCTACGGTCACGTTGTCGAAGAGGATGCAGTGGTCGAGCTTGGCCTGGGCGCAGATCACGGCCCGGTCTCCCACCACGGTGTAGGGTCCGATCTGGGCTCCGGCAGCGATGCGGCAGCCTTTGCCGATGAGACAGGGGGGGCGCAGGATCGCCTTGGGGTCGATGACGCTGCCGCCTTCGACCCAGACGCCTTTGCGCGTTTCGGTGCCTGGGATGTTGATATGGATGTCACGGTTCAAGGCGTCGATCTGGCAGCGGCGGTACTCGGAGAGGTTCCCCACGTCGGTCCAGTAGCTCTTGCACTCATAGGCGTAGATGGGCTTGTTCAATCTTAGGAGCTTGGGCCAAAGCTCGTGGCCGAAATCGTAGACTTTATTGCGGGGGATGTAGCGCAGTATTTCCGGTTCGAAGAGGTAGATGCCCGTGTTGACCATGTTGGAGAACACGTCGCTCCAGCTCGGCTTCTCCTTGAAGCCCTGGATGCGGCCGGAAGCGTTCAGCAGGGTCACGCCGTACTCGAGGCGGGAGTCCACGGCCTTGACTGCCATAGTGGCCAAGGCCCGGTGCTTGCGGTGGAAGGCGAGCATGGTCGAGAGGTCGATGTCCGAGAGGCCGTCTCCCGACATCACGAAGAACGGGCCGCCTTTGAGGAAACCTTCCACCTTTTTGACTGCCCCGGCTGTGCCCATGAGCTTGGGCTCTGAGGAGTAGCGGATCTTAAGGCTCCAGCGCGAGCCGTCGCCGCAGTAGCCGCGCACCTGATCGGCGTGGGCGAAGAGGTTGACTGCCACCTCCTTGATGCCATGGCGCAGGAGGTTGTCGAGCACGTGGTGGATGACTGGCCGGTTGACCACCGGGACCATGGGCTTTGGGGTCTCATAGGTCAGGGGGCGCAGGCGCGTGCCCGCGCCGGCTGCTAACACGATGGCTTTGACCATGATGCTAAGCGAGGGTGGGGCCCACCCACTTGCGGGCCAGCTCCAGGAGCTCTCCCGTGCGCTTGGCGGAATCCGTCTCCGCATAGACGCGCATAAGCGGCTCGGTGCCTGAGGGCCGCATGAGCAGCCAATAGTCGCCCGCCAGGACTATCTTCAATCCATCGATCTGGGACAAGGACTGGATCTCTGTGCCTAGGATCTTCTTGGGCAGCTTTTTGATAAGCTTGGCCGCGAAGGCCGCCTTGTCCGTCACCGGCTTGTGCAGGCGCAGGTCCAGGCGCTTGAAGTGCGAGGCCCCGTACTTGGACTCGGTTTCCTTCCAGAGCTGGGAAGGCGTGCGGCCCTCCAGCGCGAGCATCTCCAGAAGCAGCAGCGCGCTGCGCAGGCCGTCGCGCTCGGCGATGCCGCCTTTCCAGGCATAGCCTCCTGACTCCTCGCCGCCGATGACCGCGTCGCCTGAGGTCAGGCGCTCGGCCACGTGCTTGAAGCCCACGGGCAATTCCTCGAACGGCAGGCCGTGGGCCTTAGCGACACGCGCCGCGACGTAGCCTAGGGAGACCGCTTGCACGATCTTGCCCTTGAGTTTTTTGCGCTCGATGAGATGGCGCACAATCATGGGGAAGACCTGGCAGGGGGTGAGATAGGTCCCGTTTTCGTCTACTACGCCTACGCGGTCCGCGTCTCCGTCCAGGGCGATGCCGATGACGGCCTTCTCAGCCTTGACGCGGGCGCAGAGCTCCTTGAGGTTGTCGGCTACGGGTTCCGGGGAGAGTCCCCCGAAGAGCGGGTCGTGCGTGCGGTGCATGGCGATCAGGCGCGATGAGGGTAATAACTCCTCCAAGAGTCCCGCGGCCGAGCCGTGGAGATAGTCGATGATGAATGGTTTCTTGAGTCGCGCCTGGATGGCTCTGATGTCCGACTTAGCACGCAGATATTGCAGGTAGGTGTCCCGGCCGGATTTGGTTTTGATTCCGGCTGCGCGCGTGGGTTGATTGCGGTCCAGACAGGCTTCGATGGCCGCGGTCAGAGCATCGGGGGCCGGCTGGCCTGCGAACTTGATCTTGATCCCGTTGTAGGCGGGTGGGTTGTGGCTGGCCGTCACCACAATGCCCAGGCCCTTGCTGCGATGGGTCAGCAGGCTTACGGCGGGGGTGGGTAAAGATTCGGCCAGGCACAGGGCCCCCAGCTTGTTGCCCTCCAGGACCTTGGCGATCTCGCGGGCGAAGGCCTCGGACTGGAAGCGCCGGTCGTAGCCTACGACTACGGGTGCGGCCCAAGGGGTCTTCTGGCGGTTGGGAGCCTTGATGATTTCATCATGTAGGTGGTCGGCGATGGCCTGCGCCACGCGGCGCACGTTCTCAAAAGTGAAGTCACGCGCCATGATCCCCCGCCAGCCGTCCGTCCCGAACCTAATGGTATCCATGGATCCTCCCGGATCAGAATTGACTGAACGGCCGTAAGGTCGAGCCACCCGCCAGGGCCGTGCCTGCGGACATCACGGCGTGGTGGCCAATGAGGCAACGGGGGCCGATCACGCAACCCTTGAGGACCGCGCCGTCGCCGATGCGTGCACCCGCCAGAACCACGCAGTCCTCTAGAGCCGCTCCCTTGCCGATCTCGCAGTCCGCACCTACGCAGACGTTTCGGGAGAAGCGAGCGAAGTCGGCCACGCGCACTCGGTCGCCCAGCACAGCGCAGCCTTCGTGGTCGAAGGTCAGTTCTCGCCCTAGATGTACGCTGCTGCCCGCGCGCAGGCCCGGACGCCGAGGCCCGGGCGGCAGGGGCAGGCGTGTCGCGCCGCCCAGGATGTCCAGGTGGACTTGGAGGTATTTATCCACGGCCCCGATGTCCATCCAATAACCGCGGGAGACGTAGCCGAAAAGTCGGGCGCCATCCTCGAGCATGTGCGGAAATAGCGCACGCTCCAAGGAATGGTGGACTCCCGGCGGGATGCGCGCCACAACGGAGGGCTCGAAGAGATAGGCTCCTGCGTTGATGGTATTGGTCACGATCTCGTCCCAGGAGGGCTTTTCCAGGAAGCGGCGCACGCGCCCCGAGGGTTCGGTCTCGACTAAGCCGTAGAGAGTGGGGTCCTTGACACGGGTCAGCGCGATGGAGAGATCGGCGCGGTTGCGGCGGTGGAAGCGCAGGAAGGCGGTCACGTCGAGCGTGTGGAGAACGTCTCCATTGAGGATCAGGACGGTCTGCTGGATGTGCCGCTGGGCGTTCTTGATCGCGCCGCCTGTGCCTAGGGGCCTGCGCTCGTGGACGTAGCGCAGGCGCAGGCCCCGCCCGCGGCCGTCGCCAAGCATGCGATGGAACACGGCTGGTTTGTAAGCGGTGCACAATACGATGTCGCGCACGCCGTGACGCTTAAGCACATCGAATTGGTACTCAAGGAACGGGCGGTTGACCACGGGCAAGAGCGGCTTGGGGAAATCGCAGGTGAACGGCCGCAGCCGCGTCCCGGTCCCTCCGATGAGGATCAATGCAATCATGGCAGTCTCAGTTTGCGAATTGTACAAAAAATATATACTACGGGCCTATGGATGAGGGGCGCCCGTCTCCCCGGGTACTGGCTCTGAGCCTGGTCGGCTTGGCTATCTTCCTGTCCTGCCAGGCCCTGGCTTTGCGCTCGTACCTGCGGGCCGATTCTCGCCCGCCCACGTTGGAGTCGGCGGCCAACCTGCAGGCTGCTCTGGACTGGCACGCCGCTCTGGCGGAGGGTTGGGGCGTTTTGAACCCTGCGGCGCCCGGGCCGCGGACGGTTGTCGCGCTGCCGTTTTATCCTATGCTGCTCGGGCGAGCTTGTGGCGGAGCCGACCTCGCCGGCACCGGACTCTGGCTTAACTGGTTCTATCTGGCGTTGCTGAGCCTTGCGGTCTTCGGCCTGGCCTGGCATTTCCGTCCCGATGAGACGGCGCTGCTTTCTGTGATCATCCTTGTGGGGTCTCCGGCCTTGCAGGAGTTGTTCCATACGCAGACCGTGGACTTGGCGCTCACGGCTTTGGTTGCGGCGGGCTATTGGGCGCTGCTGCGCAGCGACGAGTTCCGCAAGTGGCCCGCCTCCCTGGTTTTTGGGGCTATTTTCGCGGTAGGCATGCTGCACGGCTGGAGTTTCGCCACTTATTTTTTGCCGGTCCTTTACATGGGCATCCTGGCTCTATCCCGGTCGAACAGTCGGCTCAAGATCCTAGTCGCGGTTGCGGGGGCTTTGGCTGGGGCTTGGCCCTGGTATGCGGCGCGCTTGCCGGTCCTTCTGGCGCGGCTGTTGCAGGCTCCGGGGATTTCCGTTAGTACGCTGTGGCAGGACTGGGCCATCCTGAGCTATTTTGGCCCGATGGTCAACGGCCTGGGGGCGCCGTTTTTCGCTCTCGCCCTGGTGGGCCTGTGCGTCCCGCAGTTTCGGCGCAACTGGCACCGCGGCTGGGTGCTGGTGGCGTGGTTCGTCTCTTCCTACGTGCTCTGGTCCCTGGCGCCGACTCCCCAACTGCGCTACCTTATCCCCTGTCTGCCGGCCCTGGTTGTAGCGGGCCTGGGCGCCTGGCCGAGAGGCCTGGTCTGGGTCTTGGCACTGACGCAGCTTCTTGTCATGGTCAATTTTTCTTCAGGGGCAATCTCGCCGATCACCATCCCATGGCCTACTGGCAGGGCGGTGCTCTTTCCGAGTCAGCCCCCGGCCCGACAGGACTGGCATCTCGCCGACATCCTGCGCCAGGCTCAGGTCCGGCGCGATCCTCAGCGGCCTTTTATCAACGTGACCCTGGTGGCCAACGACGAGCGCTTCAATCGGTCTAATTTTGAGCTGACCGCCCGCTGGCTTGGTATTAAGGACGTGCGCCTGGTCCCGCCCGGCGGCCGGCTCTGCGAGTTTTCCCAGTTCGTGGTGTTTAAGGACGGATGGCTGGATCCCGCCCGCATGATCGGTCAGATGCCGGAGGCGGCCAAGATCATCAAGGACCCCAATAGCTGGTTTTCGGCGGCTTATGAGGAAGCTGGGCGCTGGCCCCTGTCCGACGATTCCACGGCCGTGCTCTACCAGCAGAGGCGCTTCATGGCGCCTCCGGTGAGGGGGGGGGTGTACCATTATCAGTTTTACTCATCGGGCCAGTTCGAGGCTACGGATCTAGTCATCGAGTTCGGAGGCTGGGACGCGCAGCGGCTCGTGTACCGTTGGGGCAAGGTTTCGGCCGCGGAGGTCCGCGCGGGTGGCCTGCGCCTGGTGGGCCTGCAGGTGGAATTGGAGGATCTGTTGTTTCAGCCGCTCTACGAGCATGGGTCAAATACTTGGGGAGATGCTCGCGTCTTGAAGCTGGGTAAGTTGAGAATCAAATCCTTGCGGGCCGACCGTGACTCCGTGCGGGCTTTTTTAGAGGGAAAGATCCCGGGATTGCGTATCTCGGGGGTGGAACTGGACAAGACGGCGAAGCTGCGCGGCCGGATGGGCGGCCTACAGTTCTCCTCGGAGGTCGCGGCGCGAATCGAGGTCTTGCCGCCCGCGTTGTGCATCGAGATCGTCAACGTCCAGCTGGGAGAGAGCCGGCTGCCGGATTTTTTTCTGGCCCCCTTCCGGACCTTTCTGAGGCCGTTGACTCCAATGACGGAGACCCCCTTCGCCATCGAGGCGCCGGGGCTGACGCTCTCCGGCGGCTGGCTGTCGATACCATAGTTGGAATTTTATAAGATTGCTCCATGAGACGATCCCTGGTTCTGGGCGCCATTCTGGCCTTGGCGGCTTCGCCGTTGGGCGCGGCGCTCCTGCCTGACGAAGAGAATACAATCGCGGTCTTCAAGGCGGCCGCACCATCGGTGGTCTTCGTCACCAACATCGCGGTGCGCCAAGACTTTTACATGGACGAGTTCGCCATCCCTCAGGGCAGCGGCTCGGGCTTCGTTTGGGACCGCGAAGGGCATATCGTCACTAACTACCATGTGGTGGCCGGCGGGGACGTATTTTTGGTGACGCTCAATGACCACACTGAGCTGCAGGCCGAGTTGGTGGGTGTGGAGAAGCGAAAAGACATCGCGGTCCTGCGTGTGAAAGCGAGCCTGGACAAGCTCAAGTCCCTGGGACTGGGTGATTCCAGCCATCTTCAGGTCGGGCAGAAGACACTCGCCATCGGCAACCCTTTCGGTCTGGACCATACCTTGACCACGGGCATCGTCAGCGCTTTGGGTCGTCAGGTGCGCAGCGTCGCGGGCGTTCCCATCCGCGATATGATCCAGACTGATGCGGCCATTAACCCGGGCAACTCGGGCGGGCCGCTGCTGGATTCGGACGGCCGGCTCATTGGCATGAATATGATGATCTATTCTCCCAGCGGGGCCAGCGTCGGCATCGGCTTTGCCGTGCCGGTCGACATCATTAAGAAGATCGTGCCCCAGCTTATCGAGCACGGCCGTGCAGCGCAGCCCGGCATCGGGATTTCGGTGCTGCGCGATGATCAGAGGCTCCGGCTTCTGGGCGAGGCCGCCGGCGTGGTCGTGCGCGATGTGGAGGGTGGCTCGCCCGCGGACCAGGCCGGGGTGCGCGGTTTGCGCGTCTCCCGGGGGAGGCTTGCGCTCGGCGACATCATCGTGGGCATGGACGATCGAGCGGTCAAGGGTTACGACGATCTTTACAGCGCCTTCGACCGGCATAAGGTCGGAGATGTGGTCGAGTTCACATTTCTGCGCGGCGGGGGAAAGCGCAAAGTCCGCATCGAGCTGGTCGACGTGTTCTAGCGTGTTTGGGACCCTTGAAGCCCCCGTGCGCATCCTGCCCCGCTACTGCCTGCGGCTTTTTGCACCGGTCTTTTTATTGTGCCTGGGGGTGTTCACGGGCGTTCTATTCATGAACAACTTCCTGCGGCTTTTTAACATGGCTCTGCTTAAAGGCATCTCCCTGTTCTGGATCGCGGGTTGCTTCTTCCGTCTTCTGCCTTATTTTTTAAGCCTAGCCCTGCCCATGTCATTCATGGTGGCCACGATGGTGACCTTGGGTCAGCTCAGCGAGCAGGGCGAGGTTACGGCATTGCGCGCCTCTGGGTTCTCGTTCTTGGATCTGACCTGGCCATTCCTGGCCATGGCCGCGGCCTGCAGCGCGGCGCTTCTATTGCTCAATCATAAGACCGCCCCTGATGGTTTTCATTCTTTTCGCAAGCAGTACGCGGTCGCCGCTCAGCAGGTCTCGAAGGTCGAGCTGCAGCCGGGCTCGTTCTTGCGTCTGGGCCCCTGGAAGCTTTACGCGCGTAAGGCCGATCCCGACACCGGGCGCCTGGAGGGCGTTTACTTGGTGCGCGCCAACGCCCGGGACTCGGGCCTGCGCGTAAGCGCCCGTGATGGCCGTCTCACCATCACGCCTGGCAAGTCTCTGGACCTAGAGCTTGAGCAGGGCGGCCTGCAGTTGCCCAACAAGGAGCCGGAGCGGTTTACCGCGGGCCGATTCAGCCGCTACCGCCTCAGCATGCCCGTGGCGGGAGCCCCGGAGGGGCGGGAATCGCTCGAGATCCCGGAAATCACGTCCGCGCAGCTGCGCGAGCGCATCGCCGTGCCTGACCTCAACGCGCAGTCCCGCAACGAATATCGGGTGGAGTTGGCCATGCGCAGTGCCGTGGCCCTGGCCCCTTTCATATTCTTTTGGATCGCAGCGCCTTTGGGTCTGCGCCTTAATCGCCACAGCCGCGGTCTGGGATTTGCGGCGAGCCTGCTGGTATTGATGGTCTATTATGGACTTGTGGCGGTGGGTGTAGGCATCGGGCGCCGCAGTGATCGGTTCTCCCGGTCTGCGCCTTGGCTGGCCGATGCCGCAGCCTTGGCTTTGGGCGCGGTCTTGACTCGGAGAGCGGTGGCGCGATGAGCATATTTTCCTGGTACATGGTGCGGCGGTTCGTCAATCCGTTCCTCTTTGGCCTGGGGCTCTTCGCGGTGCTCATCTTCCTGGGCGACCTGTTCGATAAGATGCACCTACTCATGAGGAGTCGGGCGCCGCTCTGGATCATCCTGCAGTATCTTTGGCTTGACGTGCCCTATTGGGGTGTGCGTACCATCCCGATGTCGACGTTGCTGGCGACCTTGGTGGCCATCTCGGGCTTCATCCAGAGCGGGGAGTGGCTGGCGGGACAGGCCTGCGGCTTTGAGTCGCGGACTTTTTGGAAGCCTTTGCTGGGATGCGCGCTGGCCGTCACGGTCTTGTGCTTCGCGGCGCAGGAGACCATCCTGCCCGCCTGCTATCATCGCGCCCGCCAGCTTTGGCAGGAGCGCATCTGTCCGGACGGAGGGTGGGACGTGTTCCAGGGCGTGGCTTTCGTGGTCGGGCCGGAGCGCTTCGTCTCGGCCCAGACGCTGGCCGTCACGGCGGGCCGGCTGGATCGTCCGGTGCTTGAGGAGGTGGGGCCCGACGGCGTGGCTCGCCAGCTCGATGCTTTGCAGGCGTCCTGGGACGATGCGCTCGGGCGCTGGGTGTTCTATAACGGCGTGGAGCGCACGTTCGATAAGGGCGTGATGCGGGAGACGTCTTTCTTGCGCAAGGTTTCGGAGTTGGACTTGGCGCCGCGCACCCTGATTCCCAGGACCGTGGATCCAGACGAGATGTCGTTGCTGGAGCTGGTGAGATATAGCCGGCGCATGCGCCGGTTGGGCGTGCCGGTGACTCAACTGCGAGTGGCGGCTCACGCCAAGCTGGCCTATCCTTTTACCAACGTGATCCTTTGCGCGCTGGGTATCCCGATCGCCTTGCGTCTGCGTCGTAGTCCCAAGGTCGTGAATTTCTGCGTAGCCATGGCCCTGTCCTTTCTTTTTTTGTGGGTCATGGAGCTGGGTAAGGCCTTGGGTGGGGGCGGCTATTTGCCGCCTATAGCCGCGGCCTGGACCCCGAACCTGCTGTTTGCGGGACTGTCGGCTTGGTTCATCCGGCGCTGGGCCTGACGGACGGCCGCGCCTAATAGAACCGGCGGTCCCCTCACAGGGGACCGCCGGGACTCGTCGCTTTCGGCGCCGAGTTCTGCAACGACGAAGACTACTGGGCCTTCTTGTCTTCTTGTGTGCCGCCACCGAAGAGCATGCCTAGCTGCACCGCGCCCGAGATGTTCGCGGGGATCTTTTGAGATTCCTTGTCGGACTTGATTTGTACCGTGGCTGGCGAGACCATGGCCGAGGCGTCGACAATGAAGTGCAGGAAGTTGAGGCCGAAGCCGCCGGTCAAGGATGTCTTGGAGCCTGCCTGCGCCATGTTGCGAGCCAGGCCCGCGCGCAGAGGGATGTTGAGCCAGTTGCGGTTGAAGACGTTGATTTCCGTGCCCACACCCATATATTGGCTGGCCGCTCCTCTCACCGAGGTCAGGTTACGGGTGAGGTCAGCGTCAAGCGCAAGGTTCCAGAAGTTTAGAGGGCTCAGGGCCAGTCCTAGGCGCGTGTTTCCATGCAGAGAGTAGTAAGAAGATACCCCCGCGGCTTTGGCCTGGTCCGGGTTGGAGAACTGCGGGTCGTTGATATTTCGTGAGGTGATGCCGACGCGGGGATGGAGGGGTACCGTTTCGAATGTGCGGTGCACGTCCCAGAGCGCTCCCAGGTCCACACCAGGTTGGATGCTGGTCTTAGCGTTGTTGAGGAATTTATTCAAGCCGCCGCCGCCGGCGGAATTCTGGTTCAGGAAGAGGTCGTAGTAGCCGGCTTTACCCACGAGCATCTTGAGGTTTCCGCCTACGAAGAGGCCTGGTACCCAAGGCAGTTCGTGGCCGTAGCCCGCGCCGATCTCGGTTACATTGAGGCCCCTGAGGACCAACTCTGAAGTGTTGAGGCTGTTTTTGAAATTAAGCATCGACGCATTTGTTAGATCGGCCTTGGGAACGCCAGAGACGTAGGCCATGTTGTTTACGAATATGGCCAGCCGTTTGATCTTTATCTGTGTGCCTACGGCTGCGTCAGCGCGGATGCCGTTGGTTGGATCGTTGAGTTTGGCTAAGGCCGCGTCGATGTTGGCTATCTGGCAAAGGCCGTTGGTCGGCCCTAGGTTTTTGCAGTCGCTGGCGATGTCATGTATATCGTTTGCGCCTTCCAAGAACTGCCCGGTAATCTCCGCATGTACGTCAGCTGGCACCTGCACGCCGGAAGGGCTTTCGGCGCGGCCCAGGGAGGCCGGGTTCCAGTACGCGCCGACCGGGCCTTCGGATGAGGCGACACCGGTCCCGCCCATGCCCATGGCCCGCGCTCCCAGGATGTGCCATTCAGTGGCAAATCTTGCCGGGGCAAAAATCAATGACATCGCGACGACGAAGAGTGCTCGTTTCATAGGTCTAAGTATAGAAGAAGTCCGTCAGACGATGCAACTTTGATAAAATAGTTAGGTTATGGAGATCGGCATCGTCGGCCTGCCCAATGTCGGAAAATCAACCATATTCAACGCCCTGACGTCGGGTCACGCGGCGGCCTCCAACTACCCCTTCACCACCATCGAGCCCAACTTGGGCGTAGTCGCCGTGCCGGACGCCCGCCTGGATCGCCTGAGCGCGCTTTTTAAGCCCAAGTCCAAGTTGCCAGCCACGGTCCGCTTCGTGGATATCGCGGGCCTCGTCAAGGGCGCGGCAGCAGGCGAAGGCTTGGGAAATAAATTTCTCTCGCACATCCGAGAGGTCGACGCGGTCATGATGCTGGTGCGGCTCTTCAAGGACCCGGACGTGGTCCATACCATGGGCGGGGTGGACCCCAAGCGTGACGTGGAGATCATTGAGACCGAACTCATCTTGGCGGACCTGGCTAGCGTGGACAAGCAGCTCGAAAAAACCGAGCCCAAGGCCCGCTGCGGGGACAAGGAGGCCAAGGCTCTGCTGGCGGTGTTGCAGCAAGTCAAGGCTAGCCTGGAGGCGGGCAAGACGGTTCGCCAGATGGGCCTCCCCCCGGAATCAGTCAAAGAGCTCTTCTTTCTTACGGCCAAGCCCGTGCTCTTCGTGGGAAACACGGATGAAAGTCCAGACCCGGCCCTGGTCGCGACTCTCGAGACTTTGGCCAAGGAGCGGGGCGCCGGCTGCATCGCCTTGTCCGGCAAGATCGAGGCTGAGATCGCCCAGCTCGCGGCCGATGAGCGCAAGGCCTTCCTTGCCGACCTGGGGCTTTCCGTTCCAGGCTTGGAGCGAGTCATCGTGGCGGCTTATGATCTCCTCAGTCAAGCGAGCTTCTTCACCGCGGGCGAGGATGAGGTGAGGGCCTGGACCATCACGCGCGGCTGGAAGGCCCCGCAGGCCGCGGGCGTCATCCATACTGATTTCGAGAAAGGATTCATTAAGGCTGATGTGTACTCTTATGCCCATATCGACCAGTACGAGAAGGAGTCGGGGCTGAGGGAGAAGGGGCTCATTCGTTCCGAGGGAAAGGACTATGTGGTCAAGGACGGCGATGTCTGCTTCTTTAAATTCTCCCCGCCTTCCAAGTGAGCCTGTGAATCCGCCCCCGGCCCGCTGCTCCCATTTCGGGACCTGCGGCGGCTGCGCCAGCCAGAACCTGCCCTATGAGGAACAGTTCCGGCTTAAGACAGAGAAGGTCCGTTCGGCCCTGGCCTTTATAAAGGAAGTCCCGGAGATCCGGACCCACGGCTCGCCGGATATTTGGTTCTACCGCAATAAGATGGAGTTCAGCTTCGGGGATGTCTATCCGCCTCAGGAGGGCGGGCCCACGGTGAAGCTGGGCATGAAGCCCAAGGGCCGCTGGTACGAGGTCCTAGACCTGCGGGAATGCTTCCTGTTGTCTCCGGAGACGGCGCCGCTTCTGGCGCGCGTCCGCGCCTGGGCGGAGTCCGAAAAAATCGCTCCATACAACAGCCACAAGAAGACGGGCTTCTTGCGCCACCTGGTGCTGCGCGAGGGCAAGAACACGGGCGAGCGCATGGTCAACCTGGTGACGGCTCCGGGGGATTTTCCAGCCGACTCTTTCGCGGCGGCCGTGCGCGGGGTCTACCCTGCCACCACCATCCTGCGCGGGATCAACGACAAGGTTTCGGACGTGGCGGTCAGCGACAAGCTGCAGGTGCTCTTCGGCTCCGGCTGCATCTCGGAGGCCTTGCGCTTCGGCGACCAGGAGCTCGAGTTACGTATCTCGCCGCATTCCTTCTTCCAGACCAACACGGGAGCCGCTAACCTTCTTTACGGCCTGTTGCGCGACTGGGTGAAGGAAGAGGCGGCCGACACGGTGCTGGACCTTTATTGCGGCGGAGGGGGGATAACGCTTTCCGTGGCGGATTGCTGCCGCAAGGCCGTGGGGGTGGAATCAAACGAGGCTGCGGTCGAAGATGCCCAGGCCAACGCCGCCTACAATCGCTTGAGGAACGCCGAGTTTTATTGCGGCGCCACGGAGTTTCTTTTGCCCGCGCTGCTGGCTTTGGGGCCGCAGGTGCTCATCTGCGACCCGCCCCGGGCCGGGATGCACGCGACGGCTCGCGCGGTATTGGCTGCCCAGGGGCCCGGCACTATCATCTGCGTCTCATGCAATCCGGCGTCCTTGGCCCGGGACCTGGAGGTGTTGTGTGCCGCGTACCGTATGGAGCGTCTTGAGATCTTCGACTTATTCCCACACACGGAGCATGTTGAGACCGTGGTTCTGCTGCGGCGCAAATAAGTTATAATTTGGGTCTTCGGCACACATCCTGCGCTCGTAACACAATGGATAGTGTCCAAGCCTGCGAAGCTTGGTATATAGGTTCGATTCCTATCGAGCGCACCACTTTCCGACGGGAAACCAGCAGTTTTCATGGCCGTTAGGCCGCAATCCCTGGTTAAAACAGCCTGCTAGATTGCAAGCCTTCAGCCTTCTAAAGAATAAAGGCCTTGGTGGCTATCGCGAGATCGAATGCTTGGCTTCTTGCGCCAGGAGAGCCTTATCAGGCCTCCGGGTTTGCCTGTGGGCGGGGTGAAAGGGTGATACCAGTTCCCTGATCGTGCAGCCTTCGGCCGGACTAGGAATGGTTTGAACTCCTGCGGCCGATGCACTGGGCATACCCTCCCCGATGCCTACGCAATCCTGGCGCATGCGAAGAGTGTTTCATACATGGAGCCCTCCATTCCAGCGCAGGTATCCGTGGAGCTGCGCCTATTAGTCTGTCATCAGCAGAATCGCCGGGCACGCAGCTTGACAGCGCCAAATTTCTGACCCTCTTATGCCAGAGTACCGAAAACCGATCCACCATCACGGCAATCCAGCCAAAAATGCTGCCGCCGGCAATATCCTAATCCCAGCCTCCTCCCCTAGCGTCTTTCTTCCCAGGGCCACCAGCACACCCGGTATTTTGAGTTTCTCCGAAAAATATTTCAAGTGCTTCATCGGCCCCGCCTCACCGAGAGCTGACCCAACTAATATCCGCGGCTTGCCACCCAACGTCAGAAGGAACGGAACTGAACGTCTTTCTTTATCTCTGATAAATCGCAGTTCTAGATTTTCTTCGCCCCAATCCTGAGCGAAATGACACCATCGCAGAAGGGCGCTTGCCACCAGATTTTCAAAGCGCAGCTCTGCATCGCTCACCGCCGACCAATCCCACAGGTACAGTTTGCCTGCATGCCGCAGGGCACGCGGCAGCTTCCCAGAAAACGGCTTTACCTGGAAACAATAATGGAGACGCTCTAGGTGCCCAAGCCAAAGACGAACTGTTGCGCCATTCACACCCAGCTTAACTTTCATGTTATTAAGGAACAGAAGCGACCCAGGCAGGATCATATCCATCAGACTCTCGACGCCAGGCAACTGTTGGAGCCGAGTCATTTCGCGCAAATCCTCTCGAATCAATCGATCCCGTCTCTCTTTAATGAGCGCGGAGTGCTTTTTCTCGCTTTGGCTTGCAAAAGACATTGGAAAACCGCCTAATTTAAATAATAAATTCAGTGCATTCTGACCTCTACGGCCAGGGGTTGGTGTGGTTTTTAGAATTGAATCAAAAATCTTTTCACATTTATCCCTGCTCGGAAAAAATCCCACTTTTAGTATTTCTGATAAGGAAAGAGGGTGAATGCGATATGAACTGCACTTTGATCTTATAAAGCTATTATTATTTAACGATAATTTAGATAAATAGCTTGAGGTGGCGATGAAATCTATTTTTTCGCTATGGGCGTTAAAAAAATCAGCCATAAGTTCCCAACATCTTGGCGATTTTATAAATTCATCAATCAATGCAAGAACTTTTTTAAAAAGCAGAGGCTGATGCTGCTCAAAAATCGCATAAGGTGATGACTGCGCATTCTTGCGGAACTCCCAATTATCCCATAAGGCAGCTACGCCTGGACTTCCGCGCCGCGCCTGAAGCTCTTGTGCTAGAAAAGATTTTCCGACACCCCGCGGACCCCAAAGTATCGCGATTCTCGGCCGTGCCACTCGAAAATGCACCGATTCCAGCAGCGCCCCCGCAAGCCTTTCCATGTGACCATTATATCATATATATGTAAAAAAGTCATACCATGTCGAAGTCGCGAGCTCCTACCTTAGCATGGTCCGATACGGTGGCGCTACATGTCTGTCAAGCGATTGTTGCGCGATTCTCAGACGGGAAAAATAATGCTTGACACAGGGTGGGAGTTCTGTGCTATACTGTTCAGGTCAGCTTGTGAAGTCAAGCGGACGGCAAAGTAATTTGCCGCTAGCGGCTTCCCGAAGTTGCGGGAGACCGTTAGGGCAGATTTCGTTCTTTGAAAATCGGGTTTGACAGCAAATAGGCGCTCTGTCCTCCATGCAGCATCTATAAGGATGCGAACGGGGCGAGAGCGCTAAGGTATAATTGGTGTGTTTCGCTGTGGATGCGTTCCATGGGGGACGCGGAAGCGGCGGAAACAAGGAAGAGCTTATAAGTCAATTCACTCCATTTGGGGAAAAACGGAAGTACTGGGGCCCTTAGCCCTTGGAAAACGTCCAGACCATTTAATGGAGAGTTTGATCCTGGCTCAGAATTAACGCTGGCAGAGTGCATAACACATGCAAGTCGAGCGGGGTTTGCAGCGTATCGCAGATCTAGCGGCAGACGAGTGAGTAACACGTAAGCAACCTACCCCTGAAAGG
>CAIKVT010000046.1 GCA_903830945.1 uncultured Elusimicrobia bacterium
GTATCGCGAGGGCAACTTCGAGATCAAGGACCTGTGGGCCGAACTGGAGCAGGCGGCTATGGAGGCTGTCTGCACGCCGGAAACAGTCTTCAAGGCGGCCGCGGGTAAGCTGCGCTTCATGCGCGCTGGCCGGTGGCTGTATATGGGCTTGCCCAGTGGCCGGCTGCTGAGCTACGCCAATCCGATGATCAAAAAGAGAGACGTACCCTGGATCGACGAGAATACCGGCCGGCCGGCGCAGAAGTGGGGTGTGAGCTACCAGGGCATCAACAGCATGACCCACCGGTGGGGCTGGCAGCACGGATACGGTGGCAAGTGGCTGGAGAACGGCGACCAAGCCGCCTCGCGCGACATTCTTGCCTATGCGCAGGTGAAGCTAGATGCGAAGGGATATAACCAGGTCCTGAGCGTGCATGATGAGCCCGTCAGTTGTGTGCCGCTTGACTTTGGCTCGGTAAAAGAGGTAGAAACGATCATGTGTGAGGGGGAGGACTGGTCAGTCGGTCTCCCCCTCAAGGCGGAAGGATGGCGTGGACCGAGGTATCGCAAATGACCTGTGTCCGCGTCTTTCTCTGGGGCTGCTGGTGGCTCAAGATCACACCACCGTGGATCAAGGGCCCTCGCCCGGTCGTGACGTATAGGAGAATATGATGATTTTGTCCAAAGAGCAGTGTGAGACGATCCTTAAAGAGGTGTGGCGTATCTGGGGCCCGCCCAAGGAAGGCTTCAGACAGAAGTTCGACGAGTTCAATCTCGTCGTCAACCGAGATCCCGCGCTCCGCGAGGCCCTGAAACCCTTCGACGTGAAATACCGTAAAAACGGGCAGCTGCGCGAAGGCAATGCCGGCGAGAGGCGCATCGCCAACTGGCTCCTCAATGTGCGCAATCGGGAGCACTGTGGCATCATGATCCGGATGGACGACCAGGGCTGGTGTCACGTGGTCGGTCCCTAGTGGAGCGCGTGTTCCCCTTTATCCTGGTCGGCGAGATGGTCCTTGCATCCATCCCGTACTGGCTTCAAGGCGACTGGCGCCACGGTAGTTATTGGCTGTGCGCGGCCGCCATCAACTTCGTGGTGACGATATGAGGATGTCATGGAGAGATCGAGTGCTATCGGGCTACGAGACGCCCGCGCAGATGCGCTGCCGCCACAACGGGATACCGTACAAGGGTGGCTGCGGAACCCTGTCGAGCAACAAACCCGCTGGCAGGGCGTTCCGGGACGCCGTGGCCGAAGCACTCGTTACGACAGCGCTGCGGTCCTCCGAACGCTCCGCAACACTCCCAGTAAGCCTGGAGCGGGCCGCCGCATTGCTGGCATCCCCTACTGGGACGGACACGTCCGCTTTCCCAAACATACGGGCGCCGAAATTTGGCCGCCGGAAAAGCTGACCCACGAGGCCTCGATCGCCCTTTACGACATGGCGCGTGGCGCCTTCGAGGGGCGACTAGGCGAAGAGATGAAGAATGACCCGAACGACCCTGTTATAGTTCGGTTCGACATTCTGAAACAAGGCCACCCGGAGAGCCCGGTAATATCAACCGCTAAA
>CAIKVT010000047.1 GCA_903830945.1 uncultured Elusimicrobia bacterium
AGCCATGGATACGGGCATCAGGCTCGAGCGCAAGGGCGCGACGCTCCTGCTCAAGAGGGGGGAATGATGGCCTGCCGCTATCAGGTATGGGACCGCGAGGCCGGGGATACCGGCAACCTGAAAGGCTCGCTGCAATACTGCGGAGCGGACAGCAACTCCTCCGGGCTCTGCCCAGAGCATGCGGCCTTCGTGGCCGATGCGAAATTCCCTGGAGTGTCCAAGCTGGACCAGAAATACTGGTATCGCGTCCCAGCGAAGCGCAAGGCGAAGCTGGCTCCGCCTAATGTCCGCGAGAATATCATCGAGCCTGGACACTATGCCAAGCAATACGCGCTGTATGAAGCGGCCGAGGGAAAGGACACGTACGCGGTATGGTTCGGCAAGGCTATCCTTCCGGAGGCCCAGGCAAAACTCGAGGCGGAGCAAGCCGCATTTCTCGAGAGGCGAGCCGAGGCGGAGCGCAAAGAGGCGGCCAAACGTGCCGCCGCGGCTATATCCAATGCCAAGCGTGAAGCGGAGGATGCGGCTCGCGCTGCGGCATTCCCCAACGTACCCGCGGTACAGCCTGGGTTTAAGGTCGATACGGTTGATCATACTCTCGCTGAGGCGATCGCTGCCCAGCCCCAACCCAACGTCAAGGCGCGGCCGGCCGCCGAAGCGATCGCGGAGCCTACCGCCGAAACCGTATGCGGCTTCCGCTTCGAGTATCGCGCCGAGGGCGGGAGCGGGTTCTACTGGAACGGGAAGCGAGTCGCCTCGACCCGCGAGGGTCTTGAGCGAATGGGACCGGCGATACTGGCTAAGGTTTGCAAGGTATAGGGGGAAAGTATGGCGAACTATGGGCGCGATCCTTACTGGCTTATGGCGAGATTCGCCAGCACGTGCAAGTGTGGAGCGGCGATCAAGAAAGGCGAGCGCATATTTTATTATCCGTCCACCAAGTCGGCCCTTTGCCCGAAGTGCAGCGAGGCCGCGAGCGCCGATTTTAACGCTTGCACCCAGGATGAAGCGTTCTACAATAGCGGCTATTAACACGAGGTAATTCTATCATGGGTCAAGACTTGCGTCAAGCGAATGCGAATTATTGCGATTAGGGCTTGTCAGTAAGTAAGTACGTCATTATGATTGATTTTACGGTCCCGTATGGGGCTGTTAGCCAGAGTGAAGGAGCAAGACCATGCAAAAGACAGTAAGACTAGGCACGGAGCTAATCAATGGGATGCAGCAAAGCGTCTACTGCAAGATAACCCTGGAGAAGAAAGACAAGGGACAATGCTTGTCTATATCTGGCGTAGTCGGCCCCAAGAGTAACGGCGACTGCTACGGATCATGCGGCCAGATCATTCAATCGGCCTCGGACCTATCCACTTTTGCACCCGGATGGGACAAAGAGAAAGTCGGCAAATTCGTCCAGATATGGGACCGCTGGCACCTCAACGACATGCACGCAGCCTGCCAGCATCAGACCGGCCCCGAGTGGGATACGTCGCGCCCTATCCACTTCGCAGGCTACAAGAGGACCAAGGAAGCCAAACGGCTCCAGAAGGCCGCGGAATGCGGCGAGCTCTCTCCGTCCGTCTACAAGAAGTCACAGAACATCCTCGCGCTTTGCGAGAAGTGGCACGGCGAGAAGATCAACGAGGACCAGATACCGGGAGAGGTTCTAGTCATGGTCAAAAACGGATTCCTCGAGCCCTGGCACTGGGATCACATCGAGAAAACCGAGCGCTCGGGGTGGGTGGACGTGAAGGACGGCGGGATACTCTCCAAGCCTTGCCCGGTATGCGGATACAAGTACGGGTCCGCGTGGCTTTTCGAGGAAATCCCGGCCGACGTGATCGAGTGGCTATTCAGCCTGCCCGATACCGACACGACGCCGGCCTGGGTCTAGTCGCCCTGGAATCCTAGGATGCCTAAGCGCCGAACGTAGGGGCCGGATCATCCCGGCCCGGGCGCTGTACCGTTGCGTATGCGGCGGTTATCTCATTGAAGGAGCACACTATGGTGTTGCACAAAGACTGGACGGAAAGCTACGAATCCTTGGAGCCCATGCGCGAGGCGATCCGCGAGCCCGGACGCAGGGGAATCGAGCACCGGGCATCGGCGTATCTCAACGACTTCCGCGCTTTGGATCGCGCCGAAAGCGAATCGTACTTGAGATCGGGGGTGCGAGCATGAAGTTTAAGGACTTTCTGACGGCGAACGATGCGTGCTCCGAAGGGGCGACCTGGGGCAAGGATATCGGCAGCTTTAAAGAGGCATGGGAGAAGTGCCAGCGTCTCGACTGGATGCGGTGGGGCCTCGGGCGAATTGGCTACAAGGACGAGCGGAAACTGCGCCTGTATGGATGCGCTTGTGTTCGTGGGACGCCGATATCCAAGGGGCGAACGGTTTGGGACCTCCTGACCGATGAGCGGAGCCGCAAGGCGGTCGAAGTCGCCGAGCGTTTCGCCATCGGCGAGGCGACGGAAGAGGAGCGGGCCGCCGCATGGTACGCCGCACGGGCCGCCGCAGAGGCGTGGCAAGCTAATCTACTTCGGGAACGAGACTCCTGGGCAGAATTCGAGAAGGCTATCCGCAAGGGGGTGCGAGCATG
>CAIKVT010000048.1 GCA_903830945.1 uncultured Elusimicrobia bacterium
GCTCGCCATGCTCAATAACAATCGCAACATCTATCCGCGCTATGCGTACCAAGCCCACATCAGGAAGGGTTCGGGCAACTCGCTTTGCTCTTTCGTCGCTTTGCTCTTTCGCTGGTATTTCATCTACTCACCATTGAGGAAAGACCGGGGGCGTACGCCCCGTACCCTCGCCTCGGCAGTCCCTATATAAAATTTCTCCAATCGGGCTCACGCGCGGAGATTTTTTAGAATTACCCTTGACTACAATGCCCTCTTAGCCTACATTGTAAGACAATCGCCTTATAGGAGTACAGTCGATGTCAAATGAAACCCGCTCTGCCTCCATCACCTTCCGATGCACCCCGTCGATGCTCAAGAAACTCGAACGCATCGCAGAAAACGAACGCCGCTCGCTCAGTCAGGTGATCGAGATGTTCCTGGAGAAGGCCCTCAGTAAGTGACCCGCTCAACCGCATCCTTGAGCCGCTGCAATCCTGGTCCCGAGGGCACTAACTGATAATTCAGTTTTATAGATCACCTTGCTCGGATGCCGGATACACAGGATACACGCCCAATTCCCACTGACCTGCGAGACGCATTTCAGCAGGCAATCGGGGCCTTTCAAAATTGGAATGGAGGGCCTGAATTGCTCGTGAGTTATGATCGGAAGGAGTTCACCATTGATGCGGTCTGCGTGTGGGTGGCGGCTTTTCATGATCCCGCGCCGCCTATCGTTTACGACACAGTGAAAACCCTGGCGGCGGAATTTCAGAGCGGCCCTGAACATCTCAATCACGATTGTTCGGGTCCTGCGGATCATTCCTATTCTAGTGTCGCGTTGTGTTTGCACCGGCTATATGATGCCCGCAAAGACTACAATCTCCGCGAGACAAGAGATCGCGATCCTCAATAGCTGATCTTCTCAATCACATCCTTGAGCCGCTGCAATCCGGGGCCACTCGAATACACTCTCCAGCTAAATGATCTGCGGTGCCCGAGGAGCGCAGCGGCATCGTCTATATGTACGCCAGCTTGATCCATCGCCGTCGCGAAGTTCTTGCGGAAGGAAGGAAACGACAATCGCTCCCTGGTCACGCCGGCTTGTTCTCGGTAACGACCGAATTTTTGGCCGACATACTTCCCAGGTTTTCCCTCCGGTCCCGTCACGTCAAATAGCGTCCCATTCTTAAGTTGATCCCCCTTGGGATCGACGCGCTTATCTCTGGCCGAGACGTACTCCATGAACCCGGCGTTGATCAGCTTGCTATGGATTGGAATGCGCCGCTTCGCTGCTCGCGTCTTGAGTAGACGGCCTGCGTGTTCTGACACCTCGAAGAACTGGACGCCGTGTTCTTCGCCCACATCTTCGACGCGCAAGCCGCAGACTTCATTCAATCTCATCCCGCTGTAGAGCGACACCATCATTGGCCAATAGAGAGCGCCCGCTTCGGGCTTCACCAGTTTGTCTAATTCGTCTTTCGTGAAGGGGAGCCATCCCTCGGGAGCGGCTTCCTTGAACTGCTGATCCTCGAACGGATTGCTACCGTCCATCTTGCCGCGTCGGCGCGCCCACTTGAACACTTGCGACAATGGATTGCGATGTGTGTTGACCGTGCGGGCTGACAATCCTTCAAGTTGGCCCCCCTTGGGATTGACGCGCTTCGCTCGCAACTTGGCCAGAAAGTCGGCAGCGTCCGCTCGCGTGATCTGGCTGATAGCTTGATCGCGGACGAAGGTGGCAAATAGCTTCTGGACGCGGCGGTGATGGGCAATGGTCCCTGTCCGCATTGTTGATCCGGCCTCCTCCAGATAGAGCGCGCCGGCTTCGCTGAACCTCAGCCCACCATCGCTGCGGATGATCTGGCGGGCGCGACTGATCGGCTTGAGCGTCAATGCGTCGATACCTTCGGCGCCGAGGAAGGACCGTGGCGGCTCGGACGGCTGGTCCTCCAATAGTCGCCGCAGCCGGCCTTCTATTGCCGCTTTGATGGCCCTTTGCAGCGCCCGCGTCAGTGTTCCATAGGTCTGCGATGCCGGATCGAGCACGAACCCATGCCTGCGTTCTACAGCGGCTATCTCGACCAGGGGAGGGTCATCGGACAGCCGGCCCAGGCTCTCCAGCCA
>CAIKVT010000049.1 GCA_903830945.1 uncultured Elusimicrobia bacterium
AAAGTGCTTGGAGCGAGCGCCGGTTGGGGACTTGATCAAGTGGTCGGCCGAGCCAGCGCTTCTGCCGCGCGTCACCTTCGGCCGTCATCGTGGGACGCCCTGGTCGGAGGTTGACGACGGGCTGCTCTACTGGGTGCTTGCTCGCGATTTCGATGAGGACGTGCTTCACACCGCCCGACATGAGCTCGATCGGCGCACAGCAGCGGAAGATGCGGCGATGGCTGCGACTGATGAAGCCGATGACGCGGCGGCCGCGGGAACGAAAGGTGAAGAGGATGACCACTTATGAGCGGACGCCCTGACTGGGATGACCAATTCCAGGAGACAGAGGACGAGCGCAACGCACGCCTCGCGACGAAGCGCGCCGCGGCGCGCGGGAGGTTCCACGATCACTTTTGCTGGAAATGTCTCGATGGTAAAAAGCCGTGCGTCTCTGGCAATCCGCGCCAGTGCAGATATCCGCACGCGCGAAACGACTAATTTGGAAGAACGGTGCCGGGAACGAAAGGTGAAGAGAGATGAGCGCCGCGCCGCCCTGGGTGACAAAATGGGGGCGCCTGACGCCCGACGAGCGCACGGAGATCGAGCGTCTGGCGGAGAGGCACTGGCCGACCACGCGGATCGCGGAGCGCCTCGGGAGGCATCCATCGACGGTAGGCTTTTACCGTGCGACGCACGGGCTCGGGCCCGCGGCCGGCGCCCGGAAAGGAAACTGCCGGCGCGGTGGATTAGAGGTCCGCGGCTTCACGGCGGAGGAGGACGCCTTCATTCAGGCGCTCCGCTGCCACGGCTATTCGACGGGGAAGATAGCAGCGTTCGACGCCGAGAGGTTCGGTTATGCGCGCTCCGCGTCGACTATCAGCGTTCGCCTGAGAATGCTGGCCTCGTGGGAAACGGCCGCCGATGCTGAAGGAAATGGTCTCCCGCAATTCCGCGGGGACTGAGGAAACACCGATGACAATTGACTGGATGTTGCGCACATGCGCGGAGAACGGAAAGTCTTCCCATGGTTTCACTTATCCCACGGCCGGGGCCGTCGAAGCCCCGGACTGGGACCCCAACCCTAACCGGGCATGTGGAGGCGGACTCCACGGGTTGCCACGGGGAGAAGGGAACTGGAGTCTGTTGCGCCATGATGAACCGATCCGCTGGCAGATCATTTTCTATGATCCAGCGGATGGCGTGGTCCATTCAGATAAGAAGATTCGCATCCGCAAAGGAACGGTCGAAACTGTTCCCGGAGAAGATCTGTGGGACCGTCTCCGGGACCTGCGCGGCAATCTGAAGTTCCAAGGCGACATCGACCTCAGCGGCACGGGCATCACCGCGCTGCCGGAGGGCCTGCACGTCGGCGGAGAGCTCGACCTCCGCGGCACGGGCATCACCGCGCTGCCGGAGGGCCTGCACGTCGGCGGAGGGCTCTACCTCCGCGGCACGGGCATCACCGCGCTGCCGGAAGGCCTGCACGTCGGCGGAGGGCTCGACCTCAGCGGCACGGGCATCACCGCGCTGCCGGAGGGCCTGCACGTCGGCGGAGGGCTCGACCTCCGCGGCACGGGCATCACCGCGCTGCCGGAAGGCCTGCACGTCGGCGGAGGGCTCTACCTCCGCGGCACGGGCATCACCGCGCTGCCGGAAGGCCTGCACGTCGGCGGAGGGCTCGACCTCAGCGGCACGCAGATTGATGGACAATATATCGTCAAGAGATCTCGCGTCGTGAAGGTGAAATGGAACCGCCTCAATGGAGACACCCCATGAGCAGCCCAGCACCGGGCGCACCTCCGAGCACGAGAGAGGAGGCTGCGCGTCAAATCTGGCGTGCGTGGTACGGGCTGAGCACGCTCGACGTGGCTGCTCATGCAGACCTTGAACGTACTAACCGCGTCGCCGACCTTGTCCTCTCTTGGCGCGAGGCGTGGGCGCTTGAGGTCGGCAACTTGCGCCCGGTGAGCGAGAGGCCGGAGATAGGCGACTGGATCTCTATCAAATTGAAAGATGGTAGATGGAGTTCAATACGTTGGGTCAGTGCCCGCGATTTTAGCACTCCATCCATCGTGGAAGGCTGGATTCTCCTCTCCCGCGCTGAGCCGAAACCACTGGCGCAGGAAGCGGCGGAGTTGGGGCCAATGCCGGAAGCCGTGAGCGGAAGTTACAACTTGGTATCGTGGGCCACGAAGGCCGATGCGCTCATCAAGCGCCTCGTCGCGCAAGGCTCCGGCCGATGACTCGTCGCCGCGCTGACCGCTACCCTGAAATCGGACCGAAGAAGTGGGTCCCCAATCTCTGGGTGGCGCAAGGCCGAGTGAGGGCCGTCTATCCAAAGGCGGCGTGCGAAGGGAGCACCGGGCCGGAGCGCACATTCTGGATCAACGGGCCGGACGGCCAGCGCGATTGCATCGCGCACATGTGGCCCCGCGCCCGCCACGCGAAGGGCTGCTGGCTCAGAATGCGGCCACTTCAGCCAGCACAGGAGCACAGTAAATGATAAACATGGCGCAGTTCTTCATCGATCACAGGTGCCCGAACTGTGGCCACGATCGCTTCTGGTTCCACGAGGACGGAGGGCATGATGTTGTGCTTGAATGCGCAGGCTGTAGAATGAGATACGGATTACAGGACGCGCCATTCAATCTGATTGAATGC
>CAIKVT010000050.1 GCA_903830945.1 uncultured Elusimicrobia bacterium
ATCGGCGCGCCGAGCTCCCGCAGCACCCGGAAGATCGCCAGCAGGCCAAAGCCCGCGCTGATGGTCTGGCCGATGGCGGCGAAAGCCAGCTTCTCGGCCTTCATGAACTCTTGGATAAACAAGGCCCGGTGACCGAAAGCTGCGAAGCGCCATTCCAGCTTCGGCACCAAGGGGTCGTAGCCCAAAGACCGCCTGACCCGCTCGCGCAGAGCCAGCATCATCTCCCGGGTCTTCTGGGTCTCGGCCACCCCCACCAAGCAGATGCCCGGCTGCGAGAATATCCCCCGGTCCAGCACGGGCATGTTGTCCAAGGGATTGAAGCTCCAGGCGCGCAGCCGCGACTTGCGGGCATAAGCGGCCAGGGCCGTGCCTAGGTTGCCGCCGGATGAGAATAGGATTTTCTTATAGCCGAGGCGCCGGCAGTGGGCCAAGGAGACCGCGGCAAGAGAATCCTCGAACGTGTGCGTGGCCGTGAAGGTGGCTTCGTCGAGGATATAGATCGGCACTCCCCTGTGCTCCATGAGCGGGAATATCCGGGCTCCCTCGCGCAGGCTCGCGGAAGCCAGATCCGCCGCTCCGAGGCCTGTGCGCCCGGCCTTGCGGTAGCGCAATACGATGCTGCGCCGCGCGCTGTACCGTTTATCCACGATTCCGGTGCGGCTCAAATTATCCATAGTGGATGAACTCGAAGATCTTGCGCATCCCTGGCCGAGAGAGCCTGATGTCAAATATCCAGTGACCCCATTCGCCGCAGGTACTTCTCACATATCTGGCGATAGTTTCCGGGGTTGGCGGCTGCTTCCTGCGCCAAGCCGTCCATGAGCTGGTTGCTGATCAACGGCATGGACTGCCCCATGTTGGTGTCGCAAAGATCGGCGATATTTCCTTTCCAGCCGCGTTCCACATAAGCCTGGAGGACGGTCTCCATCCACTCCGTGGGCATTGCGCGTCCGCTGATCTTAAAGAGGCGGATGCCGTTCTTTTGATAGAAGGCCACGTCTTCCGGACGGATGGTGGGGGCCATCACGATCTCCAGAGGTTTGGACTTTCTGACGGCGACGTAATGGGCCTTGTACCAATTCCCATTGTCAGGGCTGGCCAGCTGCTGGGGCGGCAGGGTGCTCAGGTGCGAGACAAGGACGCGGTGCGCCTGACGGTAGGGGCATTTGTAGAGGCTGCCCGTGTTGGAGTAAAGCTCGATCTCGCAGGATACGGTATCCAGAATGCCGCGCAGTGCCGGGAAGTCGCGATTGACGTTCTGATGTAGGATGATCCGGTCGACGCCCATCTCCTCGAAGCGCTTGGCGGTCACCGCATCCGTGATGTCGGCCAAGCTTGAAACATAGATGGCCAGCTTGGCGCCCGTGGAATCGCGGAACTCGACGGCCTGATGGATCAGGAAGGGATCGGCGATGGTCAGGGCGTCGATCCCGTTGGCCGCGGCGAAGTCCAGGAAGCCTCGGAACTCGGAGAGGAATTCCGGCTGGAATTGCCGCCCGCCCAGACTGACCGCGTTCATCAGGGCGGTGTAGCCCACGCCCGCCGCATGGGCGGCTTTGGCTTGCTCCGCCATCTTCTCCCTTGTCAGGGGATGCGCGCCCGCTCTTCCCGACCCCACCAGCGATGGGGGCACGGCGGCGAATACCTCATGCAGGTGAGGCGAGAACCGCGCCAGGATGGCAGCCAGATTCCCCGGCCGCCCGTTGAGGGCCACGCAAAATATTCTTTTGTTCATGCCGACTTACCCCCGGGGACACTCTCCATATTTCAAATGATAGCATAGAAAAAGTGCCCGACATGTCGCCGATCGTCCACGGTCCGGGCGAGGTTAGAATCTGTCATGATGGATGAGCCCGGCGAGCTGGCGCAAACTCTTGCGCGTCGGCTTTTCGGCCGGGAATCCCAAGGGGATCATCACGACGGGATTGACCCGCTTCGGTATGCGCAGCAACCCGCGCAACTCCCTCATCTGCCCCGGTTTTTTGAGATTGAAGCCGGTCATGAACGTCCCCCCCAGCCCCAAGGCGCTGGCCGCCAGCAGCACGTAGGTCGCGGCGATGGTCCCGTTCTCGATCCAGCGGGAGAACGACCTGTTCTTGTCCGAGCAGATGACCAGGATCACGGATGCGCCTTTCATGAAATCAGCCGAATAATCCTGTTTTTCCTTGGGACACCATTTGTTCTTGAACCGCGCCAGGCGCTCCTTCATCCTTGCGTCACGGACCACGATGAACTCCCAAGGCTGTCCGTCCATCGAGGACGGGGCTTGGCGCGCCGCGGCGATCATTTTCCGGACCACGGTTTCGGATATCCTGCGGCCGGAGAATTTTCGGATGGAGCGACGCTGGGTCAGGGCTTTGAAAAAATCCATATCTCAATAGTTATTTTACCATGATGACCGTACCGATAAAGCCATCGATATCATCGATGCGGTGGAAGCGAGCGTGTTTTCCGCCGCTCCGCGGAGTCTTGCGGTCAGCGATATTCCGGGCTCGCCCTAGGGGTTGACGCCTGGCGCGGGTTTAAGCATGTTTCTCTTTTGG
>CAIKVT010000051.1 GCA_903830945.1 uncultured Elusimicrobia bacterium
CCCGCGACAGGCACTACGCTGCGGTGGCTGTGACGCCGAGGAATCGCAATTGGTCCGCCAATAAGCTATGATTTTTCTCGTCGCTTTTCACGATTTTGTGGAGAGGTGGGTGAGCGGCTGAAACCGACGGTTTGCTAAACCGTTGTACTTGTGCAAACGGGTACCGAGGGTTCGAATCCCTCCCTCTCCGTGTTTTTTTGAAGCGAAACATTTCTGTAAATGGATTAGTATAACCTAGTGACGCCATGCGGCGTGGTCAGCATTTAAGACACCTGATCCGGACCCTGGCGGGCGCCGCCTTGTCGGCGGCGGTTTTCCTGGGTCCGCGCGAAGCCTACGCCATCCGGGCTCCGAGCGATCCCCGCGCGGACATCAAGCGCTTTGGAATCGATCAGTTCTCTCGCCCTCGCCGCCGCAATCCATCCGTCAAGTCCAGGACCGCTTTTGGGCCCTTCAATAAAGCCCAAGGCGGCCGGTGGAAGGTCCGGTTCGATGGCCGTACCGGCCTGCCCTCCGCTCTTGTGGAAGGCGCGTCTGCGCCGCATTTCGGGACTCCTCAAGAGGCCGCGGCCGCCTTCTTGGCGGAGCAGCGCGATCTGCTCGGCATCGACCCGACGACCCTGACCGTTGAGCGTGTGACCTCCGCTCTCGGCCGCCGCCACGTCCTATACAGCCAGACCTATCGGGGGCTCCCCGTCGAGTTTGCGCGGGTGAAGGTCCACCTTGATGCGCGCGGCGCCGTGACCGGCGTGCACTCGCGCTTTGAGCCGGACTTGACTTTGGACATCACTCCGACCGTCACGGCCGCGCAGGCCGCGGCCGTGGTTCTGCGGGACGCGGGGAGCGCTCCTTCCAGCCGCGCGGCCCTGGTCATCTTTCCGGAAGAGAGCACGGGAGAGGTGCGTCTGGCTTGGAAGTTCACGGCGCGTGATAAATCGGCGCTCTGGCGCTACTACATCGACGCGCACACCGGCGCGGTGCTTTTCCGTTACAACGACCTGCGCTTCGTCGCGGTCTGCTTGACTTCGGGAACTATCTCCGGTCAAGTCTACGACGTGGATCCTTCCAGCACCCCGATCCTGCAGACCCGGCCTTTCCGTCACCAGAACGTTTATGTTGTCGACGCGAGCACCTTCTCCCAGACTTATTACGACTCTATGCTCAGCCGCGACGGCTTCTACTGCGGCACACAGTATGGCGCGATGTTCACTCAGTTGCAGGGGCCTTACGTCAATGTTTCCAATTTTAGGGGTCCGAGCCTTCATTATGACAACGGCGGCGGTCAGTGGTACACCGCGAATACCCCGCTCTCGTCACCGCATCCCTACCCGGATAACGCCACTTTGGTGTCTCAGGTCCATGTCCTGGATCCGAGCAGCCGGACCGTGGTCAAGGCTCTGCCCATCTTTACCTCCTTTCGGGTCGGGACCGTGTCCGAGGGCAACGGCAGCGAAGCCAGCGCTGTCGACGATGATGACGAGCTGGCGGTGCTGGATCCTCTCGGCAACCCCGTGGGAGCGTTCTTCGGCAACCGCGGCGCCTTTAACGGCACGGCCGTGGCCGGCGATTCCTACCAGCTGCGGCTTAAGTCGAACGCCCAATCGCGGGGCGAGTCTGGCTACGACGTGAGTCTTTCCAGCTACCTGGTCCTGCCCTCCCCGCACACTCCTGGCGTGAGCAACGATCTGACTTGGAGCCCGAGCATGGCCTTGGAAGGGAGGCGCAGCGAGATCAGCTTGTTCTATCACATCAACCTCATGCACGATTTTTTTGTTTCCGGCATGCCGGCGGGCGGCCCTTACGGCCCCGGCTATCCGAGCGGGACACCCGGCGTGGACAGCACCCTGGCGGCCGATATCAACAGCCATCCGGTCAACGCTATCGCTCTCGTGGGGCCGACTATCAGCGACCCTTTCTACAATCCTGACCAAGACAACCTTAACTTCGGGGATACGGACATCACCGGCAACTCTCGGCCCGATGTCCTCGCGGACGACGCGACGGTCACTCACCACGAATATACGCACTACATGGTGGAGAAGATCTGGTCGATTCAGAACTTCGGGCAGGCAGGCGCCATCTCCGAAGGGCTCGCGGACTATTTCTCGGCGACCTCCCTCAATGACTCGTCCATCGGCGCTTATTACAACGGCGGCCCGGCCTTACGTGAACTTGACTGCCTCGATCCGGGCACAGCGGAATACAACAAGTGCCGGCTGTTGTGTTCAGGCTCGTCTTGTCAGGCCACCTCCCCCGCCGGCTACGTCAACACGGCCTGGGCAGGGGAGATCCACGATGATAGCCGGTTCTTCAGCCAGGCTCTTTGGGACATTCGCGCCGACCAGATCACCCGTCTGGGCCCCTCCGCAGGCCCGGCTTGCGCGGATGGGTTGGTTTTCCAGTCCCTGTTGTTTTTTCCTGAGAGCTTCGAGGAGTTCCTGGACGCCCTGTCACGGGTGGACAGCCAAGGTCTCGTGGCGGCCTGCGGTGGAGCGAATATGACGTATGGCAGTTCAATTTTCCGTCGCTTCACGCAGCACGGTCTGTCGCTCGGCTCAAATGAAGCCCACACCGGCTTCGAGAGCGCCTTGGACGTGAGTACCTACACCCTGGTGACAGGCGCGATATCCTCGGCCGGGCATACGGACTTCTACACTTTCGGAGCCGGGCCCGGTTCGATCTCGATTATCATGACGCTGCCCGTCCACGCCCAGCCTCCCGATGGGTACTACAACGGCTATGGCCTGACTCTCTACGATCTCCACCACGACGTCGTGGCCATGGTGCCTTCGTCTTTCATCTACTGTGATGAGAGCGACTGTAAGTCGGACGCCCAGACCGTGGTCTTGAACTATGATAATCCCACGGCTGGACAGATGTTCTTGCAGGTGGGCGGCGGGTTCGACAGCGGCGTCAATTCCATGCTCCCTTATGCTTTGACTTTCAATTATCCTCGTTCCGGAGCATTGGTCGGGAGCGTGGTGCAGGCTTCGTTCGATCACGATGTCATCGACTTTTCCGTGGCCGTGACCACTTGGACGCAGACGCAGGACTACTCTTTCGCCTATGCCCAGTTGCGCGACCAAGCCAAGAACGTGATCCCTAATTCGATGAGCAACGGAACGGTCAGTTTTTTAAACGTGGCCCCCGGCTCGGTGGTCAATGCCTTGGGCATGATCACGGGCCAGGTCCGCATCAGCACGGGATCATGTCTGGCCAGCGGCGGCAGACTTTGGAGCTTCTCGCAATGCTTCCCTTCGGTGGGGACGATCTACCTGGAGGTTTTCGGCAGCAACGTTTCCAGCCAGACGGTGAATCCGCCGCGCCAGCCGATTTCCTTGGGCCTATCCAATCCGATCAACCTCGCGACTCTTGGGGCCGCGTTTCATGCCTATAACAACATCTTCAATCCGGCCCGGGGAGAGAAGGCCACGGTCAAGTACGAGATCCAGAGCGCGGGGCACGTGACGCTCAAGCTTTATACGCTCAGCGGCGCGCTGGTGGGCACGCTTTTTGACGGTGACGTTCCGGCGGGAAAGGGCTCCGTGGACTGGTTTGGGAATAACTCGGCGGGCAACCGCGTGGCCAGCGGCGTCTATCTTGTGCATATGGCCGGTCCCGGCGTCGATAAGACCCAGAAGATCGTCGTGGTCAAGTAGCCCGGTAGGGCGCGGCCTTCATGGGATCGACGCGGCTGAGGAAGGGCCGCGTCGGACTGTCGGCGCGGAGCGCCGCCAGTCCATCATGATGCGGGCCTGATGGCTGCGGTCAGTGGATGGCCTGATATCTTAAAATCCTTGTGCATGCCCTCGCTGGGCAGGTCTCCTTCGATCACCTTGACCGCGAGCAGCTCCTCGGCGATGTGGTCGCGGTGCTCGGCGAGGGCTTTCTTGAGCTTGGCGCTAGGAGTGGTCCAGCCCAATTCCACCCGCTGCGTGACCTCGAGCCCAGCGTCCTTGCGCAGGACCTGGAGATGGCGCACCACGTCGCGTGCGAGGCCTTCGAGCTCCAGGGGTTCGTCTAGGCGCGTGTCGAGGGCGAGAGTGAGGTCCCCCTCCTCCGCGACTTGGAAGCCCGGAGCCATACCCTTCTCGCGCGTGAAGACGATGGGCGGCAGGTCTCCCTCATGTCCTGAGACGCGGCAAGGCTGTCCGGCATCGAATTTGGCTACCATCCCCGACATCTCCGCGGGCGAGGCGTTGGCGACCAGTTCCTTGACCTTCCCCATGTCGCCGCGCAGGACCGGGCCCGCGGCGCGGAGGTTGATCGCGAGCTGGGGCACGTAGAGGGCGTCCGTATCGGTGATGAACCGCACTCCCTTGATGTTGGTCTCGGCCAGAACGATCGGGAGCTGTTCTTGCAGCGCTGTCGCGATCTGCTCCGGGCATTTGACCATGAGCTCGCGCAGGGGCTGGCGCACCCGGATGTCCGCTTTCTCGCGCAGGTGCAGGGCCAGGCTGATGGCCCGGCGCACGGCCGAGGTGCGTTCGAGCAGCCCGGTGTCGGCCCAGCCTTCGGGCGTGACCGGCCAGTCCGCATGGTGGACCGATTCCGGGGCCCCTGGGAGCAGCGGCCGCACCGCGTTCTGCCAGATCTCCTCGGTGATGAACGGGACGATGGGCGCCAGGACCTCGACTAGCGTCTGGAGTCCGTTATGGAGGGCCTGGTAGGCCGCGGCCTTGTCCGCGGCGGCTCCGCTGCGCCAGAAGCGACGCCGGTTGATGCGCACGTACCAATTGGACACGTCTTCCAGGTATGCGTCGGCTTCGCGCACGACCGTATTGATGGCATAGCCTTCGTAGGCTTTGGTGGCCGCGGCGAGCAAGGCGTGGGTGCGCGCCAGAAGCCAGCGGTCGGCCACGGTGCGGGAATCGGCGGGCACCACGGCTGCGAGGTCGGGCTTATCGACCAGGGCGTAGGTCACGAAGAAGACGTAGATGTTCCAGAGGGCGCAGAGCTTGCGGCCCGCCATCTCGCCCAGGTTGAAGCCGAAGCGCAGGTCCAGGGCCACGGGCTGGCCGCAGTAGAGGTAGCGCATGGGGTCGGCGCCTAGTTTGTCCACGGCCTCGTCGAAATGGATCATGTAGCCGGTCTTGGAGAACTTCGTCCCCTCTTCGGAGATGACGCGCTCGTGGGCCAGGACCCTCTCATAGGGCGCGCGGTCGCTGATGGTGACTCCCATGAAGAGCATGGAGTAGAACCACAGCCGGACCTGCTCGCGCATCTCGCAGACCCACTCGATGGGGTACTGCTTTTCCCATGCGGCGCGGTCCGTGAAATAGCCCATGGTCGAGTAGGGCACGATGCCCGCGTCGAGCCAGCAGTCTCCGACCTCGACGACGCGAGACACGCTCTTGCCGCACTTTGGACAGCGGATCGCGATTTCGTCTATCCAGGGTTTGTGAAGCTCCGGAAGGGCGTCCACCTTCGTGGGATCAGCGGACAGCGCGCGCAATTCCTCGCGCGAGCCCACGACTGTGAGCTCGCCGCAGGAGCAGGAGAAGAAGGGCAGGGGCATGCCCCAGAAGCGTTTGCGGGAGATGCACCAGTCCCCCATGTTCTCGAGCCAGTCATCCATGCGCTTGCCCAGGTGCTCGGGCATCCAGACCACGGCGGCGGCGGCCTTCTTGAGCCGGGGTTTGATTTCGGCGGTCTTGATGAACCATTCGTCCACCATCCGGAAGATGACCTCGTTCTTGCAGCGCCAGCAGACCGGATAAGGGTGTGTGTACAGCTCGGACCGGAGGAGCTTGCCGGCGTCCGAGAGCGCCTTGGCCACGTCGTCGGCGACCGCGCCGGCGGCGCGGCCGGTGAGCCAGCCGAAGCCTTTGAGGAATATCCCATTGTCGTCCACTGGACTGATGGCGACGAGCTTTTGTTCCAGGCCCAGTTCGTGGTCTTCGCGGCCGCAGCCGGGAGCGATGTGCACGATGCCCGAGCCTTCGGCCGCGTCCACGGCGGCCCAGGGAACGACTTTGTGGTCCACGGTCTTCTGTGGCTCGAAGTCGGGGAAGAAGGTCTCGTAGCGCAGGCCGACGAGCTCCTTGCCCGGGAACATGCGCTCGACCTTGGGCGCATAGGACTTCAGCTTGCCCAGAGCGTCCTTGCAGAGGATGAGGCGGTGCGGCCATTGAGGCGAGGAGACCTCGCAGTACTGCAGCTCCGGGTTCACGGCCGCCGCCGTGTTGGAGGAAAGGGTCCAGGGTGTGGTGGTCCAGAGGAGCAGGCGCCGCTTCGGGTCGTCCTTCAGTGGTAGGTGCACGAACACCGAGAGGTGCTGGATGTCCTGGTGGGAGCCCGCCATCTCGTGCTCGGAGAGGCTGGTGCCGCAGCGCGGGCACCAAGGCATGGGCAGAGCCTTGCGGGTGAGCCATCCGTTCTGCCGGCAGAGCTTGAGGAAGTGCCAAATGCCGAGGATGTTGCCGTCGGTGTGGGTGTAATAAGAATTGTCCCAGTCCATCCATTGGCCCAGGCGCGCGGATTGTTCCGCCTGGATGCGGGAGAACTTCTCGACGCGCTGCCGGCACTTGCGCGAGAAATTATCGATGCCGAAACGCTCGATGTCAGGCTTGCCTTTGAAGCCCAGTTCCTTCTCAACCTCCACCTCGAGCCATAGCCCCTGGCAGTCAAAGCCGTTCTGGTAGCGGCAGGAATGGCCGCGCATGGCCTTATAGCGGAGGAAGGCGTCCTTGAGGGTGCGGCCCCAGGCGTGGTGCACTCCCATGGGGTTATTGGCCGTGATGGGACCATCGACGAAGCGGAAAGGCGGCCGGCCTCGGCGCAGTTCGCGGAGCTTTTCGAAGGTCCGGTGCTCCTTCCAGAACTCCAGGATGCGCCGGTCGATCTCGGTATGGCGCGGCAGGGCCGGCGCCGGTTTCATCTGCGGCATGGTCTCGCTCATGGGATGGCAAAGTCCGACGGACGGCTCGGGCCTGTAAAAATGGTGGGCGGACCGGGATTCGAACCCGGTACCTCCGTGTTATCAGCACGGCGCTCTACCAACTGAGCTATCCGCCCAAATCCGGCTTGTCGGAATGGCC
>CAIKVT010000052.1 GCA_903830945.1 uncultured Elusimicrobia bacterium
CGCGACCACTTCCTCCGGCGTCGCATTGACCTGGATGGCCGTGCGCAACTTCGATGACTTAACGCCCTTCGCCGACCCGGCCAACACGTCGCTCAAAGAGCTCAGCCTCTACCAGGTCTACCGCGCCACCGCCCCCGTCCGAGCGTCCTGGAGCCTCATGGTCAACCTCTCCACAAGCAGCGCGCTCACCTGGACCGATCCCGCCGGCATCACCGGATACTGCTACAGCATCAAAGCCGTCAATATCACCGCGGGATCACCCTTTTCCATAGTGCGCTGTGCAGGCAACAATAGCGCCTGGATCGTGGCCGCAGACGGCTCCTACATGAATATCCCGCCGCAGGGGATCAAGGCCATCATGGGGACGCCCGGACAGCCGGACACCGCCTACCTCATCAGGCCCAGCAGCGGGACCCCGGACCTGGCGCACGGCATCATGAAGGACGTGCAGTTCACGGCCTACAAAGGCGGCCGCGTCCTGGACACGAAGCTGACCATCGACGGCATGGCCACGCTGAACTTGCGCTACAACACGACCGGCTCCTCCGTCGTGGCCTCCGGCTTGGGCACCGGGCTGCCCGCGCCCCAACCGGGCAACCTCAGCGTATTCTGGTACAACAACGCCGACTGGATGCAGCTCTATGGCAAGCTCGACTCAGCCAACCAAGCCATGGTCATCCAAACGGCGTTCTTCGGACCCTATCAGCTTCGCCTCGCCGCGCGCTCGACAGGGTTCGTCTTCAACGCCGCCGGGCTCACCAACCGCTTCATCACCCCCAACGGCGACCAGAAGAACGACAACGCGGTCTTCATATTCGACAACCCCGCCGGCTCGCCGGTCAACGGCAAGATCTTCGACGTGCGCGGCCGGCTCGTGGTGGGAGCCTTGCCGGCCGGCCCCGTGCCCAACAGCCTCATCTGGGACGGAAAAACCGGCGGCAAGCCGGTGCCCTCGGGGACCTACATCTACCAGCTCAGCGCCGCGGGCAAGACCTACACCGGGACCGTCTTCATCATCAAGTAATCAAGGCGGCCTTGCCCGCTTGCCTCGGTTCCGCCGGGATCCGACACATGGAAGGATAACGACCCCGTCGTTGTTCGCGCCCATGGCCGAAGCCGTGGATGCGTATGGAGAGCCAAACGCGTGCCCCAATTAAGTATAGTATCCTCATGCGCTGCGCACCAATAATTATCAATAATATTAATACGCGCGCGCGCGCGAGCGCGCAAAATGACAACATGTCAAATCAAGCGCCAGGAGAGCCATTTTACGCCGCTAAGCATCCGGCAGGCCGGCCGATCCGACCTGCCCAGAGCACTCCCCGTCCGCCTTCAAATACCCGCTCGGGCGCCGATTGCCGGAGCCGATCCGGCAGGCCCGGATCCTCCTCTCATCTGAAAATCGTTGATTTTGATGATTAATTCGATAATATTTCGCAACTTCGCAATAAGTATTTCGCATGGATAACCAATACTTACCACGATGATAAGTCGTACGAGAGGATTTATAGACAATGCCGCTCCTTCCGGGGCAGAAAAACACCTACCTTCCCCCGTGATCGTTAACATATCCACCAATGACAATCAGGTCGTCGACACGCCCTCCCCAAAGGGAGCCCTTTTTTTATTGCGCGCGCGCGTTCTGAGGCTCGTCGGAGCCAAATCCTTGACCCTTATGCTCGCCTGCGCGGCCCTGGTCCTCCTGGGCTGGGGCGCCTACCAGGGGTGCCTGCACGCGGGCTTCGTTTCGGACGACGAGATCCTGATCGTGCGCAACCCGGCGGTGCGCAGCCTTTCGCCCGCGGCCAAATTCTTCCAGGCCGATAGCCAGTACTGGCACGCGGACCAAAGCCGGCACACGTGGCGGCCCCTGCCGCTGTTCGCCTACGCGATGGAGTATCGCGCGGCGGGGCTCAAAGCCGGACCCTACCACCTCGTCAGCGTGCTGCTTCACATCGCCAACGGACTGCTCGTCTTCTGGCTCATCGCCGCGCTCTTCAGCTCACGCCGGATCGGATTCGTCACGGCCCTGGTCTTCCTGCTCCATCCCGTCCAGACGGAGTCCGTAGCCTGGATCGCGGAGCAAGGCAACCTGTGGTACCTGTTCTTTTATCTGCTGAGCTGGATACTCTTCGCCCGCCGGCAGCGCCGCGTCGGCGCGGGCGAGCCGGGCGCGCGGGACCTCGTCCTGTCGCTGGCTTGCTTTGGACTATCCCTGCTATGCAAGGAGATGGCGGCCACGCTGCCCTTCACGCTCGGCCTGTGGCTCTGGATACAGGCGGCGCCCTCTCCGAAAGCGAAGACCCCCGCGCCGCGCGCCGGAGGAGCCCTTAGCCTTATCCCCTACTTCGGGCTTCTGGCCGTCTATGTGGCGATGCGTTCGCTGGCCTTGGGCAAGCTGGGCCAGACCGGCTACTGGGCCGGAGACTTCATGTCGCAGATGCTGACCATGTTCAAGCCCTTCGCCCTCTACGCGAGGCTGGCCCTTCTGCCGCGCCCCCTGAGCTTCGAGTACCTCTTCGAGGTCAAGCACGCGCTGGACTGCGAGGCCCTGGGCTGCGCCCTGCTCCTGGCCGGCCTCGTGGCCCTGGGCGCATGGCAGGCGCGACGAAATCCGAGACTCGGCTTCGGCATCCTGTTCTTCTTCCTCGCCCTGGCGCCCGTCTCCAACCTGATCCCGGTCAACACCATCCTCAACGAGCGCTACCTTTACGCTTCGATGATCGGCTGGGGGCTCGTGCTCAGCCAGGCGTTGGCCTGGCTGCCGGCGCCGCGACGCCGCGCTTTGCCGCTCACCTCCCTCGGCTTGGCCGGCCTTGCCGTGGTCTATCTCTGGTGCACGATGGAGCGCAACCTGGACTGGCAAGGCGCCGGGACCCTAGCGCGCGCCACGGTGCGCACCTGCCCGCAATCGGCCCGCGCGCACTACGGCCTGGCCAAGGCATATTACGACGAGGGCCAGTGGAAAGATGCGGCCTGGCAGTACCGTCTTGCCCTGGCCATCCAGCTCACCCATGATCCGGACCGCCAGGAGATTCTGCGGGCGCTGGGGCCCGAGGTCCTTGAGCCGGCGCGATGGGCCAACCAGACGCTGCAAGCCAAGGTGGACGAGGACCAGGCTTTCTTCGGCCTGGGCTCCGCGTATCTGCGGCTGGGCGAGCCGGACCAGGCGATCGTGTTCCTCGAGGAAGCCCGACGCCTGAGCCCGGAGGACCCGCAGATCGGCAACAACCTGGCCGTGGCCTACGCCAACAGCGGCCGCGTGGACAGCGCGGTCGCGGCGCTGACGGACCTGCAGGCCAGGCATCCCGATGATGTGAAGGCCGCGCACAACCTGAAGATATTCCGCGACCAGGCGCTGGAATCTTTCGTGCCGAGGCTCAAGGAGCGGTTCCCCAGCCTGGGCGAGAAATGGGCGCGCTTGAAAGACCTCAAGTATGACGAGTCGCGGCGGGGCATCTCTCCTTTTGTCGGCTATCGGCGCTCCTCTCAAGCCGCGGGGGTCTTGAAGCCGAAGGAAAGAGCGGCTTTGGCTGTCTTGGCCGCTCGCGACGGCGACAGAGCTGCGCATCCTCCGATATTCCCGAAGACCTATGGCGGAACCTATACGGTGCGCCTGGGAGATTCGGTCGTCGAGGTGCGTCCTCTGGGCGGCGCGCCGAGCGAGGCCAAAGTCCAGGACGGGACCATCCTTTATCCCGCGCCGTACCGGGACACGGACATCTTCCTGGCCGCTTCGCCTCAAGAAGTCGAGGAGTTCTACTACATCGGCTCGCCGGCCGCGCCCAGGCAGTTCCGGCAGGAACTTCGGCCCCAAGGGAAGATCAAGTCTTTCCGGGTGGCCGCGGACGGAGATCTCGAGGCCTTGGACGCTTCAGGCGCGGCGCTCTTGCGGCTTTCGCGGCCGGTGGTGGTGGACGCGAAGGGAAGAAGGACGCAGGGAAAGTTCAGGCTGGACGAGCGGCCGGGGGCGGATGTGCTGGCGCTTTCTTTCGATGACAGGGGGCTGGAGTATCCGGTGCTGATAGACCCGGCCTGGACCGCGGCCGGAGCCGGCTCGATGAGCACGGCACGTTACCTTCACACGGCCACATTGCTGCCCAACGGCAAGGTACTCGTCACGGGAGGCCAAAACGGAAGCGGATACATTCTCTCCACGGCCGAGCTTTACGACCCCGCGGCCGGGACCTGGACCACGACCAACCCTATGAGCACGGTGCGCAACAATCACACGGCCACTTTGCTGCCAAGCGGCAAGGTGCTCGTCGCAGGAGGCTGGAACGGCAGCAGCAACCTCTCAACGGCCGAGCTCTACGACCCCGCGGCCGGGACCTGGAGCGCGGCCTCATCAATGAACCGACCACGCTACTGGCACACGGCCACAGTACTGCCCAACGGCAAGCTGCTCGTCGCGGGCGGCGACACTGGCCAACACTCAGCCGACCTCTACGACCCCAGTGCCGGGACCTGGACCTCGACCGGGCTCATGACTGCTGAACGCGGCGCTGCCATGGCCACGCTGCTGCCCAACGGCAAGGTTCTCGTCGCGGGAGGCAACGTGACCAGCTCGGCTGAGCTCTACGACCCTGCGTCCGGGACCTGGGCCGCGATCAACACGATGAACCAGCCGCGACTCGAGGGCACGAGCACGCTGCTGCCCAACGGCAAGGTTCTCGCCGTGGGAGGATGGAACGGAAGCGCCGACACCCCCACGGCCGAACTCTACGACCCCACGGCCGGGACCTGGAGCACGACCGGCTCGATCACCACGGGACGCGAGAGCCACACGGCCACGCTGCTGCCCAGCGGCAAGGTGCTCGTCACGGGCGGGCTATCCGGAAGCACCTATATCTCCACAGCCTATCTCTACGACCCCGTGGCCAAGACCTGGGCCGCGACCGATGCCATGAACGCGACGCGCATGAAGCACACGGCCACTTTGCTGCCCAACGGCCAGGTGCTCATCACGGGGGGCCAAAGCGCAAGCGGAAGCATTCTCGCCACGACCGAGCTCTACGACCCCACGGCCGGAGGCTGGACCACGACCGGCCCCATGGGCGCGCCTCGCGCAACCAATACGATGACGCTGCTGCCCAACGGCAAGGTTCTCGTCGCGGGAGGCACTAGCGACATCGGAAATACCATTCTCGCCACGGCCGAGCTCTACGACCCCGCAGCCGGGACCTGGAGCACGACCGGCGCGATGAATAAGGCGCGCTACCAGCACCAGGCGGCTTTACTGCCCAGCGGCAAGGTGCTTGTCGCGGGAGGACTCGACAATGTGGGCAACATCCTCTCCACGGCTGAGCTCTACGACCCCGTAGCCGGGACCTGGGCCACGACCGGCTCGATGCTCACGCCGCGCGAGTTGCCCACGGTCGCTTTGCTGCCCAGCGGCAAGGTGCTCGTCACGGGGGGGAGCAACTTGGGCTATCTTTCCACGTGCGAGCTCTACGACCCCGGGACTGGGACCTGGGCCACGACCGGATCGATGCATGCGGCTCGCTGCCAGCACACGGCCACGTTGCTGCCCAGCGGCAAGGTGCTCATCTCGGGAGCCTCTCTTTCCACGTGCGAGCTCTACGATCCCGCGGCCGGGACCTGGGCCACAACCGGTTCCATGAGCGCGGCGCGCGGAAGCATCACGGCCACTTGGCTGCCCAATGGCCAGGTTCTCGCCGCGGGGGGGTACAACGGAGGTCCTCTCTCCACGGCCGAGCTCTACGACCCCGTGGCCGGGACCTGGAGCGCGACCGGCTTGATGAAGGTTGCGCGCTATGGACACGCGGCCATTCCGCTGCCCAGCGGCAAGGTGCTCGTCTCGGGGGGCTACAACGCGACCGCTGCGATCTCCACGGCTGAGCTCTACGATCCTGCGTCCGGGACTTGGACCACGATCAATGTCATGAAGGCGCTGCGCGCCGGGCACATGGCCGCTTTGCTGCCCAGCGGCAAGGTGCTCGTCGCGGGGGGCAGCAACACGACTACCGCCATCTCAACGGCCGAGCTCATCCTTTACACCGAGTATGCCTATGCCGCGGTCAGCCCCGTCATACAGCCGGCCGTCGCGACGATCAACGGCTCAAGCAGCTTCCCCGTCACCCTTAGACCCGGCATCAGCTACACGGTGACCGGGACGAGCTTTACGGGCGTATCCGGCGGGTCGAACGGCGGGACCGCGGATTCGGCGGCCAACCTGCCCCGCCTCTACCTCAGGCCCAACGACACCGGCAGCAATTGGGCCAATCAAAGCAGTCCCATACTGGACCTATCCACCTCGATCTACACCCATCCCTTTTCCGCCACGTCGCTGACCTTCGACCTCCCGTCCAACGTCAACCCGGGCTACTACACGCTCTGGGCCATGTCCAACGCCGTGCCCTCCACAGCCACGATCGTGAAGGTCCCGGCCCCCTTGAACATGCCAGGCTGTGGCGCCGGCTACAACGTGGGCCAAAATGGCAATTGGGACTACACCTCCATCAAAAGCGCGGTTGACGCCTACAACGGCGCCACCCTCTCGACGACCACTTGCATCGTGGTGCGCGACACACAGACCTATTCCGAAACCGTGACGGTCCAGAACATCACGAGCAACGGCTATCGATTCATCATCATGTCCGACCCGAGCTTCGTAAGCTCCGCGCCCGTGATCTCCCCGCCCTCGGGGGAGGCCATCGACATAGAGGCCAGCAGCGTTACCATCCAGCACCTCACGATCCTGGCCCCAAACCCGCTCACCTACGGCATACTCTTGGGTGATCTTGCCGTCATCAATTACGCCGTGATCTCCGGCGTCGGCATACTCGACACCGGCGGCAATATCACCACGGCCGGCGTCTACTTCGAAAACAGCGCGTATAACACCATCACCCAAAGCACCATAACCGCGAACAAGTCGGGCGCGTACGGCATCTCTTACGCGAATCAGACCGGCTACAACAGCGTGAACTCCAGCTCGATCACGGCCGGCAGGTACGGCATCTATGATGGCAGCCTCGGCCACAACAGCGTGAGCTCCTGCACGATCACGGCGGTCCTGTCCGGCATCTGGGATTCGACCACGTACGGCTACAACAGCGTGAGCCAAAGCTCCATCACCTCGAGCAAGGCTGACGGCGTCGATTGGGGTACTGGTTACAACACCATAAGCCAAAGCTATGTTTCCGCGCCAGGCACTAACGCGAGCGGCGTTTTTTACACTTCCGGGGGCATGTTCCCCGGCCACAATATCATAAGCCAGAGCACGATCGCGGCAGGCATGTACGGCGTCTGGGATAATAGCACCGGCAACTTCAACAGCGTGAGCCAAAGCTATATTTCAGCGACCAACACATCCGGCGCCGGCGTCTATTGCCATTCGTCCAGTGGCGATTCCATAAGCCAAAGCACGATCACGGCGGGCGGGTACGGCATCTGGTATCAAAGCAGCAGCGGCGGCATCGCGAGCTCCTGCACGATTACGGCGGGCGGGCACGGCATCTACTATCAAAGCAGCAACGGCGGCAGCGTGATCTGCAGCACGATCGCGGCGGGCGGGCACGGCATCTGGTATCAAAGCAGCAGCGGCGGCGGCGTGGATCAAAGCTATATCTCCGCGCCCAATTCAAGCTATGCCGGCGTCTATTACAATTCGGGCAGCGGCAATACCCTGAGCCGAAGCACGATTTCGGCGGGCGGGTACGGCATCCAGGATACGAGCACCGGCGGCAATCTGGTGAACCTCAGCTCGATCTCCGCGGGCGGCCTCGGCATCTACATCGCGCATACCGGCACCTCCGCGGACCAAGTTTACGGCAGCTACATCCAGGGCTCAACCGCGGTCTACATCAACGGCTCCACCGGCACCGTGATCGGCGGCAGCGTGCTGGCAAGCGTCTTGTCCAAGGGTATCGGCTTGCAGATGGGCAACGGCAGCGTCAGCTTGACCCTGTCCTCAAGCACCATCATGGGCGGCATCGGCGGCGAGGCCATTTTCCTCGACCGAGGCAACACGGGCTCACTGATCCTGTCATCGAACACCGTCACCAGCACCGCGACGGTCGGCTCGCCCTATTATGGCCTGCTCATCGCCACCCAAGGCACGGGGGGAGTGTTCACCGGCCTGTCCATCACCAGCATGACCTTCACGGACCCCTTGCCCGCGGGAGCCACGGCCATTAATTTCCTGGGCGGGACCTTCCTCTCTACTTTCACTTCTCTGGCCTTCAACAGCAGCAGCATAGGCGCCAACATCAACGCCAACCCACTGGCGGTAGCCAGCACCATCTGGATCTTCACGCCCGTCGGAGCCAGGGCCGGCCTTCTTTACGCGGACGACCCTAATCATGTGGTGCATTGGCGCCTTGTGAATCCTCCTTCGGGCTGTGTCATGGGCTACAACGTGGGCCAGAATGGCGCTTGGGACTACGCCTCAATCAAGCTGGCGGTCAATGCAGTCAACGGCACGACCCTGATCGCCAACACCTGCGTGGTGGTTCGCGACACGCAAACCTACTCCGAGCAGGTGACGGTCCAGAACATCAACAACAACGGCTACCAGCTTCAGATCATGTCCGACCCGAGCTTCATCAGCTCCGCTCCCGTGGTCAACCCGCCGGCCAAGTCCACGGCCGCCTTCCAGATCATGAACGCCAGCGTGACGCTCGCGGACATCAGTATCATCAGTACCAATAGCGTGCAGTGGGGCGTGCTCGCCTCCTCGCCGCTGGTCACCATCGCCAGCGTCAACGTCCAGGATGCGGCGGGCAAGATCTGGGGCGCGGGCATGTCCCTGGGAAGCTACAACACCGTGAGCTATTCCAGCGTGACCGTGGCCAATGCCAACGCCTATGGAGCCCTCTATCTTGGCGGCGCCTCGTACAACAACATCCGATCCAACTACTTCTACAACTCGAATGGCAACGCCGTCGACATGGAGGACTACTCCAACTCCAACTCCATAAGCCAGAGCACCATGACAAGCTCCGGCTCCGGAAACGACGCCCTCTACCTCGGCACTTC
>CAIKVT010000053.1 GCA_903830945.1 uncultured Elusimicrobia bacterium
GGTGGGATCGGCGGTGCGGTCGGCGGTGGAATCGGCGGTGCACTCGGCGGTGCGGTCGGCGGTTGACTCAGCAGTGCGCTCAGCAGTGCGCTCAGCAGTGTGCTCAGCAGTGTGCCCGGCGAAAATCGCATGGCACTACTGGGTAGGCGGAGCCTTGTGGGCTGCGTGGCCAGCATGGGAATCATTCTACCGCGAGATATGTGGGTTGCGTCTCGATGGTGATTTGTCTGATCGCGGCGCAGCGTATGCCGAGACAGCGTGTGCCGCCGGTTATTGGTGGCCCAACAAGGCTTTCATCATTGCATGCGAGCGCCCGCGCTTTATTCGGTTGGAGGATGGACGACTGCACAGTGCCGCTGGGCACGCGATCGAATGGCCTGACGGCTGGGGATTGTCGGTATGGCGCGGAACGGTTGTCCCAGACCCTTGGCTCGCTGGCTTGCCGCCATCTGCACAAGATGCCCTTGTCGAGCCGAATATCGAGCGTCGCCGGGCAGCCTGTGAGATTGTCGGATGGGATCGCATCATCAGCGAATTGAAGGGCAAGACAATCAATCGCGATGACGACGAGGAGATCGGAGAGTTGATCGAGGTTAACCTACCTGATGGCGGACCTGCCAGGTTCCTGCGGGTGCTCTGCGCTACAGGGCGGCGGTTCGCAATCCCCGTACCACTGGAAGTTCGGACAGCGTTAGAGGCAAACGCCTGGTCCTACGACATCCCGCCTCAAATCATGCAACAGAAGGAAAACCGGACATGAAAACTATCGGAACTCGGCCGTCTTTTCAGGGCGATCTCTGCATCCGCCGTATCGGCCGTCTCCCGGCCGGTCTCGTTAAAGCGACGCCGATCGACGGCGCCTATATCGTGGCGCACTCGGAGACGGGACATCATCACGTCGTTAAGGAACGTGGGGCGCAACTTCTCATCGACAGCACTAACGCCTTCATCGCCTATCTCGACGTAGCCGAGCCGACTGTGCTTGAGCATCTGCGTAGCTTCGACACACACGCGCCGTATCTTCTTGCGCCAGGGAAATACGAGGTTCGGCGTCAGCGCGAGCATACCCCCGAAGGATGGCGCCGTGCGGCGGACTGAAATGAAGATCGATGGAAGAGAACCTGAACGCCGGGACTTGTTCGTTAACAAGGAGTTTGTGGCCCATTCTGGTGCAACGCTCCAATACAAGATCGAGTGTGACGCGCTGACCGACGCCGACCTCGCCACGATCGCCGCAGAATTGGCCCGACGCGTTCGATCTTTTTCGACCGTGGTCGGTATCCCCCGCGGCGGCCTGCGTCTCGCTGACGCGCTGAGTCCCTATCTGCGCAAAGGATATGGAACCCTCATCGTAGACGACGTGCTAACGACCGGACGATCAATGGAGGACTACCGTATTCGTTTTCCGGACGCGCAGGGGGCCGTAATTTTTGCACGAGGGAATTACCCATCGTGGGTAACACCACTCTATTGCACTCCGCAAGCAGCAGCGCGCCGGGGTCGAGAAGCAATGCGGGAGGAAGCGGCGCAGGTTGCA
>CAIKVT010000054.1 GCA_903830945.1 uncultured Elusimicrobia bacterium
TGAGAAAGCGAGAGCAGGAAATGGAAACTCCAGCCGCAGAATTGCCGGTGCCGGCGCATCCGCAGGTTCCTGTGCGTCTCGTTCCCACCCATGCATGGCGGCAGCATTGGTTGACTGCCGGTGAGTTTGCCAAATTGATGAACAGGCACGAACAAACGGTATATTCGTGGCTGCGGAATGGGACTTTAGCTGAATTCGGGATTCCTGTTTACCAATGCCGGCGTGGGCGGTTGCACTCTGGACGGACTTTTATCTGCAATATCTACTGAATTCCCAGCCTCAACCTTAAATTGGTGTTATTAGTCGTTCCCCACTTTCCCGCCATTCTGTTCTACCATCTCCTCAATCGCACCTGCATTTGCTCGTGCAAAGGAGAACACCATGGCCCGTCGTCATCGCAAGGAAAAGAAACGGAAGTAATCAAGCGGCAGGGAGCGATCCCTGCCTGACTTGATCCAACTTCTATGACCTAGTCGCAGCATGAACTCTTGAAAGGAGCCACACTCCCATGGCCGGAACCCCCGCAACTCACTCCCGCGTCATCAAGGACTTTGGCCAACCCCGGAAGTTCCTGCGCGACATGCGTGCCAAGGCTGCCAGGAACACTCGCAAGAGTGGCTCCCGGCGACCTTAAGCTCATCCCGGAGACGGTGCTGCTGGCCTTCGCGCCCCGCCTTCTTAGCCGTCGAGTACTGACCGGCGAGGATCAGGAGTAACCATCCCATCCTCTCCGCCTTCAGCCTGACTCGGCACCCGGAGCGAAGGAGGTACGCAGATGGCTTCTCGCGGTGGAAGACGATCCGCTCGGCGTCGGCGCACCGCCGCTCGCAAGTAGGGTTGGCTGGTTCGCCGGCTGACCCAAATCGGCGGCGGGTGGGAGTTGGTGGGGGACTAACCTCACCCACCCCGTCGAAAGCGTTGGATGCGCAAGACAGGATGAGGCAGGCGGAGGAGCGGTAACCTTCTCAGCCTGCCAAGTCCCAGAGAGGATTCAACATGAAGTCAGGACATTGCAGCAAAGTGGCCCCGGAGATGAAGAAGGTTGATCGTCGTGTGGGCCGGAGCAAGACAGGCAGGAAGTAGTTAACCCGCAAGACCAAATTTGGCACCAGAGGAGCAGCAAAAATGGCAAAGATCAAGGAAGCGATGGGGAACACGTTCAACCAAGAAATCCTAAAATCCCCCCTGACTGTCGGTCGCGTCGGCAATGAGCCCGGCCCCGATGTCTACAACAACCCGATCGCGATGCCCAAGGACCCCCTGGGCCTGATTCCTGAAGGCGGCGACAAGCCCCATTGGGCGGGTAAGTAGTTTCAGGCAGACAAGGGAACGAGGCGCACGTAAATGGCAGCAGGGAATCCAGCCTTAGCGCAGATGATGGCCCGGCAGTTGATCTCAAAGATCGCTGGTGCGGGCGGCGGCGCGGCTGCCGGCGGTCCTCCTGCTGGTCCAGGCGGGCCGATGCCGCCTCCTCCCGGCGCTATTGGCGCTGCCGGACCTCCTGCCGGACCTCCTGGAGGAGGCCCTGGCGGTCCTCCAGGCCCCAACTCTCCGCCTACGACTCCTGCCGGAATGCAACTTTCGCAGCAGTTGGCTGAGTTGCAGGGTGCCGATCCTGACGCGATGGTCAAATCCCTGACCTCGACCAAATCCA
>CAIKVT010000055.1 GCA_903830945.1 uncultured Elusimicrobia bacterium
ATTACCAAAGATGTTAAAAATAGCCCGCAGCCCGCAGCCCGCAGCCCGCAGCCCGCAGCCCGCAGCCCGCAGCCCGCAGCCCGCAGCCCGCAGCCCACGACCACACGACCAACATTTCTGATGCAGCCTTTCCGGATTACTGCATCGCTCCGCTAGAAATCTCCCTCCCGATTTTGAGTCATGAAAACAAAACAAATGCTGAATGAGACACTGTGCGCCAGCAAAGTTTCGCATAGGACAACCCCGCATACGTCCACAAACGGCTTCTGTCGGGCGGATATAAAGGGGCGTATTCTAGAAGTCAATGACGCCTATTGCCGAATGAGCGGCTATAGCACACAGGAACTGCTGGCCATGTGCGTTTTCGACCTAGAGGCCGCCGAATCGAGCAATGACACAGCCGCCCATATAAAAAATATCATAGCGCAGGGCACGGATCATTTCGAGTCCCGGCACCGCCGCAAGGACGGGAGCACTTTTGACATTGAGATCAGCGTTCATTACAAGCCCGCCGAGGGCGGGCAGTTATTCGTTTTTCTGCAAGACATCACCGAACGCAACCGAATCAAAAAAGAGCTGTGGGAGAAAGCAGAGCGGTTCAAGATCATTTTCGAGTACTCCAAAGAGGCGCTCATGACACTTGATCCGCCTGCCTTGGCCTTCACCTCAGGAAATCCGACGGCGCTCACCATGTTTGGGGCCAAAAACGAGGCGGAATTCATTTCCTGCGAACCCGCCCAATTGTCGCCCACGCGCCAACCGGACGGGCGCGCGTCAGCCGACAAGGCCCGCGAGATGATCGAGACGGCCATGCGTCAGGGTGTCCACGTTTTCAACTGGACACACAAACGCCTTAACGGCACAACGTTCCCCGCCGAGGTACACCTGGCTCAGCTGAAGTTGGGAGAGAAGATGTTCCTGCAAGCCACGGTACGTGACCTCACGGAGCGCATGACCTTAAAAGAGATGCGGGCGGCCTCTCTCTATAACAGAACCCTCATCGAAACCTCTCTTGACCCGCTGGTCACCATCGACGGAAAAGGCAAGATCACCGACACCAACAAAGCCACCATGCAAGTTACGGGCCTATCCCGAGAGGAGCTCATTGGAACCGACTTCTCGGACCACTTCACCGAACCCGATAAAGCGCGGGACGGATACCGTCAGGTCTTAGCCAAGGGATTCATCTCGAACTATCCGTTGACCATCCGCCATAAAAATGGACGGCTCACCGACGTCATTTACAACGCCACTCCCTACAGAGACGAAAAACAGAATATACTCGGCGTCTTCGCCGCGGCAAGAGATATCACCGAGAGAAAGCAGATCGAGGAGATGCTCCTGCTTTCCGAGATGCGATACCGGACGCTCTTCGAATCGGCAAAAGACGGGATCCTGATCTTAAACGCGGCATCGGGGAAGATAATCGATGTCAACCCGTTCATGATGGAGCTACTCGGTTATTCCATCGATGAGTTCCTGGGGAAAGAGCTCTGGGAACTGGGCATATTCAAGGACATGATCGAATCGAGAGAGTCTTTCCAGACATTGAAGAATAACGGATATGTCCGCTATGAAAACATGCCCCTCCAATCCCGGACCGGCCATGAGATCGCGGTGGAATTCATCTCCAATGTCTATGACATCGACCAACAGAAGATGATCCAATGCAACATCCGCGACATCACCCAAAGGAAACAGGCGGAGGACAAGGTCAAGGCCATCGCCTGGGACCTGAAGGAGAAGTCCACAGAGCTTGAGAACGCCAACAAGGAGCTTGAAGCCTTCAGCTATTCGGCGGCTCACGACCTGCGCGCCCCCTTGCGCAGCATATTGGGATTCAGCCAGATTCTCTCGGAAGATTACCATAGCGCCTTGGATGCCAAGGGCCAAGAGACTCTCGGCCGCATATGCAACGCCACGCGCCGCATGGCACAGCTTATCGACGACATGCTCAGCCTTTCACGCGTGACGATGACAAAAATGGATCCTACGGTGGTCGATTTAAGCAAACAGGCCGAAGAGATCGCGGATGAGCTCAAAAAAGGAGACCCTCATCGCAAGGCGGAATTCATCATCAAGCCCGGAATGAAAACAGCCGGAGACGAGACCCTGCTGCGCGCCCTGCTGATGAATCTGCTGGCCAATGCCTGGAAGTTCACGTCGAAACACCCCGCGGCCAAGATAGAATTTTCCATGACGCGGCAAGCGGGCAAGAATGTGTACTTTGTGCGGGATGACGGCGCGGGTTTTGACGCGAGCCACGCGGATAGGCTTTTCGGCCCTTTCCAGCGGCTGCACTCAGCCGACGAGTTCGAAGGCTCGGGCATCGGCCTGTCCATCGCCCGACGCATTGTCCGCCGGCACAAAGGAGATATCTGGACGGAGGCGGCAGTGGAAAAAGGGGCGACCTTTTATTTCACGATGCAGAATACCATGGGGGCATCATGAACGCAAATTACATTCTTTTGGTGGACGACAACCCGGATGATGTGGAGCTGACCCTGCGCTCATTGAAGAAGAATCATATCGCGAATCAAGTCGAGGTGGCGCACGACGGAGCCGAGGCCCTGGATTTCATATTCGCCCAAGGCAAGCATGCAAAGAGAAACGCCAACGACCTGCCCGCGCTCGTCCTTCTGGACTTGAAACTTCCAAAAATAGACGGCCTGGAGGTCCTTCGGCGCCTGCGCGCGGACCCGAGGACGAAATGGCTGCCTATCGTGATCCTGACTTCGTCAAAAGAAGATCAGGATGTTGCCATGAGCTACAAGTCTGGGTGCAACAGCTACGTGCGCAAGCCCGTGGGCTTCAATGAATTCTCAGAAGCGACCAGGCTGCTGGGGCTGTATTGGCTGATCCTGAACGAGCCGCCGAATCAATAATATTTTCCAGGCAAGGATATGCAAGAACATAAATCCGAGATAAGAGTTTTGCTGATCGATGACAATCTCGATGATGTCGAGCTGACGAAAAGGATGTTGTCCAAGATCAAGGACATTGCCTTTAATGTCGAGCATTGCGAGCGGATTAAAACGGCTTTAGAACGCCTGAAAGAATTCGAGTTCGATATTATCCTTTGCGATCTCAACTTGCCCGATAGCCGGGGGATGGATACGTTCTTAAGGGTTCATGACCAGGCAAAGGATACGGCCATCGTGATTTTAACCGGCACGAACCTGGAAGCCACGCAGGCTTTGAACGCCATAAAGAATGGCGCGCAGGATTTTTTAAAAAAAGATGAATTAACCCCCCATCTCTTGACGCACTCAATCTGTTATTCTCTCGAAAGGCAGACCGTGGCGGAGCAGATCAAACAACTGGCCAAAAACAAGGAAAGATTCGTGGCCATGGTGAGCCACGAGCTAAGAAACCCGCTGTCAACAATCAATCTGAGCGTTAAACTTCTCCTTGACCGCCTGGGGGGAACAATCAGTGAAGTAGACAGAGAATTGTTTTCAGTGGCAGACCGCAGCATCGATCGGATGATCCGGCTTACCAATGATGTGCTGGATTTCGAAGCGCTGGAATCCGGAAAAATCACTTTCGCCACGCAGCGCAACGACATGGCCGAAGTTTTGTCGGAGGTCCACAAGGTCATGCTGCCGGCGGCCAGAAAAAAAGGGGTGGGATTGTCGGTCAACGCAGAGCAAAACCTTCCACCCGTCAATTTCGACAGGGACAGGATTTTTCAAGTGTTGCTCAACCTTGTGGGCAATGCCATCAAGTGCACGGAGAAAGGCTCCGTAACCATGACCGCGAAGACGGAAGACGGCGGCATGCACATCGCAGTCCAGGATACCGGCTCCGGGATGAGTCCGGAGGAGATGCCGAAGCTGTTTCATAACTTCGGACAATTGAAAAATTGCCCGGCCGGAGGAACCGGGCTGGGCCTTGCCATCAGCAAAGATATCATCGAATTGCATGGGGGACGAATCTGGGCGGAATCCGAAAAGGGAAAAGGCTCCATATTCCATTTTATTTTACCGTTACTCCACATTGACTATCCGCTGGCAGACGAGACGGTGAAGCGTGGCCGCTACACCATCCGCATCTCCGGGGGCACTGAGGAATGCCACGTCGCTATTGATGACGGTGGCTGGCAGTCTTGCCGCTCCGCCGACGGCTACTCTTGGTACGATTGGTGCCCGACTGAAACCCGCGCGCACCGCATATCAGCTCGCACTCGCATTGGGAACAAGTTGGTCGAGACCGAAAAGACTTGTAGCGTAGTGTAGGTCTAGGCGACCCATACCGGCCGCAGGGGACGGTGCCTGGCTTGACGTATTCCGTTTTCAATCTCCTGCATCCTGACTACGATGGCGATTTTTTTCCGAAAGGACAGTCTAGCCAGCTGTTGGCGGCGACGGCGTTTGGCTTCAAAGAGACGCTGGGCCATCCTCAACGCCGCGACATATCGCTTCATATCCGCCCTGCCAGAGACTCCCATTTTTTCAAAAGACCATACTGGCCGAGGATGGCACGCAGGCGCTTTGGGTTCGGCTTGGCAGTCTCAGTAACGTGGGCTATTCGTGCGCGATCTTTGAGCCGGCCAACGCTCGCCATGATAGCCAAAAGGTATTCCAGCCTTACCACCTTGGCCTCCACCAGCCCATATCTCGTCTTGGCCGACTCCGCAACGGCTTCCGCGATAAGTTCGTTATAAACCGGCAGGAATTGTACGGGGATCCCTTCGATGATGACGTGTTCCGCATGCGCTCGATAGCCCTTCGTCTTCAGATAGCCATAGAGCTTATCCAGCGTAAGGACGGCTTTGCGCATCTCGGACTCCGGTAGAACTACGAACACGTCTAGGTCGTAGGTCGTGACGGGCTCAGCCCAGAACGTCGCGGCGATGGCCCCTCCGATCGCGTAATCAGCGATGACGTGGTCTGCGACCATTTGATTTATGATGCGAATCGTTTTTTCCACTAATACCCCTGTTCATTGTAGAAAATTGTCAAGGATAAATAGAAATATCCGGCATTTAAGACAAGTAGAACGGAAACCCGCGCGCACCGCATATCAGCTCGCACTCGCATTGGGAATAAGTTGGTCGAGACCGAAAAGACTTGTAGCGTAGTGTAGGGCTAGCGACCGCATCAGTCTGAGTCGGCCTGCCGCGTCAATTGCTCGTAGACGGCCCGGTCAAAGCCCAGGATGAAGGCCTCGTAGCCGACCCCGCTGTTAAGGCGCGTTCCCAGGGCCTCGCTCCTGCGGCCGATCTCCAAAAGTTCGCCGCGGGCCGCCTCCCGGCGGCCCAACCGCAACAGGGCCTCGGCGCGCAGCAGGCGCGCCTGAAAACAATCGGGCTCAAGGACCGCGGCCCGGCCCGCCAACCCGAGGACCCGAGACCAATCTCCTCCGCTTTTGAGCAGTCGCGCCTGCGCGGCCGGATAGACGGCATTGAACGGACTGAGCCTCTCGGCTTGGGAAAGTTGGTCCAAGGCTTCGTCGGTCCGCGGCGGTTTTTGAGCCAGCCAGGCGCTAGAGAGGCTCTCGCGCAGATAAGGGTCGGCCGGAGCCATCCGGGCCGCCCGCAAGAGCAATCCCAATCGCCGCCCAGGGTCGGCCGTCCGGGCTGCGGCGACCTGCCAGCCTTGCACCAGCCAGCCCGGGACCCAGGCGACGGCAGCCAACAGCAATCCGGCCCAAGTCAGCGCCCGCCAAGCGGAGCGCCCCACCGGCGCCCTGCCGGATGCCGGCGCCTGCGGTATCGGGAGTTCCGCAGGTGCCCGCGCCACGGCCAAGGCCGAGACATAGAGCAGGCCCAGAGCGGGAAGCTGAAGCATGTTGTCGATGAGGCACTGGACTGACATGCCGACAAAAGCAGCCAGGCCCGCTTCCCGGACCCAGGTCGATCTCTCCGGAGGCTGGATCTGCAGAGCGGCCCAGAGCGCGGCCAATAGAAGGATCAACCCGGGGATACCGAACTCGGCCGCGGCCTCCAGGACCTCGCTGTGAGCGTGCTCGGCGCGGAAACGGAAGTTTCCCATGCCGTAGCCGGCCGAGAAGTTATGCTTCAAGAAAGCATCGGCGAACTCTCCGGGACCGACCCCGCAAACAGGATGGTCGAACGAGCATTGGACCGCCGCCCGCCATATCTGGGGCCGCTTGAAGGCCTTGGCCACATCGATCTTGGCCCAGGTCGTCCAGACGAGCGTGACGGCCAAGGCCGCGGCCAACGGCAGCAGGCGACGACGAGATGTGTGCCGCCAGACGAACAGGCCGGTGCCCGCTGCTGAGGCCATCAAGGCTCCCCGCGAATGCGCCCAGCAGATATACGCGAGAGCCGCCGCCGCGATGGCGCCGAGCAGCCAACGCCGCGATCCCATAGGGCCGTCCTTACGCAAAAAAGCGACGAAGGCGGCACAGAAAAAGGCGGCTTCCACGAAGCAGGTGTAGTTGTAGTAAGGCGGGAGGATTCCGACATACGGATAGCCGGGAACCTTCACCAGGACGGCACAGGCGGCCAAGATCGCGGCGCAGGCGGCCAAGCCCCAGAACCAATGACGCCGCTCCGCCTCCCCCCAAATGGAGGCGGCCAAGGAAAAGAAGAGCGCCAGCGTTCCCCAACGGGAGAGGACGGCCAAGCCGGTGAGCGGCTGCGGGCTGGCACAAAGAGATAGGACCAGCCAGCCCAAGAAATAAAGCCACGGTCTGAAAATCTCCCCGGCCGGAACAGGGCCAAGAAGTGCAATCAGCGTGATGCAGGCGAGGACCGGTGCGGCGAGCAGGGGATCACGCAAGCCGCCCGCCAGAAAGCCGCAGAACAGACAGCAGAACAGGAGGATGTTGGCGGCCTGGGCCGACAGCACCGGCGCGGCGTCGGACGTGTTCTTCAGAAAGGAAACTGGTACTGCTTGAGCCCCAACTCCGCCTGCACCACCTTGATCTCTTTCTGCAGCTCGGCGTTGACCGGCACGCCCTTGTCCTTGCGCTCGAGCCAGGCCAAGTGCTCCTTTTCGCCCGCGGTATAGATGCGCTCGGCGCCGGGCATCTTCTTGGAAGCGCGCAGCTGCCGGCAGATGTCTCCCGCGGTCTTCTTGAACTCGGCCAGCGAGCAGAAGGCCTCGATGTCTACGGCCATGAAGAAATGCCCCAGATGGTAGGGCGCCTTCTTGCCGTTCTCGAAACCCAGAAGCGCCTTCATGAAGCTGCCGCCTTGCAGAGCCGCCGAAAGGATCTCCACCACCGCGCAGTAGCCGTAACCCTTGTAGCCCGCGGTCTCCTCGCCGATGCCGCCCAGCGGCACCAAGGCGGACGTGCCCTTGATGAGCTCCTGCAGGACCGCCTTGCTGTCGGTCTGGGTGCCGCCCTGCGCGTCGATGACCCAGCCCGCGGGCATGGCCTTGCCGGCGCGCGCGTAGACCTCGATCTTGCCCCGCTGGGTGATGGAGGTGGCGCAGTCCAGCACGAACGGGAACTCCTCATCCGTGGGCAGGCCGAAGGTCAGCGGGTTGGTGCCCAACATGTTCTCCACGCCGAAGGTCGGTGCCACGGAGGGCCGCGCGTTGGTGCCCGTGATGCCGATCATTCCGGCTTCACAGGCCATCAAGGGGTAGTAGCCAGCGATGCCGTAGTGCGTGGAATTACGAACGGCCACCATGCCCATGCCGAGCTTCTTGGCCTTGTCTATGCACATCTGCATGGCCCGCTTGCCGATGACGTGGCCCATGCCATCGTGACCGTCTACCACGGCGGTGGTCGGGCCCTCCCGCACGATCTCGAAATTGGTGGCCGGCTGCTGGATCTTGTCCTTGATGCGGTCGTAATAGATGGTCTTGAAACGCGCCACGCCGTGCGAGTCGATACCCCGCTTATCGGAGGTGATGAGGACCTTGGCGCAGACCTTGGCGTCCGCCTCGGGCACGCCGATGCCCCGCAAGGCGTCCATCATGAAACGCTCCATGATGTCAAACGACACCCAAACCACGTTCTCGCCAATCACTTTGGTCGCCATGTCCCTTGCCTCCCTTAAGCCAACGGCTTGCGCAGCTTTTTACGCATGGATCTTTCGAGCCCGCTCGACTTCCGGCCCACCTGCGCCAGCGCGGTCTCCGCGCGTTTCAGGATCCGGGCGCGCCAGGCCTTCTCCTTAATGCCGGCCAGGTTGATGAGCACGTTGTAATAGGCGCCCAAAGCCGCGGCCCGCGCCATCAGGCCCGCCACGCCCGCGTCCGAAGCCGCGTTCGGGTTGCCTTTCTTTTCGGCGAGCGCCACGCAATCGAGCACAGCGACTTGCTTCTCCAAGACCCCCAAAGGCTCCAACGTGGCCGCCTTGGTCGCGGCGGTGATCGCGGCCTTGCGCGCCGCGGCCTGCGCCGCATCCTCCTTGGGCAGTCCCATCGCGGCCATGAGCTTGTTGAAGGCCTCGGTGTCGTCATCTACGGCCCGGATCATGGACTTGAGCAGCTCCTGGGCCTTCACGGCCATAACCTCCATCTCCTCGCGGACGGCCTCGTATCCCTTCTTCTCGTGGGTCAAAACTGAGACCATGGCGCACAAAGCCGCGGCCAAGGCGCCGGAAAGAGCCGCCACGGAGCCGCCGCCCGGGGCCGGTGCGCGGGAGGCGAGCTCCCTTAAAAATTTCTTAAGGGGGGCATCGGCCAAAGGCGTGGGCCTGCGGAAGCGCTCCTCGATGACCTTAGCGGCCGGATCGAAGGGCGCCACGTCGGAAAGCCCTAAGGACTGAAGCGCGGTCTCCATGAGTTCATCTTCACAGACGCCCGTGCTCTGTCCCTGTTTCTTGCAGAAATAGCGGCCGGCCTCGAGCAAGACCCGGCGCGGCACCAGGCCGACCACCTCGCTGCCCGTCACGCGCAGGCCCTTCTGCGCGGCCAGCTCGCAGCAAGCGTCATAGACCTCATGCACCGGCGCGGCGTCGATGTCGAGGATGTTGATGGTGACCTGAGCGCGATGGTACTCGGGAATGAACCAACCGGTCGCCTGAACGCCCTTGAACATCCCCGGCTCTCGCAGGTCCTTGCCGTCCGGGCCTTTCATCTTCTCGCCCTTGGCGTCGCGCTTGAGGCGGCCGGACTCGCGGATGGCGAAGGCGATGTCCTTGGCCAAGGCCACGCTGGCGGTGTTGAGATTGACGTTGTAGGCGATGAGGAAGTTCCGCGCGCCCACCGCTGTGGCCCCGGCCTTGGCGTTGAACTTGGCCGGGCCGAAGTCCGGCTTCCATTCGGGATCTTTAAGCTTCTCTTCCAGGGCCTCATACTCGCCGGCTCGGATGTCGGGCAGGCGCCTGCGCTCCGGCCGGACCGCGGCCTCGGCATAAAGATAGACCGGCACGTCGAGTTCCCGGCCCACGCGCTCGGCGAGTCTTCGGGAAAGCTCCACGCAGTCCTTCATGCTGGCGCCATCGATGGGAATAAAGGGGCAGACGTCGCAGGCGCCCTGACGCGCGTGTTCGCCCTTGTGCCGGCGCATATCGATAAGTTCTACGCCCTTTCGGATGGCCTGAAACGCAGCCTCCAGGACGTCCTGAGGGGCGCCGACAAAAGTATAGACGGTACGATTGGTAGCGGCGCCGGGATCCACATCGAGCAGGGCCACGCCTGGCACGGATCTGACCGCGTCGGCGATGGCGTCGATGACCTTACGATCGCGGCCTTCGCTGAAATTGGGCACGCACTCGACCAAAGCGCTCATGGCTGCCTCCTTTGCGACTCCCGTCCTCGGTATGATACAAAACCTCGAACCGGACCGTGCTGGGAGTAGTATAATGGACTTGTAGTCATGCTCATCATACTCTTGCCGCTGGCCTGCTTCCCCCTGCTGGGCTTGGAGTCCATGCGCTGGCATCATCACCACGGCCAGCATCGTCTCCTGCGCAAGGCCTTCTGGCTGGCCTGGACTTCCAGCGTTCTTTGGTCCCTACTGGGCGACTATGTCTCGACGGCTTATCCCAGCTGGTCCTGGCTCTTCTATCTCCTGTTGGCCGCAGGCGCCTCCTACACCGGCTTCTGCGCCTGGAAACTCTACGAGAAGAGCCAGCGACAGAGATGTACGATCCGAACGATCCTCGCTTACGTCCTCGTCTTCAACCTGATCGCCTGGCTCATGCCGGATACGGGTTGGATCATGCTCCAGGAGAAGGTGGCGGCAACAGGGTCTTTGTCGCACTGGCGCGGACCTCTACACTAACAGCTGACTTTCAGTAGGCTTTCGCCATCACCACGCGCTGGGCCGAGGGCTTGCCCGTGAGGATGCACTGGCCCGCGCCCCGGGCCGCGGCCGGGATGTCCTCGGCCAACGGGATGCAGCGGATCGAGGTCTCGAAGCGCTTGGCCATCTCGTCTTCGTGCACGGCCTCTCCGGCCCAGTGCACCCAGGCGAATCCCCCGCCTTCTGACTGGAAGAACTTCTCAAACTCCGCAAGGGTGTCGATGACGCGGGTACGGCTGTCCCGGAAGGCGCGGGCGCGCTCCAACAGTTCCTTCTGCATGGACTCCAAACACGGCTTGACCGAGGCGATAGCCTCGGCGCGAGGCAGGAAACTCTTGGCGCGCTTGCGCCGGACCCCGTCGGCCTCGCCGGGCACATCCTTGACGAAACGCCGCACCAGGCACAGGCTCCCTTTCTCAAGGTCCTTGGGCCCGATCTCGATACGCAGTGGCACGCCCTTGCGCTCCCACTCGTAGAACTTGTCTCCCGGAGAGAAACCCTCGCGCTCGTCGAGCTTGACCGATAGGCCCTGGGCCTTGAGCTCGGCCATGGTCTGGCGCGCCTCGGACATAACCCTGACCTTCTCCTCGTCGCTCTTGTAGATGGGCACGATGGCAACGTGGATGGGGGCAAGTTTGGGCGGCAGGACCAAGCCGATGTCATCGCTATGCGCCATGATCAGCGCCCCGATGAGGCGCGTGGAGACGCCCCAGGAGGATGCGTAGACGTAATCCAACTTGCCTTCGGCGTTGAGGAACTGCACGTCAGCGGACTTGGCGAAATTCTGGCCCAGATAGTGGCTGGTGCCCATCTGCAGGGCCCGGCCGTCCTGCATCATTCCTTCGATACAGAAAGTGTCCAGAGCCCCGGCGAAGCGCTCACCCGGGGTCTTATGGCCGCGGATGACCGGCACGGCCAAGACGTTCTCGGCCACGTCGGCATAGACGCCGAGCATGCGCTCGGTCTCCTCGACGGCCTCCGCCGCGGTGGCATGGGCGGTATGGCCTTCCTGCCAGAGGAACTCCGCGGTGCGCAAAAATAAGCGCGTACGCATCTCCCAGCGCACGATGTTGCACCACTGATTGATGAGCACGGGCAGGTCTCGATAGCTCTGTATCCAGCCCTTGAAGGTCTCCCAGATGATAGTCTCGCTGGTGGGTCGAACGATCAAAGGCTCGTCAAGCTGGGAATCGGGATCCGGTACGACCTTGCCGCCCACGGACTTAAGGCGGTAATGGGTGACTACCGCGCATTCCTTAGCGAAGCCCGCCGCGTGCGCCTCCTCCTTGGCCATCAAGGAGAGCGGGATGAACATGGGGAAATAGGCGTTCTGGTGGCCCGTAGCCTTGAAGCGGTCGTCAAGCTCGCGCTGGAGCTTCTCCCAGATGGCGTAGCCATGAGGGCGGATGACCATGCAGCCGCGCACGACCGAGTGCTCGGCCAGCTGGGCGCGCTTGATGACGTCGAGGTACCACTGGCCGTAGTCTTGGGCGCGGGTGGTGATGCCTGCCTCGCCGACGCCGGGTTTGGACTGCTGGGTCTGCTGTGCCATGGGACCTCCGTCAGGGTTCGAGAGGAGATAGGATATCGAATTTAGGTGCGCAGCACCAAGGTCCGCAGCTCCGAGAACTCCTCGATGGAGAAGCGCACGCCTTCCCGGCCGATGCCGGAGTCCTTGGTCCCTCCGTAAGGCATGGCGTCGGAACGGAAGGTGGGCACGTCGTTGACGATGATACCGCCCACGGGCAAACGCTCCCAGAAACGCATGATGACGCCCATATCCTTAGTAAAGAGCCCGGCCTGCAGGCCGTAGCGGCTCTGCGCCATGCGCCGCAAGGCTTCGTCGGCCGAGGGCACCGGAGCGAGGGTGGTCACGGGCCCGAAGATCTCGTCGCAACTCACCCGGCAATGCTCCGGCACGTCTTCCAGGACGGTCGGCTCGAAGAAATCGGCTTTGCGCTTGCCGCCGCACAGGACCTCAGCTCCGGCCGCGACCGCGTCCTGCACCCAGGACTCCACGCGCTTGGCCTCCGCCTCCGTGATGAGCGGCCCCACGTCCGTCTTCTCGTCCGCCGGGTCTCCCTGCTTGAGCTCCGAGACCTTCTTGAGCAAAAGCGACTTGAACTCGGCATAGACCTTGTCCAAAACGAATATGCGCTGGACCTTGATGCAGACCTGGCCCGCGTAGACGTTTGCGCCCCAGGCACAACGCGCGGCGGCCAGTTCCAGGTCCGCGTCCTCGCCCACGAACACGCCCGCGTTGCCGCCCAGTTCCAGCAAAACAGACTTCTTGCCGGCCAAGGACTTCAGACGCCAGCCCACGATCCCGCTGCCCGTGAAGGAAAGCACGGCGAAACGGTCGTCCTTGACCAAGGCCTCGGCAGCCTCTCCGCTGACCTTGACCACGGCCATGGCCTCGGCCGGCCAGCCGGATTCCACGACCAGGCGGCCCAGTTCCACGGCCACGCGCCGCGCGCAGGAAGCCGGCTTGTGCACGTAGGGCGCGCCCACCGCTATGGCCGGGGCCACCTTATGAGCCACCAGGTTCAGAGGAAAGTTAAAAGGCGAGATGAGCAGAGCCGGCCCGCGCGCGAAACGCCGAATCAAGGCCAGGCGGCCCTCCGTGCCGGGCTCCAGGTCCAGGGGCATGACCTCCCCGCCCAGGCGCAAAGCCTCCTGTCCGGCCCAGCGGAAGGTGAAAACAGCGCGCGCCACCTCGCGCCGCGCGTCCTTGATTGGCTTTTTCACCTCTTCGGTGATGAGCCGGGCGAACTCCTCGGAGCGCTTGGTCAAGCCCTCGGAGATGCGCGTGAGTATCGCCGCGCGCTCATGCGCGGGCATGGCCGCGGTCTTGACCGAGGCCGCGGCTATGCGGCCCGCGAGCTCCGCCGCTTGGCTTGTCGTAAGCTGATTATCCCGAACCATTTCAGCCATTTGTCCACCCCAAAAAAATCGCGCGCCAGATGGTCCGGCCGCGAACGCTTGAGTTCCGCCAACGACGAAAAGCCAGTGCCCACGGCCACGGTCTGATATCCGGCCTTGCGGCCGGCGGACACATCGAAAGGAGTATCGCCGATCACGAAAACGTCCTGAGGGCGGATGCGTCCCCCCGCGTAACGGGCCGCCCGGCGCACAGCCTGTTTCAGGATGAGGTCGCGATGAAAAGAGTCCGAGCCGAAGCCTCCAAAATGAAAATAGCCGTTGAAGCCGGAAGGACTGAGCTTGATGCGCGCCCCCGCCTCGAGATTGCCCGTGCCCAAACCCAAAAGCACTCCTGGTTCGCGCTTGAGGCGCTTTAAGAGAGTCTTGATGCCGGGAGGCAATATGTAGGTCTTCTCCCGCGTAGCTCGGCGCACGTAGCGGGGCAGGAGGCGCAAGTACTCACGATAGAGCCTGGCCACGGCGCGCTGAGTAGGCTTGCGGCCGGTGGCGAGACGATAGGCGGTGGCGAAATTCCAAAGGTCCGTGCGTCCGGCCAAAGAGAATTCGCTGCACACGCACTCCTTGCCGTAGAGCTTGCGGGTCGCCTCGTCCAAAGCCTTGCGGCCCGCGCCACCGGCCCTGACCAATGTGCCGTCTATGTCGAAGAGAAGGACCTTGCGAGCCATACGGCTCACCTATCGAGGGCGTTGAGAATGAAATTGACGATGAGGTCATCGAGCATCATCATCAAGGTGCAATCGGCCGCGATGTCCTGGGAGGAGAGGGTGATGGTGGCGCTGAAGATCTTACCTACAGGCTGCAAGGCGCCGAAGGCGGCCGTGATGATGTCCGCGCGCCCTCCGCGTACGCTCTTGGGCGCGGATAGGATAAAAGCCATACCGCAGCGGTCGGCCAAGGCGGCGGCGATGGCGTTGATGACGATATTGGAGACCTCGGCGACCGCGACCTCCTGCATCTGGGGAGTCGCCTGCAGACTACGGCGGTTGCTGGCCAGGAAAGCCTGGGTCATCACAGCGGAGGAGTGCGACGTGAAATAGGACAAGAACACACGGCCGGGCGAGGAGCAGTAGGCGCCGAAGAAGTACTGGCTGGGCTGGCCCAATTCCGCGAAGTCATCAGCCGTGGCGTAGGCCTTGAGCGCGGCGGTCTTGACGCTCCACTGGGTCCTGGAAATAGCGACGAGCTTAGATGTGCTGGCCGCGATGCCGGCCTCCAAGAGGCCGAGTATGGCTTTCTGGTCGTCAGACGTGATTTTCATTAGGAAAAACCTTACCCAGGACCTCGCGCAAGGAATCAAGCTCGATGGGCTTGGGCAGAAGTTCCATGGCGCCGGCCTGAAGCGCTTGCTCTCTGATGCGGGCCTGACTGTTGCCCGAGACGATGATGGCGCGCACCTTAGGGTCGGCCTTGCATAAAGCCTTCAAGATGGTCAGGCCGTCCTCCTTGGGCAAGGAAAGGTCTATGGTGAGGCCGTCGGGCTTATACTTCTGGTAGGCGGCCAGAGCGCCGGCCAAGTCCTCGGCCTCGGCCACGACCTGATGGCCGAGGATATCGAGCATGTCCTTGAACATCTCACGCGTGAGGAAATTGTCCTCGACGATCATCATACGCAGTCCCATAATCTACTTCTATTATAGCCTATACTCGTGCCGAGAGTGTACCATGACTCCACGCTTTATTGTCCAAACGACCTGAGAAGCGCCGAAATAATAGGGCAGCTCCCGGTAGTCCTCGGCTTCGTAGCAAACGAGGTCCGCGACCTTGCCTGGCTCAAGGCTGCCGTGGCTCTTCTGCAGGCCCAGGGCGGCGGCGCCATTGATGGTGGCAGCGACCAGGGCCTCCTCCGGGGTCATCCTCATTTGTGTGCAGGCGATGGACATGATCATGCGCATGTCCCAGCAGGGGCAGGAGCCGGGGTTAAAATCAGTGGCCAGGGCGACAGCGGCGCCCGCATCGATAAGACGACGAGCCGGGGGATAAGACTTATTAAGAAAGTAATTGGAGCCTGGGACGAGAGTGGCCACCGTGCCGGCTATCGAGAGCAGGGCCAGGTCCGAGTCGTCGAGGCAGTCGAGATGGTCGGCTGAGACGGCTCCGGATCGAAGTGCCATGGGGATGCTGGCGCTGCGGGTGAGTTGCTCGGCATGGATCTTGGGCTTGAGGCCGGCCCGAGCCGCGACTTCGAATATGCGTTGGGATTCCTCGATGGTGAAGAAGCCTTTCTCGCAGAAGATGTCGACGAAGGTCGCCAGCTTCTCTTGAGAGACTGCTGGTATCATTTCCTCGCACACACGCCTTATGTAACCTTCGCGGTCGTGCTTCATCTCGCCGGGCAGGGCATGGGCGCCGAGAAATGTGGCCACGAATTCGAGGGGGCCGGTTTCGTCGGCGGCTTTGATGGCCCGGAGCATCTTGAGTTCGTTGATGAGGTCGAGGCCATAGCCGGATTTGGCCTCTATGGTCGTGGTTCCACACTCAAGGAATCGTCCAGCCCGAAAGCGGAGGCTGTCCGTGAGGGCGTTAAGGGTCGCGCCGCGGACTCCATCGACCGTGGAAAGGATACCGCCGCCGTCAGAGGCGATGTCGGCGTAGGTTTTCCCTTGGAGGCGGGACTCGAAGTCCTTGAGACGAGGGCCGGCGAAGACGGGGTGGGTATGGCTGTCCACGAAGCCGGGGAAGACGACTTTGCCACCGACGTCGATGATGCGTGCCTTGGCAGCGAGTTCGTGGGCTTGGACGAGGTCGCGCAGGCCGGCGGCGAGTATCTTGCCGTCGTCTATGAGGACGGCGCCTTCGCGCACCAGGCCGACGGAGCGCATCTCCTGGCCGTGGCGGGCCCGGTCAGGGCCGGCCATGGTGAGGAGTTGTGAGGCGTTGACTATGAGGTCGCTCATGGGGTGATGAAGGGAATTATAGTCTATTTGCCTGCGAAGGTCGTTCTGGGAATGTATAATTTAAACTACCGCCCTATCAGGAGCAATCACATGAGGACATCGACCATCTCCAGCATCGCCCTCTTCCCATTCCTGCTGACCGGCTGCATGACCATGCGCAACAGCAAGGCCATCGCCATAACCCCCGAGCCCGGGACCACCACCGTCACCGTCGCCGCTGATGCCGTGGCCAGGTGCTATAACCTTCTCTTGGTGGAGTTGTGCTCTCTAGACCTCCGCCTGCGGCAGGTGGGAGGCATATCGACGCAAAGCCCCCAGGCCAAGAAGATCCGGGCTTTTATCTCAGCCAACTACGACAGGATCATCAGCGACCTGTCTTCCGGCAGCGGTCAGGGTCTTTCCGCGCTGTTGGACCTCCTGCGGATACCGGCGGATCAGAAGGTGGAGGCCATCCTCGACATGAAGGCCTTCAACATCCAGGCGCGGCAGAATGTTCAAGACTTCACAACGCTAGTGATCGACAAACTGCTCAAGAGCGCCTAGGCGGCTTGCCGCGTCGTGCCTGCTACCGGAAATTCTTGAACTGCAACTCCACACCGAAGTCCCCCTGACGCAGCAGGGTCATCACCGCCTGCAGCTCGTCTTTCGACTTGCTGGTCACCCGGAGCTGTTCCGCCTGGATGCTCGCGTTGGCCTTGCGCTTGGCCGCTTTGATGGCCGCTACCATCTCCTTGGCCTTCTCCGTCGGGATGCCGGACTGTATGGCCACTTCCAGGCGCGCGGTCTGGCCCAAGGCCAATTCGACCTTGCCCTTGTTGAAGTTCTTCAGGGGGATGCCCCGCTTGGCCAGGCGCGCGTAGAGGATGTCCATGACGCTGTTGATCCTCATCTCGTCCGAAGCACGCACGATGATCTTCTTGGCCTTGGCGTCGAGCTCGATGGATGCGTTGGCGTTCTTGAAGTCGAAACGGTTGACGATCTCCTTCATCGCCACCTGGATGGACTCGGCCACCAGGTTTAAGTCCACGTCGCTGACCGCGTCGAATGAAAAGTCTTGTGCCATAAAGCCTCCTATTTCGGAATGTTGAGCTTATGCTTCGCCGCGGCCTTGGCCGCCTCCGGATAGCCCGCGTCCACGTGCCGGGCCACGCCGATGGCCGGATCGTTGGTCAAGACCCGCTCCAAGCGCTCCCCCATCATCTTGGTGCCGTCGGCCACCGTCACCTGCCCCGCATGCATGGAATAGCCGATCCCCACGCCGCCGCCGTTATGGAAGCTCACCCAAGAGGCCCCGGACGCCGTGTTGAGCAGGGCGTTAAGGATCGGCCAATCCGCGATCGCATCCGAGCCGTCCTTCATGGCCTCGGTCTCGCGATAGGGGCTTGCCACCGAGCCGCAGTCCAAGTGGTCGCGGCCTATGACGATCGGAGCCTTGATCTTCCCCTTGGCCACCATGTGATTGATGCGCTGGCCCATCTCGGCGCGCTCGCCCAAGCCCAGCCAGCAGATGCGCGCGGGCAAGCCTTGGAAAGCCACCCTCTCCTGCGCCATCTTGATCCAGCGCGCCAGAGCTTTGTCCTTGGGGAAGAGCTCCAAGACCGCCTTGTCTGTGGCGGCGATATCCGCCGGATCCCCGGAGAGCGCGACCCAACGGAACGGCCCCTTGCCCTCGCAGAAGAGCGGCCGGATGAAGGCCGGCACGAAGCCCGGGATGGAATAGGCGTCCTTCACGCCGGACTGGAACGCCATGGTGCGGATGTTGTTGCCGTAGTCGAAGGTCACAGCACCCTGGGCCTTGAGCTCCAGCATGCCGCGCACATGCACGGCCATGGACTCCATGGCCCGGTGGACATACGCCTGCGGGTCGGCGGCCCTGAGTCTGGCCGCCTCCTCCAGCGAAAGCCCCTGAGGGATGTAGCCCGTGAGCGGATCATGCGCTGAGGTCTGGTCGGTCAGAACATCCACGGCGACGCGCCGGCGCGCCAGCTCCGGGATGATGTCAGCCGCGTTGCCCAACAACCCCACGGACAAAGCCTGGCCTTTCTCTTTAGCCTGCAGGACCTTCTCCAGGGCCGCGTCGAGGTCGGTCTCCATCACGTCTAGGTAGCGGGTCTTCAGACGCATGGCGATGCGCTTGGGGTCCACCTCCACGGCCAGGAAAGCCGCCTCGTTCATGGTCGCGGCCAAAGGCTGAGCCCCCCCCATCCCGCCCAAGCCCGCGGTCACCACGAGCCTGCCCTTGAGGCTGCCCTTGAAGTGCTGCCGGGCCGCCTCGGCGAAGGTCTCGTAGGTGCCCTGGAGTATGCCCTGCGTGCCGATGTAGATCCAGGAGCCGGCCGTCATCTGGCCGTACATCATGAGCCCCTTGCGCTCCAGCTCGTTGAAGACCTCCCAGGTAGACCAGCGGCCGACGAGGTTTGAGTTGGCAATGAGCACGCGCGGCGCGTAGTCGTGGGTACGGAAGACCGCCACGGGCTTACCCGACTGCACCAAAAGCGTCTCGTCGTTCTCCAGGCCTCGCAAGGCCCGCACGATGGCATGGAAGCACGCCCAGTTGCGCGCCGCCTTCCCCCGGCCGCCGTAGACCACCAAGTCGGCCGGACGCTCAGCCACCTCCGGGTCGAGGTTGTTCATGAGCATGCGCAAAGCCGCCTCTTGCTGCCAGCCCTTGCAAGAAAGCGCGGTGCCGCGTGCAGCGCGCACCACGGCGGAAGCCTCGGCTGAAACCTTGATCGTGGTCCTCATCGCAATAGATCTCCCTAACGGCCGGGACTCAAGAGCAGTAGACGACACGGGCAAAGATCCCGCCGACAACGCTCACCACGGCCCCAAAACCGAAGCTGAACCAGGAGAGGTCCAAGAGCCGCCGCCAGCGCAGCGCGCCCATGCCCGCCAGCCAGACCGGCGCCACCCATAGCCAACCGTTCTGCGGCAGGAGAAAACTCAATCCCAGCACCATCCGCTCGGCCATGCCCAGATATTTCTCTTCGAAGCCGGGGTATTCTCTGCCGTAGATGTCCTTCTCTAAAAAATAGGTCGCCACCGTGGTCATATGCGTCAGGAGCACGGCAAGACAGCCGAGCACGGGCCACTTCTCCGGAATCCCCGGCTCGCCATTGCCCAAGATCAAAGGTGAAACAGCAAAAATGAGTGACACGTGGATGGCCTGGTCCAAAATGAAGTAAAGGGTGTTGTCCGGGGTCTTATACCTGGCGATGGTCGTGACTCGCCACTCGTCCTCCAGGTAATGAGCCGCGTAGAGGATCAAAACACAGGCCCAGCCCTCGAGATGCAGCGGCCCCAGAACGACCCAGTCCTGCCCCAAGGAGCTGAAGGTCAGCGCGATGTAGCAGAGCGGATGGATCGAACAATGGGCCAGCATCCCCCAGGCACTACCGCGCTTCCATCGGTTAAGGAAGTTAGTCTGGAGCGTGAAGTCGGCCAGCAGATGGCCGAAGAGCAGCCTCCAAAAGATCTCCATATAGTGGTCGCGCTATTTGGCGGTCAGCTTGATGACCCCGTCCCAATCCGGACCCGGTGGGATGGCGCTATAATCCCGAGAGACATTGAGATAGAAGGCGGCGGGTCCGTCCTTAGGAAAGATCTTGATCACTCCCTCGAAACAGACCGCGGCCTGATCGAATTCCCGCTTACAAAAATGCTCGATCCCGGCCTCATAAAGAGGCAGTGCCTCGCGCCACTGGGCCGAGAGCTCGTCCGTCTTAACCAGAAGCTCATAGACCTTGATCGGGATGGCCTTGCCCACCACGCGCACGCGTCCCAATTCCCGGCCCGCCACCTTGGTCCTGGCCCTGTCGTAGGCGGCCTCGCTGGCCATGATGTGAGAGCCGAAAAACTTATTGGCTCCCTCCAGGCGCGAGCCCAGGTTGACCTCGTCGCCGATGACCGTGTAGGCCAGCTTCTTCTCGGAGCCGGTCAGACCTACGGTCATCACGCCCGCGTTGAGGCCGATACGGATGGCGGGGACCTCGGGCAGGCTGGGGTCGAGATCCTTATTGAGCTCCGCCATCTTCTTCTGGCACTCCACCGCGGCCGCGCAGGCGTGAGCTCGATGGTCCGGATCGTCTAAAGGCGCATTCCAAAAGGCCATGATGCAGTCGCCGATATACTTATCCACCGTGCCCTTGTGGTCATGGATGACCTGACTAAGGGCGGAGAGGTATTTATTGAGGAAAAGGATCAGGGCCTCGGGCGACATCTTCTCGGAAATGGTCGTAAAGTGCGCGATATCCAGAAAGAGCACGGTCATCTCGCGCTTCTCCCCCCCTAATTTGACCAAGCCGGGGTCCGCGACGAGCTTCTCGACCACTTCTGGGGAGACGAACTGCCCGAAGGTGTGCTGGATATACTTCTTCTGCGCGCTCTCGGTCAGGACCCGGCGTACGGTCAGCACTAAGAAGGAGAGTGCCAACGCCACGGCCGGCGCCACAAAATCGGTGCGCACGCCGTGGCAGAACCGCCAGTAGGTCACGCCGAGCCAGAGGGCCAGGACCCCGGCCGTCGCCGCGTTGCCGACCACGGGCGCGAAGCGCAGCAGGAACAAAGGCAGCCAGATCGCCGCCAACAGGACCAGCAGGATGAACAGACGCGGCGTGGCGCGCAGGAAATCATCGTGCATCATGTTGTCCAGATTGTTGGCGTGGTACTCCAAGCCGGGGGCGACCGGGTCAAAGGGGTTGGGATAATGATCGAAATAACCGAGGGACGTGGCCCCGACGATGACGATGGCGCCCCGCAACTCTATTTTCTGCTGGTCCGTGAGCTCCCCCTTCAGAAGATCCAAGGCCGAAATGTGCTGATAGGACGAATCGACGGTGTCAGGATTCTGGATCTTGCCCGGGCTCTGCGAATCGCGTTTCTGGTGCCGCAGCCTGGTCTCGTACCTGCGGAAGTTCACCAGCAGGTAGCGCGGCGTGGGATCGGAATACCGAGCGCGCATCAAGGACATGGGCTGGTCCAGAAAACTGGCCATGACGGCCGCTTCCAGAGACGGCGCAATCGCCCCGGGTTCACGCAGGTCTTGCGCGCTCGTGTCGAATAAGACGGCGCGCCGCACATGTCCGTCGGGATCAAGCACCCGTTCGATATTGGCATAACCCAGGTATTGGGACGCTTTCTTCAGGGCCGGAATAGGCTCGTCGATGGAGATGACCGTGCCGACGCCCGTCTCCTTTCTCTCCATGGCAAAGGCATGGATGACCTTCCCAAAACGCTTCATGGCCGCCTCGAGTTCCCGGTCGCCGGGCCGGGGCTCGAAGAAGAACATGTCGAAGGCCACCGTCTTGACCCCATACGCTTTGAGTTGGTCCAGGAGTCGCGCCAGGACGTCGCGCGGCACCGGGAAACCACACTGTTTCCCAGTCTCCTCGTCGAGGGCAGCCACGATGATGCGCGGGTCGCCCGTGGGCAACTCGGCCCTGCGCCAGCGGAACAAAGAGTCGCTCCAGACGTCCTCGGCATGAGCGAAGATGCCCCGCACCGGCATTCCCAGGATGGCCGGCCAATAGAGGGCAAGGAAGATCAGCGTGAATGCGAGACAGAAGTATCGGGACCAGCGGCTCTTCTTGCTGATGGCCATACGGAGGATTTTAGCAGAAAGGAGCACCCCATCACTACACAATCTGCTTCCCACAGTTCACAGACACGATATCACGCCCAGGGCCTGCCACGAAAATCATCTTGCCAAAAAAAGACCCGGCCTTACCAACTATCTTACCCCTCTGTCCCGAAGATAGCTAGTTAAGGCCGGGCAGAATCATCGACGCAACTGTCGCCTAGCCGCAGTATAACAGACCCTGCTGCTTTGTCAAGACCCAAAACCCTTATCCCCTGATCAACCATCCTCGCCGAGGAGTCGCCCAAGTCCCAGGCTGGATGAGGACTCAGCCCCAGAGGCTGCCGTCCGAGCGCCGGAAGGTCTGTTCATGGCTCGCGCCGACGGAGACGATGATCACCGGGCAGCGCAGTTCGCTCTCCAGCCAACGCACATAACGCCGCGCCGCGCCGGGCAGATCCGCGAAGCTGCGGCAGGAACTCAGGTCGCCGGAGAAGCCCGGCATGTCGCGATACACCGGCCTGGCCTCCCTCTGGGCCCGGCGCGAGGCCGGGAAATCGTAGAGCAGTCGGCCCTTCCAACGATAAGCCGTGCAGGCCCGGATGGGATCCGTGCCGCTCAAGGTGTCCAGCTTGGTCAAAGCCAGGCGACCGATGCCGCTGACACGGATGGCCGAGCGCAATTGAGGCAGGTCCAGCCAGCCGATGCGCCGGGGCCGGCCAGTGGTAGCCCCATATTCACGGCCCTTCTCCCGGATGCGGCCGGCCAAACGCTCGGGCATCTCCGTCGGGAATGGCCCCAGACCCACCCGCGTCGTATAGGCCTTAACCACGCCCAACACCGCATCGATGGCGGTCGGGGGCAGGCCCGCGCCCACGCAGGCCCCGCCGGAGATGGGATTGGACGAGGTCACGAAAGGATAAGTCCCATGGTCCAGGTCAAGCATGGCCCCTTGCGCGCTCTCCATAAGCACACGGCGCTTGGTAGAGAGCGCCTGCGCCAGAAGCCAGCCCGTATCCGCGCAGAAAGGCTCCAGAAAGCGCCGCAGCCCAGGATATGCCGCCAAAGTCTCCCGCTTGAGACGCGCGACCGACAGGCGCCCAAGCTCCGCCGAGTGGGCGGAGAAAGCAGCGCACATGAGTTCCCGAAAAGTCTCCGGCTCCAAAAAGTCCGCCACCCGCACGCCGCGGCGGGCGACCTTATCCTCATAGCAAGGGCCGATCCCCTTCAAGGTCGTACCGATGGCGTCGCAGCCGCCCTCGCGCACGCGGTCCAGAGCGATATGATAGGGCAGGATGACATGGGCCCGAAGGCTCACGAAAAGCCGGCCGCGCACGCGGATACCCCGGCCCTCCAACATGCGGACCTCGCCTTGCAGGGCTGAGGGATTGACCACCACGCCGTTGCCGATGGCGTTACGCGGCCTGGAGAACAGGATGCCTGAAGGCACCAGATGCAGGGCGAAGCTCTCACCGCCGATGACCACGGTGTGACCAGCGTTGTCGCCTCCCTGGTAGCGCACCACCCAGTCCGCGCCTTGGCTGAGGTAATGGACGATCTTGCCCTTGCCTTCGTCCCCCCACTGCGCACCGATGACCGTCAGGACTGGCATGAGATCTCCCTATTTATTGCTTCCAAAAAAACCGCTGCCACCAAGAGATTTTTTCCGGCATGCCGGGCGCCCTTCGAATAGAGCGCAAGCAGGCCTGGGAAGCGACCTCCGCATCCCCGCAGACCCCGGCCGAAAATCGCACCCGCACCAACAACGCCTGCGGCTCGCCCGCAGCCGAAGCCGACGCGGATTCGATAGCCTCCACGGGCACGGGAATGGACACAGGCCCCTGGTCTGAATGCCCCCCGAAGAACTTAGCCAGGTACTTGGCGATGTCGCGGTTGTCCGTGATGGTGGCCGCCACCAGGTCCCCGGCGCGCAATTCGATGGCGGGCATCCCGGCCGGGTCGGACTCCAACGCAACCTTTAAAACCAGCAACTCGTCCGGCTGAGGGCCGCCGCCGGCACGCCAGGACGCGCCGACCTTGGCGGGCTGACGTTCTCCGCTCCCGGAAGGAGCCCTCAGCGAATGAAACTGCCCCAAGTCCAGAATATCCTTCTTGAGCCGAAGCTCCAGCCTTCCCGAACGCAGCACCTTCTCGAGCACGCCGGTGAGCTCGGATGGAACCTTGTCGGTGCCGGAGGGCTGGGCGTCGAAAAGCCCGGACTCCGCGCCGGAGCGCAGGCGCCCGGCCACGGCCTGCTCGATCTCCAGGCTCTCCGTAGGGAGGCTTCCCTCCCAGAGCCGGCAGCCATAGAGGTACTTCTCGAACTCGAACCAGTCCTTCTCCAGGCTCACCGCGCAGACCGCCGGGTTGTAGGACACCACCGCCCGGGTACGCAGGACCGCGCGGGACTTCACGTTGAGGATGACCAGCAGAAGGCCGAAGAGGTTCTGCTCCGGCTGCACGATCTTGCCTTTGAAGACCACAATATTCTTGTGCATCCGCGGGATGGCCTTCACCGCCTCCTCGACCACATAGCCGCACATCTCCAGGGCCAGTTCCGCCTCGCCCTGATCGCAGCCCGTCTCCTCCATGAGCAGTGCGATCTTGTCGGGGATCATGACGGGGTTTCCCCGTCAACGGCTCGAGGATGAGACCGGCCATAAACCTCTTTGAGCCTCGCCAAAGAGACATGGGTGTATATCTGCGTGGTGGCCAGGCTCTTGTGTCCCAGCATTTCCTGCACTGAGCGCAGATCACAGCCGGAATTGAGCAGATGAGTAGCAAAGCTATGACGCAAAGCATGCGGGGTGACTAATTTAAGCCAGCCCGCGCGACGCACCCAACCCTTAAGCAGGAACGCCACGCCCGCGTCGGTCAGGCGCCGACCGCGGGAGTTAAGAAAGAGGGGGCTCTCGCCCTTGCAGGAATCCGGGCCGCGCTGGCGCAAATACTCCCGCAAGCAAGAGAGGGCCGTGTTCCCCACCGGCACGAGCCTTTCCCGGGAGCCCTTACCCATGACCCGCACGAACCCTGACATAAAATCCACGTCCCCCACGTTGAGGGCCGCCAGTTCCGAGCGGCGCAGGCCGCTGGAGTAAAGCAATTCCAAGATGGCGCGATCCCTCTCCCGGCAGTACGGCTGCTGCGGCCCGGCCTGGGCCAGCAGTTCGGCCATCTCACTCTCCGTCAGGAACTTAGGCAGCCTCGCCGCCTTGCGGGGCAAGGGCAGGGCGCAGAAGGGGTCCTGGTCCATGACCCCTTCCCGACGCAAAAAACGGAAAAAAGCCCGCAGGGCCGAGACCTTGCGCAGCACCGTGTTGCGGCCCAAATTCCCTCGGGCCTGTAGCTGGGCCAGATATGCCCGGACCTCGTTGCGATCGATAGTGGCGGGCTCCAGATCGCCAAGGCCTCGGCGGAACTGATCCAGATCAGCCCCGTAGGCGCGTAAGGTGTGGGGCGAATAGTTGCGGGCACCCCGCAGGTGCGTGAGGAACTTCTGCACCCAATTGCGCAGGGGCATGACTAAGAAGCGTCAACTCCTTGGCACTGACCGCCCTTGAGAAATGCGCTGACGGTCATGTGACTCAGGCCTGCGGGGTCCGCTGAACTCTCAGCGCCTCGGCTTCGACACGCAGCGCTGCCCCGTCATCCTTGGACACAGGCTTGATGTTGCGGCACTTCGGGAAGCCCGAGCAGGCCAGGAAATGGCCCCGCTTACCCAAGCGCAGCCACATGAATCTGCCGCACTTCTGGCACTTCCGACTGGTCGCCAGGGGCCGGGAACCCTCGATCTTCTTGCCTTCGGCGTCGAGTGAGAATGTATTCTTGCAGGCGGGGTAGCCCGAACAGGCCAAGAAGCGCCCTTTGCGTCCCATGCGGATGACCATGGGTTTGCCGCAGACGTCGCAGACCTCCTCGGTCTTTTCGGGCACGATCTTCTGCCCATCCGGGCCGAGCTGGATCTTGCCCTTGCACTTAGGGAAGGCGGGGCAAGAGAGATACTTGCCAAAACGGCTCTCGCGGATGAGCATGGGTTGGCTGCAGACGGGACACTTCTCATCCGACTGCTGGGGCGCCACCTTGGATACCGTCATGTCGACCTTAGCGGCCTCTACGGCGCGGTTGAACGGATGGTAGAAATCGTCGACCACCCGAGTCCAGGCGTCGTGACCCTCGGCGATCTGGTCCAGGCGTTCCTCGACCTCGGCCGTATAGCTAAGGCTGACCACATCAGGAAAATGAGCCTTGAGCTTCTCCGTCACGAGCAGGCCCAGCTCAGTGGGCAAGAGCCTGCGATCCTTCAAGCCGCGCCGGACGTAGCAGCGGTCGATGATGGTCTTGATGGTCGGGGCATAAGTAGAAGGCCGGCCGATGCCATGCTTCTCCATGGCCCGGATCAAGCTCGCCTCGTTGTAGCAGGGGGGTGGGCTGCTCTTGTGCTCTTCCGGCCTAAGCTCGCTCAGCTGCAGCAGATCGCCCTCCACGAGCTGCGGCAGGCGGGAGCCATCCTCCTCGCACTCGTCGACATCCTCCACGCTTTCCGCCTCAGCGGGAGCCGGGTCTTGGTAGATCTTAAGGAAGCCCTCGAACTTAAGGGTGCGGCCATTAGCCCGGAACAGGGCCGGGCCACTCTCGATGTCCGCGGCGACCGTGTCGTAGAGAGCCTCGGTCATCTGACTGGACAGAAAACGCTTCCAGATGAGCTCGTAAAGTCGGACCTGATCCAAATTGAGGCGCTCCTTGACATCCTCGGGCCGACGGGCCACGCTCGTCGGCCGGATAGCCTCGTGCGCCTCCTGGGCGCCGCGCGCCTTGGTCTGGTAGATGGGCGGCTGAACCGGGACGAACTCCGGCCCATAGTGCTCCCGTGCGAAAACGGCGGCCTCCGCCGCCGCCACCTTGGAGATGGAGAATGAATCCGTACGCATATAGGTGATGAGGCCGATAGATTCCCCGCCGCCGAGATCGACGCCTTCGTAGAGGGTCTGGGCCACGCGCATGGTGCGCTCGGCCGCAAAGCCCAGCTTCTGAGAAGCGGCCTGCTGCAGGGTGCTCGTGGAGAAAGGCGCCGACGGCCGGCGCCGCAGCTCCCGGCGCTCGACCTTGACCACCTTGAAAGGGTTCCCCCGGAGGGCCACCTCAAGGTCCCGAACCTGCTCGGGAGTCTTAAGCGTCGTGGTCTTGACCCGGTATTGCTCGGCGAACAGCTCAGTGGTCCGCACCGCCTCCACCTTCTCGCCCTGCCAAGTGAAGAGCCGGGCCTCGAACTGGGGCGGGCTGCCGGCCTTCTCCAGAACGGCGCCGAGCGTCCAGAAGGTCTCGGAAGCGAAGGCCTTGATCTCGCGGTCGCGCTCCGCGAGGAGCCGGACCGCCACGGACTGCACCCGGCCGGCCGAGAGCCCGCTCTGGACCTTGGCCCACAACAACGGTGAGAGTAAATAGCCCACCAGACGGTCGATGACGCGCCGAGCCTGCTGGGCGTTGACCAGGTGATTGTCGATGGACCGCGGAGCGGCCAAAGCCTCGGTGATGGCGGAGGGAGTGATCTCATGAAAGGTGATACGCCGGATCTTGTCTGATTTCAGGCCCAGAAGCTCTACCAAGTGCCAAGCGATGGACTCGCCCTCGCGGTCATGGTCGGTCGCCAGATAAACGGCGGGGGATTTCTCGGCCAGCCCCCGGAGTTCGGGAAGCAACTTCTTAGCCCGGGGCAGGACGACATACTGCGGGGCGAACTCCTTCTCCGGGTCGACTCCCAATTTCTTAACCGGCAGATCCCGCACGTGACCGTAGGAGCTGCGCACGACATAGGCGCCCTTGAGCAGCCGCGCGATGGTCCGCTCCTTGGCCGGAGACTCCACGATAACCAGGCAGGGCTGACCTGTGGTCTCTTTTTTATTCTTAGGTGTCTTAAGTGTCTTGGGGGTCTTAGCTGCTTTTTTTGGCATAGCGCTGTCCTGGAACGGCTTCAACCAAGTCTTGGAGCTCCAGTTCGAAAAGCGTCTGGGTCAGGCTGGAGATGTCCAGTCCGGATTCCGCGCCCAACTCAGCGATGGAGCGCGTTTCGGAACCGAGCAATTGTAGGATTTTTTCATGCGCCGGGGCCAGAAGCGCCGCGGAATGAGGGATCCCTTTCCGCGGTGCCTGGCCCCCTTCCATATGGCCAGACACCGCTGAAACACTCGCTGGAGCATCCGACGGACTGACCTGGCATCCCGGCGGAAGTTCCGGCCAGATATCCGCCATGGACCTGACCATCTTGGCGCCCTGACTGATGAGCCGCAGCGGCGCCTCACTGAGCGCCGAGTCGGCCGGCCCGGGCACGGCGAAGACCTCCCGACCCTGCTGCGCCGCCAGGCGCGCGGTGATCAGCGAGCCGGACTTATCGCGCCCCTCGACCACCACCGTCGCCCAGCACAGGCCGGCCACGATGCGGTTGCGGCGCGGAAAATGGCCAGGCAACGGCTCGGTGCCCAAGGGGAACTCGCTCATCAGGCAGCCGCCACCGGCGACGATCTCCTGGGCCAAGGCCGCGTTCTCCGGAGGATAGATGCGCCCCAGTCCGCTGCCCAAGACCGCCCAGGTCGTCCCCTGGGAGTCCAGCGCGGCGCGATGGGCCTCCGTGTCGATGCCGCGCGCCAAACCACTGGTGATGACAAAACGCGCGGATGCCTCCCGGACCAGCTGCCGTGTCATGCGGCGGCCGTAAGGGGTGGGCTGGCGCGAGCCAACGAAGGCCAGGGCGTCGCGCCCGGCGTCGAGCCGGCCCCAGACATACAACACCAGCGGGGCGTCCGTTATCGAACGCAGCAGTTCCGGGAACTCAGGCTCGTCCCAGGCCAGGATGCGCAGCCCCAAGTCCTGGGCGCTCTCCCATTCACGCCGGAGGTCAAATCCGTCCAAAGCATCGCGCAGCCGACGCGCCGCCTCCAGGGCCAAGCCACCGGCCGCAGCGAGCTCCTCAGGGCCAGCCTGGCTCAGCCGCTCCAAGCCGACGCGCCCGACCCACCCGCGCAGGCGGTCCGGCCCCATGGCGGAAGCGACATTGAGCCGAAGCCAAGCCGCCTGCGCTGCGGTGGGAGCCGGACTCACAACAGCTCCTCGGAAAAGCGCTCCCGCGGCGGGAGTTCCGCCAAGGTCTCTGGACGGGACTCAAACGGCCGGATGCCGCCGATAGGTCGGATCATCGAAAACGGCGCAGCCGCCCTCAGGCGATGGACCCCATCGGCGACAGGACCCGGCCGCCGTCCGACGGTCCCGGCTGCGGCCGCGGCTAAGGCATGAACCTCCCGGAAGAGTTCAGCATCCTCCCAGAGAGCGCTCCATTCCGCGGGGATGCGCCCGGCCGAAACGATGAGTTCCGCGGCGTCAAGCTTGAGCACCTCGGCGATACGCCGCAGCACGGCCTCATCGGAAGGCGGACTACGCTTGCCGGCGAGGACCTTAGAAAAAAAAGAGGGGTCCAATCCAGCCTCGCGGCACAGACCCCGCAGCGTCAAGCCCCGGCCACGCAAACCGGTCACCACGCGTGCGGCGAAAGGATCCCTAGAGCCCATGGTTATAGTGCAGCAAGTCCCGCCGCTGGCGCATAAGCCCGACATCATGGCCGTCAGGATACTCATCGATATAGCGGTCCAAGGCCGTCTTAGCCGCAGCCCAGTCATGAACGTACTCCGCCGAATCCTCAAGGTAAAAAAGGCCCCGGGCTACGAACTGACCGGTCGGGTAATCCGTCAGCAGCTGCGTAAAAGCCGTCTCGGCCTTGTCGTACTCCTCGCGTTGGTGATAAATGAACCCGATGGTGTAGTTAGCGCGCGGGGCCCAAGAAGCGCCCTTATGCTGCTCGATGTATTGCAGGCCGGACTCCAGGCTGGCGTTCCGGCTAAGATAGTAATACCCGCCGGCCACGGCCAGGACGAAGAGGACGTACTTGATCATAGAGGCACCCGCGACAAGAGGTCGGCCGGCGCCACTTCACTGACCGACTTGAGCACGCGCAGGCGCACCCGCCCCTTTGGAAGAACGGACTCCACCTGCACCACTCCGATGCGCTCCAAATAAAGAGCGTCGGGATCCGCGTCGGCTTCGGTCGCGACACCCCGACGCAGCACATAGAGCAAGTCTCCGACTCGAACCGGCGCCACCGATTTCATTCGGCCATAGGCCAGGTCGCCCGGGCCAGGCAGGGCATTCAAGACATGGGCTTTCGTGATCTCCCCATCCTTTTTCCAACCCGGCAATGCCCGTCGCCGAGTCACGGACGGCTCGAACCCGCTGGTATCCCGCGGCAGACTGCGCGAAAGAGAATTCCGGCCGCTTTCCCGGAAGGCCTCGGTGGCAACGAACACCTCGGGCATCAAGTCGGAGAATGGGGCAGCCTCAGACACCAAAGTCGTCTGCGGCCACTCTGTGTCCCTGCTCTCGGGTGGCGCCGACTCCCCGGCCTGATCGAACGTCGGCGCAGACAGCGAGGGAGCCGCTATTGCCCCCTGGACGCCCAACGCACAGAACATGGCCGCAGGCAAACATAGCCAGCCCGAGCGCCACATCCGCTCCAGGATCCGCTTCATGGAACCTCCTTATAAGACTGAAACATTATCACAAAAAATCCGTCTCTGGCGCGAATCTCGAGCCTGTCTCGAACGATTCATAGCCGCACACGTTCCAGACTCCGATACTGCATGGCCTCGGCCAAATGCGGGGTGCTTACCTTGAGCTGACCGTCCAAATCCGCGATGGTTCGGGCGACTCTCAGCACCCGGTCCAGACTGCGGGCCGAAAGGCTGAACTTGGCTGCCGCCTCAGCCAAAAGCTTGAAGCCGGCGGCATCCAAAGCACAGGTGCGTCGCAAATCCCTCGGTGGAATATGGGCGTTGACTAGGAAACCTTCCAAGGCGAAGCGTTCCCGCTGCACACGCCGCGCCTTCTCCACCCGGGCCAGGATCCGGCTGGAAGTCTCTTCCTGCGCCTGGGAACCGGAACCAGCCCACTGCTCAAAAGGAACAGGTGCAACCTCAACCTGGATATCGATACGGTCCAGGAGGGGTCCGGAGAGCCGGGCCAAATACTTGGCCACGGAGAGCGGCGTGCAGGCGCATGCTCGGACGGGATGCCCGCGATAGCCGCAAGGACACAAGTTGCAGGCTGCCACAAGAGAGAACCTCGCCGGGTACTCCACCGTCTCCCGCGCTCGGGCGATCACCACTTTGCCATCTTCCAGTGGCTGGCGCAAAGACTCCAAAGCCAGCCGGTTGAACTCGGCCAGCTCGTCCAGGAATAAGACTCCGCCATGAGCCAAGGACACTTCTCCGGGCCGAGCCAGATGTCCGCCGCCGATCAAGGCCACGTGCGAAGCGCCGTGATGAGGCGCGCGGAAAGGGCGCCGGCTGATGAGGCCGGCTCGGGGCCGGTCCTGGGAGATGGAATGAATACGCGTCACTTCCATGGCTTCCTCGGGAGCCAGTCCCGGAAGGATCGTGGGAACCCGTCGAGCCAGCATGGACTTGCCCGAGCCCGGCGGCCCGACCAAGAGGACGTGATGCCCGCCGGCGGCCGCGATCTCCAGGGCTCGCTTGGCCAGATGTTGTCCCCGAACATCATGGAAGTCCACGTCCATCTCCACATCAGCCTCAGCGACGGCGCCGGACGACGCGCTCAGAGAAGCCTGCGGCACACCGGCCAAAAAATCAGCCACTTCGCGCAAGGTGACGGCTCCGTAAGCGGTGAGGCCCGTAGCCGCGGCTTCGACAGCGTTGTCTAAAGGAACGATCATTCCGCTGAAGCCCTGGTCCTTGGCTTTAGCCGCCATGGCCAGGACTCCGCGCACGGGCCTAAGACCTCCATCCAAGGCCAGCTCCCCCGCGAAACAGTAACGCTGCGTCCATTCCCCTCCGGGGAGCTGGCCGGAGGCGCAGAGCACGGCCAAGGCCATGGGCAGGTCGAAATGGGAGCCTTGCTTGCGTGACTGGGCCGGAGCCAGGTTGACCGTGATGCGGCGTTGCGGGAATTGATAGCCTGAATTGCGCACGGCCGCGCACACCCGGTCACGCGACTCACGCACCGCGGTGTCGGGCAGGCCTACTATCGTGAAGCCAGGCAGGCCGTTGGCTAGGTCCAACTCCACCGTGACCGGGTAGCCCTCCACCCCGCGCAAACCAAAAGAACAGATTCTGGATAGCATGGCCCTCTCTATATATACGATTGAGGGCGCGATTTGTTCCATCAGCATACTCGCGCGGCAAGACCGAAAGGTCGCAATGGAGCACGACGGGCCGGCGTTATTTCCCCCGCGTGGTCTCAATCTCGACGTAACGATAGTCCGTTTCAACCGATCGGACATTAAAGGAATAGCCGGGCAGGCGCATCAACAAGGCGGCCAGCTCCTCCGGGGAAAGCTTCTCCACGAAGACCTCCAGCCGGATCATCTCCGGCGTCAAGGCCACCACGGCCGCCCCGGCCACTCCGGAAAGTCCACGCAGGTCCGCCATGAAACGCCGGATGCCGCCCAATTCGCTGAACCCCACAACCCCCAATGCAAGCACGGAGCGCTCGCGGAATCGGCCCGAGAACTCCGCTGCCAACTGATCAGCCGCCAGTTGGCCCGCGTCCTCCAGAGCCTTGCCCGCGGCGGCTTCCGTAGCCAAATCAACAGCCGTCGCCTCCACGTCCACATGGGCCACAAGGCCCCCGGTCCCTGCCCAGAAAACACGCGCCTCGACCCGAGCACGGAAGGGCCGCAATCCGAAGAACCGCTCATCCGCGAGAGCCTGCGCCTGAGCGGTCCCGCTGACCGCCACTAGCGCGGCCGCAGCCCGGGCCGCCACCAGGGCCTCCTCTAACGTGCCGGTCTTCTGATATCTCGCATTTTGACGGTCGCTGAAATCCTCGACCTCGTAGCCCCGCGAGGAAAGCCCTCGCCGCATCGCATCCGAAGCCCGGCCGACTTCGCGGCCGGCCCCGGACCCAGTCTCCTTAAGCGATATCAACAGACGCGGAGTGCCATAGACGCCCTCAGACCGCACCAGGCCCAAGCCGCAGAGGTCCTTGCGGAGCTTGTCGGCAGCGATCAGCGCCAGAAGCCGGACCTGGGTGACGCCTGCGTCGCTGTCTCTGGACAGACCAGAAGAAGGCAGCAACTGATATTTACGGACATAGACGCGCGGAGAAGACAGGACCTTTTCCTCAAGTACCGCCGAGGAGGCGGTCCGGGTCGCCGAAGAGATGAAGAGTTCGAGCACATCTTCCACGGCCCGCCGCTCCGCAGCCGTGACGGCGCCGGTCGTCCTGCCCTCGCCGGCGAGAGCAGGGGCAACCGCCCCCGACTCGACGACAAGGCCATGGTCGCCCAGGCCGGATTGGAGCCCCACACAACCGCATAAGAGCAGCGCACCCGCGGCCACGACAGCCAAGGGACCTCCGTCCCTAAAAAGCGGGCGTTCTCCTCTCCTGGAAAGGACGCCGACCCGCATCAATCCCCCGTGGCCTCCGGCTGAAGCGGCAAAGCGAAGCAGAAGCGCGTCCCCTGGCCCAGCTCAGACTGGAACCAGATGCGCCCGCCGTGCCGTGAGACCACCTCCTTGACGATAGTCAGCCCCAGCCCCGTGCCGGGAGCTGAAACCTCAGAACGATTGCGGGCCCGAAAAAACTTCTCGAAGATGCGGCCCTGGTCATCCGGGTGGATGCCGATGCCGTTGTCCGCCACGCAAACCTCCACGGTCTCACCCTGGCGCACGAGGCTCACGACCACACGCCCCCCGGGCCGAGTGAATTTAACCGCGTTGGAAATCAGATTATCCACGGCCAGGCCCAGCCATTTAAAATCGCCCAGGATATCGGGGACCGGAGCCGCCAGCTCCACCGAGATGGTCTTGCCCGTTGCCCCAGCCTGGAGGCTCAGGTTGGCGACGCTGGCGCGCACCACCTGTTCCAAAGCCACGGCGGCCTTCTCCATCTCCATATTGGCCTCCAGACGCGAACAGTCCAATAGGTCCGAGACGAGACTGATCAGCCGCGCCACCTGCGTCTGGGCGATCTTCAAGAACTCCATCTGTTGCGCGCTCATAGGCCCGGTCTCTCCGCCTATCAGCAAGCTCAAGAAACCCGACAACGACGTCAGCGGCGTCTTGAACTCATGGCTGACCGTGGAAACGAACTCGCTCTTCATCCGATTGAGGGCGGCCAATTGTTCCGCCACCTTGGAAAGTTTGCGGTTCAAAATGGCAGTTTCCACGATGACCGCGGCCTCTTCCGCGATGATGGTCATCATCTCGACCTGCTCGCCGCTGAAATAGTCCTTCTGAAAGCTGCCCACGCGCATGACGCCGATGCAGCGCTCCTCCACCAGGAGCGGGATGACTATCAAGGAATGCACCTTCCAAAGCTTAACGTAATGCGCGATCACATTAGGATCGTTCTGCGCGTCGCCGGTCAGGAAAGGTCGGCAGGTCCGGTAGACCCGCACCGAGGAAGCGTCGTCGCGAGACAGCGGCATGCGATAGAACTGCTCCTCCCCATCTAGGCCATAGGCCCCCGGCTGAGTGACCAACTCTTGGGACTCCTCGTCGAAGAGCAAGAAGGCGACCAGGTCCGCCTGCAGATACTTGGCCACGATGGAGACGATGGCAGCCAGCGAATGCGTCTTGGCCCCCCTTGAGATCAAGGCCTCGGCCACGTCGTGGAGTGTGCGGACTTCTCGAGCTTTCTCGATAAGCCGGGTGTGGGTATGGGTGAGCTCCTCGATAGTCGAAGTCAGTCCGCCCTGGAGGCGTTCGCTGGCCTGGGAGAGCCGCCCCAGATCGTCGATGATCTCGGCCCAGGATGTCGCCATGCGACGAACGATGTCCAGAAACGGCTCGGCGGCCTGCAGCCCCGCGCCCTGGGGGTCGCGGTCGACCGCGGCCAGAACGCCTGCGGAGCTGCCGGGCCGTCCCCAAGGGATCAGACGCAGGACGCAAAAGCCATGATCCGCCAGCCGGCGCAACAGGGGATCAGCCTCGGAATCCCGCGCGCCGGCGATGGTCCTGGTGACGCCCCCCTCTTCCAGCGCCTGACGCAAAAGGGCGGAACTGAAGTTCCAGGCGCCCTGGCCCAGTTCGGACCAGACCAGGCCCCGGGCCGCGACCATGACTCCTTCGTCGGTGCCGCTGCCGCGGCCGACCCAGCACAAGGCAAGTTCCGGCAGGCGCTGATGCAGGCAGACCACGCAGCGCTGTCCCATCTCGTTAAGGGCATGCGGCGCGGTGCTGGTGGAAATCTGCAGTTCCAGCACCTCCAGGGAGAAGCGTCGCAAGTCGCCGGCCCGCTCCCGGACCAAGCGCAGTTCCCGATCCAGAGGCAGCAGCCGGCGGAACACGAAAAACCAGTATGCCGCGAAGCCCGCGACCAGCGCGGCAAGAGCCGGCATCAGGCAGGAACTCATTTCCTGAAGAACACCTGGAAGTCCAGATGCGCGGCCAAGAACGGCCGCGTGGTGGTGGTCTCGGTGAACGGGATCCAGCCCGCGGCCAGGCCGAAACTGTCGAGGATATGCCGGACGGCATGGACGAACTCGCCCTCCCGCGCGGCCAGCCGGGCGTCGCGCGGCGGGCCGAGGACCAAGGCCGCCTGGGCGTTGGACCTCTGGCACGACTCGCCGATCTGGGAAGGCACTCCGAGAGGTTGTTCCGTATCGTAGGATTCGCAGAGCACATGCCGATAGGTCTGCGTTGCGCCGAATTCGGCACCGACCTGGTAGAATCGGGCCACCAGCCAGGTCAACATGGCGTCCTGGCCCCGGGGACAGAACAGGGCCAGGTTGATGGCATCAGGCTTAGGAGCCGGCGGCGCGAACCGCCGACTCGCCTCGAGCTCACTCTGGTTGGGCAGATCGATCTGACTGACCTTAGCTCCCGCGCTGAGCAGATCCCCGATCATCTCGTCGGTCCCGGGCGACGCGCCTTTGGCGCGATAAAGCTCGCTCAACACCCCCCAACGCAACACCAGCCGCGAAAACTCGCCCGGATTGGCGCCCAGCCGCTCATGGAGCTTCTTGATCTCTGCGCCCGAGATCTGGGATCCGACGCGCTCCGCGAAGACGCCGAACATCTCCTCTTGGACAGTCGGATTTGCCACTTTCATATCCACGGCCCAACCCTTGGCCAAGGATATCTTAAGCGCCTCTTCCAGCGCACCCAAAGTCCGGGGCGGATAGACCGAGGTGAGGACCACCTGGAGATTGCGCGAGAAGAACCCCCCGAACAGCTTGGCCAGTGTCGCCTGGTTCTTCTCCGTGATAGCCAGAAGATGCACATCGTCGACCAGCAGGGCCTTGGCCCCCGCGACGAGCTTGTCGATCTCGGCGAGGCGGCCCTCGGCCAGGGCGCAGCTGACCGCGTAGGCCAAAGCCGCGCCCGTGGTGACGATGACCGACCCCGCCTCCCAGTTCTTTTTGAAGGCCGCGCTGATGGAATGCAAGAGATGCGTCTTACCCACCCCGGGGGCGCCGTAGACGAACAAGGGATTGTACATGGTCCCGGGCGCGCCGATCACGGACGTGGCCGCTGCGTGCGCAAAACGATTATAAGCGCCCACCAGCAAGCTGTCGAAAGTGAGCTTGGGCTCCGAGCAAGACTGCAATCCCCACAGCGGCTTGGGTGCGGAAGCGACCGCCCGGCCGGGAGGCGTCGCTGGCGGCGGCACGGATGCGACGCCATCCTGACGCCCCGGCGCACCAGGAAGAGCGCCAGGCGTCATGGACAACGTCTCCGGGAAGACCGGCGCAGTCAGCGTGGGCGGGGTAAGCACGGGCCCAGAGACCATGGGTTCCGCAATAGGCGACGCGGCAGGCGCCGCCTGCGTCCCACTGAAAAGCCTCGCGGCCGGAACACTGGGGACCTCCCGCACCATGAATGGAATAACGGGCAGCGTTGGAGCCGGGGCAGCCAAGGCCAGGTCGCCCTGAGCGCCCGGGGCAATCTCCCCAAGATATCGGGCGACCTTGTCCACCCCGGTCTTGGTGATCCCGTGCAGGTAGATGCTGATATTGAACCCCTCGGGATGGTCTGTCTTGAGCGGTCGCCCGCACATCGCCCCGAACTTCTTGACGATCTGGCTGACGTGCTTCATCTCACCCTTAATCAACAGGACATGACGGGCCGGGTCATGGGGACCGGGGTCGGGACGCAGGGACCACTTCGTCATAAAGCCTCGGGGGACAGCAGCATGACGTCGACTACGATGTCGATGGCCACCGACTTCTTCCCCACGTCGAGCGGCGCCACCGCCCGGAACATGACGCCACCACCCGCGAGAGCCTCGCCCAATTCGCGCAGCCTCGTCTCGGAGAGCCCTTCTACTATACCCAGAACGGCCACGGCTTTGGCCTGGAGGACCGGGGCCAGGACATCCTTACCCTCGCATTCTTCCGTGATCGCCTGATAGAGGACCCGCCGCAAGAACAGCGGCTTCTTGGGCACGGTCTGGGCGGTCTGATCGAGCAGTTTGGCCAGGGCCTCCCTCTCGGCTTCGAACTTGCCAAGGTAAATGAACGCCACGCGCCGCACCTGGTCCTTGCCGAGCTTCTCAGGCATCGGGACATCAGGCAGCGCATCCGCGGGCGGCAAGCCACGCTGGGGTGGACGAACCGGGGGCACCGTCGGCGCAGGGATGGACGCGGGGATGAAGTCCGCAGGCCGGGCAGCGCCCGTCTTCGCACCACCTTCAAGATCGAGCTCCATGGGCGGCTTACCGGAAAAAACGGCCGGGACTGCGAGCTTGGGCGGCAGCTTGAACGCCGGCGGAACAAAAGGCGCCGAAGCCGGAGATTTAGTGGGCAGCGCCTCAACCTTAGGCGGCGATACGGGAGCGGAGGACGGCTGCCCTCCGCCCAAGTCGGACAGGATGGCGTCGAGATCGCTGAGTATCTCCTGGACATCCTTGTCGGGCGGGCCCTCGCGTTTCTCTTCAGCCATGATCAGAGCCCCGTGCTCATCCCTCCACGCCAGCGGAGAGGCCTTGCAGCCTGAGCGCCACGTCCTGAGGGGTCGTCGAGTTCTCCAAGACCGACTTCTCATCGATCATGCCTTCGCGGAAGAGACGGATGAGATCCTGATCGAACGAGTGCATGCCGTAGTAGGACCCGCCCGCCATGACCTTATAGATGTCGGCGGACTTACCCTCCAGGATCTGCCCTCGGACCATATGGCTGCAGATGAGGATCTCCGTAGCGGGGTAACGGGTCTTACCATCCTTGGCCAGGACCAAGCGCTGGGCCACGATCCCCTTGAGCGTGTTGGCCAGTTGCTGGCGGACCTGCTCGTGCTGATGCGAGGGGTAGGTGTCGACGATGCGGCTCATGGTCTGGACTGCGTCCAGGGTATGCACCGTCGAAAGGACCAGGTGTCCGGTCTCGGCGGCATTAAGCGCAGCCTGCATGGTTTCGAGGTCGCGCATCTCTCCGATGACGACCACGTCCGGGTCCTGGCGCAGGACGTGCTTCAAGGCGCTGGAGAAGGACTTTGTGTCCCGGCCCACCTCGCGCTGAACGATCGAGCACTTATTGTCCGAATGGTAGTACTCGATGGGGTCCTCGATGGTAATGACCCGGTAAGGGCAGGTCTCGTTGAGATAATTGAGGAAGCTATTCATTGTCGTGGTCTTCCCCGCGCCGGTAATGCCGGCGAAGAGGACAAGCCCGCGGCTTTCCTGAGCCAACTTCTTCAGGGCTTCCGCCGGGAGGCCGAGTTCTTCGAAGGAGCGCAGCTTCATTGGGATGACGCGCAGGGTCAACGAAAGTGAACCTCGCTGCATGCAGACGTTGACCCGAAAGCGGGACACCCCGTCAAGACTATAAGCCAGGTCGAGCTCCTGTTCGGCCGCGAAGGACCGCTTCTGCTCTTCGCTCATAAGCTGGTCCGCCATGGACTGAATATCCAGAGGAGCGGTCTTCTGGAGATTGGCGGCCATGACCATGGCGCCATGCAGCCGGAAGGCCGGGAAGGAATCCGCCTTGAAATGGATATCGGAGATGTCTTTCTGGACCATCAGTTTTAAAAGATTCTTGATATCGACAGCCATCGGGTCACTCCCGGATGATCTTGATGCGGCGCAGCGTCAACCAGTCCTCCGCCAGAGGGCTGATGATCGAATCCACAGGTATTCTAAGCTCTTGCGAGTTGACAGTCAATTGTTTCTTTATATCATACTCAGAGAGGAATTTTCGACCCCGGATATCCTCATCCAGCCGCCTGCGCGGCGGCGCGCAAGCGCCGCCGCCGGGCATGGACATGGGCATGGACGCGGCTGAAACATCAAGCCGCTCCAAGATGATATCGATGATGTCGTCTCTAGTCAGCATGGACTCACGGCGACTGCGCAGAACCGCCCCCCGCGCCGGCCCTCATGTGCCGCAACGGAGCGCGCACGCTGGGCGGCCGCGAAGCTATTTGTGGATCTTGATCGAGATCTGCTCGAGATACTTCTCGATATCGTCATGCGGCCGCGGGATGACATGGATGGCGACCATCTCACCCACTTTTTGAGCCGCCGCCGCACCGGCGTCCACGGCCGCGCGCACCGCGCCGACCTCGCCGCGACACAGGGTCGTCACCAGGCCCGAGCCGATTTTCTCGTAACCGATCATATGCACCTTGGCCGCCTTGGCCATAGCGTCAGACGCCTCGATCATGCCCACAAAACCCTTCGTCTCCACCATCCCCAGAGCTTCCTTTATCTCCGCCATGCTTCCTCCCTGGCCGCGTCAACGGCCAGGCCCTGACGCCCTATGGACATGCGTCGGCGTCATAGGCCTCGCGAAATCCGATCTACTGCTCGTCGCCCGGCATCTCCGGCGGCTGCTCCAACATCGCGTTGCACCGACTGCAGCGCTTGGCCGGCCCATAGGTGCGCACGCACTCGTCTTTCTCAGGCCACCACTCCTCGAAATACATCTCCGCCCGCTTCTGACAGCGCAGGCAGTAGCGCTCCATGCCCGCTCCGCAGCAGGGACAGAACTTCGGGAACTCCTCGCCGCGCAGATGCGTCAAGGTCCCGCAGGCCCCGCACTGGATGTCGAGCTTGAGCTGATATTTGACCGGCTTGTTCTTGGCCATGCTCAGTAGCCCTTGCCTGCCGAGGCCTGCCCGGACACGATGGCGACCGAAGCCGAAGTCCCCAAACGGGTGGCCCCCGCCTGGATCATGGCGTCCGCCGTCTTGGTGTCCCGGATGCCGCCTGAGGCCTTGACGCCCATCAGCGGCCCCACGGTCTGGCGCATGAGCCGCACATCCTCGACGGTAGCCCCGCCGCCGCCGAAACCCGTGGAGGTCTTGACGAAATCCGCGCCGGCTTTTTTGGACATGATGCAGGCGCGCACCTTCTCCTCGTCGGAAAGCAGCGAGGTCTCCAGGATGACCTTGAGCACCTTGCCGCGGGTGGCCTCGCGCACGGCCTTAATATCATCATAGACCACGACGTCGTTACCCGACTTAAGGGCCCCGACGTTAATAACCATGTCGATCTCCTCGGCGCCGTTGGCGATGGCGTCGCGCGCCTCCACGGCCTTGACCGTGGACGTCGTGGAGCCCAGCGGAAAACCGATCACGGTGCAGACCTTCACCCCCGATCCCTGCAGAAGTTGGGCGCTGTAGTCGACGTATGACGGGTTGATGCAGACCGAAGCAAAACAGTACTTGCGCGCCTCCTCGCAGAGCTTGGCCACTTCGGCCTGGGTGGCGTTGGGCTTGAGCAAGGTATGGTCCACCATACGCGCCACGGACGAGACGTGTGCCGTAGGTTGGCAGACCGCGATGCGGTCGGCGCCCAGGGCCTTCAAAGTGCTGGCGGTCGCACCGGCAAAGGACGCGCAGCGGCCGCAAGCGTTGCCCTCGCATTCAACAGGTCCCGGCCCGTCGCCCCCGCAAGGCAGACGTTTTCCTGCCCCGGAGGAAGCCGGCTTGCCGGGCGTCCATCCCGGGGACGAGAAGACCTTTCCGGCCGAGCCGACCGTGGTGAGAGTGGGGCTCTCGGGCCTCTTGGGAGCAGGCTCGCAGCATGCCGGGCTGCCGGACTTTAAATAGCCCTTCCCAGCCAAAGTCCTGACCACTTCCTCGACGATCTTGCGAAGGTCCTGTTCGTTCATGATATTTCCTCAGGTGTACTTCTTGACCTTGCCGCCGGATGAAACGGTATCCACGACCGCGCACACCACCGTGCGCACGGGCGCGGCCTCATCTTGGATGATGCTGCGCGCCGATCCGCCCTCGTCTACCACCAACACGATGCTGCCGGGGCCTGACTGCACGCCCCCGTCCATGGCCATAACCACATCACCGACGCTCTCGCCGGTCACAGGATGGATGGGCCGAACCAGAAGCAATCGACGGCCCTTGAGGGACGGGTGCTTGCGGGTCCCCCAGACATTGCCCACAACCTCGCCGATGAACATGTCTAGTTCCTGAAATCCCTGATCTGGTGGCCTTCCACGATAGCCACAACAGCCGCGTCCACGGGCGGCAAGTCCTGGAAAGCGACCGCGGCCTCGCGGGATGCGACCCAGAAGACCTTCTCCGAGGCGCCGGCGCCCACCGCATCGGCCGCCACGACCGGATCGCCCAGCGGCGACTCGTCATCCCATCGCAGGGGTTGGATGAGGAGCAAAGTCTTGCCGTCTATGGCCGGATCCTGCCGCGCGCAGAAAACCCGGCCCACCACTCTTGCCAGCTTCACTTGGAGTATTTCTTCTCTATGCCCGCGATCTTGGCCAGGCGCCCTTCGTGCCGGCCGCCCTCGAACTTAGTCCCGAAGAAGACATTAAGGATCTCCGCCAGGATCAACTCACCGTGGGTCTTGCCTCCCAGGCAGAGCACATTGGCGTCATCATGCGCCGCGGCGAAGCGCGCCGAGACCGTATCGTAAGCCGCGACCGCGCGCACGCCCGGCACCTTGTTGGCGGCCAGGGCCACGGCACCGCCGAAGCCGTCGATAAGAACGCCTTTCTGGCAATCTCCGCGGGTCACGGCCTCGGCCACAAGCTGGGCCACGTCCGGGTAGTCCACGCTCTCGGGTGAGTGGCAGCCGAAATCCGAGACTTCGTGCCCGAGCTTCTGGATGGTCTTCTTGACGAATTCCTTGGCGGCGAAGCCGCCGTGGTCCGAGCCGATGATTATCTTCATTTGCCCACCGTTTCCAAAAGTTGTTCATCCGCCCGCGCTATCACCACATAGGAAACCAGCCCTGCCTCGGGCACTGCGCTGATGCCGGCTGCGACAGCGGAACGGACGGCCCCGACCTCTCCCGTCATGGTCACATAGCCCTTGCCACCGCCCACCGTGGTCCGGGTCTCGATAAGGGAGACGGCTGCCGCCTTAGCCGCGGCGTCGGCCGCGCGCACCGCGGCAATGGCGTCCTTGGTCTCAATGATGCCCAAAGCATCCAGTTCTTTGACCGGGACGCGCTGGTCCAAGGTCTCTAGGACTTGGTTGTGCACGTTGCGGATGAGGACCTCGTCGATGAGGTCCTGACCCAGGAGTTGACGTCCGGCGCGCAAGGAGCTTTCCACCTCGCCTACCGGCCCGGTGATGATGATGATGTACTTGCCTCGAGCGATGACCCCGGCGCGCGCAAGCTTGACCGAGGCCATCTTGCACATGGCGTCGGAAGCCTCGATACCCTTGGCGATGGATGCCGTCTCCAGAAGTCCTATGGCGATGTTGGCCAGCATGTTCACCTCACGCGATCCTAAAATAGCCCACGACGCAGCAATGCAGCGGCCTGACGAAATGCGAGGGCTTGGTGATCCCGTCCCCGGTGGGCGTGCCGATGGACATGGAAGCGTAACCCTCGCCCAGACCCAAGCCGTAAAGAGTCGGAGCGTTCTTAACGTAGATGGAGCACTGCAGGCGCCGAGCCATGCGGGTCAGGTTCCCAATATGAGTCGAGTACATGGCGGCAGAGTGGTGGTTGCCCCCCTCGGCCTGATAGGCCAGCTCGATGGCCGCGTCCACGTCCCTCGCGGAAGTGACGGGCAGGACCGGCATCAACTGTTCGGTCCAAATAAGGGGGTGGTCGTTGGGCACTTCGCCCCACAACAGGCGCGTCCCCGGCGGCACGTCCAGGCCGATGCCCTTGGCGATGACCGCCGCATCGCGACCCACATAGTCGCGGTTCATGACCGGGTCCCCGCGACCATTCCCCCCTTCTATGACCACGAGCTTAGTGACGGCGTCCATCTGCGCGGCGTTGAGCTCGAAGGCCCGCGGATCATTACGCATACTCTCCAAGAACCGAGCCTTGGCCGCCTCGACCACGATGACTTCCTTTTCCGCGATACACAACACGTTGTTGTCGAAGCTCGCTCCGAATATGATGTCCTCGGCGCACTTGGGGAACAGCGCGGTTTCATCCACCACCACCGGCGGGTTGCCCGGCCCGGCCGCGATGGTCTTGCAGGTCTTGCCCGTGGTCATGGCCACCTTCACGATGGCCGGGCCCCCGGTCACCATATTGAGGTTGACCCCAGGGTGGGCCAAAAGGGCCTTGGTCGTCTCCTGGGAAGCCGGAGAGACCGTGGTGATGAGGCCGCAGGGGACCCCGGCCGTCTTGGCCGCTTGGACCAAGACGCGCATCGCGTCGACACAGACCTTGGCCGAAGCCGGGTGCGGGGCGAAGACCACGGAATTTCCCGCCGCGATTATGCCGATGGCGTTGGAGATGATGGTGGCGACCGGATTGGTCGAGGGCGTGATGGCGGCCACGACGCCGAAGGGCGCGTACTCCACCAAGGTCATGCCTGTGTCGCCGGTGTAGGCCCGGGACTGCAAGTCCTCCACCCCGGGAGTCCGGGTCGCGCATAGGAGGTTCTTCTGCGTCTTATCCTCGGCACGGCCCATCCGCGTCTCTTCCTGGGCCATCCGGCCCCAGCGCTCAGCGTTGGCGATCGCCGCCCTGCGCATGGCCTTAATGGCGGCCTTACGGACTTCGAGGCCCTGATCCTGAAAATCCTTCTGCGCCCGCGCGGCCGCGGAAACGGCGGCATCCACGGTGGCATAAACGACATCGTCGCCGGGCGCCGGCAACGAAGCTTTTGGACTCACCAAGTCGAGCCCGCCCTGGGTCTCCAGGCGCTTCAAGACCTCGCCGACGATCCGCGCTATCTCTTCAGCCTGCATCCCTGTCCTCGGACTTCTTGAAGACGACCTTGCCGCCCTGCTCCACCGTGTCGACGATCGCAAAGATGACCGCGTCCACGGGATTACCCTGGGTGCGCGAGGTCTGGCGGGCGCTGGAACCCTGCACGATCAGGACCAGTTCCTTCTCGCCGGCCCCCACCGAGTCCACGGCCACGATGGGGCTGCCTTTGGCGGCACCGACGAGGTCCACGGGCTGCACCAAAAGGAGTTTGCACCCGACGAGCTTCTCATCTTTCTGAGTGCAGACGACGTTTCCCGTCACGCGTGCGAAGATCAATCTGGGATCCTCGATTACTTACGACGGACGAGGTTCTCAGGCAAGGAAATGGGCATCTTGCCCTCCAGGTCCGGATGCGGCTGCGGGATGACGTGGCAGGCGAGAAGCTCGCCGACCTTCTGGGCCGCCGCGGCGCCCGAATCGCAGGCCGCCTTGCAGGCAGCGACCTCGCCCCGGAACAGGACGGTGACCAGGCCGGTCCCGACCTTCTCATAGCCCACGAGCTTGACGTCAGCGGCCTTGACTGCGGCATCCGCGGCCTCGATACAGGCTACCAATCCACGAGTCTCGATCATTCCCAGTGCGTTCATTGTGCATTCCTCCTATACGATATAGGCCAGATCCCCATTCTTGACGCCGGCGGCGTTGGCCTCGTCGGTGTCCAGATGCAGCGCCAAACTAAATTTATCCGACACCCGCACGATCGCACCTTCAAAAACCGTCTCGCGCTGCCCGCCCCGCCCCACGCGCACCCGTACGGTCTCGCCGTTGGCAAGGCCAATGGCGCCCGCATCGCCGGGAGCGCAATGCAGGTGCCTCCGGGCCAGGATGAGCCCCTCCCGCAACTCGACGGACCCCGCGGGCCCCACGAGCGTCAAGGCCGCCGACCCTACCAGGTCCCCGGACTCGCGCACCGGCGGCTGGGCGCCCAGCGTGATGGCCTCGGTCCAGGACACCTCGATCTGGGTCTTGGATCGGAAAGGCCCGAGGAGCCGAACGCCCTTGATGCTCCCCTTGGCACCCATGACGTCCATCTTCTCGTGGGACGCGAACTGGCCAGGCTGGGAAAGGTCGCGAAATCTGGAAAGAACAGCTCCTTTTCCAAAAAGGGTCTCAAAATGCTCCTTCGTGACATGCGCGTGCCGGTTGGACACGCCGATAGGGACAGGGGTCTTCGAACGCCGCAGACGCTTCTCGATCTCCACGGCCAGCCCCTGAACCAACTCGGCATTTTCCATCAGGGATCTAAGCCTTGGCCTCGACCTGGAACCGGGCGATACGCGCGAAGGCGGGCGCCTTGAGGCTGGCACCGCCCACTAAAGCGCCGTCCAAGTCCGGCTGGGCCATGAGGTTGTCCACGTTCTCGGCCGTGACCGAGCCTCCGTAAAGGAGGCGCAGTCCGGCAGCGAATCCCTCGCCGTAGAGCTTGGCGGCCTGCTTGCGCAGAAAAAGATGAGCCTCCTGGGCCTGGGCAGGAGTCGCGGTGACGCCGGTGCCGATGGCCCATACAGGCTCGTAAGCAACGACGACCGAGGACACATCCGCGGGCGCGAAGCCCTTCAAGCCGCCGGCCATCTGGGTCTCCAGAACCCGAAAGGTCTGATTGGACTGACGCTCGTCGAGGGTCTCGCCCACGCAGACGATGGGGATGAGCTTGGCGGCCAGAGCGGCCTTGAGCTTTCTGTTGACCGCCTCATCCGTATCGCCGAAGAGGCGCCGGCGCTCGGAATGTCCAATGATGACGTGCGTGGCGCCTGCGTCGACGAGTTGCCCAGCGGAGACCTCTCCGGTGAAAGCGCCCTGCGGCTCCCAATAAAGGTTCTGCCCCCCCAACCGCACATGGGTGCCTTTGACGACCGCGGAGACGACCGTCAAGGCGGTGAACGGCACGCAGACCGCCACCTCGGCCGGAGAATCCTTTGTGGCGTCGCACACCGCCTTAGCCAGATCCACGGATTGGGCCAAGGTCAAGTGCATCTTCCAATTGCCTGCGATCAACGGCCGCCTGATGGGAGAGGTCATAAGTAGAATCCCCTTTGTGTGGCCATTTTGGCCACATATTGCGAATCAATTTATCTTAGAAGAATCAGCGACGGAAGTCAATACTGGGAAAAAGGCATGACAAATTCGCCCAAGGTACCCGGATGATAGTTCTCCTTCTGATGGGACCTGGGGCTCCTCTTGATGCGAACCGCATAGACACCCGCCTGGCGCGCGTCCATGATAAAAGAATCGCCGTCAGCAAAGACCAGGACGAAATTGCTCTTCTCCAGGAAGTTCTTCTTATCCCCACGGTCCGCGGCGAAGAAAAATAATGTCTTGGGCGTCAGCCGCCGCCACTCCTTGCGCAAAGCCTCCCCATCCGTAGATGGCCGGTCGGCGATGATGGCGACCTTGAAGCCGAACAATCGGAACGCCCAGGCCGCCCCTTGGGCCAGGAACTTGGGCTGCTCGATGTCATAGCTGCGGTTGACCACGGACCAGAATTGGGGCGTAAAGGGTTGCTGGACGCTCGCGAAAGCCTTGACATAGGCCGGCGTGGAGAAGACCAGGCCGTCGTCGTATTCAAAAGCCACGGCTAGCCTGGTGATGGTCGCCAGGCTGAAGATCAGCCCCCAGCAGCTCATCAAAGCCAGAATCTTCTTGGTGGTGGTCCAGGCGGCTTCGGTTTTGGCGCGGACGGATTTCAAGACCATATCAATCTCCCAGAAGAACCAAACGGTCGGCGGGCGGAGGCAAGATCCGGGGCTTCTTCAACGCGCACCCCTGCATCACGTCCCGCATCGTCGTGTTGGTGAAATCTTTGCTCACGGCCGCGGCGAAAGCCGTGTACCCGTCGCCGCCCTTGACCAGGAAATCGACGGTAGCCACCGTATACGTAGACTCATCGACCAACTCTTTGCCGGATATGCGGACCGACTCCAGGCGATGACCCGGCGGCGCGTGACGATGGAAAGTCACGCGCGCTCCAGAGATCTGACCCATACGGGCCATGCCAACGGCTTGATCCAGCAAGGACTTGACATTTTTGCCCTTCATGACCAGCTTGACCATTTTGTTGCCGTATGGCGCCGCGTAGAAAAGACTCCGCAAAGTCACAGGCCCAGCCGGGATGTCGTTGCGAAAAACCCCGCCGTTCTGGAGCGCCAGGTCCGTGCCGGCCCAATCCCGCTCGCAATCAGTCACCCAGTCGCCCAAGGCAGACTCGCCGTCTCGATTGCGCGTCAAGGCGACCACAGCCGTCGCCACCACCACGTCGTAGAGGCGCTGGACGTCCCGGGAGATCTTGGCCACGGCCTCGACCACGACCGGAGCAGATCCGGTCACGTCCAGCCAGAGCTCCACAATCCGGGCCGAGGACTGAACCACTTTCTTGGTCCCTGGATCGATCTCCAATGTGACCTCGCCTACGCAGGTCAAGTCCGCTCCCGCCTGCACGATCAGGGTGCCGTGAGTCTCATCGCGCACACCCCTCTCCAAAACCGTATGGGTATGGCCGCCCACGATGAGGTCGATACCCTCGACCTGCGCGGCCAGAGTCCGATCTCCTTCGAAAGCCGGGCCGCTCGGCGATTCAAACCCTTGATGCGTCAAAGCGATGATGACCGTAGCACCCTGGTCGCGCAGGGCCGCGACCGCGCCGCGGGCCTCGTCTATGCCTCGGCGAAAGGTCAAGCCGGCGATGCTCTCCGGCATGGTGCCCGTCTCCATGCGGGTGCTCAGCAGGCCGAAAATGCCGATCTTGACACCGGCCACGTCCTTGACGACCCAGGGCTTGCACTCAGACGCGTGCTGGGCCACGGAATGATAGACGTTCGCGCACAAGACCGGAGCCTTGAGCTCCTGGATCATCTCCTGGAGATTCTTCTCCCCGTTGTCGAATTCGTGATTGCCCACTTCCAAAGCATCGTAGCCCACCGCGTTGAACACGCCGGCCAGGGCTTGGCCCCCGCGCAGGGCGCCTTCGGGGGTTCCCTGGAACCAGTCGCCGGCATCCAAAAGAATCTTTGGGCCTTTGACCTTCTTAACGTAAGCGGCCAAGGCCGCGGCGCCGCCGATGAGACGCTGGGGATCTTTCTCGTAAAAGACCGCGGGCCGGGGCATGATCCCGCCGTGGATGTCATTGGTGTGCAGAACGGTGATACGGATGTTCACGGCGCTGACCGGCACGGCCGCGATCTGGATTCCCAGCGCCGCCACAACCCCCCACGCGAGCCGTTTCAGGCCCGACTCGCGCAGGCAGTCCGATGTCACGGCTTCCATTGGCGCAGCAGCGCCTTGCGGAGCTTGTTCTGCTCCTCCGCAGGAACACCCTTCTTGTTATCCTTGATCGCCTTCTCCCAGGCGCCGTACATCGGGTTGGGCAGCACGATGAACCGCTTGCCCCACTCGTCCTTGTGCGCGTCGGAGATCCGATATCGCTCCTCGATCGGCTTCTGGTAGATGCTGATCGGATAATCCTCGAGGTTGTCGCCTACGTACGCCACGAGATGGTACTTCTCCTCCAGGGCCATCTGGCGGGGCTGCTTGTCGTCGCTGGCCCCTTTCTGCCTGTAAACCACATGCTCGGCGTCGACGGATGGGTAGCCCAGCTTCTTCAGGTTGTCCAAGGTCCCCTGATACTCGAGGTCGACCTTGCGATTGGTGACATAGTAGGTCTCCACGCCCTTGGAGGCCGCGTAAGTAAGGAATTCCACCGCTCCGGGAATGGCTTTGCCGCTGGCGCTGGCCACCCAGTCATACCACTGGCTCGGATACTCGAGGTCCTTGCCGATCATGTAGGCCTCATACTCATTAGCCTGGATCGTGGTTTCGTCGCCGTCTACGATGACGATCCTTTTCTTGTCCGTCTTGACCTCGGCCAAGTCCTTGTCCAGCATCATCCGGGCCATGTTGTAGGCTTGCTGGCAAAGAGCGCGATACTCCGCGGACGTCTGGACCCATAAGGTCGCCATGACGAGTTGCTCGTTGAGGTCTTTCAACGAGTAGGGTTTCTCGACCGGGATGGTCTGCGCCCGGACCGGAAAGCCGACCGTCAGACAGGCCGCGAAGAAAACGGCCGAGTAAAGAACTTTGCATTTTTTCACAATATCGCCTCCTTCTCAAATCCCTGAAGCGCCAGGCCTGCAGCCTAGCGCAGGCCTATAATATCACACTGCTGCGCCTTGAACAACTTTACCCAACGCCCCCAAAGGCCTCCGTGACAGCGTCAGCCGCGCCGAACCGGAAAGCCTCAAGCAATAAAGTGCTCCATCTCCTCGACATCGAGTGGGATTGTACCTTAAATCGACGGAATGTGAAAAACAAACCCAGAAACCTCTCAGGACGGGCCCCTGGGCGGACCCCTTTCTCCCGGTAAGCAGAAATGATACCTTTGACCTGATGCTGGTTGACAGCCTGGACGCGGTCTCGTTGGACGAGCTGGCGCGCTGTGTGCGCGGCGCCGATTACGGCGAAGTCTTCCTGGAACAATCCGAGAGCGCGTCCGTGAGATTCGAGGACTCCCGCGTCGAAGATCTCGCCGCCGGCACGGAGCGCGGCACCGGCCTACGCTTCCTGCGCCGACAGGACCGGTCTGTCTCGAAGTCCCCGGTGGAGACCCTGCAAGGCAGCGCCAACTCACTGTCCTGCGGACAGGCCTTGCGCTTGCGCGAGGCCCTACTGGGCCCCGGCCCCGCTCCCGCGCCGGTCCCTCTGGAGCCGGCGCGGATCTGGCGCGTCCCCATGCGCACCGACCCACGCACGGTCCCTCTCGACGACAAGATCGCCCTCCTTAAAAGCGTCGACCAGGCCGTGCGCTCGAATTTTCCCCACATCCGCCAGGTGACGCTCGCCTACGGAGAAGGCCGCAAAGAGGTACTCCTGATCAACAGCGAAGGCGCCTATTGCCGCGCCTCGCGCGCGGCGGTGCTGCTGTCCATTAACATCGTAGCCGAAAAAGACGGCAATCTGCAGACCGGACAAGCCGTGGTGGGCGGACTCAAGGGCTATGAGCTGCTCGCGGATATTCGACCGCTGGCCGCGGCCAAGGCCGCGGCGGCGCGGGCTCTGGCCAAGCTCGACGCCCCCAAGACCCATGCCGGCGAGATGCCGGTCGTAATCTCCGCCCGGGCCGGCGGCACCCTTATCCATGAAGCCATCGGCCATTCCCTCGAGGCGGACCTGGTCCAGGAAGGGACCTCTCCCGCCTACCAGGGCAAGATCGGGTCGCGCGTGGCGCCGGAGAACATCACGATCATCGATGACCCGACCATCCCCTGCTGTCGAGGCAGCTTCGGGTTCGATGACGAAGGCGTGCCGGCCCAGGCCACGGTCTTGGTCCGCGACGGCATCCTCGTCGATTACCTCTACGACCGCGTCAGCGCTTTAAAGGAGGGCCGCCCTTCCAACGGCCACGGCCGGCGCGAATCCTTCCAATGCCGTCCCATCCCCCGGATGTCCAACCTCTACATCGCACCAGGCCGAGACGACCCGCAGGAGATACTGCGCAGCCTCAAGGCCGGAATATTCGTCACCCGCATGGGCGGCGGCCAGGTCAACACGGCCACGGGTGAGTTCGTCTTCGAGGTGGACGAAGGTTACTGGGTGGAGGACGGGGTCATCCGCCATCTCGTGCGCGACGCCAACCTCATGGGCGTAGGCTCCGAGACCCTAGCCGCCATCGACCGGGTCGGCTGGGACATCGGCTGGGGCATCGGCACCTGCGGCAAGGACGGACAGGGAGTACCGGTCTCGGACGGTATGCCCACCATCCGCATCCCCAACATGCTCATCGGCGGCCAGAACTAGAGAGAAAAAGAATGCCCATGGGCAGATCAAAAGCAGCAGTCGCGGTCCTGGCGCTGGGATTGGGCGCCTGCCGCAGCACAGCGCCGGTCAAGGAGAAGGCTATGCTGGAATGGAAGGGACAGTTCGCCAGCGTGCTCCAAGGCGCGCAGCGGGTCATCGAGTCCACGGCGCAATGGAAAACGCTATGGTCCGAGATCGGCCAGGCCGCGCCGGCCGCGCCGGACTTCAAATCATCTTTCGCGGTCGCCGTCTTCCTTGGGCAGCGCAATACGGGCGGCTACCGCGTCGAGTGGCTGCAACCCGACGCCTCCGGCGCGGCCACCGTGGTAAGATATAAAGAGATGACGCCACAGGGCATCACGATGCAGGTTATGACCCAACCGTACGCCGTCAAGGTCTTCCCGCGGGGCCAGCGCCAGATCAAGGTGGAGGCGGCGCAGGATTGAAAACGATCCCCTGGCGCGGTGTCACATTCCTAGCGGCAGCGGCATGCGCTTTCAGCGTCGCCGCAGCTGAGATCGGGAAAGATCCGAAAGGACTCGCCGGCAGCGAAGGCACTCCCGGGCCGAAACCCGGCTGGCTGCGCATGTCGAAATCCCTTCTCTATTACGACGCCGACGGGAACCTCGCCAATGAAATAGGCCTCGGCCGCTGGGAAGAAGCCTCCGCGACACGGATCAAGGTCAAAGTCATAGACGCCGGAACCTCGCCGGACCATAAGTTCGCGTGGACCCTCGACAGACGCACGACCTGGAACACCCCCAAGACCAAGATGCTGGAATCCCAACGGAGCCTGCGCTTCTTCGATCCCGACGGTAAGCAACTCTGGGACGAAGATGGGGCGGACTCCGTGCCGGGCAGCACGCCGCTGGTCTTCTCGGACGACGGTAAGACCTGCCTGCTCGCGCTGCGGCGTCCCGCGGGCTGGTACGCGCTGGTGAAAACCTATCTAGGGAACACCCCGTGGGAAGTCGGCCCCTTCCCGAAGCTGGAGGCCCTGCAGATCTCGCCCAATGGCCGCTATGGACTGGCGCGCTGGAACGAGCCGGATAAAAGCGCCGCGCACAGTTTCCTCGACTTGCGGAGCCTGACCCGCCAGGACGTACCCTCGGACCGTTTCTCCCTAGGCAAGGCCGCGATCGACGACGAGGGCCGCGCCTTCTCCGGCCCTACGCTCGTATTCTCCTTCACCGGCCCGGCCGCATCCACCGCCGCGACGGCGCCCATGATTTCAACCGCGGCGGCCTCGCCGCCGGAACCCAAAACCAAGCCATGACCCTGCTGGTCTTGGTCCTAAGCGCCACCCTGGGCCTAGCTGGAGCCCAGGATGATATCGCGGGGACCGCCGCAAAGCCCGGTTCCCAATCCGACGTCTCCCGCGCCATGCAGGAGACCCTGCGCCGAGATCCGGCCGTGGCGGACTCCCTGGCCGCGCGCATCCTGCAGTCCGACATCGCCGAACGCATCTCTAGAGCCGCCGACACACCACAGCGACTCGCGGACATCCACGAATGGATCAACGCCAACCCCGACGCGGCGGCCCACCTGGCAATCGGTTTGGCCCAGGATGACCAAGAGAGCAGCCACCGCTTCGAGGAGACGGTCCTGCGCAACACGGACCGCAATTTCAAGATCGACGCCGCCCACGTGCGCGACAGCATCTACGGCCGGCTTAAAAAGAACAGCCTCGATTCCAAACTTACGCGCGCCGATGGCGAGATGACCGAGGAAGAACATCGCGAGATCCTCAAGACCATGTTCGAAGGACAGGGCAGCATGTCGAACCAGATCATCATCGAAGCCAAAGATGACCAGCGTCCCGGCGGCGCGGGCCTGTCGGCCGGCTACTACGACCGCTTAAGCCGCCTCAACCTGCGGGGCTACTCGCCCCAGCTCATGGCCATCCAGAACTCCTTGAACCAGCGGCGCGTCCCCGGCGCGCCCAAGCTCCTGGAAACCGGCAAGCTCGATTACGAGACCCTAAGCTACCCCGCCTACGGCATGCGCTACGACCTGCGCAACCTTGAGACCCGCCTGCGCTTCCAAACAAACTATGAGCTGGCCCGGCTGGCCGGGCTGGAGGGCAAGTACAGGCCGGAACAGCTCCTCGACCCCCAGGTGAAGGCACTACTCAAGCAGAAAACCGCGGCCGCCAAGATATCCCCTCATTTCGCCGCGCGCCGCCTGGCCCTGGAACGCGCGGCGGCGGCGCTGCGCGAGTTCCAAGCCACGGTCCTGCGCGCCCAGGACCCAAACGGCATCACCCGCGAACTGCTCGCGAGCCTCGGCGCGCAGCAGAAGGAAGCGGCGCGCTGGATCACGGTGGCGTCCTTGGAAGAGGAGCTCCAGCGCGTCGGCAGCGAGGCCGGCTTCCTCTCGCCCGAACTCAAGGAGCTCATCGCCGGCTGCCCGGTCTTGCCGGAAATCCGCGCCGCCTATCTGCGCCGGGGCGAGGGTTTCGAAAAAGCCCTGCTTAAGATGCAGGCGAATTCCGAGACCTCCATACGCCGACTCAAAGCCGATGACTGGCAAGCGGCGGTCGCCGCGGTCGAAGCCGCCCTGGCGGACAACGCGACACTGCGCAAAGACCTCGCTCGCAACATCCGGGACTTCGTCAACACCCCTTACCACCTGCGCTCCCTCTATTCGCCGCAACCCCGCTGGCGCGAACTCCTCGAAAGCGCCGTAGAGCGCTACCTGCCCGGCACCCGCTGGGGCCGGCGGCTAAGCGCGCAGGCCCGCCAGCGCGAGATACTCAAGGACGTCTTCGCAAAGATCGCGACCGGGGACCTGGACGCCGCCCACGCCATACTTGCCTCAGCCGAACCCAAGTCGGCCGAGCAATAATAACCGGTTAGAGCAGGCCGCGGGCAGCCAGTTCCCGCCGCAGGAAAGGCCGGCTCGCCGCGGTCAAAGCGGTCAAAGGCAGACGGGGCGTCCCGCCGCAAAGCCCCATCATCTCCAGTGCCGCCTTGACCGGAATAGGGTTGGTCTCGACAAAAAGCGCCTTGACCAAGGGAAAAAGCTTGAGATGCAAGCCCCGCGCCTTCTTGAAGTCCCCGGCTAGCGCGGCCGCGCACATGGCCGCAGTCTCGCGGGGCATGACATTCGCCACCACAGAGATGACTCCGACCGCGCCCACGGCCATCATAGGAACGGTCAGGCTATCGTCCCCGGAAAGGACCGCGAATCCCTTGGCCGCTCCGGCCACGATCTCGCTGACTTGGTCCACATTCCCGGAGGCCTCCTTGACCGCGACCACGTTCGAGCAATCCTTCGCGATGCGCAGGATCGTCTTGGGTAAGATGTTGACCGCGGCTCTCCCCGGTATATTATAAACGACGACAGGAAGCCGCGTGTTGCGGGCCACGGCGCGAAAGTGCTGATAGAGCCCCTCTTGGGTAGGTTTATTGTAGTATGGCGCCAAGACCAAAAGCGCGTCGGCTCCCAGACTCTCGGCTTCACGCGCCAGCTCCACCGCTTTAGCCGTGGCGTTGGTACCGACCCCGGCAATGACCGGCAGCAGCCCCCGAGATTCCTCCAACACGATTTCAATAACGCGGCGGTACTCTTCATGCGTCAAAGTCGCGGCCTCGCCGGTCGAACCGCAGGGCACTAGGCCCGCGGTCCCGGCGCGCAGATGGCTGCGCACCAGGCGCCGCAGAGTGACTTCATCGATCCCCCCGCGCTTCGTAAAAGGCGTCACCAGCGCCACATAGGAACCCGAAAACCTCATAACCCCACCTCCCCTGAAAAAACGATCTTAGCCGGCCCCGAAAGTCGCACCTTGCGAACCGAGCCCCCTTCGGTCTGGAAGGACACGGTTAAAGTCTGCCCGCCGCGCACGCGCACCTTGATCGGCGGATGCGTCCAGCCCAGCTTCCAGCCTACCACGGCCGCGGCCACGGCCCCGGTGCCGCAGGCCCAGGTCTCATCCTCCACACCCCGCTCATAGGTGCGCAAGCGCATGACCGGACCAGTCCGGCACACGAAATCCACATTGGCCCCGGCGCGGCCGAAAGCACGACGCCGGCGGATGGCCCGGCCGAACTCCAAGACAGGAAAATCCGTCAACTCAGGCACCGGAACCACCACATGCGGCACTCCCGTGTCCACGACATGTGCCGTGAACAGGCGGCCCCTGACGCGCACCGTCAGCCCCATGCGCAGACCTTTCGGCTCGGGCATGGACAAGGTGACCTGGCCGCCGCCGCTCACCTGGGCCTCGACCGCCCCCGCGCTGGTCAGCAAACGCATGCGCCGGCCGGCCCAGCCCTGAGAGAAGGCCCACCAAGCCGCGCAGCGCGTCCCGTTGCCGCAGAAAGCGGCGGTGCCGTCCGCGTTAAAGTAGCGCACATGGATGGCGCCCGGAGCACGGCGCACCACAAGAAGACCATCTGCGCCCACGCCCGCATGGCGGTCGCAGAGCCGGCGCGCCAAAGCCTGTGGGCTGGGAACCACCGAATCAACGAGCACGAAATCATTGCCGGCCGCGGTCAACTTCCAGAACCGCAGCACAACTCTCAACGCGCCCCTCCGATCAAGGTGGCCAAGGCCGCGCAGACCTTCGCGGTGAATGGAGCCATGTCGCCCCGCGTCGCGGCTTGCCGCAAGAAGGCCTGCGCTTGGACCCGACGACCGGCCTTGAGCTCGAGCCGTGCGCGAACATAGAGTCCCAATGGGTCGTTGGGCGCCGCTTGCAGCAATATCTTGACTGAAGCTTCGGCCTGGCTGCCGCGGCCCGCCTCCATGAGCCACAAAGCACGCGCCCGCATGACCTCCAGCCGCCCGGCGCAAGACGACGCCTCCAACTCGGCTAAAGCCTCGTCGATACGACCCAGAGCGCGCAGGATGAGGGCTAGGCCCATACTGGACGCGGCGTCGCCGGGGTTAAGGTCCAAGGCCCGGCGCAGCGCCAGCTCCGCAGTCCGGTAATCCCGCGCCTCGGCGAGTTCCTCGCCGTATTCCTGCCAGATGTCGCCCCTCTCGGGGAATCCCTGCAAGGCCTTCTCGTAGTGGTCCGCGCTGCGGTCAAGGAAGCCCAAGGCATGGTCGATCTGGGCCAGACCTAGGTGGCCGAGTGGATTCTTGGGGTCGAGGCGGACGAGATTCTCGTAGAGAGGCTGGGCCCGCTCGTCCAGGCCGGAGTGGTGCAAAAGCTTGGCCAGCTGCTCCAGGAAGTCCCGGTCGCTGGGGAAGAGCTGCACGGCCAACTGATAGTTGCTCAGGCTCTTGTCCAGGCGCCCGGTCGATTCGTAGCTGGCGGCCAGCAGACCGTATCCACGGCGCAGGTCGTCGCCGCGCAGCTTCAGGAGGCCGTTCGGGTCGAGAGCGGCGATGACCGAATCAAAACGGCCCTCGCCGAACTGTTTCTGCAAAGTCTTGATGGTCTCGCTGCGAGGGCCCCACAAGCGGCCCCAGGTTGGAGTGGCCGCGGCCAGGAGCGCAAGCAGGACCGTCGCCCCGGCCCGCAAGGAGAAGGCCCGGGACCGCGCGTCGCGCGCAGAGCTCATGGCCGGCGCTCCTGCGCCGAAGCATCCGGACCCCAGTCGCGCGCCATGGGCTCCAGCGAAAAAAGCAGCAGGCTCTCCATGGCCGGCCGGAGCGCCTGGTAGGCCGCGATGACGCCCTTGGCCATAGCCTCGGAAGCCCGTTCGGTCTCATAGACGCCGATGTCACCCACCTGCGGCGTGATAATGAACTGCGCCTGTTTGCGCTGCTCCCGAGAAAGGAACGCCCCACGGATGTCGATGACCTGCTCGAACGTCTCCAAGACGCTCTTAGGCCGCGCATTGCGATAGTCGCTCTCCGTGATGCTCGCCAAGACCCACTGCGCGCCCAGAAGGCGCGCCGCGTCTATGGGTATGTAGTCGACCACCCCGCCGTCGACGAGATAGCGCTGGCGGTAGGCCACGGGGGTGAACACGCCGGGCAGGTTCATGCTGGCGCGCACGGCCAAAGCCACGTCCCCGTCGCGAAAGAGCACGCTCTCGCCGGTATAGATATCCATGGCCACGCACGCGAAAGGAATGGGGAGTTGGTCGAAACGCAGCCCGCCGATCTCACCGCGGATGAGCTTCTCCGTGTTTTCAGAGGAGAGCAGCTTGTCCGCGATCATCAGCTGCACAAGCCGGAAACTATTAATGTTGCTGCCCATGCTCAGATTGAGCCCGGACATGATCTCCAAGATCCTCTTCACCGGCCGGCCTGCCGCGTACATGGACCCGATGATCGCGCCCATGGAGGTTCCGGACACCGCGTCGATAGGAAAACCCGCTTGGTCCAAGACCTGCAGCACGCCCACATGCGCGGTCCCGCGCGTGGACCCGGCTGAGAGCACCAATCCCACCCGCGGCCGCCGCGACCGAGGCCGAGAGGTCAGATCCCGCCATAGATGGGCACGCAGAAGGGCGTCAGGAGAATAGTCCGGGGCAGCCCAGCCCGCCTGGGCTGCCAACAGCAGTGCCAGGACCAGCCCGACGAACTTCACGGCGCCAGATCCCGGCCCACGGCGCGCTCCAGGCGCACGCGGACCAGGGCTTGCTCGGTCACGGCCTCCAGATACGAAAGCCGCATCTCGATGACAGTCATCAGCGCGCGCAGCTTGCCCAAGGACGCCACAGACGCCGGGGCCGCCTTCTCATAGATTCCGGAGACCGCGCCGTACTCCTGCCCGCGCAGGCCCGCCTCCTGCCTCCAATAAGCCAGCTGCTCGCAGGCTTGCCTGACCTCGAGACGGACCTGGTCCTGAAGAGCGGCGCGCTTGAGCTGACCCTGCCGCTGCTCGGCCCGTCTCTGACGCAGCTTAGTGAGGAAATCGTAGGTGAACGGGAGCTTGATGCCGACGCCGACATCCCAATTATTATTGAGCAGTGGGAAATGCTGGTCCGTGACTCCATAGTCGCCGGCCAAAAAAAGCGTCGGGTAGCGCCGGCTGATGGCGAGGTTCACGGCGATGGCATCCATCTCCGCCTTGTAGGTCTCGGACTGCAGCTCCGGCCGCAGTTCCATCGCCCACAGCATCGCTTTCTGCGGGTCCACCTCGACCGACTGCGGCTCGAGCCGGCCCGTCACGCGGAAAGGGGTATCGAGCTCCTTGTTGAGCGCCTTGAGGAACTCCAGGCGCCGCACGGTGAGCTCCCGCACGGCCTCCGCCGCCCAATGCCGCGACTTCTCGCCAAGACCCTCGACCTCGATACGCTCCCAAGGGTTCAGGCTCAAGGCCGCGACCATGCGTTGGGCCTCGGATACCATCTCGGTCATGGCGGCGGACTTTTCCTGAGCCATGAGCAGGCGGCTGAAGGCCTCCTTGACCGTCTGGACCACATCCTTCTTCACGGTATCGTAGTTGCTTTGGGCCTGCTTAAGAGCGGCTTGGGCCAGGCGCAGGGTGTTGATGCTGCGGCCGCCCTCATAGATCGGGAAGTTCATGTAGCCCCGACCCGAGTAGATGTTCTCGGAGCCGGCGGGGTTGAAGGAAGACCCGCGTGGAAACCCAAGGGTATTCCCCAGCTCGGGAGAAAAAGCCACGGGATAGCGAGCGTCGAACTTGGCGGCCGAGGCCTGCAGGCCGAACTCGGGCAGGAACTCGAACCGGGCTTCGCTCAGCCGCTGCTGGGCGATGACATGGTCCTGCTCGGCGGAGAGCAATCGGGAATCGTTCTTAAGCCCGATGGCGACGGCGGCGTCCAGGTCGAAGGATCCCTCGAGCGGCCCGGGGTCGGAAGTAACCGCGGCGGGCTCGATCATCGGGACCGCGGGCACGGCAGCTCGTGCAGACGACGCCCAGAGGCTCAAACCCGCCAGCGACGCCGTCAGCAGAGGCAGGATCACGATGTCCTAGACCTTGAAGGATTGCGTCAGATGCTGCAGCTCGAGCTTAAGCGATGCCAGCTCCTCACGCGCGACCGCAGCCCCTTCGGGGAGCTTCTTGGCGATCTCGTCAGCCCGCGCGACCAGATGGGCGGCCAGATTGCGGTCCTTCTGGACCAATGCCTGCAGCCCGGCGATCATCGCGTTGAACTCATCCTGCAGCTCCATGAGCTCATCGCCGGTACGCAGGGCCACGCGATGCGTCAAGTCGCCCTTCGCCACGCTCTGGGCCGATTTCTCGAACCGGAAGATGGGCCCGGCGAAGCGATGGGAGACGAAAACCGAGATGAGCAGCATCAGGGCCAAGTAAAGGACGAGCTTGACCAGGATGATGGCATTGAACTGCGACGCGGCCACCGCCAGAGACGGCGCCTCGGTGACGATGAGACGGTACATGTTGTAATAGATATCGCCGCCGATGATGAGCGAGGCGCACAGCACGCTCAAGAACACCATCCCCACGTACTTGAACTGGAGCTGGCGCTTGACCAAGACGATGCGGCGCTGGAACTTCTGGGGCTCGTCCATGGCCTATCGGGACGCGAGGGCCTGGGACTTGGCCGCGCAACCGGTGCAGACGAGATCGGCCAACGCAAGCCACTCGGGCGTGACGGTCTTAAGCGTCCCGGTGGCCTTATCGAGCGGCACACCCATGACCTCATTGCCGCGCAGGGCCACCATCTGACCGAACTTCCCCTCAGCCACCAGCTGGGCGGCCTTGACCCCGACGCGCGTGCCCAGGATGCGGTCGAAGAGGGTAGGCGCGCCGCCGCGCTGCATGTGGCCGATGACCGCGCCGCGCGTCTCGATGCCGGTCTTCTTCTCGATAAGCTCAGCGAGCCGCTCGGCCACGCCGCGCTTCTTGAGGATCATGTGCCCGAATTCGTCGAGCTCCTCCTGGCCGGTGTCGCCGAGGTCCACGGCCTCGGAGGCCACGACCAAAGCCACCTTCTTGCGCGCGTGCGCTGCCTTGATCCGCCGGATCATATCCTCCACGTCCACCTTGCGCTCGGGCAGGCAGACATAGTCGGCTCCCGCGCCCATCGCGGTATAAAGAGCGACCCAGCCGGCGTGCCTGCCCATGACCTCCAGGACCATGATGCGGCGGTGGCTGCGGCCGGTGTCCACGAGGCGCTCGCCGGCCTCCATGGCCAAGGTGGAAGCGGTATCGAAACCGAAGGTGAAGTCCGTGGCGGAGAGGTCGTTGTCCATGGTCTTGGGAACGCCGACCACGGGGAACTTATGTTCCTTGTAGAGCTTGGAGGCGACTCCCAAGGTGTCCTCGCCGCCCATGACGATGAGGGCGTCCAAACCCAGTCCTTTGAAGGTCGCCAGGACCGCGGACACGCCGTTCTCCTTCTTGTACGGGTTGGTGCGGGAAGTGCCAAGGATGGTACCGCCCTTGCCCACGATCTCCGCGACATCCGCCGGGGTCAGAACCTGATGCTCGCCCGAGAGCATCCCTTTCCAGCCCTCCTGGAGGCCCAGGCACTCGTAGCCCAATGCCGCGGCCTGGATGACCACGCCGCGGATGGCAGGGTTAAGGCCCGGGCAGTCGCCGCCGCCGGTAAGTATGCCGACGCGCTTGCCTTTCTTGGTCATGAGCGAGGTTCTCCTGTGCTAGAAGCTGCCGCTGTATTTGAGCTGCACGATGCGTTCCGGGCCGCGCGAACTGTTATCCGCGAAAAAGCCCCCCTGTCCGATGCGCCGCACCGCAAAATCCACCCGCAGCTTGGGCGTCAGATAGACACGCAAACCGGCGTCAACCCTGCTGTTTCCAAAGTTGTTGATGTTGTCCCACTCGAAGAGCACCATGGCCTTATCATGGATGGTATAACTCAAAGGAATAGAACCGAAGATGGAGTTCGAATCGAAGTCTGAGATATTGAAGGAAGGATGGGCCTGCAGGCCGGGCACGCCCAGCTCCTCGGTGGCCACCGCGTAGAAACCGCGCTGGCGGTCATGGAATTTCTTCTCCGTGGGGCTGTAGTCAAAGCCCTGCCCGTCGAAGCCGACCCCCAGGGCCGGAAGGTAGCGGTCTCCGTCGTAGAAGCGACACTTGACCTGAACCTCGGGCGGCCGCGCGCGCACCATGGTATCGTTGCCGATGAGGCCGTTGATGGCGAACGACGCCCCGAGGTTGAGCCGGGGGTAGACCCCGAAGGAGGCATACTCCATGAGCCCCCCATGGGAGTAAACCCGGGTCTGGGAAGAATAGCCGCCATAGTCGAGGACCGCGGCGGTCGGGGCATCGATGATGCTGGTCTCAGGAGCGTTGAGCCCGGCGCCCTCGTGCCCCTCGGAGCTCTGCTTCTGGAATGCCGGCATCTTAGGCTTGATCTTGACCGGTTTGACATCCGCCGGCGCCTCCGGGACCTCGGACGCCCGGCCTGGCGTGCAGGTCAAGACCAGCAGGACCGCCGCCAGCGCGCTCGCTCGCATCACGAAAGGGGCTCCTTCGACCGGGATTCCAGGGCCGCGGCCACGCGCTCGTGGAGCTTGGCCATCTCGAAGGGCTTCTGAATGACCTCATGGGCTCCGCTCATCAGCGCGATGCCTTTCTCCCGCGTGGTGTCGCGGCTGGTCATGATGATGATGTAAGGCGCCTGGGCGCCCAGCTTATTGGTGATCTCGTAGGCGACGTGGTATCCGTCGATATAAGGCATCATCACGTCGAGCAGGATGAGGTCGATCTTCTCGGACATGGCCACCTGGAGAGCATCCTTTCCGTTGGCGGCCGTCAAGGTGTCGTAACCATGATGCTCGAGGTCCATCTGCAGGAGATCGAGCAAGTCCGGGTCGTCGTCCGCGACTAAGATGCGTTTTCTATCCGCCATGACTTATCCCCTAGGATTTTCTGGATAGATTCTAACAGATTTTTATCCACCGTGACGCGCGCATCCAGATCCAGCACCGCCGTGCCTTCCGGGGTCTCATGCTCCAGGATGACCGGGCAGGGGCCCGGGCTGCGCTCCAATGCCTCGCGCAGCTCCTCGAAAACGGCATCGCTGAGCGCCTCAGGATCGCAGCTCAGACGCAGGCTTCTGGCGTTGCGGCTGGCCGCGGTCTCCAGGGGCAGGATGTCCTGGACCACGAGCTCCGGCGCGGACGCTGCCGCCTCGTCGCCGATCGCGTTGTGGCTTGAGACCTTGCCCTCCACGGCCACGATGGCGCCGACCTTGAGCTGGCTGCCCAGGCCTTCGGCGTAGCGCTGCGGAAAGACCAGCAAAGTGATCTCGCCGGAGAGGTCCTCAAAGACGCACTTGGCATACTGCTTGCCGTCTTTCTTGGTGACCATGCGCTTGACCTGGCTGATCATGCCGGCCAGGCGCACCGGCTTGGTGATCTCCGCCGTGAGCTGGGCGATCTCATGCGAGGCGGCGGCGCGCAGGAGTTCCTTGACACTGAGCAGGGGATGGCCGGAGAAATAGAAGCCCAGAACTTCCTTCTCAAAGGCCAGGACGTCGTGCTCGTGCAGGGCCGGAACCGCTGTCGCGGTCTGGGCGGGCGAGGCCGGCAGTTCCCCGAGCCCGAAGAGCAGCCCCTGGCCGCGGGAGAGGTCGGCCTGCACCTGCTGCTGGCGCTCCACGGCATCCGACGACGCGGCGAGAAGCTTGCCCCGGACCGCGCCCACCGTCCCGACGGGCTCCAAGGCGTCCATGGCCCCGGCCTTGATGAGCGACTCGATGACCTTCTTATTGACCCCGCGCAGATCCACGCGAGCGCAGAAGTCATCGAGGCCCTTGAACGGGCCGGCCTGCCGGGCCTGCAGGATGACCTCTACTGCGCCTTCGCCAATGTTCTTGACCGCGGTCAGGCCGAAGCGGATGGAGTCGGGGTCCTCGATGGTGAAGGCCGCGCCCGAAGTCTGGATGGAGGGCGGCTGAATCGTGATGCCCATGTTGCGCGCGTCTTCAAGGTAGGTGACGAGCTTGTTCTCCTTGCCCTCGGCGCCCACGGCAGAGTGGCCGATCTCGGAGGTGGCCACGGCGGACATGAACTCGAGACGGTAGTTGGCCTTGAGATACGCGGTCTGATAGGCCACCAGGCCGTAGGCCGCGGAATGAGACTTATTGAAGCCGTAACCGGCGAACTTCTCCATCTGGTCGTAGATCTTGTTGGCGGTCTTAGCGTTGATGTCGTTGCCCGCGCAGCCCTTGACGAACTTATCGCGCGCCTTGGCCAGGTCCTCGGGCACCTTCTTGCTCATGGCCTTGCGCAGCCCGTCGGCCTCGCCCGGCGTGAATCCCGCCAGCTTCTTGGATATCTCCATGATCTGCTCTTGGTAGAGCATGCACCCGTAGGTATCCTTGAGCACGGGCTCCATAAGCTTGCTGTCGTACTTGACCTTCTCGCGGCCGTGCTTGCGGTTGACGAACATGTCGAGCATGCCGGCCCCCATGGGCCCGGGTCGGTAGAGGGCGATCAGCGCCACGATGTCGGAGAACTCGCTGGGCTTGACGCGCACCATAAGGTCGCGGATGCCCTGGCTGTCGAGCTGGAACACGGCCAAAGCCTTGCCCGAGCGCAGGAGCTCGAAGGTCTTGGCGTCGTCCATGGGGATGAGGTCGATGTCGAAGTCGGGCTTGCCGCGGGCCCGGATGGCTTTGATGGCGTTATCGATGATGGTGAGCGTGCGCAGGCCCAGGAAATCGACCTTGAGCAGGCCGAGGTCGGGCAGGATGTTGCCTTCGTATTGGGTGGTGACGGTCTCTTTGGCGCGCGCCAGGGGGCTGTAGCGGACCACGGGCTCCTTGGTGATGACGGTGCCGGCCGCGTGCACGCCGGTGTGGCGCTTGAGGCCTTCGAGCTTAAGCGAGAGGTCGAGGAGCTTCTTATACTGGGGGTTCTTGTAGGCTTCGGCGAGCTCGGGGGTCTCCTGGATGGCCTTGTAGAGCGTGACATTGGGGCCGCCGGGGATGAGCTTGGCGAGCTTGTCCACCTCGGGAAGAGGCACGCCGAGGACGCGGCCCACGTCGCGCACCACGAGCTTGGGGCCCAAGGAACCGAAGGTGATGATCTGGGCCACGTTGTCGGCCCCGTACTTGTTGCGCACGTATTCGATGACGCGCTCGCGTCCGATGTCGGCGAAGTCGATGTCCAGGTCGGGCATGGACTTGCGGTCGGGGTTGAGGAAGCGCTCGAAGAGGAGCTTGTGCTCGATGGGGTCGAGGTTGGTGATGCGCAGGGCGTAGGCGACCAGGGCCCCGGCGCCGGAGCCGCGGCCGGGGCCGACAGGCACGCCGATGGAGCGGGCGTGCTTGATGAAGTCCCACACGATCAAAAAGTAGCCGGAGAAGCCCATGCGCATGATGACGCCGAGCTCGTATTTGAGGCGCTCCATGTGGGAGCCGGGGATCTCGCCTTTGAAGCGTTCCTTGAGGCCCTGGATGCAGAGGTCTTCGAGGTAGCTGTCCTGGGTGGTGCCTTCGGGGACCTTGAACTCGGGCAGGAGCATCTGGCCCATGGGGATCTCGAGGCTGCACATCTGGGCGATCTTGAGGGTGTTGGCGCAGGCTTCGGGAGCGTAGGAGAAGAGAGCGGTCATCTCCTCGGGGGATTTGTAGTAGTATTCGCGGCTCTCGTGCCGGAGGCGGTCGGTCTCGTCCATGCGCCGGCCGGTGGCGATGCAGATGCGGGCGTCCTGGGCCTCGGAGTCGGATTTCTTGACGAAGTGGCAGTCGTTGGTGGCCAGAAGCGGGATACCGGTCTTCTTGGAGACCTCGAGGAATGCCTTGATGACCTTCTTCTGCTCGAGCAGGCCGTGGTCCATGATCTCAAGGTAGAAGCAGCCGGGCTCGAGGATGTCGCGGTAGCTGACGGCGAGCTTGGCGGTCTGCTCCAGGTCGTCATCGCGCAGGACGCTCTGGGCGAGTTCGCCCTTGAGGCAGGCGGAGGAGACGATCAGGCCCTTGCCGTACTTGGCGAGGAGCTCGCGGTCTATGCGGGGGTCGTAGTAGTAGCCCTCCAGGTAGGCGCGGGTGGAAAGCTCCATGAGGTTCTGGTAGCCTTCGAAGTTGCGGGCAAGAAGGACCAGGTGGCAGTTCTCCTTCTGGGAGTGGCCGCGGTCGGTGCGTTTTCCTTTGGAGAAGTATGCTTCAAGGCCGACGATGGGTTTGAGGCCGACCTTGTTGCACTGGGTATAGAAATCGATGGCGCCGCACATGTTGCCGTGGTCGGTGAGGGCCATGCCTTTGGCGCCGTCCTTGGCGAGGTTGCGCAGGAGTTCAGCGGGTTTGCCGTCTTTGTCCGTGAAGCGGATGAGGCCGTCCATGAGGGAGTACTCGGAATGGTTGTGGAGATGGACGAATTCGGGTTTGCCCATGGAGGAGGGTGCTGAGGAGACATTTTATTATATTGCGGCGGCGGGGGCCATGGGGATCTGCCGAGAGGCGGCGTCAGCGTCCCAGCAGGGCGTTAAAAATGAAGGCGCGCATCTTGGCGTGGCTCTTGTGCCGGGTGGACTTCTCTATGCTGGAAGTGACGTCGACGGCGAAGGGCTGGGCCTTCATCGCGACTTCGCGGACGTTCTCGGCCGTAAGCCCTCCGCCCAAGAACACGGGCTTGCCGTGGGCGGCGGCCGCGGCCGCAAGCGCCCAATCAAACGGGCGGGGGCTGTGGCCGGGCTTGGTCTCCGCGGGGTCGCAAAGCAGGACGTAGTCGATCGTGTCGTGCCAGCGGGGGATGTCATCGAGCGTCTCGGGGCCGGGGAAAGCCAGGGCTTTGATGATGAAGGGAGGGCACTCGGTGATGGCCAAGGCCTGGCGCAGGCCTCTGAGGCGCTGAGGCGTCTGGGGGCCGTTGAGTTGGACGCCTTTGAGGTTCATCTCGGCGGCGAGCGTGGCGATGAGCTTGGAGGGTTCGTCATCGAAGATGCCGACCACGGAAGCGAAGGTGGGCAGATCGGGGACCCAATCTTTGGCCTCAGCCGGGAGGACGCGCCTGGGGCTTCGCTTGCGGAAATCGACGCCGATGAAATGGGCGCCGTCGTTGAGGGCCCAGATGGCGTCCTCGCGATTGGTGATCCCGCAGATCTTGACTTTCATGATTGGCCTGATAGGCTATGCCGGTCCAGGCGGCTTGATATTATACCGATTGCGGGCGGTTGGTGGCCGGGAATGTAGGGGCAGGGAGCCGTTGATGCTCTCTGAGCTCAACAGCGCCCGCAGAACCGGATGTTATGCGTCATTGTCCTGGACTAGACCGCGTAGTAATGGATCAGCTCGGAAACAAATGTCTGATAGGGAATCCCCAGATGTTTAGCTTTGAGCTTGATGCTCTCTAGGTCCAGCTTGTTGACCCTGATATTCAAGACGGCATCCTTCTTTCGTCGAGCGATGGCTTGAGCGATGCTCTCGAATTCTTCGTGCTTCACAGGGCGATATTCGCCACGAAACAAAGCGGCTTCAATCGCTTTTTCACTCCGACTTAGATTGATTGGCTTCATGTCAATTCTCCCTTCTTCCACTTTTTGGTGTATTTCCGGCTAGGGAACAACGTTTTTAGGAATATTTCCTCTCCTTGCGTCACAAAAGGGACGACCCAGATGTAATCCCTGAATTCGAAAAGCATGATGCTCTGGCGTGATCGACTTGGATGCTCCATCACTGCGACCAGTTTTGCGCGGACAATCTCCTCGAAAGAGACGCCCCGTTCCCTCTTGAGCTCTTCGCTTTTAGAGAGAGCCCAATGGATGTCTGTCATGCTGATATAGTGTAATACATTTGTATATACAAATCAAGGCCCGGCTGCGTAAATCCTTAATTTCCACCGTACGCATAACGCCACGCTGAGCCGCAGGCGCTGACGTTATTCCTCTGCGCCTGTCGGCTCAAGCGATTGTTCGACCGTCAACGCCCATTCCACGCGGGTCTGCCGCCCAAGCGTTCGGAAATCCACACCTTGATGATGGACTGCCGGGTAACACCCAGTCGGCCGGCCTCCTTGTCTAGGGAATGAATCATCCATGCAGGAAAATCCACATTTACGCGCTTAGGCTCCTCGTTGGTTCTCTTCGCATGGGACAGATTGAGGAACTCAGAAATGTCACTCCCGGCATCGAACCGCTTGTCTAGTTCTTTAGCTTTCATATATTTCTCTCTCCTCATTCCATGATCGTCTCACAGAAATGATGCGAATGCGGTCCTGCCGGTAAGTGATGATTGCCGACCAATGCTTTCCGCTGATTTGCCCCACCATGAGCACCCGATGCTCATCGTCGCTCTTGAGAGGAATCTCCAGAAGCTCGGGGTCATCCCAGAGGGCTTGCGCCTCAATGAAATCGACGCCATGCTTTCCCTTATTGGACTGGCTTTTCTGCTCGTCGAATTCAAATTCCATATTGGTATAGATAGTATACCTTTATTATATCATTTTGTCAATGACTACAATGCGGTCGAACGCTTACGCTGCTGCTGCACGCGCTACTGG
>CAIKVT010000056.1 GCA_903830945.1 uncultured Elusimicrobia bacterium
GCCCTGCGCAGAGGCGAATCCGTGGGCTTTGTGCTGGATCAGTATATGCCGCCGCCCATGGGGAGCCCCCTGCCTTTTTTCGGCGTGGAAGTGGACACCCTGGCCGCCGTGGCCCCGCTGGTCCTGCGCACCGGGGCCGCCGTCGTGCCCGTCACGCAGCGGCGCGAGGCGGACGGACTCGTGCGCGTCATCTTCGCCCCCGAGGTGGAGCTCCGCGGCGAACCGGCGCAGGACAATGCCCTCCTGGTGCGCCTCATCGAAGGGATGATCCGCGACAACCCGGGCCAATGGCTTTGGGTTCACAGAAGATTCAAAAACCTCAAAATGTCTTGACCTGGGAAAGGCCAATCAGGCACAATGGGTTCACATTCCGCACCAAGGAGAGTAAACCACCATGGCTAACGCCGCCTTCATGAAAGAACTCACGCCCAGCACCGAGCTCGCCAAGATCGTCGGCCCCAAGCCCCTTCCCCGCACGGAAGTGGTCAAGAAACTTTGGGTCTATATCAAGAAGAACAACCTGCAGGACCCGAAGAACAAGCGCAACATCAACGGGGACGCGGCGCTCCAGGCGGTCTTCGGCAAGCCGATGGTCAACATGTTCGAGATGACCAAGCTCATCAGCAAGCACCTCAGCTAAAAAAAAGCAGCCGCTCCTGGGGTCTGGTGGCGCGTAGGGGATTTGAACCCCTGATCTCTGCCTTGAGAGGGCAGCGTCCTAGGCCGCTAGACGAACGCGCCACCAGAACCCGGAACGGCTAGACGGTGATTCTACCAGTTTAGACCCTCGGAGGCAAATGCCCCGTTGCGGCAAGCGGCTCCCGGCTCCGTCTCCCTTGAGCCGGCCGTGAACACGGCCGGCCACCGCCTCGCTTTCGCCCTGCTCGCCTTACTGGCAGCGGTCAACATCAATCTAAAGACGCGGCAAAGCGTCTCCCTGCCGCGCTTCGACCCTGATGACGAGACCGCCTATTTCCGAGCCGAAAGCGCACTCCAGTACCGCTACGCGCGCCTCGCCGCCTCAGGAACCGCAATCCCGCAGCTCGACCGCGACGCCCAATATCCGGAAGGCATCCGAACTCCCCAAGAGCTGACCCTCATGATGGAGACGGCCACCGGCTGGACCTGGCGCGCCCTGAACCTCTTCACTCCCCTCAAAGACCTGCGCTGGTTCGTGCTGCTCTGGAGCGCCGTGCTGGCCAGCCTCTCCATCCCCGCCCTCTACGCCGTCGCCTTAAAGCTCTCCCGCTCCCCGCCTTTGGCCTTGGCCTCAGCCTCGGTCTTCGCACTATCCTGGGCAGGCATGTCTAACGGCATCGGAACCTACGGCTTCGAAAGCTTCGCCTTGCCCCTGATGCTTGGAAACCTCGCTTTCCTGACTGCGGCCCTGGATCTTGAGAACTCCGCCTGGCGCTGGCATGCCGCCGCGGCTGGCGCGCTCATGACCGCGGCCCTGGCCAGCTGGCACTTTGCGGGATTCCATCTGGCGGCACTCTTCCTGGCCCTGGCCTGGACCGGCTGGCGACGACGCGGCAACGCGCCTGACCTCACCCGACTGCGCGTCGCCACAGCGGCGCTCCTCGCCTGCGCCTGCGCCACCGGCCTGGTCTGCGCCCCTTTGCGCGAGACCGGCTTCTGTCTCTCGCCGATGATGATCCTCGGTTACGGCTTGCTGCTGGCCCTGCTCTTCCCGGCGCGAGCTGTGCCCGTCGCGCTGGGGACCGCGGCTGCGCTGGGGCTAAGCGTTCGCCTGGTAGGCAGCAATTCAGCCTACGGCCATGTCTACGGCCTGCTTTTGGAAAAACTGCGCCACGGCTTGATCGAGCCCGCCGATCCCGCGCTGCTGAGTCCGGACGCGCGTCTGCTCTGGGTCGGCCCATTCAAATCCCCCGATCCGGGGTTCGCTCTCTTCGCGTTCTTACCGCTCTGCCTCATCATACTGCCACGATTGATATCGACCCTTTGCGGAGAAAGAGAGCAGCAGCCCGAAAAGGGCGGCGCGCCCGTGCACGCCGTCGACGCGATGCTCATCCTCTACCTGTTCGGAACCGCCATGGTGGCGCGCCTGACGCCCGTGCTGGCCTTCCTGCTCTGCGCCGCGGCCTGCCGCCTGCCCCAACGCTGGCTGCGCACGGCCTGGCTGCCGCTGCTATTCTTCGGATTCGCGGCCATGGAAGGGGCCAAGTCACTAGCCCCCTCGTCCCGCTTCAATCCATTCCTGCGGCTCTCCGCGGCCTGGACCGGCCCGGAACACCGACCGGTGGGGGCCTTCTCTGACGAGCTGGCCCTCATCCACTGGCTGCGCAAGAACGGAGGTCCAGACCGGCCGGTCTTGGCCAATTACGGCATATCCGCCTCCCTGCTGACCTACGCCGGTTCCCCGATCCTTCTCCAGCCGAAGTTCGAAGCACCGGGCATACGCGCCAAGACCCGGGAGTTCTTCCAAGCTCTCTATGGGACCGAGGCTGATTTTTTCGCCTTCTGCCGCCGTTATGGAGCCGCTCTCTTCGTCTATTCGACCGACGACCTCCTCGATGAGACCCCGGACGGCCCCCGCTACAACTCGGGCGATCTGCGCCTCCGGGCCGATGCCGCAGCCGTCCTGTTCCATTTCCACACGGAGCAGCTCAAGGACTTCCGCCTGCTCTATGAGAACCCCGGGTTCAGGGTCTTCTCGTTATCGATTGGACAAAAGAAAGCCGCGAGCGCATCAACGGACCCGATCTACGATATCACGCGCTTCTCCCCCCGGGTCAAGGCCGGTGGCTGGCTGGATCTCGACGTGGCTGGGGTCAACGAGCGCATGGGCCTGGCGCGCCGTTATCGGTTCCTGGCCCGCATCCTGGCGCGATTGGGCCGGGGTGAAGAGTCCCTCTCCGCCTACGAGGCAGCCTTCACCGCGTGGCCCCCGGACAAGACGGCCCAAGAAGAGGCTTTTCGCCTGCGCAACGCGCTCAAGGCCTCCGGGTCATGAAAAGCGCCACCGCTCCGGATAGACATTTATTATATACTTAAAAAATAGAAGGACTTATGACAAAAGACCCAAAGGAAGGCGGCGTCTGCTGGAATTGCCGCAAGCCGGTCGCGACGGAGGACAATTTTTGCCGTTTCTGCGGCAAGGATGTGATCAGCTTCCCCTGGTACTACCAACATTGGGGAATCATCGTACTGACCTTCCTCGCCCTGGGCCCCTTTAGCCTGGTCCTGGTCTGGCGCTCGCCTGTCATCTCGCGCACGGCGCGCTGGATCTACACGGCGCTGGCCCTATACCTCACCTACGCGATGGCCATGGGATGCTACCACCTCTACCTGATCGTCAACAACGTGGCCAGCAGCCTTCTAAGAGGATCGCTGCCCACCGGCCTCTGATCCCCCTATGGCCCCCCGGCCGGACGGGGCCCGCGCCCTTTTGATATACTCTCGCCACTGAGGAACCCCGGCATGATACTCGATCCGATCAACAGCATCACCAGCATAAATTTCTACAAGAAAGCCGCCGGCCAGACCTTGGGCCGGGCTTTCCTCTATCTGGGCTATCTCGGGATCCTGTTCTCGATCGTATTCCTCGTATTCCTGAAGACACGCGTCTGGCCCTCTCTGGAGGGGACATTCCAATGGCTGGAGACTAACATCCCGACCGTGACCTATTCCAAGGGCCGCCTGGCCACCCCAACCAACGAAAAGGTCACGGTGCGCCATCCCAAGATCAACGAGGTCGCCTTCACCATCGACACAAGCCGCTCCGATCTGGTCACCGCGCAGATGCTGGCGGACGAAAAGGTCTCGGCCTATGTGACGAGCAACGCCTTGTACATCCAGCAGCCGGGAGGCAAGGTCGAGGTCTACGACTTCTCCAAGGTCCCCAGCACCGAGACCAAGGTCTTCGACGCGAAGTTCTACCGCGAGCTCTCCCACAGTCTGCGCGTGCTCCTTTACCCGATCGGATTCCTGGCCGCCTTCGCGCTCTTCGCGGTCTGGAAGCTCGCAGCGACCCTTTTCTACTCGCTCATCGCCCTACTCATCAATGGAGTGAGCGAGGGCGGGCTCCCCTACACGACCCTGTTCAAGCTCAGCGTCTACGCCCAGACTTTGGTCATCGCGGTCCAATGCATCCTGCTGCTCGTCCCGGCCCAGGTGCCCCAATTCACCCTCCTGGCCACAATCGCCACGACGGTCTACCTATGGCTGGCCATCAAGAAAAACGCGTCTTTGCAGCCCCAAGCCGTCTAGCGCGAGTCAGCGCGCTGGCCCTAGCCCTAGCCGCGGCCTTACCTGCGGCCTGCGGCCGAGGCGAATTCCGACTATCAGGCACCGTCACCATCGCCTCAGCCCTGCAACACAAGTCGCCCCGCGACAACGCCGTCATGTTCATCATCGCCCGCAACCGCGGCGGTGTGCCCGTGGCCATGCAGCGCATCGTCAACCCGCAATTCCCGGTCAGGTTCATCTTCCAGTCGGAGGACCTCATCATTCCCGAGGTGCCGGCCGACACCCCCCTAGACATCGAGGTCGAGATGAACACCCACGGCAGGCTGGGCCAGCCGCAGCGGGGCGATCTCGAGGGCCGGCATCCCAGCCCCGTCTTCCCTGGTGAGCGGCGCATCCATATCGTCGTCGACCGCCAGATCTGACCGACGCGCGTCAGCGCGCTTGCGGGCTGAGGCGTCGAACATCCCACGAACGACAACGCTCAGGCCGGCTTGATCCCGTCCTGGGCCTTCCTCGCCAAGGACACGGCAGCCACGACCCAAGCCCCGGCTGCGGCCAGGCTGATGGCCGGATAGGCCCAGCCGGGCAAGGTCCCCAACAGACTTTTCGCCAAAGAAATACCGCCGGCGGCCATGCCCTTTGAGAAACGGTAGTTGAAGGCATCCACCACCTGCTTGATGCGGTAACGCGCATCGAAAGGCAGTGGAATGTAAAGCAGCTCCTTGCTGGCGCGGAACACCGAGTAGTCGATGCCCTTGAATAGAAGCAAAGCCACGGCGGCCACAGTCAGGCCGGGGTAAACGAGCATCAGACCGGCGGTGCAGACGTGCACCAGCGGAATGCCCACCAGGATCACGGCCAAGGACAGCCGCCGCAAGACCAGCGGTGTGGCCACGAACTGCATGAGGAAAGCCAGGCCGTTGACCATGGCCCAAAAGGTTCCCAGGTACGCGCTGCGCGCGTCCTTGTTGGGCATGGCGGTCTCCAGCAGTTCGTAGAGCCGCAAGTTAGTCGCGACCGCGAAAAACTGGGACAGGGCCACCACTCCGGCCATGAAGAGCAAAACCTTATGGTCGAGGATAAGGCTCAAGCGCAGCGGACCACCGCTGCCACGGCGCTCCGCGACCGTGGGCTGGGGCTCCCCAGCCAGCCTATAGGCGGCGTAGGCGAGAGCGGCCGCTGGAACGAAGGACAAACCACTCAAAAGCACGAACTGTTCGGAACCAAAAACGGAGGCGAAGCGATTGAGGACCAGACCAGCGAGCAAGGGTCCCAACGAGGCGCCTCCCAAGATCGGACCGTTGAAAGTCTTGGCCCGCGCCTGGTCCAAGGTGCTGTTGATAAAAGACCAGAACTGCTCGACCAAGATGACGATATAGGCCTCAGTAAAAACGTAGATGCCGGCCACGGCCGGCTTCCAGCCGGAACGCAAGGCCGCGTAGGCGGCCAAGAAGGCCGCCGCGGAGAACCCCAAAGAGACCTGCAAAGTCCACAGGCTGCCCAAGCGGCTGAGGATGCGGCCGTAGCAGTAGATCAGAACCGCCATAAGCACCGGGACCATGGTCATAACGTAAGGCATGCGGCTGGCGCCGAACGCCTCGATGAACAGGGAGGCCACGGTGCTGCGGGCGAACTCATAGCCGCCCACCAAGCAAGCCGCGGAGAGCGAGATGCAGACCATGGCAGGCACGAGCCTGGAAGGCGGCGGCCCCTCAGCCATCCCGGCCGCTATTCCTTGCCGTAAAGGCAGTCTGCCAGTTTGACGGCCTGCGCTTTCGTGATCGGGAGGCTCCCCTTGAACCAGTCCCGGATCTCGGCCAGGCTCTCATCCCGGCCGTTCACGTCATAGGAGGGAGCGGCTAGCGCGTCCTCCAGCGGAATCGGCCGGTGCGCATTGACGCCGGCTTGGCGGGCCGCCGCCCCGCACAGGCACACGGCCCAACTCTCGACCTCGTCCGGATCCGGGTTCACTTTAGCGAACACATAATCCTTGAAGTCGCGGATGGAACGGGGATCCTGACAGACCAAGGGACGCCGCGTCACTCGGTTGGACGACGCGAACACTGCGTCTCCGAACCCGGACGCCACGGGATCCGACGAACAGCCCGCCAGAAGCGGCCATAACAAGCTCGCCAAAAGAAGAGCCCTCGTTCGCGGTCGCATGTTTCCTCTATGACTATCTTACCACAGTCGGCAGGGCCTTGCCGAATCCCCGGGGCCATCGGAAAATTTTATAGACTGGAAGCATGCCCTGGAACGACGAGCTTAAGACCCATTTCCAAGACCGCTGCCTGCTCGGCGAGCCCCTGGCCCGCCATACAACTTTTCAGGTCGGGGGCGGCGCGGAAAGCCTCGTTTTCCCCGTCACGGAGGAGGACTGGACCTGGCTGCTGGACTTCGTGCGCCGCCACGAGCTGCCGCTGACGATCCTGGGCCTGGGCTCCAACGTCATCGTCAATGACTCCGGACTGCCCGGCATCACGGCCTCTACCCGTAGGATGAACGGCTTCGCGGTGTCGGCAAGCCATATCGAAGCCCAAGCCGGTGCGGTCCTCGACGCCGTGATAGCACGGGCCGTAGAGACGGGCCTGGCGGGGATGGAGAAGCTTTCCGGCATCCCCGGGACCGTAGGCGGCGCGCTCTGGATCAACGCCGGCGCCTTCGGTCAAGAGACTTACGAGCGCCTCGTGTGCTTCACCGCGCTAGACCGCCAAGGCAGGCTCGTGCGCCGCTCCAGAGCGGAGACGAGATACGGCTACCGGACCGTGCACGGCATCGACGGCCTGGTCTTTTTGTCCGCGCAGTGGGATCTGGCCCCCGGCGACCCAGCCCTACTGCGAGAGGCGCGCGCCGCGACCTTGCAGGCCCGAGCCGACAAGCAGCCTCTCGAGTATCCTTCGGCCGGCAGCGTGTTCAAGCGGCCGCAGGGAGACTTCGCCTCGCGCCTCATCGATTCCTGCGGTCTCAAAGGCCTTACGGTCGGCCGCGCCCAGGTCTCGCCCAAGCATGCGGGCTTCATCGTCAATCTCGGCGGAGCCACGGCCCGCGACGTCATGGCGCTCATCGCCCAGGTGCGCGCGGCGGTGCTCGCCCAGACCGGGGTGAGGCTGGAACTTGAACAGATCCCGCTGGGTTTCTCCCAGGAGGCTTCATGAAAGACCCTTTCCAAGCGGTGAAGGTGACGGACAAGGTCTACTGGGTAGGCGCCATCGACTGGGACCTCCGGGACTTCCACGGCTACGCCACCCGCCGCGGCACGACCTATAACGCCTATCTGGTCATGGCGGACCAGCCCACATTGATCGATACGGTCAAGGCCCCATTCGCCGATGAGATGCTTTCCCGCATCTCCTCGGTCTGCGACCCCAAGTCCATCCGATACATCGTCTCCAACCACTCGGAGATGGACCATTCCGGCGCCCTGCCCCGGATCCTGGACCTCGTCAAGCCCAAGAAGGTCTTCGCCTCGGCAATGGGCGTCAAGGCGCTCAAGGCACACTTCCACTGGGACATGCCGGTGACGGCGGTCAAGGACGGTGAGAAGCTCGAACTGGGCGGCGAGCGCCTGGCCTTCACCGAAAGCCGGATGGTGCACTGGCCGGACAGCATGTTCTCCTATCTCGAGGGCGCGGGCGTTCTCTTCTCCAATGACGGCTTCGGCATGCACCTGGCCTCCTCTTCGCGCTTCGACGACGAGACCCCGGACTGGTACGATGAGGCGGCTAAGTACTACGCCAACATTCTACTGCCGTTTTCAGACATCGTGCTGGCGCTGCTCGACAAGATCGCCAAGTCCGGGCTCTCCCCGAAGATGATCGCGCCGGACCACGGCCCCATCTGGCGCAAGGACGCGACTAAGATCATCTCGCTGTGGGGCGAATGGGCCCGACAGAAGCCGCGCAACAAGGCGATCGTGGTCTTTGACACCATGTGGGGCTCCACCGATAAGCTGGCCCGAGCCGCGGCCGAAGGCCTCATCACAGCCGGGGTCAAGACCATGGTCATGCCCCTGCGCGGCAGCCACCGCAGCGACATAGCCACCGAACTCCTGGACGCCGGGGCCTTACTAGTCGGCTCGCCCACCATCAACAAGCAGATATTCCCCACCGTGGCCGACGTGCTGAGCTACCTCAAAGGTCTGCGGCGCAAGAACCTGGTGGGCGCCGCCTTTGGGTCCTACGGCTGGGCCGGCGAGTCCATCAAGCAGGTGCAGGACGCTTTAACCGAGATGGGCGTGGCAACGGTGGAGACGGTGAAGTGCCAATACGTTCCGGATGCGGCGGCCCTGGAAGCGGCCTATGGCATGGGCCAGAAGGTCGCGGCCAAACTCAAGGAGGCTCTAAGATGAAGAAACACGTCTGCACCCCGTGCGGTTACGTCTACGATCCGGCCGCGGGCGACCCGGAACACGGCGTCTTGCCCGGCACTCCCTGGGAGAAGGTCCCGGAGGACTGGGTCTGCCCGGTCTGCGGCGTGGGCAAGGATATGTTCGAGCCGGAAAACTAGCGCACGGGGGTGCGCCGACCCTGCGGCGGCGCCGATACGACCGCGGGTCCCGCGGGCTCAGCCCCGTCTAGGTCGGAAACCCCCAAGATCTCGGTCAGGGTGAACGTCTTGACCTCACGAGGCGGAAACCCACGAGGTTCTTGCGCTCGTTCGGGTCCCTGAAGGGACGGTAAGAGGACCGGAGGTGCCAGAGACCGTACTCCCAGGAGCCGCCCCGGATGACCCGGACCGAGCCTCTGGCAGGGCCGGTGGGGTCGGTCGTGGTTTTCCTCAGCAATCCCGGCTTGGGGTACGCGCCATACCAATCCTGCGTCCACTCCCAGACGTTGCCCAGCATGTCGTAAAGACCCCACGGATTAGCGTGTTTGGGATTGCTCACGGCATGCGTACGATCACCCGAATTCCCCATATGCCAAGCGTGATCATCAATCTTGTCGCCATCGAACCAATAGGTGGTCTTGGTCCCGGCACGAGCCGCGTATTCCCACTCCGCCTCCGTCGGCAGCCGGTACGTATGCTCGCTCTGGCTGGCGTTCAAGAGCTTGATGAACTCCTGCGCGTCCTCCCACGAAACCATCTCTACGGGATGATCGGCATTCATCAACTCTCCGTTCACCCGCATATAATCGTCATCGGAGAATTTCTTTTCCTTGAAGTGCGCTGGGTTGCGTCCGGTAACCAATTTATACTGGCGCTGGGTCACGGGAGCTGCCTGCATCTCAAAGCCTCGAGTGAGTTTTACGGCATGAGGCCCTTCATCGATGCTCGAATCCTTATCATCCGCAGAGCTTCCCATCATGAACTGGCCGGGAGAAATCGCCACGAACCTTCCCGCGATTCCCACTTTCGCCTCATTCATCGCGTCCACAGCAGTGCCGATGAGTTCGGGCGGCAAATCCACCTGAAATCTCCCATCACGGCTGATCTTGGCCTTGGCGCCAAGGATATCCTCCGATCTCTCGTCCATTTGTTTCCGGCGTTCCGGAGCAGCCTGCAAGTATTCCTTCGCGAACAGGTCCATGGCCCGTCCCTCACCTTGAAGGGAGCGCTGCAGGAGAAAATCGGCCCGCATGGTCAGATCGGAAAGGTAAGTCACCAACAAGTCTATCGGCACCATCTCGTCAAGGAGGGACACGGCCGCCTGGGCGGCCGCCAAGATGCTGCTGGTCAGCCCTGGCAGAAAATGGACCAGATTTTCATAAAGCGGGGCATAGGCCTCTAATTTTTGGGCCTGGCGCAGGTCCGGCTCCGGGGTGGCGTATATACGGTCCAGAAGCTTGTATACCTCGGTCCGGATCTCACCCTTCAAGAGCTTGCTGCGGAAGTTCGCGACGTTCTTTGCGTTCCATGCCACCACGGTCATGACGAACGGCCGCCCCAGGATGATGGCGGCGCTCATGGCTCCGTCTCCGGCGACCACGGGCGGAGGACGGGCATAGGCCATGAGCCCCACGAAAACCGGGTGCGGCAGCCCCTCGGTCCTGACTATATAGATCTTCCCTGGCTCCGCCCGCGGCGCATCCGGCGCTTGGTCCGGGGCTATGACCTCGACCTGTGCGCGCAGGGCTTCATCGTTGATGTTCTTTTTGGAGAAGCCTGACGGCGTGATGAGGACGTAGCTTTTTCCAGAAGCCCGGGCCGAAGCGGCCAAGCCGCGCAAGTATCCTTCGAACTGACCCTTTACGGCGCTAGCAGTGATGCCGTAAGCCAGCCCGGGTTCGCTGCCGGCCAAAAATGTTTCATCTAAAATGCCTCGGATGACGTCGCGGTCACGCGGGTTTGTGACGAGCGGCAACGAATCCATTATGAACCGGCGGATCTCGGCACGGGACTTACCTCTGAGCTCCCATGCCACCTGGTCGGAGTAGACGCCGGACTCGTTGGCGCCAAGGCCGGCGGGAAGAAGACTAAGCTTTCGGCCCGCGACTTGAAGGAGCGCGAAAGGATTCACGGCTTTTTGGTTTTCCGTATTTCCCAGGACGGTCTGGACCAGGATCACCGTCTTCTGGTTGACCGGGATCTTTCCCGATCCATCCCCGCCGCTCTCTTCATAGCCCAGACTCTCCTCGAAGTACACCTTGCCGCTGGGTCTGGCCAAAGCAAGATAGAGGTCCGCGGCCGGGAAAGAAGCCGGCAAGGATTGCAGGGTGTGGTAGGATAGCCTGCCCTCAAAGTCCGATTGCCCGGGACTCACCGGCTTGCCTTGAAGCCCGCCGAGGATATTCTGGGACGTTTCGTCCATGATGACCGTGATCTGGAATGCCGGCCCAGAGACGCCGCGCGCCCGCGCCAATATATCCTTGGCCACCAGGTAGCCGGCCGCCACATCCCCCCGGCCGCCCCGGCTGCCCCGCACGTCGATGACGATATTCTTGAAGGGTGGCAGGCCGGCGGATTCCCGCTCCTCCATAAGGGTCAGGCATTTTCGTTCCAGCCCATCTGCGGAGGAAGGGACATCCACTGCGGAAGCTGCCTTCGGCGCATAGGGTTCCGGCTTGGTCAGCCTGGCGTGTCGCCGCGCGAAACTCTCCGGCCTGACCGCGCCCTCTGGAACGCTGTCCTTACCGGCCAGGGCTTCCACGGTCGTCCTGCCTTCCAATCCGTTGGCGATGCGACGAAGGAGCGCATCGATCTCATTGCGCTGCGCGCCGTCCAGCTTGGCATGCGCCTGCTCTTGGGCCAGTCGGACCGAATTGCGCGCTGCCATGGGCAGATAGACTCCCAAGGGCCCTTGCAGCATATTGAGATCGGCCACCACGCCGGGCAGCTCATCCCCCCCCGGCTTTGCGGCGATGGCCTGCTGGAGCAGGCCCTGCGCTTGCGCCGCGACAACGACCTTGGCCTGCGCGATGGCGGATCTAAGGTCCGTGGCGGAAACGGTTTCCGGCGTCAGTCCTTGGGCTTCGAGTTCCATGACCACAGGCGCGAGGCTGGCGCGTATGACCGGATCCGCGAGGTCGAAGCCCAAGGTTGGAAGAGCCCGGGTGAGACCCGACGAATCCGCCATGGGCTGAGTGGCGAGCGAATGGAGCGAGTTCGCCCAAGCGGCCGGAACCGATCGATACAGGCCGGAAACAGGAGCGTTTTGGATTTGAGCCGCGACGGAGGATGAGGGGAGAATAGCGAGGAGCGCTATAAGGACGATTTCAGGCGCGGCGCTCGATTTTGTCACGGCATTCTCTCTAAATACAAAAACCATCAGCCATCCCCGCGGCAGGCCGGCGCGCCTTGTAAAGCCCTCAGGGATATCAAAGTCGACCTATGCAAGAAGTGTAATCCTGGCCTCTGGTTCTGTCAATACCGATTTTCACGGATGTCTAAAGCTGACGCCCCACCCATATATTGCGGCCGAAGCTACTACTGCATGGTCGGAGTGAAATCTCTCCCTGTCAACAATGCCACACAAAAATAGTGAAGAGTCCGCCTAAGGCAGTATAATATCCCGATGCTGAAAAACGGCTTCCTCGACCGCTTCTTCGACCTCCCGGCCCGCAAGACCGACGTACGCACCGAGCTCGCGGCGGGCCTGACCACCTTCCTGACCATGGCCTACATCCTCTTCGTCCAGCCCCAGGTGCTGGGCGCAGCCGGCATGGACCAGGGCGCCGTGTTCACCGCCACCTGCATCTCCAGCGCCGTGGGCTGCATCCTCATGGGGCTCTACGCGGACTACCCCATCGCCCAGGCCCCCCTCATGGGCGAGAATTTCTTCTTCGCCTACACCGTGGTGCTGGGCATGGGCGTGGCCTGGCCCAAAGCCCTGGCCTTGGTCTTCATCTCCGGGCTCGCTTTCCTCGCGCTCACCTTGACCAGGGTACGGGAGACGCTGATCCACTCCGTGCCGCCAAGCTTAAAGTTCGCCATCGCCGCGGGCATCGGCCTCTTCGTGGCCTTGATCGGAATGAAGGACGCGGGACTGGTCGTGACCAATGCCCCCACCTTGGTCAAACTCGGGCCGCTGACCGCCCCGCCGGTCCTGCTCGCCCTGGCCGGCTTCGGCCTGACCGCCGGGCTCATGGCGCGCAAGACCCCGGGCGCCATCCTCATCGGCATGCTCGCCACCGCGGGCTTGGGCGCCGCCTGGGGGCTGATCCACTTCGCCGGGATCTTCAGCGCGCCGCCATCGCTGGCCCCGACCTTCCTCAAACTGGACCTGCGCGACCTGCTCAGCTGGGACAGCCTTGCCATCGTGCTCATCTTCCTGTTCATGACCATCTTCGACACCTTGGGGACCTTGGTCGGCGTGAGCGTGCAGGCCGGGCTCATGAAAGACGGCAAGCTCCCGCGCGCGCCCAAGGCCCTGCTGTGCGACGCGGTCGCCACCACAGTAGGCTCCTGCCTGGGCACATCGACCGTGTCAAGCTACATCGAAAGCGCGACCGGAGTGGCGGCCGGAGGTCGCACCGGCCTGACCGCGGTCACGGTCGGGGCCCTGTTCCTGTTGAGCCTCTTCTTCGCGCCTCTGGTTCAATCGGTGAGCGGGGCCGTGGCCCTCTCTCCAGGGGTCTTCATCCATCCGGTCACGGCTCCAGCCTTGATCCTGGTCGGCTCGCTCATGATGGGCGCGGTCCGCGAGATCGCCTGGGAGGACATCACCGAAGCCCTGCCCGCCTTCCTGACCATCGCGGCCATCCCATTCACCTTCAACATCGCCGACGGCATCGCCGCGGGCTTCATCTCCTACCCCCTGCTCAAGGCCTGCGCCGGCCGCGGCAAAGAAGCGCCGCCGCTCCTGTGGCTCCTAGCCGTGATCTTCCTGCTACGCTATGCTTTCTTAGGATGACCCAAAGGGATAAAAAAGCCGAAGCCTTAATAATCCCAGGGCGATTTAACTCCGCAGGACCAAGGGCCTAATTCCAGCTAGGCCCACTCCCCCCACGGCCGGGACCAGATGGCTCAGGCATACGAGAACTTACCTCCATACAATAGTAGTGTGAAGCACAAAGTATTGCGCAAGTGCTTAGCCTTGGCCCTGACAGCTTCTCTGCTGGCGACCCAGCAGGGCTTCGCTTTCGCCGGGAGCACGGTCTCCTCCCCGGTCGGCATGCGCGCCGGCCAGGGCATCGGCGCTGGAGGCGCCGTTGGCAGCGGATCCCCCGCCGCTTTGCCCAAACTGGAGGTCGGACTCACCGCTTCCGCCAATCTTTCCGGCTCCCTGAACGGCATTCCCACGGCCGTCCCAGTCGTCAGGTCCGGCCTGAGCTCTTCGCTCATCGCACCCCAGACCGTAGACCGATTCGCTCCTGCCGCGGACCATAGCCAGCCCTCGGCCGCTGACCCGATCTCACAGGCCGCGCCCACACTGTCCGCCGTCCCGTCGGCCGACGTGGGCCGATTCGTGGCGAACACGCAAAACTCTGGCCCAGAGCCGGCCGCGACCCCGCTCAGGAACTCCCTGCGCCGCATGTCGGCAAGGTGGCTGACACGCCTGGCGGACCCCTTCCAGAACAAGCCGGTGGACCCGGCCATCGGCACCGAGCCGGAATTCCCGGCGGAAGCTCCAAAATCCCTAGCCGAAGCCTCCTTGGCCATCGACCCCAGCCGCGCCTACACACCTTCACCGGAAGACTGGCGCGACGAGATCATGTACTCGGTCTTCCTCGACAGGTTCGCCCGCAGCCCCAACGGCAAGCTCCTGGGCGACCCAAAAAGCGGCACCTCCCGGCACGGCGGGGACTTGCGGGGCCTCATCAGCAAGCTCGACTACCTCCAAGGCTCGGGCGTGACCGCCATCATCCTCAACCCTGTGGTCCTGGGCATTCCTGAAGCCTATCACGGCTATGCGCCGTTGCATCTCTTGGCCGTGGACCCTCAGTTGGGCACCATGACGGACTTCAAGGAGCTGGTAGCGCAGGCCCACCAGCGCGGCCTGCGCATTATCTTCGACCTGCTCATCCATCACATGGGCCCGGTCTTTGAGTACACGGACGGCAGCCAATGGCGGGGCCTAGACCAGCCGCCTAAAGAGATCGGTGTCTGGAACCATAAGTTCTTCCCGACCGAGTTGACCGCGCCCGAGAACTTCTCCCGACACGGGATCATCAGCGACTGGAAAGACCCCGAACAGGCCATCAACGGCGATTTCCCGCCAAACTACAGGCATTGGGCCTCGGAGAAACCCGAGGTGCAGGCCAAGCTCATCCACATGGCGCAGTGGTGGCTCAAGGAGACGGACATAGACGGCTTCCGCATCGATGCCATCCGGCACATCAACCCTGCTTTCCGCGTGCGCTTCACCAAGGAGATCCGCGAGTACGCCGAAAGGCTCGGCAAGAAGAACCTCTTCATCTTGGGCGAGGACTCAACCGGAGTGGACGAGGAAGTCGCACGAGACCTTAAAGAAGCCGGCATCGACAGCGCCTACGCCTATCCCGAGTACCGCCGCCTCAACTGGGCTTTACACGGCCAGGCCCCGACGAGCGTCATCGAAAGCAGTCTGCGCCAGGCCGTCTCGGCGCTGGGCGCCTCCGTGAGCCGCCTGCTGCGCTTTATCGATCTGCACGACACCTACCGCTTCTTAAGGAACGGCGAATCCGTCGACGTCCTCACGATGGCCATGGCTTTCCTGCTCTTCAGCACGGGCATCCCGCTGATCTATTACGGCACCGAGCAGGCCTTCCGGCAGATGACCGACCGCCTCGACCCGGAGGGACCGCAGTTCCCGGCTGACCCGGAGAACCGGCCGGACATGTTCCCCGAGGGGCAATACAAGTTCCCCAGCTCCATGGGCGACAAGTTCGACACGCACGCTCCCACCTATCTCTGGCTCAAGCAGCTGGCGGACCTGCGCAAGGCGCACCCGGCCCTCTCGCGCGGCGACGAGTACGTGCGCTGGTCGGACCAGAGCGGCCCGGGCATCTACGCCTTCAGCCGCATCTACAACGGCGAAGAGGTCCTGGTCGCGCTCAACACGGCCGATGAGGCCCGGTCCGCCGACATGTATGTGGATGTCAAACTCACCCCGGCCGGCACCGAACTCGATGACGCCGTCAACCCAGGCAACAAGGCCACCACGTACGCTTCACAAGAAGGCGGCTCCAAAGTCTACATCCAGGTCCCGCCGCACGGCGCGAGAGTTTTTGTCAAAGCCAAGGCCCAATGATGCGTTTCGTGCCTTCCCCCCGGCCCCCTACGAGGGGGCCGGGGCATTCTTCGGCACGCTCGTTCCGTCAGAGGTGGCCATTGCGTCGCCGTGTTTCTCATCCACCAAATTGATACATTCTGACCACGCCCCATGAGCCTCAGATCCTGGCAGGACAAGGTCATCTACTTCATCCTCATCGACCGCTTCTGCAACGGCGACCAAACCAACGACGACTTCGGCAAGGGCGAGTTCGACCCGGACGACGATGACTGCTTCCAGGGCGGCGACCTCAAAGGCATCATCTCCAAACTCCCCCACATCAAGTCCCTCGGCTTCGACGCGCTCTGGCTCACCCCGCCCGTGCACAACCAGTGGATCAATCCCTACATCAGGACCCGGGGCTTTCATGGCTACTGGGCCTACGACTTCACCAAGATAGACCCCCACTTCGGCACCTTGGAGGACTACCAGCAGCTCGTCGCCGAAGCCCACAAGCTCGGCCTCAAGGTCATCCAGGACATCGTGGTCAACCACACCGGCAATTACTTCACCGTAGACGCCAAGGACTTCGACTTGGCCCACCCCGAGAAGAACTGGCGCGCCTTGGACGGCTCCTACCCGCCCGACCTACCGCCCAAGGCTCCCAATGACCCCGTGTTCTTCATGAACAACCCCAACATACCGGAGCACAAGGCCGCCGCCATCTATAATTTCACACCCAACATCACGGACTTCAACAGCCGCGAGCAGACCCTGACCTATGCCATGGGCGACCTCGACGACATCAACCTCAACAACCCCGCGGTCATCAAGCGCTTCAAGGAGATATACCGCTACTGGATCGAGACGGTCGGCATCGACGGCTTCCGCATGGATACCGTCTATTACACGCCCGAGAATTTTTATGAGAATTTTTTACACGACGAGGGGATCCCGGACCTCGGCGTGAAACGCTTCGCTGAAAATCAGGGCCGAGACGACTTCTTCGTGTTTGGCGAGGTCTGGTCCTACGACTACAAAGCCATCAACCGCTACATCAAGGACGGCGAGGCCCGCCGCCTCGACTCAGCCATAGACCTGCCTTTAAACGAAGCCCTCACCCAGGTCTTCTTCCGCAAGCTCTCCACCGACCGCTTGGGCAAGGCCCTGCGCGCCAAACGTCACAACCGCCACCTCTGGGTCAATTTCCTGGACAACCACGATGTGGAACGCATCCACAGCCGGGGCAGCGCCGCCGCAGTCCAGCAAGCCCTGCTCGCCCTGTTCACCTTACCCGGAATACCCTGCCTCACCTATGGCACGGAGGCCGGCTTCACCCTTTCCAGACAGAAGATGTTCGATGAGAAGCACTACGACCGCGGTTTACCCCAGGCGGCATTCCTGAGCAAACTCATCGAGCTGCGCAAACAGAACCCCGTTTTCTCGCGCGGGGACTGCACGGTGGAGCGGGTCTCTCCGGGCTGCGGCCTCTTCGCCTACTCCATGGCCCGGCGCGGCGAGACCTGCCTGGCCGTTTTCAACACGGCTCCAGACGCGATGTTCTATGAACTACCCGCGGATTTCTCCGCGCAGGAAATCCTACTCTCTTCAGAAGGCCGCACCACCGCGCCGCGATCCTTGGCTTTGGCTCCCGAATCCTACCTGCTCATCAAGGGCAAGCGCATCCCCGCGGATGGTGCTCAAGCCGGCTTCGGCCTGGAGCTGCAACGCTGCCCGACCGGCGCGGTCAAAGGCACGCTGAGCCTGGGCCTGAACCTGGAGAAGCCCGATGAGGTGACGGAGCTCTGCCTGCTGACGGATGACAACTACGACCGCCGCATCCGGCTCCCGGACCTCTCCGGAGATTTCACCCTGGACACCGCGGCCTTGGACAACGGCACCCACACGATGGCCTTGCTGGCCGCGACCAAAGCCGGCAGTCACATCCTTTCCAAGCCAGCGGCGCTTAAGGTGCGCAATCCTTACAAACTCCTGGCCAAGGTCAAGGTCCCATCCGACCAGAAGGGAGGGCTGATCCGCAAGCTCCACGCCCCGGCCGATCCAAGCTACGACGGCCAGCTCTCGCTGGAACAGGTCTCGGCCCACACCAGCGGCCGGGACCTCCAGCTGCGCCTGCGCATGGCCAGAGTGACCAACGACTGGAATCCCCCGCACGGCTATGACCACGTGTATTTCAACGTGTTCTTCGACTTCCCAGGCCGGCCGGGACAAAAGTCCCTCCCCAAGCTAGGGTATGCGCGCGACGACTTCGAGTTCAACGCGGGCTTCTTACTCTATGGCTGGGGCCTGCGCTCCTTCGGCGCGGAGGATTCAACGTCCGAGGCATACGGCACGCCTCTGTTAGGCGACGTGACCAATAAGACCGACCTCAAGAAGCGCCTCATCACTTTCACCTTCTCCAACCGCTTATTCGACACGCTCAAGTCCTTCTCCGGGGTCAAAGTCTTCATCTCGACCTGGGACGGCTACCTGGGCGAACCACGCGCCGTGGCTGACCGGAAGGAAGACTGGAACTTCTTCGTGCTCGACGGCGAGCCGGCCGCGGGCTTACCCAAGATATTCGACCACGTTTTGTTCGAACTATAGCTATAATGTAGAGGTCCCCATGCACAAGTCCAGCGGCCCGCAATTCGACCAGAAAAGCGCCGTGATCCTGGCCGTGGACACCGCGGTCAAAAAAGAAGAAGCGGGCAAGACCGAGACGCATTTCGAGAGGGCCTACTATCTCTGCCAAAGCGCGGACCTCGATCATCAAGGCAACGGGACCTTGCGCAAGGTCTGCCCCTCCGACATTTTTTCGGAAGAGAACCACAAGGTCCTCTCCGGCGCGGATACGGTCTTCGTGGTGGTCTATCCCACGCGCACCTACTCCGAGGGCATGGGCGGCAACCTGCTCTCCGAGCTGTCCCCCGAGGACCGCAGCTTCATCCGCACCGTGCGCAGCCGCTTCCACGACGCGGTCTGCTGCAAGGTTCCTCTGCATGAGACGGCATTCTTCGAGAGCTTGAAGGACTATTTCCTCGACGATCACGAGAAGAAGCAATACCAGAAAGAGAAGCATGCCAAGGCCGAAGCCCACGATAAGCCGACCGCGAAGAAGCGGGGGCTCATCGCATTCGACCTGGACTTCTTCCGCAACATGAAGACCATCTTCAAAAGCTGCATGACCAAGCCGAACCAGCAGGACTTCCGCTATCTTTACTACAAGACCTTCGGTTTGAACCTAGCGGTGCGCCTGGGCTTCATGATCACGAGCGTTCAGAAAGGCGAACTGCCCGTGATGCGCGCGGTGCTCTCCACGAGCTGGTACCAACTGCAAGACGCGATCTTCACGGTGTTCGGCCAGACCTACATGAAATTCTTAGGCAAGATGACGGGCCTCTTGCGCGTGTACAAGGCTTACTTCGGGGATCTTTTCTTCGTGTACTTCCAGCTCTGCGGCTTCGAGTTCCTCAACCGCCTGGTGCTGGGGCCTTTGGGCGAGAATCCTTTGGTCTACACATGGTCCGGCATCGGGTTGATCTTCGCGAACATCATGCAGGGCATGCTCTCGGGAGGGCCGCTCATCCCGGCCATCAACCAGATGCGCAAGGTGGGCGCCATCAGCCACAACACCATGATGCACCTCTACCAGCTCTCCAGCCTGACCATGCAGTTCGGCCTGTTCGCGAGCTTCGGTTACCAGAGGTTCTACACCATCCTGACCACGTCGGTGCTGGTGGTGGCCTGGGGCTCCTACGCGGTCTTTACGACCTTCTTCCGTGACCCTGAATTCGTGCGCTTCGAAGACAAGAGGACCATGGCACGCCTAGACGGGCTGGCTGCGTGCTGTTTCTCCCGGACCGCCTAAAAACCGGCAAAGGTCCCAATCCCCTTAGGGCCCTAAAGCCGGGCTCTCCTGCCCCGAAGGCCCAACCCTCCTTCCCTTCGCAAATCTATACTATCACAGGCGCGAAGAATACCATGTCCAAGACCCGAAAACTCTTCAAATCCTCGTTGAGCGCGACCATCAGCCTCGCGCTCATTTTCCTTTCCCCCGGCCTCGAATGCTACGCCGGTGCCAGCGCCAGCCTCAACACCCAGATCTCGGGCATCGGATCCCCGGCCACCGGCAAAACCGGCAACTCCGGGATTCCCCTCATCCAGTTCACCCTCGGCAATATCCAGCTCTCCCCGGCCAGCCTCTCCGGCTCCATCAAGGTCATGCCCGCCGTCCCCACTGTGGTCGCGACCGGCAAGGCCGCGCCGATTGCCATCCCCTCCGCAATCCAACCGGCCGTGGTCCTGCAGAGCAACCAGCTCGCCTTGCCCGCTCCGCAGGCGGCCCAGACCAAACCCCCGTCCCAACCCCTCGGCGCACAGCTCATCCTGCAGGCCGGAGTCGCGCAGATCAACCAGGCCAAGAACTCCGCCGGCCAGGCTCAGGTCCTCAACGCCGTCTTCACCGGCTCCAAAGCCAAGACCGCTTCCACGGACATCACGGTCACGGCCGCGCAGGATCAAGTCTTCGCATCCGGCCTCAAGCCAGCCGTGCCCGAGCCGACCCGCTCCATCACCGTCCCCCCGGTCGAGAGTTCCCCGGCTTTGGCCAGGACCAAGATCTATATCACCCGCGCCGAGCTGGCCCCAGTCGTCACCACATTGGCCGAACTCCCCCAGGTCTTGGCCGCCGACCCCGCTCTCAAGGACAGCCTCAACAAACTTGGCCGCGTGCGCCTCATCCTGGCCAAGAACGCCCCCAACGGCAGCCTGACCGACGCGGATGCCGCGCGCGTGAGCGAAAGCCTGCGCAGCATGGGCGTCACGGCCAAGTTCGAGGTCGAAAAGATCTCCGTCGATTGGAAGCCCGTCTCCAAGCAGGCTGAAGCCACCCCGGCCCCGGCAACCGAACAGCAAAAGACACAGGTCGTCCAGAGCAACCTCTGGCGCTATATCATCGGCCCCATCACCTGGCCATTCCGCCAACTCGCCTATCTCAGCCAGACCCTCCACAACGCCTACACCGCGCCCACCGCGGCCGAACTCATCGGCGGAGTGGTCTCCAAGATCGTCCCGACCATCATGACCATAGGCGTCTGGGGGGCCATGTATACCGGCCACCCCCTGGCCCTGATCGCGGCCCTGACCTTCTCTATCGGCCTCAACGTGTTCCACGGCGTCTGGATCAACACTTGGTCCAATTTCCAGAACAAGCTCGGCAAGGAGAAGGGCCTCAACTACCAGTCCATCTTCAACCTCGTCTACGGCCAATTCTGGGGCGCCCTGTTCCGGTTCATCGCCTGGACCGCCTTGCCCAATACCGTGCCGCCTTGGTCGCTCCAATACTGGAAAGACATGGGCGTCTCCACCGTGGTCGGATCCTTCTTCGGCTCGCTGGGCTACCAGGGACTCAACGCCCTCTACGACAACGGCCGCATCTCCCGCTGGCAGCGCTCCGCCATCCAGCAGATCCGCGACCTCTTCTTCTGCCTGACCGGCGTGTTCTTCGGTTCAGGTGGTATGCCCATGTTCTGGGCCACTTTCGCCATCCAGCAGACCCTCGATCTGCTCATCTACATCGTCAGCCTCACGGCCAAGCGCCGGCCCATCATGTACATGGCCGACGAAGCCGTGGCCGCGACTCCCGAATTCCAAGGCGGCTATCCCGTGGGCCCCTCGCCCGTAGCCCAACAGTCGCCGCTCAAGCAGGCCCTCAAGAACCTCCTGGACAGCCCCTTCGTCAAGCCCGTGGTCTGGGTCATCAAAAAAATATACGGCCTTCTCAAGGGCAAGACGAACGCGACCTAGAGACCGGATGAGCCATTCTCATCCGAAACATTGCATGCGAGCGTCATCACCAAAAAACAAGAAAGGCTGCGACTGCCGGGTCTAGGCACCCACGCCGCGCGTCAAATCGCCTTGAGCGGGTCCAAGAACTGCCTGCGCCAATGAGGCCAGTGGAAGAAGCGGGCCAGTTCCAAGGTCATGCCATCCAAGGCCAGGGCCGCCTTTGCCCGGAGCTCAGGCGAGGAATCGCTCTCCATGATGGTCTTAAGGACATCGGCCACGACCACCTGGTCCCTGGCCGCGACCAGGCAGAGGATGGCCACACTGCGCACCGAGAAAGGCTGATCCAGCCCCGTGGCCAGGCTGATGACGATGTTGCGAACCGCCTCGTCCTGACCCACGGCCCAGGACAGGCTCTTAAGAGCCTCGACTCTCAACGCGGGGTCCTCCCGCGAGCGCTTGGCGACTTCGAGCAGGGCGGCTTGGGCGCGCGTGTCCCGGGGCTGGCCAAGCAGGGCCCAGGCCGCACCAATGCGCACCTCCAGGTCATGCTCCGGCTTGAGCGCGTCCAAAAGCGCCTCGTAGACCTGGGGATCGGATGTAGAATCGTAGAGCGCCTTGTAAGCGAGGCCGCGCAATCCAGGTTCGTCTGTCCCCTGGGCAAAAGCCAGCAAGGCTCCTCGGACATTTTTCTCGCCGCAGGCCTCGGAGAGACGCTTGACGGCCTTTTTGCGGGCAGCGCGCGCTTGCCCGGGATCGTTCATGATCCCGATCAGCTTAACCGGGCTCGCGGGGAAAGCGGCCGCGGCCGGGCCCAGCAGCGACAGAGCCGCTGCCAGACCGAAGCACCTCATCCCGGCGGTCCTAGGCCGCGACCTTCTTCTGGTCCTTGATAAAAGACGCTAAGGCGATGGAATAGGCCTTGGTCTGCGGCGGGTCCGTGCGCGAAGGCAGGATCACCGGCACCACGGCGCCAGCCACGAGAGCCGCGGACTTCATGCCCTCCGCAAAGTAGGTGATGGACTTGTAGACCGGGTTGGCCGCGTCAAGGTCCGGGAAGACCATGATGTCCACCTGTCCCGGCACCTCGCCGCCCTGGACGCCCTTCTCGTCAGCCAACTTGCGGTCCACCGCGATGTAGACATCGTAAGGCCCCTCCACCACGCAGTTCAAGATACGCCCGTCACGGCTCATTTTGGACAGCTCGTCGGCGTCCACGGTGCTGGGCACCTTGGGGTTGACCTTCTCGACCGGGCAGATCATGGCGACCTTAGGCTTGTCCACGCCCAAAGCACGCATGATGCCTACCGAATTGTCGATGATCTTCCTCTTCTGCTCCAAGGTCGGTGAGATGAGCAAAGCCGCATCCGCCACGCCGAAAAGCTTATGGTAGTGCGCGGTCTGGAAAAGCACGAAATGGCTCAGGGTCCCGCCTTCCGGCACGAGCTTAGCCTCCTTGTCCAGGATGGCCTTGGCGTAGAACGAGGTATCCACGCCGCCCTTGACCAGAAAGTCGCCCTTGCCCTGCTTGATGCAGGCCACGGCCAGCTTGCACATCTCGGCCTTGTCCAGGCATTCGCAGAGCTCGAACTTCTCAAGGTCGAGCTTGGCTGCAGCGGCCAAGGACTTGATCCGAGCCGTATCGCCAATGAGCACGCCGCCGGAGATGAGGCCATAGCCGTCGGCGATCTTGATGGCCTCGATGACCTCCGCGTTATTGGCGCCGGGGGAAACGATACGGTTGGACTTGCCCTTCACCAACCTGACGAGTTCGTCGAAATCCTTGAATTTCATATGAGTTCTCCTTATAAAATCCGATGACCCTGCTATGATACATTTTCTATGGTACAATGCCACGAATCATGGAAACGGCCCTCAAAACGTTGTTTTATAAACACTACGGCCACTCACCCGAAACCGTGACGCCCATGAAGGGCGACGGCTCGAACCGCAAGCTGTTCCGGCTCCAAGCCGCCGACCGCAGCGTCATCGGTGCGGTCAACTCCGACCGGCACGAAAATGAGGCCTTCCTGGCCTTCTCCCGGCAGTTCCGCGATTGCGGATTGCCCATGCCCGATATATACGCGCAGGACCTGGAGCAGGGCCTTTATATCGAGGAAGACCTCGGCGACACCAATCTCTTCCAATACCTCAGCGCACATCGCACCAAGGATGGCTTCGCGCCCGGCGTGGTGGAGATGTACCGCAAAGTCGTGCGTCTTCTGCCCCGCATCCAGATCACGGCGGGGAAGACTCTCGACTACACGGCCTGCTATCCGCGCGCCAGCTTCGACCGGCAGTCCATGCTGTGGGATCTCAACCACTTCAAGTATTACTTCCTCCAACTCGCCCAGGTCCCTTTCCACGAGTCCGCCCTGGAGGACGACTTCCAGCGCTTCACAGACTTTCTGCTGGAGGCCGACCGGGACTACTTCCTGTACCGGGATTTCCAATCCCGCAACGTCATGGTGCGCGAAAGCGACCCCTGGTTCATCGATTATCAGGGCGGTCGAAAAGGCGCCCTGCAGTACGACATCGCGTCCTTGCTCTTCGACGCCAAGGCGGACGTCCCCTTCGGCCTGCGCGAGGAACTCCTGACCCTCTACCTCGACTCAGCCTCGGAACTCGCGCGCATCGACCGAGCCCGGTTCCTTAAATACTACCCGGCCTTCGTCTACATCCGCATCATGCAGGCCATGGGTGCCTACGGCCTGCGCGGCTTCTATGAGCGCAAAAGCCACTTCCTGCAGAGCATCCCCTACGCCATCCGAAACCTGGAATACCTCCTGCGCACCACAGAACTGCCGATAGAGCTGCCCGCGCTCATGGGGGTCTTCCGCAGCATGGTGGGCTCCTCCATGCTGCGCCAGTACGGCAGCGCCTCGCTCAAGCTCACGGTGCGCATCCAGAGCTTCTCCTTTCGCGGCGGCGTGCCCACCGACGATAAGGGCCATGGCGGCGGCTACGTGTTCGACTGCCGCGCCTTGCCCAACCCAGGCAAACACGCTGCGTTCGCCAACCTCAACGGCCGGGACGCAGCGGTCGTCGCGTTTTTTCAGAAGGAAGCAGAGGTGGATCGCTTCCTCAAGCACGCCCGCGCCCTCATCGACCAGTCCGTGGGAAACTACCAAAGCCGCAACTTCACGGACCTTATGATTTCCTTCGGCTGCACCGGCGGGCAGCACCGCTCCGTCTATTGCGCCGAAGTCCTGGCGCGGCACCTGCGCGAAAGATATGACATGGTCGTAGAGGTCCTCCACCGGGAGCTGGAGAAAGACGAGTCCGCCGTTCCAGTCACGTGAAGGCCATGGTCTTGGCGGCCGGCGAGGGCCGCCGGCTCCGCCCTCTGACGGACAAGACCCCGAAAGCCTTGGTGAAGGTCGGTGGCATACCCATGCTCGAACTGGTCATCCGGCGACTGGTCAAGGCCGGGGCGGATGGGATCATCGTCAACACCTTCCATCTGGCGGAGCAAGTCGAGGCCTTCATCAAAATCCGCGATCTGGGCGTGCCGGTTGCGGTCTCGCACGAAACCGAACTGCTCGACACCGGAGGAGGCCTAAAGAAGGCCTCGCCTTTCTTCTCCGACGCAAAACCATTCTTTTTGCACAACAGCGACGTGTACAGCGAGATCGACCTCTCCTCCATGTATTACGCCCATCAGCAGAGCGGAGCCCTGGCCACCGTGGCCGTCTCAGACCGGAGCACGCAGCGCCATCTTCTCTTCGACACGGCCGGACGGCTCTGCGGCCGGCATTCCCTCAAGGATGGCTTCGCCTGGGCCGGCGCGCCGGCGCCCGGAGCCAGCCGGCTCGCCTTCAACGGCATCCATGTGATCTCCCCCGAACTGCTCCCGCGCATGAGCGAGACAGGCGTCTTCCCCATCCTGAAGTCCTACCTGCGTTTAGCCGGCGAAGGAGCGGCCATCCTGCCCTTCCGCACGGACGGCTGCTACTACAACGACATCGGCGATGCGGCCAAGCTCGCCGAGGTTCGGCGCCGAGCGCTATTGTAGATTGTAGTGGGAATAAGCTGATGTCTGACACCCCGTAGCGGCACAGCAAGTTCAAGCCCACAAAAGACCTTGACAAACCACAGGACAGACCTTACACTTCTCCCATAGGCCCAACCCCAGATGTCCCGAGGCCTATAACGGGCGCGTCGGTTGTCCGCGGGACAACGATGCGTCGTTGTTTTTTTGGAGGTTTCCATGAAAAAAAACCTTTGGATCAGCCTGGGATTGGCGATTGCTATCATGCCCGCCTTGTTGCAGGTAGCAAGACATAAGCATTCCGTCCCCATCCCCGCGACACGGAATGTCCCCGATTCGGATTTAAAAGATGCCATGAGCGGCGACAATATAAATAAAGACAATGCGGACATCGAGCAAGCCCTCGATCAGGCGCATGACATCGTGCATAAAAATTCGCTGCAATTGACGCCAAGACCCACGGAAGCTCAGCGCGCGGCGACGGAATTTCCGCCCGAGAAGGACCTCAGCGGCCAATGGTGGGACGTCTCACGCAGCCAGTACATCGGCAGCTGCCACGCGTATTGCGCCAGCGCCTTGATGGAAGCAGCTTACTTCCGCAGCCAGCGCTCCGAATATGTCCACATCTGCGAAGACGACGTATGGCTCAACGCCACTCTTTTCAATTCAGGTGAGGATGGCGCTTTGGATGTCTTCAAGATGTCAGGGGAACCCGCGATCAATGAAGGGAACTGGCCGGACGTGGACATTCAATATGTATTCGATCATGGCGCCACGCAAGTCTTGGATGAAAACGATGAGTTCCACAAATCCTTCGCAAAAAATCTCAAGCTGTGGGAAAAGTCCGTCATACCGCTAATGGACGTATGCAACAAGTGCATCCAGCAAGCTGCAGGCATGAAGCAGTTGGGCTCGGGGCAACCCACGACCGCCACTGAAGCCTGCGATATACGCTGCAAATCCGCACAAGCCCTCTTGAAAGGGCCGCAAATCGACCGGATGAAAAAGGCTATCAGCGATGAAGGCAAGATCATGGATACAGACGCGGCTCGCGATCAGATGCGGCAGGGACTTAAGGATCAACTGAAAGGATCCCGCCTATACAAGAGGCGGGTCGACCTTGGAAGTGACGCGCATCGGCTCACATCTGAGTCCTATGGGAAATGCAAAGACAGCGACACCGGCAAGGAATTGCTCCAGACTCTCGTCACCGAGCTCGCCGCCGGACATCCGATCGGCGTAGCGATGAATCTGGCAGGGCTCCCGGCCTGGGGGCTCAAGAACTTTAAAGGGTCGGCCGCGCATGCTTTTGTGATCAAAGGCTATAAGAAGGACTTCTGGGGCGCCTACTATTTTCAAACGCGCAACTCCTGGGGCCCGGCCCTGGTGCAGGAGCATCAGAATCAGGATAATCCAGATCTCGATTCCGACGACCTGTGCCGGATCGAGAAGATGTATATCGTGCTCGCGCCCGGAGAGGCGGCCCCTGCATCCCACGGCTTCCCCTCATCCCCGGCATTCGAGCTCACAAAGACCGCGGACTGACAAGGATACAAGCCGCCAAGACGCGTTCGGCATGCGGCGGCAATGATGGGCCTAGCGTCATGTGGAATTTGGGGCTCATCTCGTATCGGACAAGACCGGCTCTGGAGAAAGGCCTCCCCGTTTAATAGAATCGGGCCATGCCTTCACGGGTCCGCCCTCCGGCCGCGGCCGGCCGCGTCTATCCCGCAGACGCCGGGACTTTGCGCGACACGGTCGACCGCCTGTTGGCGCAAGCGCCCAAGACCACAGTCGCAGGCCGCATCGTGGCAGCGCTGTGCCCCCATGCGGGCTACGACTACTCCGGCGCTCCGACGGCCCAGGTTTTTCGGGCTTTGGCTGGGATGGCTCCAGAAATCGTGGCCGTGGTGGGCACCGCGCACTTCGCGGACCGGCCAGGATTCTTCCTGGCCGAGCACTCGGCGCTGCGCACCCCCCTGGGCGATGTACTGGTGGCCGAAAGCGAGGCTCAACAGCTGCTCAAAACCTGTCCCAGCGTCACGGCCTCGGCCGAGGCTCATGCGCAGGAGCATTCGGTGGAAGTGGTGCTGCCCTTCCTGCAGAGAACATTCAAAGACTGCAAAATCCTGCCGGTGGTGAGCAACGCGCAAAGCCTCTCAGAAGCGAAGCGCTTCGGCCGCGCCTTGGCGGGAGTCCTCAAAGGCAAAAAAGCCCTGGTCATCGCGGCCAGCGACCTTTCCCATTATCCCCCCCTGGAAATCGCGCGTCAAGTAGACCCCGCTTCTTTAGAAAGCTTCCTGACCTTGGATCCGGACTACCTCTGGAGAACGGAAGCGGCGCTGATGTCTCTCGACGCGCCCGAGTTGCACTGCACCTGGTGCGGCAAGGCAGCCGCGGCCGCGGTCCAGGAAGCGGCCGCGAGCCTGGGCGCGGACTGGGGCGAGGCTTTGGCCTGCGCCAACTCCGCGGACTCGGGCGGCGACGAAAGCCGCACCGTGGGCTACGGCGCGGCCCTGCTGCTCGCGCGCGGCAAAACCCGCCCCTGGCCCATGGAGCAGGTCATGGCCGAAGAGAAGGCCGAACTCCTGGCCTTGGCGCGCGCAAGCGTCCTGAGCAGCCTCAAGGGAGTACGGCACAAGCCCCGGCTCTTCGACCGGCCGCGCTTCAACCTGCCGGCCGCGGTCTTCGTCACCTGGACCAAACGCGACGGAGACCTGCGCGGCTGCATCGGCACCACCACGGCCCGCGACACCCTGGGCAATTCCGTGGCGCGCTACGCGGTGTGCAGCGCGGCCGACGACCCGCGCTTTCCGGCTGTCAGCGAGGAAGAGCTCTCCGGCCTGCGCGCGGAGATATCCATCCTCTCCGCACCGCGGCCCGCGCGGCCCGAGGACATCCGGCCCGGGCTGGGAGTCATCGTGGGCCGCGGCGGCCGGCAGGGACTGTTCTTGCCCCAGGTCTGGGAGAAGCTGCCGGGCCGCGACGAGTTCATGGCGTATCTCTGCGAGCACAAGGCCGGCCTGCCCGCGGACGCCTGGACCAAGGCCGGGGTGGAGCTGTCCACCTTCACGGTCACGGCCTTCGCGGAGCCGCGATGAGCCCCGCCGAGAGCCTGGAAGCCGAACTGCGGCGCCTGACCCGCGCAGGAAAGCTCTACCAAAAGCAGGACGACGGCCTGATACGCTGCCATGCCTGCGGCCATGAATGCCGCATCGCCGAGGACAAGGCCGGCATCTGCCACATGCGCTTCAACCAAGGAGGCAGGCTCATGGTGCCCTACGGCTACGTCTCGGGCCTGCGCGTGGACCCCATCGAGAAAAAGCCATTCTTCCACGTCCTGCCCGGCGCGGCCACCTTGTCCTTCGGCATGCTGGGCTGCAACTTCTCCTGCAAGTTCTGCCAGAACTGGCTGACCAGCCAGGTCCTGCGCGACCCGCAGGCCGAGGCCGGCGTGCGGCCATGCACCCCGCAGTCCATTGTGGCCCAGGCCCAGGCCGCCCAGGCCCAGGTGGTGGTCTCCACCTACAACGAGCCGCTCATCACCTCGGAATGGGCCGCGGCCGTGTTCGACGAGGCTCGCGGCCAGGGTCTGCTCTGCGCCTACGTCTCCAACGGCCACGCGACGCGCCGAGCGCTCGAATACCTGCGGCCGCGCGTGAGCCTCTATAAGGTCGACCTCAAATGCTTCGATCAAGCCAAGTTCCGCGACATGACCGGCGGGGACATGCGCGCCGTCCTGCGCAGCATCGAGGACCTTAAGACCCTCGGCTTCTGGGTCGAAGTGGTGACCTTGGTCGTCCCCGGCTGGAACGATTCGGACGCCGACCTGCGCGCCATCGCAGCTTTCGTGGCCGGCGTGTCCAAGGACATCCCCTGGCACGTCACGGCCTTTCACCAAGACTACCAGATCCATGAACGCGACACCCCGCCTGAGACCTTGCGGCGCGCGGCAAAGATCGGCCGCGCCGAGGGCTTGCGCTTCGTCTATGCCGGGAACATCCCGGGCCGGCTGGAGGGTCTGGAAGACACCCTCTGCCCCTCCTGCGGAGGCTGCCTCGTCGAGCGGCGCGGCTTCCTGGTCCTCGCGAACCGGCTGGTCGACGGCAAGTGCCCAAAATGCTCCTTTGCCATCCCCGGCGTCTGGACGTAGGCCCAGATATCTGGACCTGCGTTCCCAAACTGCTATACTAGGTTCAACATGGCAAGATACTTCAAGAAACGCCGCAAGAACGCAGGGCCCAACAAGAACGAGGAGAAGGTCCAGCGCGCCGCCGACGCCCACAGCCGCGAATCCTCCGGAGGGGTCCTGGGAGTCCGTTATCCATTCGTCAAGCACCTCAAAGTCACTTTGCAGTTCCTCTCCGCCCAGCAGCAGCTTCTGGAAGAGAAGGTCATGGACCTCAAGCCCAATGACACGTATCGGTTTGACGCTTCCTGCCCGGGCCGCTGCGGCTCGGGCCACTTCGATTTCTCGGAAGCGATCGCCAACGCCGTGGCCAAGCACCGGACCCTCAGCGAGAACGGCGGTGTCTGCCCGCAGCCGCTCTTCGTCGGCGCCGCCCAGACCTGCGGCTGCCAAGCTAAATGCCGTATCGAGCTGGATTTCCTGCCCGAGCCCGCGCTGCCCACAGAACCAGGCCCGACCGCCTAGCGCGGCAGTCATTTCCCGAGCGCAACCTCCCAGACAGGACACTCTTGGCCGGCCGCGCTTTGATAAAAATATCTAAAGTGGAGGCATAATATCAGATTGACGGAAGATTAAAAAAAATGTTTGATTACCAAAGATGTTAAAAATAGCCCGCAGCCCGCAGCCCGCAGCCCGCAGCCCGCAGCCCGCAGCCCGCAGCCCGCAGCCCGCAGCCCGCAGCCCGCAGCCCGCAGCCCGCAGCCCGCAGCCC
>CAIKVT010000057.1 GCA_903830945.1 uncultured Elusimicrobia bacterium
CCCCAGGCGCGGCCCAGGCCCGCCACCGCCCAAAGGGCCAGGCCGGCCAGCCGGTAGGCTTTTCTCCTGTTCATGGCGGCCTTAACGCGTCCGCTGGAATTGCAGGATATGGAAATAGCTCAGCGATCGGCCGTCTTCAGCGGCCAGCGTGTAGCCCGCTTTCTGCAGATCCCTGACGACGGATGCGCTGTCCAGGATGAGGCCGCCCGGCAGTATGGCTTGATCGAATATCTGCGTGCGCAGGATGCCCATCAAGAGCAGCCGGTTGAACCGGCGCAGCTGCAGGGCGGCGGTCGGCGAGATGGCCTTTGTCCCGGGGTCGAAGGCCCCCTCATCGTCCAGGAACTTAGCCAGCCAATAGTACAGGTCCTCGTCCTGGCTCGGATATAGACCATCTTTGACGCCGCCGGACCCGGGGACCTGGCGGTAGAAATCCTTCAATTCCGGGAACAGGAACCGTTCGGCCAGCAGCGCGTTGAGATCAATCACGATCCGGGCCTTGGATGCCGGGGGCAATGGCTCGCCTTTCCAGCCCGCGATCAAGCCCCGGCTTTGTTCCCCGAGCCGTCGGTTGACAGGGAACCGCGGCCCTTTGGCCGCGAGGGCCTGGAGCGCCGGCTTGAAATCGCCGAACTCCAGCTCATTGAGATCCGGGGTCAGCTTGGCGTAGACCAGGCACAGCCGGCCGGTCTCTTTTTTAAGCGCCGGCCGCAGCTCCTTGAAAAAGGCGATCGGGTCTATGAGGTCCTGGTATCTGTCGGTCAGGATCAGATCGAACTCATGCTGCCTGTAGAAGTCATCGACCCGGTCGCGCCTCACCAGGACTGTAGAGACGTTCTTATAGCTTTGCTCGGCGATCGTCTGGTTCAAACGGCCGATAGTCTCCGCATCCGCCTCCGCGGCAAAGACCCGGCCCGTGCCTTGCAGGGCGCGAGCCAAGGGGAATGCGAAGAGCCCCGGATCAGCCTCGATGACCGCCGCGTCCATGGCCGGCCGGGTGATCAAAAGTCCGGCGACCCGTTCCGGATCGAGCGCGTCATGCTTGATCCGCGCCGCGGATTCGGCATCCAGGTGTTCGCCCAAGTCCGGGATGGGCAGGCCTGATGCCAGGCCGCTGAGGGCCGGCAAAAGACCCAGCAGCAGGCCCGCCGTTCTCGCCAGGCCTGCCGCGGCCGTGCGGCCGGGTTCATTCATCGTGGGGGTTCAAGATTCCGTTCGCGTACCAATCTCGGGGGAAAGGCAGGTAGCGAGGATGGTAGAACTGCATGCAGACCTCATCGGCGAAGAAGTCGCCCAGAGGAGTGAGGCGCAGCACTTTTTCATCCTCGTAGAGCAGGCCGGAGTCCTTAAGCCGTTCTATTTTTGGGCGAAAAACATCGTCCAGGCGGGCGCCGGTCTGCTGCGCGTAAAGTTTTTTATTGACTTCCTTGCATTTCAAGGGCTGGATGAGGCACCAGCGGAGCTGATCCTCTGGGTTCCTGACTAAGCCGCGATCGACCGGGGGCTTTCCCTTATTTATCAGCGCGTAGTAATCCTTGAAGTCCTTGACGCCCAGGACGAAGCGGTCCCTGAGGGTACTGTATGCCCTAAGCCCCAGGCCGAGCTGGTCCTTGAGCCGCCAGAATACGTCCGCGGCATAGTGGGAGTAGTCCTTGGGGTCCTTGGAAAAAACCCTCCGAAGATTTTCCTTGTAGCCGTTTTCTTCCAGGATGGAGTTCGCGGTCTCCTTCATCGCCAGGCTATCCCGAGCTGGAGGGAATTCATCCGGCCGAAGCTCGCGTCGCCCCACGATGGCACCGGTGAGATCGCCGTAGGGGATGATCTTGAGCCGGTAAAGCTGGATCTCCTCAGCGCCCAGAGAAACGGCCGTGGTCATGGTTTGGCGCCATTTTTCCAGGGACAGACCGGGATAGCCGTAGATGAACTCGATGTCGACCTTGAATCCCGCTTGGCGGGCCTCCTGGACCGATCGGATCGCCTGCGCCGCGTCATGGGGCCGGTTCATGCTCCGCAGTATCGCGTCGTCTAAAGACTGTATGCCGATGGTGAGGCGGCTGACGCCGTGATCCTTGAGCAGGCGCAGGCGCTCGGCGCCTTGCGGCCCGATGATGGTCGCTGGATCCACATCGTAGGAGAACTGGGTGCAGGCGCTCAGATCGATCTGGGATGTGAAAAATCTCAAAAATCTTTCCAGTTGGGCCGGGGACAGATCCGTGGGGGTCCCCCCCCCGATGAGCACGGAGCGTGCCTTGACGGCGGCCAGACCAAAGCGCCGTTGATAGATGTCCAGTTCCTTCTCCAGCATGGCCAGGTAATGATCCTTGGCTTCGGGCGACGCTCCCGAGGTGACCACGAAGTGGCAGAATGTGCATATCCGCTCGCAGAAGGGAAAATGGACGTAGACGCTGAAGAGGCCGTCAGGCGGAGGGCTGTAGCTGGCGAAGAGCGCCTCTTCGGACACGGGCTGGTACATGGTGATCGGCGGGTAATGGACGGACGGAAAAAACTCCCCTTTTAAATTAATCAGCCCCGCTGCCTGCAGCCTTTGAAAATCGGCGATGCGACCCTGCACTCGCTCGTCCAGATCGCTTTTGATCATTTCTTTTTGCCGGGGAGTAACAGGGCGGGGTCGAAGGCGGCGAAGGCCTGCGGGCAGGGCCGGTGTTTGGGGGAGACATGGGCGAAGATGATGCGCGGGTCTCCGGTGACGGGGTGCAGGGCGGCCCTCTTCACTCCCGTGGCGCGCTCGACCAGGTCAGAGACCGCCTTGAGCTTGTCCAAGCGTATGCCTGTCTTTATGCCTTTGAGGTGCAGGAGCATCGCGATCTGCTCCAAGGGGGCGTTGCCGGCGCGGTCTCCCACGCCGTTGATCGTGGCATCGACGGTCCGCGCGCCGGCGTAGACCGCGCACAGCGAATTGGCCGCGGCCAGCCCCAGGTCGTTGTGGCAGTGGTAGAGGATGGGCACGCCGGCGGCGGCTTTGACCCGCCGGACCATGTCCATGGTCTCCAAGGGATCGAGATTCCCGATGGAATCGTAGAGCACGATCTGTCGGGCTCCGGCTTCGGCCGCCCGGCGGGCGATCTTCAGCAGGAAGCGGACATCCGTCTGCGTGCTGTTGGCCAAGCCGGCTCCGGCGCGCAGGCCGGCCGCTCGCGCCCGGACGATGGCTTCGAGGAGGAACCTCTCTTTGTCCTTCCTGGCGCAGGGCTCCCTTTGCGCTATGACCGGCATCACCAGGTCGAGTTCATCGACCGCGTCCCGGATGCTCGCCAGCTCGGTCTTGAGCTTGGGATTGCAGGCGTAGACCGCGCCGTGGACGACGACGCTTCGGCCATACTTCCGCTTCAGCCTCCGCGCCAGCTTGAGAGCCGGAGGCGCGACCCGGCCGGGATGGACTATGTCGAATTCCCGCACGCCCAGGTCGAACAGGCTCTGGGCGATGCGCCATCTCCGCGCGCGCGAAAGGCGCTGGTCCATGCCCGGCATGTCGAGCCCCTCGCGCAGAGTGGTGTCCCGGATGGCGACCTGGCCCGGCTTCTTGAAGTTTGACATCATGCGTCCGCCAGGAATCTCTCCGCGAGGCGCTTGATATCGCGGCCAGCCCTGATCACGGCCTGCGGCCGGGCGGGCTTGCACAACGGCTGGGCGCCGTCGGTCATGCAGACCAGCACGGGTCCTGGGCGCAAAATGTCCGACTCGATCGCCTTCATGGCGCCGGCCAACGCCGTCAGGCCGCTTTTGGCCAGGGGTTCGCCGTGTCGCATCGTGATCTTGAGGCCTTTCTTGGCCAGAGCCCCCAGCACCTTGGCCGAAATATAACGGCGAAACTCCGCCTCGCTGACCGTGGTGATGGCGCCCGCGGATTCCTTGACCGTGCGGGCGATCTCCCGGTACGTCCCGAAGGTCCGGTCCGGGTCGCGGTCGAAGAGCGTCGGGATGAGCAGGCGCGTATCCCGCGGCGCCCGCTTTCCGCTCCAACGCTCGTACATGTAAGCGTTGGCCGCCTGCTGGACCCCCAGGAAGGCCGGCATCGGCGCGCCGAGCTCCCGCAGCACCCGGAATATCGCCAGCAGGCCGAAGCCCGCGCTGATGGTCTGGCCGATGGCGGAGAAATCCAACTTCTCGGCCTGCATGAACTCCCGGATGAGCAAGGCCCGGTGCTCGAAAGCTTCGAAGCGCCAGTCCAGCTTTGGCACCAGGGGGTCGTAGCCCAACGGCCGCCTGACCATCTCGCGCAGAGCCAGCATCATCTCCCGGGTCTTCTGGGTCTCGGCCACCCCCACCAAGCAGATGCCCGGCTGCGAGAATATCTCCCGGTCCAGCACGGGCATGTTGCCCAGAGGGTTGAAGCTCCAGGCGCGCAGCCGCGACTTGCGGGCATAAGCGGCCAGGGCCGTGCCCAGATTGCCTCCGGAAGAGAACAATATCTTCTTATAGCCGAGGCGCCGGCAGTGGGCCAAGGAGACCGCGGCAAGAGAATCCTCGAACGTGTGCGTGGCCGTGAAGGTGGTTTCGTCGAGGATATAGATCGGCACTCCCCTGTGCTCCATGAGCGGGAATATCCGGG
>CAIKVT010000058.1 GCA_903830945.1 uncultured Elusimicrobia bacterium
AGCTGAGGTGCTTGCTGATGAGCTTGGTCATCTCGAACATGTTGACCTGGCTTTTGCCGAAGACTTCCTTGAGCGTCTCATCGGCGTTGATGTTGCGCCTGTTCTTGGTGTCCTGCAGCTTGTTCTTCTTGATGTAAGCCCAGAGCTTCTTGACCACTTCAGTGCGGGGAAGGGGCTTGCTGCCGACGACCTTGGCGAGCTCCGTGCTCGGGGTGAGATCCTTCATGAAAGCGCTCTTAGCCATTGTTGTTTTCTCCTTTTTGGTCCGGAATGAGCATCCATTGTGCATGATTTCCCGTCTTAGGTCAAGGCCGGAGACTGGCTAGAGACCGGCTCACCAATTCTCGGCCGCGACCTCGAAATAGGCTTGCGGGTGCGCGCAGGCCGGGCAGGCCTGGGGCGCGGTTTCGCCTGCATGGGTATAGCCGCAGTTGCGGCAGATCCATTTTACCTTGGACTTTTTCTTGAAGACCGCCCCGGTCTCCACGCTGGCCAGGAGTCCCCGGTAGCGCCGTTCGTGCTGCTGCTCCGCTACCGCGATGAGTTCGAAGATGCGGGCGGCGGCTTCAAATCCCTCGTTGCGTGCGGTCTTGGCGAATTCCGGGTAGAGGGAGCCCCACTCATGAGACTCGCCGTCCGCCGCGGCTTTGAGGTTTTCCGCGGTCGTGGCGACTTTGCCCGCCGGGAACAGCGCCTGGACCTGGGCCTCGCCGCCTTCCAGAAGGCTGAAGAAGCGTTTGGCGTGCTCTTTTTCTTGGTCCGCGGTCTCTTCGAAGGCCCCGGCGATCTGCATGAAGCCTTCCTTGCGGGCCTGTCCGGCAAAGTATGTGTACCGGTTGCGGGCCTGCGATTCTCCCGCGAATGCGGTGATTAGGTTCTTCTCCGTCTGGCTGCCTTTCAACGACATGTCTGAGCCTCCTGGGCCGGCGTTTGGGGCGCTATTGTCGAGATGATTCGAACTGGTGCCGCGCTCGTTATTGTACGACCTTGAAGACCTTGTCGTGCGGATGGACTTTGGCCGAGACCTTGAAGCCCACCTGGTCGCCGGGCTTGGCTTCGGTGACGGGCTTGTGGTCCACCTGCATGGAGTCCACGATCTGCGTGAGGTCGTCATGCGCCCCGCGGATGTGGATGGTGTCGCCGGATTTGAGCGTGTCGCTCAGCGCGATGACGCCCGCCGAGACGTGCGCGAAGTAGTGCGTGATCTTGCCGATCTCCTTTTCAGCCATGATGCCTCCTGAATCTCACTTTATGAATAAAAGATATGTAATGCTCGGGCGATTGTCAATCCGTCTGAGAGAGCGACCTTGAGGCGCGGACTACCGTTGGGAGCGGAGGCTGTCGCTGCCCGGATCGTTATCGTTGCCGCCCCCGCCGTTGTCATCGTCTCCGTCGCCGCCGTCATCCGGGATATCCTTGGCCCACCTCGCGAACTTGCCCCAGGAGCCGTCCTTGGCCCAGGCCAGTTCGTCGTAGTGGCTGTTGTAGCTCCCGCTCGGGATGTAGATAGCGAGGCCGGAGGCGTCCTTGTACTTGCTGCCCGTGGTCGCGTTGGCGATGATGAGCTCGCGGGCCAGGAAGCTCTCGATCTCAGCGCCTTGGCTCTTGACCGCCGCGTCCTTGCTCCACGCGTCAACGAGCTTGATGAAATGCAGGAGGTCCTTGTTCTCGCTGTAATAGAAGTGCTGGGAGGCGCTGCGCGCGGACTTGATCACCGCGGTCTCATTGGCCGACATGACCGCGTCGGCCCAGGAGCTCAGGAGCGTCTGGAGCCGGGGCAGGGCGGCGGTCTTGACCACGGACTGCGTGGCTTCCTTCCCGGCGCTCGCATAATGCTCCGTGTATGTCTGAGCCGTGAGTTTGGCGAGCGCCATCGAGCCCATGGCGGGTTCGGCCGCCAGCGGGCCGAGCAGGGTGTTGTAGGTGTAGCCATCGGCCGGCTCGGTCTCCTCGGACTGCACGAGGTAGTCCGCGTAGTCCTTGATCTGATAGCCCACCTCGGCCATCTGCATGAGGCAAGCGTCGGAAGCATAGATGTCGAGTTTGCCGACGGCGGCCAAGGCCTGGCCGAGGTCCGGGGTGCTCAGGTGGTTGCCGGACTCGTCATCATAGGAGATTCCGCGGAGCCAGATGTCCTGGTTGATATCCTTGAGCCAGCCGCTGCCGTGGTTCCACACGATGAGCATGTAGTGTTTGGCGGGGGCCGTCCTCTTGGCCCAGCTCACGAAGTCCACGAGGTGGTGCCAGTCGCCCATGTCCGCCTTGCCGATCTCTTCTTTTACCTCGCTTGAGATATGGTCCGCGGCGTCGTCCTTCTGGATGATGTAGCGGCGCTCGCCTTTCCAGCCGCCGTCGGAGGAGTCATAGGTGCTCAAACGGCCCAGCTCGACGGCGATCTTGACCTTGTCCGTGGAGCCGACCATCTCCATCTGATTGACGTTCATGAGGCCGTATTTTTCCAGATTGTTCTTCGCGTTGACGTAGACCATGACGGTCCACTCCGCCAAGTCGGACTTCGGGGAGGATGTGTCCTTGGCGACACGGGCCTGCAGCGTCTCGACGATGCCTGTGACGTCTAGGCCCTGGTCGAAATCCACCTTCTCCGCGACGGCGCTTCCGGCGCAGAGGAGTGCCGCGGCGACGACGAGTCCTGTCTTGAGCATCCGACCTCCCTGGATCCGAATCGGATTATATCACAAGAATAGGCGGTGGAGCCTTAGCCGTTCTTGGGGCCAGAGGTCTACCGCTCGAAATCCACGAAAGCCCGCTCCAGGCGCACCTGGAGGGCGAGCTTCTCGGATTTGGCCATGAGCGCGCGGGCCCAGGCGTCGGGCTGCCAAGCCGGCTCCCGGACCCGCGAGAATTCCGGCCGCGGGTGATTGTAGCCGGCGGCTTCGAAAAGGCCTGCTCCGGGAAGGAAGGAGTACTCGATGCCGTTGCGGGAGAGCTCTTTGAGGTCCTGGTAAGAGAGGCCGAAGGTCCGGGTCGCCTTGACGTACTCCATGGTCAGGTTGCTGCGGTTGACGCCCTCGTCGTCCGTGTTGAGCGTGAGGGGGATGCCGTTGGCGCGGTAGAGGTTGAAAGGGTGATCGGCGCCCGAGACCTTGAGTATGTTCTCGTTGCTGGTGAGGTTGATCTCAACGGCCACGTGCTTCTCCTTCATCTCCCGGAACAGTCCGGGCAGGTCATCTTCCCATGCGACGGACACGCCGTGGCCGATGCGGCGGGCATGTCCGAGTTCAATGGACTTGCGGATGCGCGAGCGCATGGGCTCGACCGGGGAATATTCCAGGGTGAGCTCGCCCGCGTGCAGGGTCAGGTTCGGCTTGCCGAGCCGATTCCATAGGAAGTCGATGACGCGCATCTGCGAATCGAAGTTGCGTCGGGCCGCGGGATCGTCTTCAGGCGCCACGATGTTGACGGCAGCCACGCGCGGCTCCTGGCTGGCCAAGAACAGGCCCGCGGCCATGTCCGCGAAGAATCCGGCCTCAGGCAAGAGGCGGTAGACGGTATAGACGTAGCGGACCGTGATGGGGGCCTCGACCGAGCTGACGGGAGCCTGCAGCCCCAAGAGCTTCGCCACCTCGTGGTCGCGCGCGTCCAAGTAGGTCTTGGCGTCGGCCAAGAGGGCCGGGAACCTTTTCCGCATGGCGGCTAAGGCCTGGTCCAAGTCGTTTGTAGCGGGAGGATCGCGCAGGGCCTTGTCCTGGGCCGCGTCCGAGGCGACGTCGTCCATGAGCTCTAAGTATTGGACGTTCTGGGCCTTGGCTCGGCCGATGACCTCGGCCAGGCGCGCGTCAGGCCCCATGGGGCGCATGAGGGGGACGAAGAGGTGGAAGGTGTCGAAGAAATGGTCGTGGCCGCTTCCCAAGGGGCGGCTTCCCCGCATGCTCACGGCGTCCAGGAACCTGGCCGTCAAGCGCTTGTCGGTCAGCAGGTCCTTGGTGGGGACGAAGCCGGCCTTGGCCAAAGTCGATACGGCGAGGCTTTGAGGGTCGATGAAGAAGGCGCTCTTGGCGGCGGAATCCAAGATGCTTTCTGCATAGACCGCGCCCCAGACATGGCTGTGCAAATCCGCGCCCTTGGGCATCCCTTTCAGGAAAGCGACGAGCTCCGGCTCGCTGCGCTTGGCGGCTTCGAAGCGCCGGGCCGTGGCTGCTTCGTCGCAGAACGCCGGCGCGGCCAGGCAGGCTGCGGAAAACAGGATGAGGTATAGACGGTGCATGCTCCCTCCTTTGTCTTCAGCCGCGGTAGCGGCGGACCTGGTGCATGCCGGCGCCCACCAGGCGCAAGGCACGGACCTCAGCTTCGCGCCGGACGCGTTCCTCATCCAGCGTGACCAGCTCTTTGTGGCGCAGGAGCCAGCGGCCGTCGCACATGACGTCCGTGACGTCGCCGGGATGCGCGGTGTAGACCACGGCGGCGGCCAGGTCGTGGCGCGGCACCCAGTGGGCTTGGTCCGTGTCGAAGAGGATGAGGTCGGCGCGGCCGCCCTCGACGATGGCGCCGCTGTCCGAGAACCCCATGGCCTGGGCTCCGGCCGAGGTGGCCAGGCGCAGGAGCCGGCCGCAGGGCATGGCCTCGGCTTTGCGCTGGTCGTTCTTCTGGACCAGGCCGGCCAGGCGCATGACTTCGAGCATGTTGAGGTCGCTGTTGGAGGCCGGGCCGTCGGTGGCCAGGGCGGCGTTGATGCCAAGCTCCAAGAATCGCTGCAAAGGCGCCATGCCCATGCCGAGCTTCATGTAGGTCTTCGGGGAGTGCGCGACGCAGACGCGCTTGCGCGCGAGGAGCGCGAGGTCGCCTTGCGTCACCGAGATGCAGTGCGCGGCTAAAGCGTGGATCGGGCCGTCGAAGAGGCCGAGCTCGGCCATGTGCGCGACCGGGGTCTGGCCGTGCTCTGCCAGGGAACGTTCCACCTGCTCGTGCGACTCGGAGAGGTGCAGGTGGATGCCGATATGGAGGCGGTGCGCGGCGTCGACGACCTTGCGGAGGAACGCGTCCGGGCACATGTAGGGCGAATGGGGGCCTAAAGCCACGCGTAGACGGCTCTCGCCGCCGCGATGGCGCAAGCGGGCGAAGTCCACTGTCTTCTGGAGGGTGGCGTGGCCGATCTCCCGCTCTGCGCCTAGGCCGAAGAGGCACCAGGCCAGCAGGGCCTTCATCCCCGAGACTTCAACGACCTTGGCCACTTCCTCCATCCAGAAGTAATGGTCGGCAAATCCCACGGTGCCGGAGCGGATCATCTCGGCGGAGGCCAGGGCCGCGCCCCAGAACACGTCTTCGGGCGTCAGGGCTGATTCCGCCACCCAGATTTTCTCGTTGAGCCAGCGGTCGAAGGGGAGGTCCTCGGCCCACCCGCGCACCAGGGTCATGGGGCTGTGGCAGTGCGCGTTGAAAAAAGCCGGGACCACGAGGCGGTGGCGGCCCACGACCGTTTCGTCGGGATGGAAGTCCCGGGGGATGCCGCCCACGGCGTGGATGGCGTGTCCGGCGATGGCGATGTCGCAGTCATGCAGGACGCGGTCGTGTGGGTCTAGGGTGAGGATATCCGCGCCTTTGATGAGGACGTTCACGAGCGTATCATACCAAAGGTCGGCGCGGCATGGACCTTCAACCGTTCTCCGGTGAAAAGAGGACCCCCGCCTCCTGATCGAGGCGGGGGCCTTTTCTATCCGGGCTAGGCTAGTTGGTCTGGCAGGTCTTGGCCAGGTCTTGGTCTGTGGGATTGACTGAGCCGGGTGCCGCTGGCTCAAAGGTCTTCCGCAGCCCTTCCAGAACCTTCCAGGTGTACTGGACGTCCTCGGCTGCGAGCTTGGCCAGCCGGTGCGCCTCATCCGGATTTGACATGTGCAGGACCTTGTAGCGCTGCTCAGCGCCCAGGTACTGCTCCAGCGGGATCTTGCCAGGCTTGGAGTCGATCTGCAGCGGGTTCTTGCCCTGCGCGGTCAAGGCCGGATTGAAGCGCATCAGAGGCCAGTAGCCGCAATCCACGGCCAGCTTCTGGTGTTCCAGGCCCTTGCCCTCTTCGATGGCGAAGCCGTGCGCGATGCAGTGGCTGTAGGCGATCACGATGGCCGGGCCGTCATAGGCCTCGGCTTCCGCGAAGGCCTTCACGGTCTGAGCGTCGCTGGCGCCCATGGCTACGCGCGCTACGTAGCAGTCGCCGTAGCCCAGGGCTGTCAGGGCCAGGTCCTTGCGCTGGGTCTTTTTGCCGCTCACGGCGAAGCGCGCCGTGGCGCCGCGGGGCGTGGCCTTCGAGGCTTGGCCGCCCGTGTTGGAGTAGACTTCGGTGTCGAGGACCAGGACCTTCACGTTCTTGCCCGAGCGCAAAACATGGTCGAGGCCGCCGTATCCGATGTCGTAGGCCCAGCCGTCGCCGCCTACCACCCAGACGCTCTTGCGCACCAGGCCGTCGGCGAGCTGGGCCAGGTCCTTGGCCGGAAGTTCCTCGACGCCTTTGATCTTTTCTTGGAGTTTGACGACCCGCTCGCGTTGGGTTGCGATGCCGCTTTCGTCGTCCTGCTTGGCCTCGATGAGTTCCTTGACGAGGTCCTTGCCGATCTTGGACTCATAGCGCTTGAGCAGGCTCTCTGCATACTCGCGCTGCTGGTCGATGGCCAAGCGGAAGCCCATGCCGAACTCCGCGTTGTCCTCGAAGAGCGAGTTCGACCAAGCCGGGCCGCGCCCTTCCTTGTTCATGGTGTAGGGAGTGGTCGGCAGATTGCCGCCGTAGATGGAGGAGCAGCCCGTGGCATTGCCGATGACGAGGCGGTCGCCCACCAGCTGGGTGAGGAGCTTCACATAAGGGGTCTCGCCGCAGCCCGCGCAGGCGCCCGAGAACTCGAAAAGCGGCTCGAGCATCTGGCTGCCCTTGACGGTCGCCACCGCCACGTTGCGGCGGTCCGGGTAGGGCAAAGACAGGAAGAAGTTGAAGTTCACCTTCTCCTTCTCCATGAGGGCCGCGGCCGGCACCATGGTCAGGGCCTTGCGGTTCGGGTCGGTCTTGTCCTTGCCGGGGCAATTGACCGCGCAGAGATTGCAGCCCGTGCAGTCTTCAGGAGCGAGTTGGACCGTGAATTTCGTGCCCGTGGGGAAATCCTTGCCCTTGTATGGCGCGCTGACGAAGGTCTGTGGGGCCTTGGCCAAGGTCGCCTCAGGGTAGGCCTTGACCCGGATCGCGGCATGGGGGCAGACCAAGGAGCATTTGGCGCACTGGATGCATAAAGACGGCTCCCATTTCGGGACCCGTTGGGCGATGGCGCGCTTCTCCCACTTGGTGGTGCCGGTGGGGAAGGTCCCATCCGCCGGGAAGGCGCTCACCGGCAGGTCGTCGCCGCGGTAGGCCATGAGCTCGGCCGTGACCTCGCGGATGAACTCCGGGGCGTCAGCCGCGACCATGCTCTTGAGCTCGCCGCCCGAGACCGGAGTCGTCGGGTACTTGACCTCGATGAGGCCGGAGACCGCGTCGTCGACGGCCTTGCAGTTCTTGGCCACCACGGCCTCGCCCTTGGAGGAGTAGGACTTCTTGATGGCGCCCTTGATGAGGTCCATGAAGCCGGGCAGGAGCTTGGTGATGTGGAAGTAGCAGGTCATCATCACCGTGTTGATGCGCGGCCCCAGGCCCGCCTCGCGAGCGACCTTGTAGGCGTCGAGGGCGTATAATTTAAGCTTCTTCTCCACGATGGACTTTTTGATGTGCGCGGGCAGGCGCTCCCAGATGGTCGCGGGCTCCAGGCAGTTGAGGAGGAACGTCGCTCCGGGGCCGGCCAGCTTGAGCACGTCCACGCTCTGCATCAGCCGTTCCTGGTGGCAGGCCACGAATTGGGCTTGGGAGACCAGGCAAGAGGCCCGGATGGGCTTGGGCCCGAAGCGCAGGTGCGAGATGGTCATGGATCCGGCCTTCTTCGAGTCGTAGACGAAGTAGCCCTGGGCGTTCATCTCCGTGTTCTCTGCGATGAGCTTGATGGAGTTTTTGTTGGCGCCCACGGTGCCGTCGGCGCCCAGGCCGTAGAATACCGCGCGCTGGGTCTCCGGGTACTCGGTGGTCCAGCTCTCGTCGTACTCCAGCGAGTTGTGGGTGACGTCGTCCTTGATGCCGACTACGAAGTGGTTCTTGGGCTTCGACTGACCGAGCTCGTCGAAGATGGCCTTGGCCTGGGTCGAAGTGTATTCCTTTGAGGAGAGGCCGTAGCGTCCGCCGATGATGCGGGGGCGCTGCGCCGGGCGCTGCCAGCCGTTGGCGTAGGCTTCCTCGATGGCGGCGATGACGTCGAGGTGCATGGGGTCCATGGAGCCGGGCTCCTTGGTGCGGTCCATGACCGCGATGTGCTTGACGCTCGCCGGCAGGGCCGCGACGAAGCGCTTGGAGTCGAAAGGCCGGTAAAGCCGGACCTTGACCAGGCCGACCTTCTCGCCTTTGGCGTTCAGGGCTTCGACGGCCTCCTCGGTGGCGCCGCAGCCTGAGCCCATCATGACGATGACTTTCTCCGCTTGCGGGTGGCCGACGTAGTCGAAGAGTTTATAAGCCCGGCCGGTGACCTTGGCGAAGCGGTCCATGACGGCCTGGATCGTATCCGGGGCGGCCAGGTAATAAGGATTGGAGGCTTCCCGAGCCTGGAAGAAGACGTCCGGGTTCTGGGCCGTGCCCTTGATCGTGGGATGGTTCGGGGAGAGGGCGCGGCTGCGGTGTTCGTCGATGAATTTTTGCTGCACGATCTGGCGCAGTTGCTCGGGGGAGAGGGTGCGAATCTTGAGGATCTCGTGCGAGGTCCTGAAGCCGTCAAAGAAATGCACGAAAGGCAGGCGGCTCTCCAACGTGGCGGCGTGGGCGATGGCGCCCAGGTCGGTGACTTCCTGCACGTTGTTGGAAGCTAGCAGGGCCAGGCCGGCGCCGCGCACGGACATGACGTCGGAGTGGTCGCCGAAGATGGAGAGGGCGTGCGTGGCCACGGTGCGCGCGGCCACGTGGAAAACCACCGGGGTCAGTTCGCCTCCGACCTTGAACATGACCGGGATCATGAGCAGAAGGCCCTGGCTGGAGGTGAAGGTCGTGGCCAGGGCGCCGGTGGAGACCGCACCGTGCAGCGCGCCGGCCGCGCCGGCTTCGCTTTGCATCTCGACGACACTGGGGACGACGCCGAATAGGTTGGGCTTTCGGGCAGCGGCCCAGGCGTCGCAGGATTCGCCCATGTTGGAGGAGGGGGTGATCGGGTAGATGGCGATGACTTCGCTCAAAGCGTAGGCGACCCGGGCCGCGGCTTCGTTTCCGTCGATGGCGTCGAATTCATTATTTTTCATGGTAATCCTATTTTATGATTTTGAGAGGCCCTTGCCAATAAGTATCTCTAATAGTCTACCGATTGAAATAAATCCGTGATGGGGGCCGGTTATCATATGGGCGGCGAGGTTCACTTATGCAAGCTCTTCTGGCGATCGGACTGGGCAGTTACAGCGGGGGCTTTCAGAGCTCGGGGCCTGTGAGTGGCGTTTGTTTGTGCCTGTTCTGGGCCGGGAGCTTCATGCTCGGCGCCGCATTCTGGCATCTTTGCAAGGCGCCGGAAATCCAGGCAGCGGCGCTGTCTTCCTCTGAATCCCCTAGTTCTTGAATGGGAGCATGCGCTAGAGTCCGTCGGAGTCGAGCCAGATGGTGACCGGGCCGTCGTTGAGTGACTCGATTGCCATGTGGGCTCCGAACTCCCCGGCGGCCACGCTCACGCCCGATGCGCAGAGCATCTGGCTGAAGCGCTCATAGAGGGGGCGGGCGAGGTCTGGATGGGCCGCGGCCGTGAAATCAGGCCGTCGGCCGCCCTTGGTGTTGGCGAATAGGGTGAACTGCGAGATGACCAGGGCCGAGCCTTTCTCATCGAGCAAGGACCTGTCGAACTTATTGTCGGCGTTGGAGAAAATCCTGAGATTGATTATCTTCTCCGCCAGCTTCTTGGCCGTCTCACCGGTATCGTCCTTGCCGACTCCCAGGTAGATGAGCAGGCCCTTGCCGATGGCGCGGGTCTCACCGCTGGGCAGGCGCACGCTGGCCCGTGATACTCGCTGAATGAGGGCGCGCATAATTCGTATTATAGCAGACGTGAGTCAGACGGCGCGGCTCTTCATCGCGGTCCCTGTTTCAGACGAGGTCCGTCTCGCCGCGGCGCGACTCATCGCGGAGCTGCGGCTCTCGGGAGCCGACTGCAAATGGGTGGAACCTGAAAACCTGCATCTGACCTTGCGGTTCTTCGGGGAGACCCCGCTGGAGAGGATTCCGGTAATCGAGCACCTTATGCGCCGGGCCGCACAAAGGCCGCAGTTCGAAGTCTCATTCGGGGAAGTAGGCGCCTTCGATTCATGGGATGACCCTCAAGTGGTATGGGTGGGGGTGGGCAGCGGCGCGGCCGGCCTTGCGGCTTTGGCCGATGCTTTGAGGGCATCAGCGGAAGGCCGGCCCTTTTCAGCGCATCTGACCATCGGACGCAGGCGCAGCGGCACCGGCTGGGAGAGGCTCAGGGCGGCGGCGCTTCAGGCCGGATCACTGGAATCATGTCAGACCGTGGACAGGGTCGTCCTTTTTGAGAGTAGGCTGACGCTTCGAGGTCCGACATACTTGGTCCGCGGCGAGGCCCTGATGGGGAGGGGGTGAATCCCGAATCATGAAGCGCAAGATTATCCACATCGACGAGTCAAAATGCGACGGCTGCGGACTTTGCGCTTCGGCTTGCGCCGAAGGCGCCATCAGAATCATCGACGGCAAGGCCAAGCTGGTCAGCGAGACGTACTGCGATGGTCTAGGCGCATGCCTGGGGGGATGTCCGCAGGGGGCTCTGACTATCGAGGAGCGCGAGGCCTCGGGATTCAGCGAAGAGGCTGTCAAGGAGCATGTGGAAAAAGAACAAGCTGCCGCGCCACCTCATGCCGCCAACCATGGCGGCTGTCCTTCTTCCAAGATGATGGATTTCGGACCAGCCCAGTCGGCCAAATCCGCCCTGTCCCATTGGCCAGTGCAGCTCCACCTCATCTCGCCGGCCGCTCCCTGTTTCCAGAACGCGGACATGGTCCTGGCCGCGGACTGCGTGGCCTATGCCCTGGGCGGTTTCCATGAGAATTACCTCCAGGGCCGGCGTTTGAGTATCGCCTGCCCCAAACTCGATTCGAACCAGGAAGAATACGCGGAGAAAATCCGCTGCCTCATCGACGAAGCCAAGATCAATACGCTTGTGGTCATGATCATGCAGGTGCCATGCTGCTCCGGGCTGCTGGCCATGGCCAAGAGCGCGGCCCATAGAGCCAAACGCAAGATCCCTGTCAAGGCCGTAGTCGTAGGGCTCAAGGGCGATATCCTCTCCGAGGAGTGGGTCTAGCCGGCAAGCAGAGTCTATAACGGAGGCATCATGAACATCCTTCTCATTTCCGCCAGCCCGCGCAAATCCAAGAGCCAGACCCTTGCCCTCGCGCAGCATGTCGTCAAAGGTCTCGGCGTCTCTGCGCGGGTCGAGACCGTGCATCTGTGCGACCTAAAGATAGGCTATTGCACTCACTGTGAAGCCTGCCATGTCGCCTGCCTGCGCTGTCCTATCAAGGACGATGTGCCTGCGCTGCTGAGTAAGATGCTCGCCGCGGACGGCATCATCCTGGCGACGCCGAACTACATCAATCAGGTCACCGCCGCCTTGAAAGCGGTGTTCGATCGTTCCAGTCATTTTATCCACTGCAAGCGCCTTCTGGGTCGATATCTCTGCGGGGTGGTCACCTCGGGCAGCGGCACCCAGGACGATCGTGTCCTCGACTATCTCCGGCACTATTCCCATATCTGCGGCGCGCAGTTCTCCGGCGGAGTCTCCGCCTGCTCCTATGCCCTGGAGAAGAAGACCGCCGAAGCCGTCCGTCTCGGCAGGAAGTTTGCCCAGGACATCGGCCGGCGCAAGGAGTATCCCGCCCAGACTCGTGTCATTAAGAAAGGCATGGCCCATTTCGGGCGCATCATCGGGATGCGCAAGGACCATTGGCGCGGCGAGTACGCTTACTGGAAGGAGAAGGGCTGGCTGTAGCCGGGCCCCGAGCCTTAGAAGCGCTCGTACTGCGGCTTCCAGACGCGCGAGAACCCGAACGAGACGCCGGTCATGGCGCTGTAGCCCCAGAGCGGCCTGGTCTTGAGCGCGAATGAGTAGAAGTCGAGGAAGGGCGCGATGGTGAGGCGCTTGTGGATTGGGATGCGCAGCTTGAAGTTGACGTCGCTCTCCCATCGCAGGTCCTGGGACTGGTCGTGGTTGGTCAGGAAGAAGTAGTTGGCCCAAGCCTCGCCTTCGAATTTCACGGGAGCGGGTCCGAAGTCCCGGGCGAAGAGCGCGCGGGCGCGCAGACCGTATTGGGTGTTGACTGGGTCAATGGAATAGTCGCGCTTGATGTTGGCCGCTAGGCGCAGCGAGCGCACGAAGGTGCCGTCGTAGAATTCCACGCCGGGATAGGCCGAGTAGATGTTGCGGCGTCGCAGCGGGGGGGTGGCTTCGAGTTGGCCCTCGTAGTTGAGGGCCAGGGACGGGCCCCAGGAATGGGCCAGCCACGGCTGCAGGACCGCTCCGATGCGGCGGGTGCCGCTGGTCGTGAGGCTCATGCGGTTGGACGTGACATTGGTGATGGGGGGCTGGTCTCGGGGCCGCAGGCTGCTGCGGGCGTAGTCGAGCTCCAAAGTGTTCCCCCACTTGTAGTCCTGCAGCAGGTAGTCGGCGTCGGTTTTGAGGTTGCCGCCGATGAGCAGCTCGTTGCTGCCCTGGATGCGGGGGTTGGGCACCGAATTGAAGTCATTGGCGCGCGCGACCTGGGTGCCCTGCAGGTTGAGGCTCACGTCGCGGAAATTGACCCGCCAAAGGCCTGTCTTGGCGATCGGCTGGCCCTGCATCCAGTCCCAGTATCGCGCGGGCGGAGTGTCGTGACGGCTGATCAGGGCCGCCATCACGATCTCACCGATGCTGCGGCCGCCGGGAGCGGGATTGTGTTCGCCCGGAAGATCGAGCAGGTCCGCGACTATCTTGGATGTCGCTACCCGATAGAGCTCATTGGGATCCAAGGGCAGCCCGTGGACGGTCGTGGTGCCGCTGGGACCAAGGCCTCCGACAGCGAAAGGGACTTTGTCCGGCCCCGTGGCATCCTGTGCGGCGAGCAGCTTCTGAGAGTCCTCAATCAGTGACTTGAGCTGGCTGCCTTTCAGCCATACGATGACGGGCTGGTCATCGTATCTGAGCCAGACATTCAGAAGCCTCCTCTTGACCGCGGCCCCGGTTTGGACCCCCAGCGGCCAAGCGCGTAAGAGGCCGGCCTCGGAATGCGTCTCCTCCGCCAGCAGGCCCGCGGCCATGGTCCAGAAATCCTTTTCCTGGATGTTCTGCGTGGCCCGGATCTCGGAGGGGAGGATCTGGCTGGCGGCGGGAATGAGCACCGGTTCTGTGGAGTAATTTATGCCGTAGGATTCCGGGTCGAATCCGGGGAATGCGTCGGAACCGGGCATGGAGTCATCCAGGAGAATGGGGGAACCGCGCACCCGCATGTCGGAGCGGTCGCCGTGCGGGGTCATCGTGACCTCGGCCAGGTTGAGTGCCTGCGGATGAGCGCGCATGATCCAGAGCGGAGACTCGTATTTCCTGCGGCCGGCTTGGTTGGCCTGCGTTTCGAAGGGATGCGCCCCGGGCAGGGGGCCTTCCGATTCCGCCATGATCAAGTCCACGCCGTGCGCCGCCTTCCGTAGTGGCTCCATGTCCTTGTTGAGCGGGACCAGGAGCACCACGACATCGGCTTGCGCGCGGAATTTACTTATCCGAGACGCCAGGGCCTGGATAGGGTCGATGATGCTCATGTTTTTTAGTCCGGCCTGGGACAGGTACTTCGACGCAGATGGCGGTGTGACGGCCGTGATCGCCACCTGGAGACCGCCGGCCTCCAGCAGGGCATGGTCGGGCAGGAGGTTCACCGCCGGGGCGCTGGACACGACGAGATTGGCGGAGAGGAAATGGATGCCATTGGGATGCCTGCGACGATATCCTTCCAGGTCCTTCCAGTGGAATATGTCGGCGGAAGCCACTGCGCTGTAGGAAAGCCCGAGCTTTTCCAGGGCCTCGATCAGCGCCGATCCTTGGAACTCGGCGAGCGGGTCCCCGAAGACATCGCCCCGGGATAGGCCGATGATGGGGGGCGAGTCGTTTTTCGTGCGCTTCAAGGCCGTGGCCAATCGGCCCAGACCGCCGGATTGTTTTCCGATCAATACCATGGAGAGGTTTTGATCCTCCCAGCGCAGATGCACGAGGCCGGCGATGGCGTTGCTCCATCGTGCCTCTTCGCCCCGTGAGGGGTCCAGCAAGGCCGTGACCAGGGAGTCCCCTGAGGGCTGTTGGACCACGGAGAGCATCACGGTCCGAGTGGCAGGGAGCACGCTCCAGGATCCCTGATATGTGGAAGGGTCCTGGGCTGCTTGAAGCAGGGCGGAGATCAATGAGGGATTGGACGGGGTGAAGATCGCGACCGATGACTCGGTTTCCAGGACCAGAGCCGGGGTCTGTCCGGAGGCGCCTGGGAGCCCGTGGGGGATGCGAAAACGGTAGTCGCTCCCGCTGTAATATCCATCCAGCATCTCTATGTCGCGCAGTGTCCCGCTGGACGGGTATTGCCGTAGCACGCGCATCAACGGGGTCGCGAGCTCCCAGTCATCAAAATGGTAGGAGACGTTCTCGATGAGGGCCAGCCGGACCGCGCCCGAGGAGAGGGTTTTGGCGTGTAGGGGGAGGGAGAGGAATACGGAAACCAATAAAAAGCACAGTCCTCCACCTTTCGGGGGCAAGATGGCCTTCACGCTGAAGTTGCCTGGACCGCGCCCATTCAGGGCACTAAGGAGTCGTCGGAGGCCGATCGGGACCGGATCGCGGCTTGCCCGCGCGGGATCAGTGAGATCCAGTCCGCCACGATGCGCGCCGCCTCGTCGCGATAGACGTCCGGGGCTGATGGGTCCTTGTTCTCTTCTTCCTCCCCGTTGAGGTCTGCCGTCTTGGCTTGGGTCGAGGCCTGCACCGCGGTCGCTGCGGGCTTGCTGATCAGCGCTTCCAGGGTGATTTCGACTTCAGGGAATTTCGGCGTCTTGCGTGCGGCGCGCGCGGCCTTGCGGTTCTTGGCGCGATCTTCGTCGGCGGTCTTCTCGGCCCGGCGCTTGCCCTCGTTGAGCGAGAGCGCTTTGTCCTTCTGCTGCTTCTGGTAGCGTTCGATGTCCTCGCGGATGTAGCCGAACTCCGGTGAGGCTGCGACCCGCACCTGCGAGTCCTTGTCGAGCTGGGCTAGGACCGGCGTCACCTTGTCGAGTTTTTGGTACGGGACCGGCTCTACCTCGTCATAAGGCATGGCATTTTTAAGAGAGGTCTCGGTCATGTCCATGGAGTCCGCCACGGCCGGCATGCGGATGTCGGGGATGACTCCGCGGTTCTGGGTCGAGCCGCCGGAGATGCGGTAGAATTTCTGGATGGTGAGTTTGAGCGAGCCCGGCTTGTGCTCGCGCAGGGCCGAGGGCATATACTGGTCGAGCTCCACGACCGACTGTACCGTGCCTTTGCCGAAGGTGCTCTTGTGGCCCGCGATCACGGCGCGGCCGTAGTCCTGCAGGGCCGCGGCCAGGATCTCCGAGGCCGAGGCCGAGGCGCGTGAGGTCAGCACCAGCATGGGCCCCGCATAGGAAACGTCGCTCTCCGGGGCCGGGGTGCGCAGGACTCGGGTGAAGCCGCGGGTGTCCTTGACCTGGACCACGGCGCCGTCGTTGATGAACACTCGCGTGAGCGCCACCGCCTCGGAGAGCGAACCTCCGCCGTTGTGGCGCAGGTCCAGGATCAGGCCGTCTATGCCCTTGGACTCCAGCGCGGCCAGGAGCTTAACTACGTCGCGCGTCGTGCTTTTGGCGTCGCCGGCACCCTTGAGGTCGGCGTAGAAGGATGGCAGGTCGATCTCGCCGATGCGGGCGCTCTTGCCGCCCGGCTCCGGGACCGTGAGGATCTTGGCCCGGGCTTCCTGGTCGGTCAGCTTGATCTCATCGCGGACCAAGGCGATGATTTCGCGCTTCGAGGAATCCGCGGACTCGGCCGGGATGACTTTGAGGCGCACCGTGGTCCCCTTGTCGCCGCGGATGAGCTGGACCAGCCGGTCGAGCTTCATGCCCACGGCGTCCAGGAACGGCCCGTCTCCTTGGGCCACGGCCTCGACTTTGTCGTTGGGCTTGAGCCGGCCGCCCTTGGCGGCTGGACCTCCTGGAACCAGCGACACGATCTTGGCGTAGCCGTCCTCAGAACGCAGCACGGCGCCGATGCCGACCAAGGAGAGCTTCATGCTGATGTTGAAGTTCTCCGCCGAGGGCGCGGCCATGTAGTCCGAGTGCGGGTCGTAGGAGTGGGCCAAGGCGTCGAGATAGGCCTGCAGGACGTCGTTGGCGTCGAACTCCTTGAAACTGCGCAGCAGGCGGTCGTAGCGGGTCGTTACAGTCTTGGCCGGATCCTCGGGCTTGGCACTTCCGAGCCGCTCTTGGAGGATGTCGAATTTAACGCGCAGGCGCCAGAGGTTCGTCGATTCTTTCTCATCGGCGGGCCAGGGCAGCTCATGACGATCCACGACCAGACTTTCATCCTCCGTGAACGTGAAGGTCGAGGCCGCGAATCTTTCAACTTGGGTCTTGCGTTCCTGCGCGCGCTTGAGGAAGCGCTCGAAGATTTCGTAGGCCGGGGAGAGGTCGCCGTTGCGGATCGACTCGCCCATGCGGTCTCCGTAGCGGGTCCCGAACTCATCCACGTCGGACTTTTCGAAGAACATGTGGTTGTAGTCGTAGTATTCGAGATATTCGTGCAGCCATTGCCGGGACAGGGATTCGTCGATGGGCCGGTGGTTGTAGTGGGTCTGTTCGAAGATGCGCGCCACGAGCTGGGCCACGACCTGCTCGGCCGGGGTCGATTCCAGGACGGCCCAGGCCGGCAGGGACCACGCGGCGATGAGGACGAGGGTCAGGGACGCGGCCCGGCCAGTCCACCTCAGGTGGGTCCGCCAATTGCTCATGGTCGCTCCTCGCGGCGGCTGCGCTGCAGCATCGGGCATGGCTCTATTATAGATAGGGAAGGAGCGTCGGCGCTAGGGGGTGGCGTTCAGATTCCTTCGGCGGCAGGCCCTATTTCGTCTGGGGCGGCGCCGGTTTGAGGAAGTTCCGCACTGCGCGCAGGGCATTTTTGACCGGGGCTAAGAACGGGAATTTCTTCTCCAGCGCGAGGATGTCGCTTTGGGCGGCCGTAATCTTCGGGTCGAGGCGGCCCATGTCTTCGTAGGCCCTGCTGCGCACCTCCGCTGCGTTCCCGTGGAATTCAGCCGCGGCGAACTCGTAGGGGTGATCGACCAGCACTCTGAGGGAGGCCTTTTCTTTCAGAAGCCCGCGGAGTTTGTCCCGGAGCTGCCGGTGCTCTTGCCGGATCGCGGCTTCCATCTGGGCGATGGCTTGCTGCTTTTGGGTGATCTGGGGTTCAAGCGCTCTGCCTTGCTGGTAGGCGACGGCGCGCGCTTCGGCTGCGCCGCCTCGGTATTCAGGCGCCAGGCTGGAGAGCGCTCTGCCGGAGTGCAGGAGCAAGTCGTGCTGCTCGCGCAGCGCTTTGAGCTGGCTCTTCGCTCGAGCGAGGTCTTCCGAGCTTGTGGGCCGCTCCCCAGCCACGGCTGGGGTGGCAGGTCCTGACAACGAAGGGGTGTGCGGGCTGAGCCGGGCATGCTGACGCGCGAAACTCTGCGGATCCGCTGGTCCCGACTGGATCGCTCCGGCATTTTTTTCTCCGGGCAGAGATTTCACTGGAGACTTGCCTTGTAAGCCTTGGGCGATGTCCCTGATCTTCGCGTCGAGGCGGGCGCGCTGCGCCTCGGAGAGCTGGGTGTGCGCCTGGACATAGACCTTTGCGAGGTGAGTGATCTCAGAGGCGGGCAGGTAATCGCCTGAAGCCTGGCCCAACACGTAGAGTTTAGCCACCAGTTCTGGAGAAACTTCCTGGTTGGCCTGCTGGGTCAGGGCCGTCGCTTCTTGTTGGACCGTCTCCTGGGTCTTGACCGCGGCGGATTCGAGCAGGGCGCGTTGGGCTTCCGGGGCCATGCCGGAGAAGGCTTCCGGGGTCACGTTCTGTGATTCCAGAGTCATGACTATCGGCGCAAGATGCAGACGCAAGTCTGGGCTGGATAAGTCGTTTTTTAGCAGGGATAAGCAGCTCCCCGTCGGCAATGCGCTGGCGGGCAGCTGCGTGATGGATGCGCCGATGGCGCCTGCCCAGGCCCCGGGGACCGAGGTGTATAGGGACGCCCGTCCTTCGACTTGCGCGAAAGAAGGAATGTCGGATGCGGCCAGGACTCCGGCGAGCAAAGCCGCTGCCCAAATGAATCGATTCGTTTTCATGGCATCCTCTGGGGTCGGCCTATGAAAAGAAGTGTAGCCCGAAGGCTGGATTCCGTCAAGACCTATGGGGCGCTGCGGCTATTCTTTGACGACGAGTTGGCGCATCTCCTTGAGATAGGAGGCGGCCTGGGGCACGTCCTTGTACGGGATGCGCACGCCCTTCTTCGACCATCCTTTATAGGATGAGTCCTCGACCCATTCGCGCAGGTCCACGCCGGTGGTGTCGCGGAAGATGGTGATGCGCACCACGAGTTCGACGCCCGCCTTCTTCGGGAAGCGGGCTAGTTCCACATCTTCGGTGGTCTCGGGTTCCTTGGGCAGCTTTTGCAGTTCGGGAAGGACTTTGTCGAGGAGGATTGCGTTTAAAGTAATGCCGGACTTCGTGGGCCCCGTGTAGGAATCGCCCTGGATAAAGGTGCGGATTGATCCGTATTTGTAGCCCTTGTACTCGTCCACGTAGAACTTAAGCTGGGTGGTTTCCGACAGGGAGATGGTCCCTAATTCCTTGAGAGGCTTGAATTCTCGGGGTTCTGCCATTGTCCCTCCGACTATCCACAATTATACCATAACCTGGCTGCCAAAATATATAATACTCGCGGATGTTTACATTATTAATCGTCTGTCTGTTGCTTATCTCGGGCAACGCTTTCTTTGTGGCCATGGAGCTTTCTCTGATCCGTGTGCGTTCCTCCCGCATGGAGTTGCTGGCCCGTAAGGGCAACCTCAGCGCCATACAGGTTCAGGAGATGCTCGGAAGTCTCGATGACTACATGGCCGCTTTTCAGTTGGGCATCACGGTGCTCAGCCTGGCTTTGGGCTGGATCGGCGAGCCGGCCCTGGCCCATTGGGTGGAACATCGTTTGAGCGGGCTTGGTGTCATGTTGCCTGGTCATTTCGTCCATGCCCTCGCCTTAACCGTTGGGCTGAGCCTCCTGTCGACGATCCAGATCGTCCTGGGGGAACTGGTGCCTCGGGCCGTCGGAATCCAGAAGGCCGAGGTGATTTCGCTTTGGGGATCCTTCCCCATGAAGGCCTATGCGCGGGCGATCCGGCCTCTTGTCGCGCTCATGTCCGGCCTTTCCAAGGCCGTGCTCAGGCTCCTGGGCCTCAAGCCGGCCGCGGAATCAGACTCCACCCTTTCTGAGGAGGAGATGCGCGTTCTCTTGGGGGAGAATCAGGAGAAAGGCTCCTTCCCGTTGGAGCGACTCCTCTTGCTGGAGAACCTCTTCGACCTGGGCCGGGCTTTGGTCGAAGAGGCCATGGTCCCAGCGGAGAAAGTCGCTTTTCTTTCCGTGGAAAAGAGCTGGGCTGAGAATATGGAGATCGTCCGTCTGCGGCGCTTTTCCCGCTATCCCCTTTGCGCCGGCGGCCTCGACAACGTCTTGGGCATGGTCCACATCAAGGACTTGGTGCTCAAGATGCCTGCGCCTCTGGCGCTGGACGCTTCGGCTCCGGACCTGCGCCAGATCAGGCGCGAGTTGGCTGAGGTCTCCGAGGGGGAATCCTTGGAGAAGCTGGTCAAGATCTTTCCAGACAAGGGCATCCACATGGCCGTGGTAAAGAACGCTCAGGGCCGCGTCACGGGGCTGATCACCCTGGAGGACATCCTGGAGGAGCTCGTCGGCGAGATCAATGATGAGTTCGACCTGCCCCAGGCCTGGAACCTGGCGGATCTGGTCGTGGGCCCGGCGGTCGCAGTCGGCCTGCAGGCCTCCGACCGCAAGGCGGCCGTGGCCGTTCTGCTTTCCAGGCTCAAGGAGGCGGTGCCGGAGATTAATGAGGAGGAGATACTCAAGGCGGTCATTGATCGCGAGGCCAAGCTTTCCAGTGCGGTCGGCCGCGGCGCGGCCGTGCCGCACGCCCGGTTGCCAGGACTTTCCCGGCCGTTCATCGCGGTTGGCCGCTTTGCCAAGCCGGTGCCCGGCCCTGCTCCGGACAACGTGCCGGTGCGCCTGGTCTTCCTCATCCTGACGCCGGTCTCCGCCCCCATCATTCAGCTTAGGATCCTTAGCCGCATCGCGGCGCTTTTGACAAACGAGAACCTGCGCCGCAAGCTTCTGCGTGCTAAGACCGGTGAAGCCCTGCTGGAGACCCTGCGCACCGCGGACACCCTGCTGGCCGTCTAATTAGTAGTATATGACTGGTATGACTCAGGGGCGGCCTCGCCGCGTTGCGGTCTTGGGCGCGGGGATTACGGGGCTCTCCGCGGCCTACGAATTGCGCCGCCGTGGGGGCGGGCGCCAGTTGCCGCCCGAAGTGGTCGTCTTCGAGTCGGCGGATCGCGTCGGGGGCAAGATCCGCACCGAGACGCATGACGGCGTGCTCTACGAGGCCGGGCCGGACTCCTTGAGCATGGCTAAGCCGCAGGCCATGGAGCTGGTGCGGGAGCTGGGATTGGGCCCTGAACTTCTGCACACCAACGCCCGGCACCGCCTCCTCCTTATTCTGGCCGGCGGTCGATTGCGGTCCTTGCCTGAGGGTATGGGGCAGGGCATGCCCTCGCGTTGGTGGCCTTTCTTGTGTAGCGACCTATTGAGCTGGAAGGCCAAGCTGCGTCTCTTGGGTGAGCCGTTGGTACCAGCCGAGGACGGGGAGAGCGACGAGTCCCTGGCGGAATTTTTCGGCCGACGTCTGGGCCTGGAGGTTGTGGAGCGGTTGGTGGAGCCGATCCTGGCCGGTGCCTGCCTGGGCGATCCGGCGCGCCTGAGTTTGCGCAGCACTTTCCCGCAGTTCGCGGACATGGAACGTCGCGGGGGTCTGCTCCGTGGATTCTGGCGGGGGCGGACTCGACGCTTGGCGCCCTCGACGGAGACCGTCTGGCCCGTGACCTTGCGTGGCGGCCTCTCTCTTATTTCTGAGACCTTGGCGCGGCGTCTGCCCTCCGGCTGCCTGCGTCTGGGCGCTGTCGTGACCAGGCTGTCGCGCCGCAGCGGCGGCTGGGAGGTGCGGACTGCGGCGGGGCCGGAGGCCTTTGACGCTGTGATCGCGGCCCTGCCGGCCCCGGCTCTTGCCCCGGTTGTAGAGGTGGTCGACCAGGAGCTTGCCGGTATCCTGCGCGAGATCCCTTATGTCGCTGCTGCGGCGGTCACTTTGGCGTATGACCGCAAGGGTTTTTCTCACCCGCTTGACGCATGTGGATTGATCGTGCCTCGCTCTGAGGGCCGTCATCTGGCCGCCGCTGTTTTCACTTCGATCAAGTTCTCCGGTCGGACGCCGGCGGACCTGGTCCTGGTGCGGGGCCTGCTGGGCGGGGCGGGGCGCGACTTGGAGGCGGTCGGCGAGGATGCCTCGGCCGCGCGCACGGTGCGCAACGAATTGCGCGACATCCTAGGATTGGGAGAGGCGCATCCGCGCTGGACCCGGGTGTCGCGCTGGCCGGCCGCGTACCCCCAGTACACCATCGGCCACGCCTTGCGTTTGCGTCGCCTGGAGTCCTGCTTGCACTCCTGTCCCGGGTTGATCTTCGCCGGAGAATCCTATCGCGGCGCGGGCCTGCCAGACTGCGTACGTTCCGGCCGGCTTGCCGCGGCCAAGGCACTGACGCCTGCCGGCGGCCGCGTCGTTTCCGGGGTTGCTTAGTGGACCTGCGGCGCGCGGCCAAGGTGATCAAGGACTTGGGTTTGCCGCCCTACCGCCTCGATCAAGTGAGGCGGGCGGTCTTCGGGCATGCCGTTTCCTCTTATGAGGAGATCTCGGTTTTGCCTATGGAACTGCGCGCCGAACTGACGCGCTCGGCTGCGATCCTGTGCCTGGCGCCCCGCGAGGTCCTCGTCTCTCCGGACGGCCGCGCGCGCAAGGCGGCGCTGGCGCTTCTCGATGGGAAGGTCGTGGAGACCGTGCTGCTGCGTCCGAGCCCACGGCGCTGGACGGCCTGCGTTTCCACGCAGGTCGGCTGCGCCTTTGGCTGCGTCTTCTGCGCCACGGGGCGAATGGGCTTCGTGCGCGATCTGACCGCGGAGGAGATCACGGACCAGGTCCTGTTCTGGCGCCGGCACATGCTGCGCGAAGGCCTGGAGGGAGGCGTGAGCAACGTGGTCTACATGGGTATGGGCGAGCCCTTGGCCAACTACGCGGCTGTGGCCCAGAGCCTTAAGGACCTCATCGACCCCAGGCAGCACGGCATCGGTGCCCGGCATGTCTCGGTCTCGACCGTGGGCATCCCCCAGGGCATCGAGCGCTTCGCCGCAGATTTTCCGCAGATCAACCTGGCTGTTTCCCTGCACGCGGCTGAAGACGAGCTGCGCAGCCGGCTCGTGCCGGCCAACCGGGCCTTTCCCTTGGCGGAACTGGCCCGGGCACTGGAACGCTACCTCGGCATCAGCTCCCGAAAGGTCCTTTTGGAATACGCTCTGCTGGCCGGAGTCAACGACCGGGCGCGCGACGCCGACGCCCTCGTGGCTTTCGTCCGCCGGTTGGGCCGGCCCGAGCTTTTTCACGTCAATCTCATCCTTTATAATCCGACTGAGGCTTCGTTGCGGCCCACGTCCGAGCTTGAGGCGCGGCGGTTCCAGGACCGTCTGCTGGCCGCCGGTCTGAAGGCCACGCTGCGCCAGAGCCTGGGCGCCGACATCCGGGGGGCCTGCGGACAACTCGTGTCCGAGAGGAGATAAGATGGAAGACTTCCCTGATCGATCCACGGAGACGGAGGAGGAGCGCCTCAGGGGGCGCCCTTCCCGCGCGCGCTACGATAAGGTGCATCTGGCTCTGGAACGCAAGTGGCGGCGGCGGGAACTCAAGGCCGACCGCATGATGCGCGAAGTGGTGGACGTCCTTTGGGACACATTCGCCGACAGTCCCTACTCTTGGTGCGGCTTCTATCTGCTCGCGGCGGACGGCCAGAGCCTAGTGCTGGGGCCGCATCGCGACACGCCGGCCTGCTCGCCTTTGCCTATGCACGGGGTTTGCGGCCGTGTGGCGTTCAGCGGCCAGGCGCTGGTGATCCCGGATGCGAAGGCTCCGGGCGAGGCTCTTATCGCATGCGACCCCCGCACCCTTTCGGAGATCGCTCTGCCGGTTTTCGACAAGAGCGGGAAGGTCTGGGCCGTTTTCAACGTGGACAGCGCGGCGCCCGCGGCTTTCGACGAGATGGACCAGAGGTGGCTGGAGAAGATCCTTAAGCGCTTCGATGAGACCGGCGCGCCTGAGTCGGGCCGCTGAATTTCATGGGCGTTGTCCGGCGCTTCGGCAAGAGTTTGCGGTGTGCCACAACCAGGGCGGAAGGTCTGGAAGAAGGATAGGGGGCCAGGCAAGAATGAAGCGAATATCTCTGATCGTATTTTTCGCGGCGCTTGGCGTTGCCGCCAGCGGCACCCATCAAGTCGTGCATGCGGCGCAATATGTCACGCCCGCCGCTTTCTATTTGCAGGAATCCGTCGCGCAGGCCGTGAAGCTGGCGCCGCCTCCTGCCGAGGGCTCTGCTGAAGATAGGAGCGACCTGGCGATCGTGCATGAATGGCAAGTCAAGCGCAGCTTGAATGAGTGCGCTCGGGCTTCTCTCGAGTCTGGGCTCTTCGACTATGACGGATTTTTCGGCAGTATGAGCCCTTTTCCCCTGCCTATGCCGATAGAGGCCGTGGAGTTCTTCCAACACGTGAGGGCGGACACCTCCCATATTGTGGACAGGTTCAAGAGAGGATATGACCGCCGGCGCCCTTACGGAAGAGATGGCACGCTGCATCCGTGCATCCAGACCCCTAAAGGAGACAAGTACTCCTACCCCAGCGGGCATGCCGCGCTAAGCCGGGTGTTGGGCCTTGTTCTTTCCGACCTTCTGCCAGCGCGGCGCGCTGAATTCATGGCCAGGGCCGACGAGATCGCTCTGGACCGTATCATCGGCGGAGTGCATCATCCCTCCGATGTCGCGGCCGGCCAACTTCTCGCCGATGAGATCCACGCCGAGTTGCTCAAGAGCCCGGGGTTTCTTGCGGACTTGAAAAAAGTTCGTCTATTGATCAAGCACCTATCACCCGTGAATTGACGCTACAGTCAAGCCGCCCAGACAATGTTGCTTGTCTGGGCGGCGCTCGTGTCAGGAGAGTCCGAGTGTTGTCGTTCTGTTGTCGTTCGCGATGCGCAAGCTGTTGCGGCTGCAATGAGAGTCTAGCGGGCCCGTGTGACAGAATTATTTCAAGCCGCGGATTATGGGATATAATCTAACACTCTTCCCATGGACCTGCTGAGCGTCGTCCCCGTCGCCGCGGTCGTCATCATCGTTCTGGCCGTGGGCTTCTCCTTCGTCAATGGTTTCCACGACGCCGCCAACGTGGTGGCCACCATGATCTCCACGCGCGCCTTTCAGCCGGAGAGCGCCCTGATCATCGCGGCCTTGGCCGAGTTCGTCGGGCCCTTCATTTTCGGCACCGCCGTGGCTCGGACCATCGGCCAAGGCATCATCTTGCCCGGGGACGCCACGGTGGGTGTCATACTGGCGGCTTTGCTGGGCGCCATCGTCTGGGGCCTTATCACCTGGTATTTAGGCCTGCCATCTTCATCGAGCCACGCCTTGGTCGGAGGCATGGCCGGAGCGGTCCTGGCGGCCTCCGGGCCGGCGCATCTGCGGTTCCATGGTTTTGCCGCGGTCCTGGTCGTGCTCTTCACTTCGCCACTTATCGGTCTCTTCGCCGGTTACTGGTGCCAGAAGGTCCTTCTCCTCCTCTCTCGCGGCTTTACCCCGCGCTTGAACGAGGTCTACAAGCGCCTGCAGGTCGTCTCGGCCGTGGCCCTGGCCCTCGCCCACGGCACCAACGACGCCCAGAAGTCCATGGGGCTCATTGCCATGACCTTGGTCTCCACCGGGGTCATGCGTGTCTTCGCGGTCCCGACTTGGTCCATCGGTGTCTGCGCCCTGGCCATGGGTCTGGGCACGGCCATCGGCGGCTGGCGCATCATCAAGACCGTGGGCGACCGCATCTATCGCCTGCGGCCCATCAACGGCTTCGCGGCCCAGAGCGCTTCAGCCGTGGTCATCATGTCCGCGGCCGTCTTCGGGGGGCCGGTATCCACCACCCACGTGGTATCCTCGGCCATCGCGGGCGTGGGCTGCGCGGAGCGCGTCAAGTCCGTGCGCTGGAACATGGCTTTCGACATTGCCTTGGCTTGGATCGTCACCATCCCGGTTTCGGCGGGGTTGGCCGGTGCGGCTTATTATCTCTTGCGCATCGGCTTCCATGTCTTCAGGAGGTCTTGAATGGGACTGCGTGAAATCTTCTTCCCGCCCAAGCGGGATTTCGTCAAGATGCTCAAAAAGCAGGCGGAGAAGACCGCCGAGGGCATGCGGGCCCTGCAGGAGTATGTCTCGGACCCCACCCCGGAGCGGGATAAAAAGGTGGTCCGGCTTGAGGATGAAGCCGACGAGATGCGGCGCATCCTCATTGAGGAGCTCAACCTCTCCTTCGTCACGCCTTTCGACCGGGAGGACATCTACGCCCTCTCGCGCGCCATCGACGACATGATCGATTACGCCAAGTCCACTGTCGAGGAGATGAATCTTTTCGAGGCCAAATCCAACGAGCACTTGCAGCGCATGGCCGAAGGCCTCTGCGAGGCAGCCCGGGAGATCGCCTCCGCCATCCCGCTGATGACCACCCATCCCAATGTCTGTCAGCAGCACATCGTGCGCGCTAAGAAGGCGGAGAACTTCGTGGAGCATCGCTACCGCGAGGCCCTCGCCGAGCTTTTCAAGCTCGATGACGTCAAGGAGATCCTCAAGCTCCGGGAGATCTACCGGCACCTTTCCAACGCGGCGGACCGGGGCGATGAGGCCGCCGATATCATCGGCGACATTGTCGTGAAGATGACATGACGCGGAAAAAGTTACAATAAGCGCATGAGATACTGGCGGTCAGCAGGCCCGCTGGTCGCGGCCCTGGCCCTGGGGGGCTGCCTCGGGGAACTCCCCAGCCTTCCCGAGGTGCACACCGGCAATCCGCCACTGGCCACGCCCGGCGGCCCCACGCCGATCAAGACCGACGCGCAGATCACTAACGCGCTCGTGGACTTGGTGGAGGCCAAACGCCAGTTCAAGGTGGACGCCTCTCAGTTCCAGGCGGGGACGCCCGAGGGGGACCTGGTTTCTCTGGGATCGCCTATCGGCTACCAACTGCGCACGCGCTACCTTTCACTGGGCATCCCCCTGGCGGAGGCCCTTTCCCGCAACGCCGATCCGGTGTTCCGCGAGCGGCTCATCAATTTGGCGCGTTGGGACGCGGACGCAGAGACCCGTGCCGCGGCTTTGGTGGCCTTGGCCGGGGCGCACGACGCGGTCCACTACGACGTGTTCCGCGAGGCCCTCATACATCTTGACGTGGCCGTGCGCTTCGGGGCATTGGAGGCGCTCATCGTCTGGGACCATCCGGAAAAATCCCTGCCGCTGCTCACGCAGGTCGCGGAGAGCGATTCGGAGCCTATCCTGCGCGTCTATGCCTCCGGGGGTTTGGCGCGCCTGCAGGATCCGGCGGGACTCCTGCGCTTGCGTGCCTTCCTGGATCATAACTCCTGGCTGGTGCGGGCTATGGCCGCGCAGTACCTCGGCGACTACGGCGGCGCCGAGGACTACGACCTGCTCGTCTCTCGCATCGGCCGGGAAACAGCAAACGATTTCGTGGTGGCCGAGTACTGCATCGCGGCGCTCAAGCTCGTCCCTAAGAAGGAGCCGCGGCCCGCCCTGCCGCCGGCGGCACCGGCGCCTCATCCCACCGTGGACCTTGGCGCCTTCCAACTCGAGCCCTTGGTCATCGTCGCGCACCGCGAGAGGATTCAAAATCAGCTGGCCATCGACCCGCAGATCAACGCACATCTCCTGCGCCTGCTGCAGCAGCGCATGGACGCGCGGCCCGACTCCCAGCAGGCGCAGGACGCCTCTGTCGGCAATCTCAACAAGCTCGCCACCGCGACCGGCTACAAGCTTAAGACCCGCTACACTGAGTTGGGATTCTTGCTCACCGAGGGGTTGGCCGGCGTGACCGACATGCAGATCACCTCGGAACTCGAGAAGGTCGCGCGGCTGGGGACCAACGTCCAGACTCGGGCCGCGGCTATGGTGGCCCTGGCTTTCACCCATGACCTGCGCTACTTTCCCCTGTTCCAGAGTGCCGTCGTCAATCCCAATATCACGGTGCGCTTCGGGGCGCTGGAGTCATTGCTGACTTTGCAGAACCCCGTGGTTCAGTTCCAGATCGGCAACGCGGCGCGCGCGGACGTCTCGCTGCTCGCGCAGATCTATGGGGCCAACGGCATGTGGCACATGGGCGATATTTTTGGACGGGAGATCCTGCTCAACTTCGCCCAAAACCAGGACTGGCTCGTGCGCGCCATGGCCATCCGCTACCTGGGGGAGCTGGGCGGAGCCGATGAGTATATCAAGATCATGCAATGGTTCTCTTTTGAACACAATCAGATGGTCAAGGCCGAGATGTGCTCAGCGCTTTTGACCCTCCAGAAATTCAACACGCCCCTGCAACCCTAAAACGATATGGACCTGAAATTCTTGACGATTCTGGCGCTTACCGGCGGAAGCTGGGTCATCTACTTGCTTTTTCTATGTTCGGTGGTGGCTCTATCCGTGATCGTGGAGCGGATCATCGTGCTGCGCCGCGAAGAGTCCGCGCTTGCGGGGCTCGACGCCGCCTTCTTGGGCGGTCTGTGTTCCGAGGAACTGCCTGAGCTGGAGAAGACGATCGCCCGCCATCCCGGCGCCGCCTCGCGTATTTTGCTGGCGGGACTAGCCCAGGCGCGCCACGGCCCGGCGGGAGTGGAAGATCACCTGGTGGCGGCCACACTCGCGGAGAAGCGCGGCCTGGAGCGGCGGCTCATGGTCCTGGGCACCTTGGGAAACAATGCGCCTTTTGTGGGGCTCTTCGGCACCGTGCTGGGCGTCATCAAGTCCTTCCACGATCTGGCCGCCAGCGGCTCAGGTCCCGAGGTGGTGATGCAGGGCCTCTCCGAGGCGCTGGTGGCCACAGCCGTGGGTCTCTTCGTGGCCATTCCCTGCGTGGTGAGCTACAACTATCTCTTCGGCAAGGCCAAGGACCTTCTGGCCCGGACCGAGTCTTTTGGCCGCATTCTTTTGGCGCAGGTGCGTGCGCAGCACGCCTCCGTGGGTCACAAGTAGGAGCGGCATGGCTTCTACCGCCAGCGAAGACAGCGCCATCACGGGGATCAACGTGACCCCGCTGGTGGACATAATCCTGGTCGTTCTCATCATCTTCATGGCCACGGCGCCGCTGATCCATAACCGAGCCATGAAGGTGGACCTGCCCAAGTCGGCCCAGCACGAGCGGGCGGCCACGGAGGCCTTGCAGGTGGTCTACAGCGCCCAGCACGAGATATCCCTCTCCGGCAAACGCATGACCGAAGGTCAGCTGGGAGTCGAGCTTCAGGCCCTGGTCGCCAGGTCCGCGGACCTGCGCGTGGCCCTGCGGGCGGACCGGAACCTTCCTTACGGGGAGATCGTGCAACTCTTGGATGTGGTGCGCGGCGCGGGCGTGCACAAGATCGGTCTCGAAGTCAAAGCGAAGTAACGCGCCGTGCGTTAGAATATGCCATCGGGAACGAAAGGCGGGCCGGATCTTTTTCAGAAGTGCCTGGCGGCCTCTTTTGCCCTACACGTGGGTCTGCTCATCGGCGGCCGCCTCATCCATCGCCCGGCTGCGCCGCCTCCGATCGAGGTGGACTTGACCGAGTTTCCCGGTCTAGGCGGGGGGCCGGCCAAGCTGGGGGCACCCAAGAGGCTGGTGCCGCAAGCCAAGGGTCTGCCTATGCCCGCGGAGGACAAGCTCCCGCCTAAGCCCAATCCGAGCCCGGAACCGCCTAAGGATTGGGTCCTGCCAGGTCCCAACACTAAGATCGTGGAAAAACCTCCGGAACCGGCGCCCACTCCGGGAGGTACTTTCGAGGGCACGGGCACGGCGGCCAAGGTCGGCGGCTCGGGCGTTGGAGCGGACTATGGCGTGCCCAATGGCACCGGGGAGGGCGGCTCGGGGCTGACGAAGCTTCCGGTTCTCCTCAATAAGGATGAGCTTCTGGCTATCATGAGGCGCTTCTATCCGGAGAGCGAGCGCCGCGCTAGCCGGGAAGGGAAAGTGATCGTCTTTTTGCACATCAGCGCGGCAGGCCGGGTAGACCCGGTGGACATCGGACAGTCCGGCGGGGCCGCTTTCGACGTTGGAGCCAAGGAAGTGGCCAAGCGCATGCGCTTTTCTCCCGCTCTCGGCCGCAACGGCGAACCGGTCCCGGTCAAGATGCCGCAGGCCATCATCTTCCAGCTGGAAGACTAGGCCGCGGCCCGGCTTAGAGCTCGATTTCGAGCCCGTCGTAGGCCAGGTCCACGGCCAGATCCGAGGTTTCGGCGTAGAGCTTGACGTATTGGCGCGTGTCGGCGAGGAGCTGGTCCAGCGCCTTGTCGCTGGAGCGGGGCTCCCGGTGGAAGAGGACGAGGCGCTTGGCTCGGGCTTGGACCGCGAGCTCCACGCCCAGCACGTTGCTCGAATGCCCCCAGTCCTTCTTCGAGAGGTCCGCTTCGGCCAGGGAGTACTGGGCGTCGAAGACGAGGAGGTCGGCCGCGGAGAAGAATTCGACGAAGCGCGGCCCCTGGACGCGGTCGTCGGCTTTGTGCTCGGAGTCCGTGGAATAGACCACCTTCCGGCCCGCGGCTGAAAACGCGTAGCCGAATGAGCCTCCCGGGTGGGCCTGTTCCACGGCGCGGACGCGGAAGCCGCCGAGCTCATAGTCTTGTCCCGGAGTCAGGACCGTGAAGCGCACGGCCGCGGGCAGGGCGGAGAAGGGGACCGGGAAATAGGGCGTGTCCTGCTGGCCGGAGACGGCCGTCGCGATATCCGCATGGCAGCCGTAGATGTGGATTGTGTTTCCGGGGATATAGGCCGGCAGGAAGAAGGGGAGCCCTTGGATGTGGTCCCAGTGGAGGTGAGAGAGGAAGATGTGGAAGACCTTGGGCGCGCCGCCGTCTTTTCGGGACAGCATGCGCACGCCCAGGTCGCGGATCCCGCTGCCTGCGTCGCAGATGACGCGATGCTCACCGTGGGATATCTCGACGCAGGAGGTGTTCCCGCCGTAGGTGGCGCGTGTCGCGAACGGCAGCGAGTCCACGAAGTCCTCGAGGTCGGCGAGGCTGTCAAAACGCCGCCCCCGGGCCGCGCTCAGCGCGTTGAGAACCTTCCCGCGTATCGCGGAGGCATTCATCGGGGCGGGGATGGAGCCGCAGGTCCCCCAGAACCGGACTTTCATGGTCTGACTTTAATCCTTAGGCTTTGGGACGGAGCAGCTTGAGCAGCGCTTCGCCGTAGCGTTGGCGCTTGAGATCGGAGAGCCCCGCTAAAGGTTCGGGCTCTCCGGCCGCGGCGGCGCGCGCCAACTCATGCAGGCTCGAGGTGTCCAGGATCACGATGGGCTCCACCGATTCGTGCTCAGCCTGCTCCTTGCGCCAGCGGCGAAGGATCTCGAAGATCCGGCGGTCCTTATTGCTGTGGCGCTGGCTTGTGCGCGGAGGCTCGACCGGCGGCGGGGCCTGCCGGCCGCGCGCCAGGGATTCCAGGAGGGCGTCGCCGAACTTGCGCAAGAGATAGGGGGTCATGCCCTTGACCTTGGCCAGAGACCCGCTGTCGTTAGGCATGTCCGCGGCGAGCCGGATCATGAGCTCCTCGGACATGATCCGGAAAGGCGCCCGGTCCAAGGACTTGGCGCGCTTATCGCGCATGAGGAATATCTCACGCAGGCAGGCCAGCTGCCGGTCCGTGAGCCGATTGCGTCCAGCGAGCCGCCAGAAGCCTTCCGGGTCGAAGTTCCGGATCACGGGCTCGATCTTGGCAAGCCGGGCGCAAGCCTCGGCCGCGTCCCCTTCCCGGCCCTTCTCGCGCAGTTGGGCCTTGAGGATATCCGTGAGATGCATGAGGTAATGGGTGTCGAGCTGGGCGTACTTGAGGTGTGCAGCGCTTAGGGGACGCAGTCCCCAGTCCGCGCGCTGGAGTTTTTTGGAGAGGGTCACGCCGAAATAGCCGCGGATGGCCGCGGCCAGGCCCAGCTCCTTGGCGCCCAGGAGGCGTCCTGCTATCATGGTGTCGAAGAGGTTGGCGAAGGTGAATCCGTAGTCACGTTTGAGGCAGAGCACATCGTACTCGCCGGCGTGGAAGATCTTCTCGATATGGGGGTCGGCCGTGAGCTCGCCCAAGGCCGAGAGGTCCGAGATCGCTATGGGGTCTACGATGAAATCCGCGTGCGCCGAGGATATTTGAAAGAGGCAGACCTTCTCTTGGTAGGCGTAGAATCCGTTGGATTCGGTGTCGATGGCCAGCCGTGGCTCCTGGCGCAGCTCGGCGACGACCTCTTCCAGGTGTTCCCGCGCGGTGACCAAAGTGGCGGGGGCGATCTCTTCGAGAGGGTGATGCTTGGTGGGCATGATCGCTGGCGCCGTTTAATCGCCGTAGAGGCGGCTGAGTTCCTGGGAGCGCTGGGTCGCGGTCACGATGGCATCGATGATCACGCTGCGCAGGCCCCTGGTCTCGAGCATGTGGATGGCGTTGATGGCCGTGCCGCCCGGGGTGGTCACCTCGTCCTTGAGTATGGCGGGGTGCTTGCCGGTCTCGATGACGAGCTTGGCCGCGCCCAGCACCGTCTGGGTCGCGAGCTTGGTGGCCACGTCTCGCGGGATGCCCATCTTGACGCCCCCGTCGATCATGGCTTCGATGACCATGAAGATGTAGACCGGGCCCGTGCCGGAGAGGCCGGTGACGGCGTCCATTGCCGTCTCGGGCAGGACTACGACTTTGCCCACGGAGGAAAAGATGCGTTCGGATAAGGCCAGATCGCCCGCCCCCGCGTGTGCGCCCGCGGCTACGGCGGTGGCGCCGGCGTCGACCAGGCAGGGCGTGTTGGGCATGGAGCGGACCACCGGGCAGGGCTGGCCCAGTTTTTGGGATATGGTCTTGGTGGTGATTCCGGCCATGAGGCTGACGATGAGCTGCTCGGGTTTGATCGCGGAGGAGAGCTCCGTCAGGACCTGGGACGAGACCTGGGGCTTGACCGCGAGGATGACGATGTCGGCGCCGGCGATGGCCTTCTTGTTGTCCGGCGTCGTGTTGATGCCCCAGTCCTTCTTCAGAGCCGCCAAGGCGTCCTCATTGCGGCGTGAGGCGGTGATGTCCTTCGGGGTCGTGAGCTTGGCGCGCAGCATGCCGCCGATGAGGGCCGCGCCCATGTGTCCGGCGCCCACGACCGCGATCTTCTTGTTGGACAGCATCATCCCTCCAGAGTGTGAAACCCACCGTAGAAGTTATAACATTTGTGATATAGGGCTTTCACTCAAGTGATTCACCGATGAATCCTCTGGCGCAAGGCTTCTGGCTCGGCTTGGCCACGGGGCCGTACTGTTTCGCGGCATGCGCACCCTTTCTGGTCTCTTACCTCTGCGCCGAGGGGAGGCCGGCTTTTGGCGACAATCTTAAATCTCTGGCGCGCTTCTTGGCCGGCCGGTTCATGGCCTACCTCATCTTCGGCGCGGCCGCCGGAGCCGTGGGCGCCGTGGTGAGTAGTTCCGTGCCTGTCTGGCTTCCGGCCGCGACTCTGGCCATAAGCGCTTTTCTGATGCTTGCGTGCTCTGTGGTCCAGAGTTTCCCGCGGGTCTCCTGGTGCCTGGCCGCGGGGAGATGGACGACGCCGCATAGGCTGCCTTTCGCCATGGGGTTCCTGACCGGGATCAATGTCTGCCCGCCTTTCTTGACCGGGATGGTGGTGGTCTTGGCCATTGGCAGCGCCGCGGGCGGCGTCGCCTTCTTCATGGCCTTCTTCGCGGCGACCTCGCTCTACTTGCTGCCGGTGTTGGGGGTCTGGCCCTGGCTTTCTCACTTGCGGGCCCGGAGCATCGGCCGCTGGGCGCTCGGGCTCGCCGGCGTGTGGTATCTTGCGCAAGCCGCCCGGCTGCCCTGGCGCTGATCTTCAGGGCACGGCTCGTTCCAATCCGGGGAAGTTCCGCTACCGGGCTCGAGACCGGGTCAGGGGGCCTCTCTTCCGTGTTGTGTTGGACCATCTGGAGGAGTTCGCTGTGCGCCTAGCCTCGCCGCATTCTGTGTTTTCTCCTCACGCTCAGGTCTATGTTTCGCCAGGCGACCGGACGCTACTCGAAGTCGGGGCGCTCGGGAAGCTGCGGGAGCTTCAGCGGCTTGGGCTGCCGGCGCGCTCGGCTGGGCTGATCGCCGGAGCCGAAGGCTTGTTCCAACAAGGCGGCAAGGCGCACGCCCGCTTTTTCAAGGCGCTCGTTGACGATGGGCTCCATCGCGTCGTGATAGCTCGCGCCCAGTGTGCTCCCGAAGCAGGCCGGACCATCCGGCCCCTTGCCGTAGTAGTCGGGATAAACATGGGTTTGCGCGATCTGGAATGTCTCGAGCGCCGCGGTCCCGACGTAATCGCCTTGCGTCCATAAAGTCACGTCCATGCCTTGCAGCGCCCGCTCCAGCTGCCCGCTGAGGGCGACGGGGTCATTGACGTTGTCGGAAGGCGCCACGAGATGGTCCCACAATGAATGCAGATTGAGCGGATACTTCGGGTCTTGCGATTCGGTCCAGGTGATCTTTTTGTTGTTGCCGCCGCGGTCATCCACTCCATCGACGAACTCCGTGGCGCAGTGCAGAGGTTGGTGTAGGTCGCCGACGAAATGCACCAGGAACATGAGAGAGGTCGTGTCCTGAGGATCCTTCTGCAGGGCCTGGGACTCCGCCCGGATCTGGTCCACGACGCAGTTCGCGTTGGGGCAATAGGCTTCCATATCCGCCGCCTCCCGCGGAGAAGCGGTGATAGGGACATCGATGAAATGCCAGGACGCGCTCTGGGGCTGCATGGAGAACTTGCCGCAAACGCCGGATGGCGCCAGCCCATCGCTGTCGCCTACTGTCGTGCAGTCGTCCTCCTCGGCGCCCAAACCCCGGAGTTGATCGGCGCAGACTGAGAGGTCCGCCAACGTCGCATGGGGAGCGAGTCCGTTGAGCACGGACTGGATGTTGATCTTCGCACCGTCGCTTAAGCGATTCCAAGCGATTATCGCCACGGTGCGATGCCCGTTGGAGGACCAGGCTAACAGGGCCTGCGGGCAGATTAAGAGCGCGACCGCCATGGCCAAGGCTGGCCAGTTTCTATATCGCAATTCGCATAATCGCATAGGAATCCTCATTCTCACATGATAAGGTAGCATAGGTTTAGGCTTGCCTCTGAAACTTGTCAAGGGTCCGTTTCCTGGGATTCGCCAATCCTCCCGGCGGCGATGACCTGCCAGCCGCTTAGGCTGACCGTTGACTAGAGCCGGAACTCGGCCGGCCTGACGGCGTTTTTTAGGATTCGTGTATTTAATGTATCATAGGGGCTTCGGCCCCTTGCAGGGGGCTGAAGACGGAAGGATTGCATCAGAACAGAAGAGTTGGGTGAGGGGAGGTTCTCGAAGCCGGGTTATGTCTTCTGACCATGGGGAGTTGCCATGAACGAGCATAAAATTACTATCCAAGTCACTGTCTCGCGCCGGACATTCGTCTGTGCGGCGGCGGTCCTGATCTTATGCTGCGCCGCCAACGAGTTGGTCTCCGAGAGCATGACCATGACGACGTATTACCCGGCACCTTCGGGTGTTTACAAACGGCTGACCACGACGGGCCCAGGGAATACCGTCCTGGTTCAATACGGTGGCTCTGTAGGCATCGGGACCGGGACTTCTGTGCCTACCCAACTTCTGGATGTGGCAGGCAGCGCCCACTTTTCTGGTAATGTCTCCATTGGGAGAGCAACCGCTCCCTCCGCGTTGTCTGTCGCCGGCGGCGTCCAAATGGGGCCTGACACCTCGGCCTGCACCATGGACAAGGAAGGGACGTTGATGTGGAGTGCGGGGGCTCTGCAGGTTTGTACGGGCGGTAACTGGACACGATTGGCTCCCTTGCTTTCCCCAACCCCAACCCCAACCCCAACTCCAACCCCATACCCACACCCAACCCCGACCCCGACCCCGACCCCAACTCCAGTCCCGACCCCGACACCGTCCCCGCGCGGCACACTCGCCGGTAGCTGCCACGGTCCTGGTGTCGCTACTTGGCCGGCGACTAGCTGTGTATATCCAGACGCTCAGATCGACGACCTCGTCACAGCCTGCGCGGCCGGCTGGGAGCCTAACCCGAGTACGCATCTGTGTGTAGGGCCCGGCTCTCACTCGGGGTGCGGCTCCAGGACGTGCATCAAACAGTAATAGGTATCGTCTTCCAGGCTTGTCGTCAATCGGTGGGGCGGTTCCTCACGCCACGGGTCGTCGGAGGGACTGCGGTTCGCTGCCGCATGCCGCATGTGCTAGAATACCAACAAGATTATGCTGGTATTTGCCTATAAAGCCAAGGGTGCTGACGGGAATATCATAGAAGGCACTGTCGACGCGGAGGAGCAGAAGGCCGCGGTCGCGCGCCTTCGCGACCAGAAGCTGGTCATCCTGGAGATCGGCGAGAAGATCACCGGCCCGCTTGAAATGCTCAAGGCCCTCTTCAAGCGCAAGGGTAAGGTCTATACGCGTGACTTGGTGCTCTTCTCGCGCCAGCTCTCCACCTTGGTGGGCGCGGGCGTGCCCATCGTGCAGAGCTTGGCCATCCTGGAAAACCAGGCCGAGAATCCGGCCTTCAAGGAGGTTTTGAACGCCGTGCGCGTCGATATCGAGAGTGGACTCTCCATCTCGGACGCCCTCCGCAAGCATCCGGACGCTTTCCCCGAACTCTACACATCCATGATCAAGGCCGGCGAGCTGGGCGGCATACTCGACACCATCCTGGAGCGTCTGACCGCCTATTTGGAGAGCAACGAGGCCTTGAGGGCGAAGGTCAAGTCCGCGATGATGTATCCCCTCATCGTGCTGAGCATCTGCTTCATCATCACCGTCTTCCTGCTTACCTTCGTCATCCCGCGCTTCGCCGCTATCTTCGAGAGCTTCGGGGCCCAGTTGCCTCTTCTGACTCAGACCCTGCTCGACCTCTCTACGTTCGTCAAGCAGCCCGTGCATTTCATAGGCATCGCTTTGTCTCCGGTGGGGCTCTGGTACGCTTATAAGCGCGCCTATAAGACGCCTATGGGGCAGAAATGGATCGACAGCCAGACGCTGAAGCTGCCCCTTTTTGGCATCATCCTTAAAAAGGTGGCCGTGGCACGCTTCACCAGGACTTTGGGGACGCTCATCAAGTCCGGTGTGCCGATCCTTCAGGCTCTGGAGACGGTGGCTTCTACCGCCGGAAACGTGGTCATCGCAGAGGCGGTGCTGGGGGCGCGCGAGTCCATCCGTGAGGGCGGGCACCTCAGCGACCCGCTCAAGAAATCCGGTGTTTTCCCCAACATGGTCACCGCCATGATCTCGGTCGGCGAGGAGACCGGCGCGCTCGACACCATGCTCTCCAAGATCGCGGACTTCTACGACCAGGAGGTCGACACCGCGGTCAAGGGATTGACTTCGCTCATCGAGCCCATCGTCATCGTGGTCATGGGCACCATCGTGGGCACCATCGTCGCCGCCATGTTCCTGCCCATGTTCAGCATGGGTGAGCTGGCGGGCAACATGGAAGGCAAATAGGTCCGTCGCTTCCCCCATGGCGGCAATGAACCTGGTCATACAGGAGTACGCAAAGAAGCTCAAGAAGGCACTGGAGCATTTGCGCTACAGCCACAACAAAGTCCGACGTTTGCCCGCGGACTCATCGAAACTTGACGAAGAGCAGTTGGAGACGTGGGAGAGCTTTGCGGCGCGGTTTGCGCGCGTGGTCGACTTATTTCTTACGAAGTACCTCCGTGCGGTCGTGCTCCAGGACGATCCTGGTTTTGAGGGCTCCTTGAGGGATTTTGTCAATCAAGCCGAGAAAATCGGGCTGATTGGAAGCGCTCAGCGCTGATGGCCATCCGCGAGCTCAGGAATATCACGGCTCATGAATGCGCCGAGGAAGAATTGAGCGGATATTTCAAGCGAGCCAGGAAGCTGGCTGGTGAACTTTTGCGGGTCGAGAATATCCTGAAAAAGGCCAAGATCCGGTAGAGGCGATGAGGCTGCGCCGGCAGGAAATCGCCGCGATTATCCAAGTCCTGGGCGCTCATCTCAAAGAGCGTTCGGCCGCGCTCTACTTGTTCGGCAGCAGGACGCAAGATCAGCTGAAGGGCGGAGATATAGACCTCTTGGTGTTGGCGTCGTCGGCGGTGGTAAAGGGCTTGCGCACGGGGAAGCACTTCCTGTTGGCCGAGCTTAAGAAGGAACTCGGGGATCAGCGCATCGATCTGACTTTGGCCGAGCCGGCCAAGGCGCGGCGAGACCCTTTCCTCTCGTGCGCGCTCCGGGCCGCGGTCCTCCTTAAACGATGGGGGCCTGTTGACGGCGGAGGCCGCAAAGGCTTGCAGGACGGATAAGCCCGCCTCGACAATCTTCGCCTCAGCCCAGCAGTTCCTTACCGCGCAGTAACCGGTGGTACTTGATCCCGAAGCGGTGCGCCTCGTCGCGCAGGCGCTGCAGCAGCCTCAGAGCAGGCCGGCTGCGTTCCAGGATGAGCGACTCGGGTCTGTCGGGCAAGAAGATCTCCTCGATGCGCTTGGCTAGCGCCGCCACCGGGATGCGCAGCTTGAGTTCCCGGATCTCCTCCAAGGCGGCGCCCAGCTGGCCTTTGCCCCCGTCTATGAAGATGAGGTCGGGAAGCGCGGAGCCTTCCCGCTGCAGGCGGCCGTAGCGCCGCCGCACGGCCTCGGCGATGGACGCGAAGTCATCGATACCAGAGACCTCGCGCAGTCGGAACCTGCGATAGTGGTCTTTGTGCGGCTCTCCGCCCTGGAAGCAGACCATGGCGGCCACGAGCTGGCGCCCTTGGAAATGAGAGACGTCGAAGCATTCGATGTGGAAGGGGGCTGTGGATAGGTTCAGCGCGGCCTGCAAGTCCGTGACCGAGCGGCTGGCCGCCAGGGGCTGGGCTAGATCTCCCGCGCCGATCGCGCGCACGCGCACCCGTTCGCCGATCTGATCGAGGGCGGCTAAGTTGTCGCGTAGGCGGGCGGCGCGCTCATACTCCAGCTTTCGCGAGGCCTCGCGCATCTCGCTCTCGAAGCGCCGGCGCAGGTCCGCGTGGCGGCCCGAGAAGAACAGCACGGCGTCCCGCGCCACTCGGCGGTAGTCGCGACGGCTGATGTGGCCCGCGCAGGGCGCCGGGCAGTCCTTGGTGTGGTAGTAAAGGCAGGAGTGCAGGGTGCGCGGGTCCAAGGGCTTGTCCATACTGAAGTCCCAGCGGCAGGGGCGCAGGGGGAAGAACTTCCGCTTCCAGAGATGGTCGAGCAGGCCCTTGATGGGCGAGACCTTGGGATAGGGGCCGAAGTAGAGGGCGCCGTCCTTGAGCTTGCGGCGGGTCAGCAGGATGCGGGGGAAGTCCTCCCGCACCGTGATCTTGACGTAGGGATAGGACTTGTCGTCCTTCCACATGGCATTGAAGAAGGGCTGGTGCTCATGAATGAGGCGCCGCTCCAGAAGTAGGGCCTCGCGCTCCGAGCCGCAGGGGACGTAATCGATGGCGCGGATCAGCGGCGTCAGGTAGGTGTTCTTGAGGTCGGGCTTGTTTGGGTTGAAATACTGGGCCACGCGCTTGAAGAGGTCTTTGGCCTTGCCGATGTAGAGGATGGCGCCGTCGGCGTCGCGCATGAGGTAGACGCCGCAGGCGTGCGGGACGTGGGAGCGGTCCGGCCCGGACGGCCCTTGCATACACGTATTATACAATCACGGCGGCAGAAATCGCGGGCGGCGTTGACGGTGGCCGTGGCGCATCTTAAGATCCTCCCGGATCAGCGGACTTGAAGCCGATGCGGCGGCGCGGTTCGGGCGGGGACTCTAGAAAGCCGCGGATGGCGGCGAAGAGAGCCCGGATTTGGACATCGTGCGTCCTGACCTTGCCCTCGAGCTCCGAGAGCTTGTCTGCGAGTTCTTTGTGGGCGGCTACCATACGGCGCATGCGATTGAAAGCACGCACGATCTGGATGCTGGCCGCGACCGCGATGGGACTTTTAAGCACTGAGGCCAGCATGACGGCACCGTGCTCGGTGAATGCCGCCGGCAGGTTTGGGGAGAATTTTAGTCTCTGCAAGTGGCCGTGATTCGCCACCAATGCCGTTTTCTCCTCTTTCGTGAGGCGGAACATGAAGTCCCCGGGAAAGCGCTCCCGGTTGCGCTTTACTGCCTCATTCAGCCGGAAAGTGGGAATCCGGTAGATGCGCGCGAGATCCGCGTCCAGCATGACGTTCTGTCCGCGGATGCGCAGGATGCGACGGTCTACGGCGGTAGGCTCGATTCCGTGATCCATAATATATATACGAGTTGGAGGCCATTTTGTTCCATTCGACCTGACATGAAGCGGAGAGGTCATCGCAAATTGCGATAACCTTCTGAAGCCAGAAGTCATCATAAATTGTGATGACCTCCCGCGGTCCGTCCGACTATCGCAGACTGCGATATGTATTTTTCTACTGGTCGAGTTGACATGACGGTTCAGGCTCATCTTGCATTGGACAACTCTGAGCGTTGACGGTGGCCGTCAGGAAGTGATTTAATCTACCTATGCCAGCCAAAAAGAAGACCATGCGGCACCGCTCGGGTATCAAGGCCCACCGGCAATCTCTCAAGCGGCACGTGCGCAATGTCGACATGAAGAAGACCATCCGTCGGGCGGCGCGCGCCGCCGGCGACGCGGCCACGGCCAAGGACTCCAAGACATCCGAGCTCCTGGCCAAGGCCTCCTCGGCTTTTGACCGGGCGGCCCAGCGCGGCGTCATCCACTGGAAGACCGCCGCGCGTCGTAAGTCCCGCCTCGCCAAGCGTGTGGCGGTCGGGCTCGCCACAGCTGCTGCTCCCGCTAAAGTCTGACGCGCCCCGGGGCAACTGCGATAGGGACACCCTGCCAGGGTGTCCCTGTGTATTGGTGGGCTATTTCGAGCAGAGGTCCACGATCAGCCGTTCGATCTCCTGCGGAGCCGATAGCCAGCTGCGCGATTTAAGGGAGACCTCCACTTCCAGGCAGGTGCCCAGGTCCCGGCGCAGGCGGGCCTCGCTGAGGCGTTTGAGGAAGGATAAGTAGTCCCGGTCCCAGTAGCTGTTCAGGCGCAGGGCGCTGAAGATCTCGCTCTCGGAGCGGCCGGCCTTGAGCATGCGCTTAGCGCGCAGCTGCTTGTGCACCGAGGAGCTGATCTGGTTGATCGCCCGGAAGGCCTGGTCGTCGGGTTTGCCTTCTTGGAAGAGTCGTTGCAGGTGCGTCAGGGCGGCCTTGAGCTGGCGGGTCTGGACCAGGCGGGGTAGGGCGAAAGGGTCGGCAGTCTTCTGATAGCCCAGGCAGGCGGTCACATGATCCAGGCCGATCTCCTTGGTTTTGGCGGCGAAAAGCGATGCTTTTTCCAGCTCCTGTTTGAGTATGGCCCAGTCAGTGCCAGCTTCCGCGACTAAAGCCTCGGCCGCTTCGGTGGAGACGGCCTTGCCTGTCCGGCGGGCTTCGGCCTGTAGGCGCGCCACGGCGTCCTCTTCGCGTAAGGGTTTGAATAAGCATACAGCCCCGGCCGCGGCCGCGGCCTTGACCAAGGCGTCGCGCAAGTCCAGCTTGCGCTCTTCTGAGAAGAGGACCAGGGAAGTGCTGGGCGAGGGCGACTGGAGATAACCGACCAAGGCGGCGCGGACCTCGGCGGCGAGCTTGGCGCTCTCGACTATGACCAGGCGCCGGTCCGCGAATACCGGCAGGGTCATGGCTTCCGTGATGACCGCCGCGACTTGGCCCGCGGCGTCGCCTGAAAATTGCGCGCAGTTGAAGCTGTCTGCCTTGAGCGCCGCCTTGAGCGCTGTTGCGGCCTCGGCTCTGGCCGAGGCGTCCTCTCCTATGAAGTAGTAGACCGGGCGGAACTTCCCCGATTGCCATTCTTTGACGAGGTCGGCGTAGCGGGTTTCCATCGCTTAATAGGCGTGGGGATTGACTGGCGTTAGGGGCGTTTGCGGCGAGGAGAGCGGATCGGTGGAGGGAGCGTCGCCCTGGATGATGCGCCGCGAGGTGCCCGTGACCGTGCCGAAGCCGTCGATGACCCGCTTGACGATGTCCTTGGCCAAGGTGTTCCAGATCTGTTCACGGGCCAGCTCCTCGGTCAGGCCTCCCGCCAGAGTGGGGGCGGAGTATGTGAAGACTTCATCGATGTTTTTTTCAACCCAAAGAGCCTGGTCGGGCTTCTTGCGGTCTACGAACTGGATGTCGGTGAGAACGCGCAGCTTGTAGGCCGTGGGCACGAGGTTGGCGTCGTACTGGATGGGCGTGCTGAGGTAGCGCGAGATGGTGGTCCAGACCACGCCGTCGGCCTCAGCCTCGGGCACGAGGGGGTAGCGGCCGTCGCGCAGGAACTCGTCGCGCACGGCGAGCATGAGTTTGTCCTCCAGCCCGAACTGCCCCGTCTTGTTGAGGATGGGATGCAGGGCGATGCGGCGGACGTCCTGGGGTAGGATTTGCGGCGTAGGATTGTAGTGGACTTCCGGGCCGCTGCAGCCCATGGCCGCGGCCGCGATTAACAGGGTCCAGTGTTTGCGCATAGGTTTCACCTCACGACGATATTGACCAAGCGGTTGGCAACGACGATGACTTTGACTGCGGCCTTGCCCTGTAGGGCGGCCGTGACCTTGTCTAAGTTCAGCGCCGCCTCCGTGACCGCGGACTCGGCTGCATCTGCGGCAAAGGTGAAGGTCGCGCGGAGCTTGCCGTTGATCTGCACCGCGTACTCGACTTCCCGGTCCTTGAGATATCCCACATCGAAAGTCGGCCAGGATCGACGCGCCAAGCAATCCTTGTGCCCCAGGCGCTCCCAGAGCTCCTCCGTTAGGTGCGGGGCGAAGGGGTGCAGAAGGGTGACCAGCATCTCCAGGTCGGCGCGGGAGGCGGCTTTGGCTTTCTGGATATCGTTGGAGTATATCATCAACGCCGAGATGGCGGTGTTGAAGTTGAAGGTGGCGATGTCCTCCGTGACCTTCTTGACGGTGCGATGGCGCAGGCGCACGCAGCCTTCTTCCGTGCCGGGTTGTTCGGTCTCCAGGACGAGCTGCCAGACCTTGCGCAGGAAGCGCGCGACGCCTTCGATGGAACGCATGTCCCATGGCTTGGAGTCCTCGAAGGGGCCCATGAACATCTCGTAGAGCCGGAAGGCATCGGCGCCGTAGTCTTTGAGGACCTCGTCGGGATTGACCACGTTCTTCTTGGACTTGGACATCTTCTCGACCTGGCTGTCGAGTTTTTCCTTGGTATCGGTAAGCGTCGCGCTGCCGTCTTCTGCGAGGGTGACCTTGTCGTAGTGGTGGTAGGCGCCCTTGCGGTCCCGGTAGGAGAAACTTAAGATCATGCCCTGGTGGCGCAGCTTCTGGAAAGGCTCCGGGGTGGAGACGAATCCGCAGTCAAAGAGTACCTTGTGCCAGAACCGGGCGTAGAGCAGATGCAGGACGGCGTGCTCGGCGCCCCCGACGTAGCAGTCCACGGGCATCCAAGCCTTTTCCTTGGACTTGTCCCAGCCCATCGTGGGATTGCGCGGGTCTATGAAGCGGAGGTAGTACCAGCAGGAGCCCGCCCACTGCGGCATGGTGTTGGTCTCGCGCTTGGCCGCGGCGCCGCAGGAGGGACATTTCGTGTTGACCCACTCCGGGATGTTCGCCAAGGGAGATTCGCCGGTGCCAGTCGGCTTGTAGTCCGTGACCTCGGGCAGGAGCACGGGGAGGTCTTGCTCCGGCACCGGGACCAGGCCACACTTGGGGCAGTGGATTATGGGGATGGGTTCGCCCCAGTAGCGCTGTCGGGAGAATATCCAGTCGCGCAGCTTGTAGACCACGGTGCGGCGGCCCCGTCCGGTCTTTTCCAAGTGGGTGATGGCCGCGTCCTTGGCTTGCTGGGTCGGCAGGCCTTCAAAGAGGGGGGAAGCGACCGCGATGCCGTCCTCAAAGAAGCCCTGGGCCTGGATATCCCTCGTCTGGCCCGGATCGGCGGGCCGGACCACCTCGCGAATGGGCAGACCAAACTTGAGAGCGAACTCATGGTCGCGTTCGTCGTGGCCTGGCACGGCCATGATGGCGCCGGTGCCGTAGCCGGCGAGGACATAGTCCGCGATCCAGACCGGGATCCGCTCCTGGTTGAGCGGGTTGACGGCATAGGCGCCGGTGAAGACCCCGGTTTTTTCCTTAGTCAGTTCGGTGCGCTCCAGGTCGGATTTAGACGCCGAGGCGGCGATATAGGCATCGACCCCCATGCGCTGCTTGGGAGTCGTGATTTTCTTGACGGCTCCGTGCTCGGGCGCAAGGACCATGTAGGTGGCGCCGTAGAGGGTGTCGGGCCGGGTGGTGAAGACTGTGATGTCGTCGTCGGATTCAAGCCTGAAATGGACTTCGGCTCCTTCCGAGCGTCCGATCCAATTGCGCTGCATCATCAAGGTGGAATGGGGCCAGTCCAGGTCCTTGAGGTCGGACTCCAGCCGGTCGGCGTAGGCCGTGATCTTGAGGACCCATTGCCTGATGCTCCTGCGCTCGACCTTGGTCCCGCAGCGTTCGCAGTTGCCGCCGAAGACCTCCTCATTGGCGAGGCCGGTTTTGCAGGAGGGGCAGAAGTTGATGGGCGCGGTGCTCTCGTAGGCGAGGCCTTTCTTGAAGAGTTGGAGGAATATCCATTGTGTCCAGTGGGTGTAAGCGGGCGCGGTTGTGTCGACTTCGCGGTCCCAATCATAGGAAAAGCCAAGGGACTTGATCTGGCGGCGGAAATTGGCGATGTTCTTCTGTGTGACCACGGAGGGGTGGGTGCCTGTTTGGAGGGCGAAGTTCTCAGCCGGCAGGCCGAAGGCGTCCCAGCCCATGGGGTGGAGCACGTCGAAGCCCTGCATGCGCTTCATGCGGCAGAGGATGTCGGTGGCGGTATAGCCCTCGGGGTGCCCGACGTGGAGGCCGTCGGCCGATGGGTAAGGGAACATGTCCAGGCAGTAGAATTTCTTGCCCTGGCGGGGGGCGTCGGGGGTTTTAAAGACGGAGTCCTTGGCCCAGCGGGACTGCCATTTGGCTTCGATTTCAGCCCAGGGAATGCGCTCGGCTTTTACCTTCACGCCGAAATTGTACCATTTGGGCCGACGGGGCCATCGTTGTAGTAGACGCGGGTCATGTTTTTTGGCATTCCAAGAGCTATAATTCATGATCGCGGCCGCCGTATCCTGGGCCGCGGAGGGAGCTGAAGGATGAACCAGACCTTGGCCGTGATCACGCATCGGACGTTGGCGCCCGTTGATTTAGCGATCATCGGTTTGTACTTCCTCGTTGTGTTCGCCATCGGCTTCTATTTCGCGCGCAAGGAGCGCACCTCCTCTGATTACTTTCTGGGCGGACGTCGCGTCGGCTGGTTCGCTATCGGAGCGTCTCTTTTCGTCTCCAACATCTCCACCGAGCATTTCATCGGACTGGCCGGTTCCGGAGCCTCTTCGGGCCTGGCGGTCGGCCACTTCGAGTGGCTGGCCACGCTCATGCTATTGCTGCTGGGCTGGGTGTTCGTGCCCTTTTATCTGCGCTCCAATGTCTTCACCATGCCCGAGTTCCTGGAGCGGCGCTTCAACCGCTCGTGCGCGGTCTATCTGGCCGGCATCTCCATCATCGCCTATATCATCACTAAGATCGCCGTGCACTTGTGGGCGGCGGCCATCGTTTTGGAACGCGTGGTGGGCTGGAGCCCGATGCATGCGGCTCTGATCCTGGTGGTGATGACCGGCGTTTACACCGTGGCGGGCGGGCTCTCCGCCGTGATCTACACCGAGGTGGTGCAGACTTTGGTCCTGCTGACCGGGGCCGTCGCGCTCACCTGCATCGGGCTGCACCAGGTCCACGGCTTCGCCGGCCTGCGCGCCGCCTTGCCCGCGGAGTACTTCCACATGATCAAGGCGGCCTCCCACCCGGCCTATCCGTGGACGGGAATCTTCTTCGGCGCGCCGATCTTGGGCATCTGGTATTGGTGCACGGACCAGGTCATCGTCCAGCGAGTGCTCTCCGCCAAGGACGAGGGGCACGCCAAGGCCGGGACCATCTTCGCTGGATTCTTGAAGCTCCTGCCCGTGTTCTTGCTGGTTGTGCCTGGTCTCATCGCCTTGGTGCTCTACCGGAACCTCTTCCATGTAGACGCCGCCGGCCAGATCACCAACGGCGACATCGCCTTCCCTACGCTCATCATCAATCTTCTGCCCACCGGGCTGGTGGGCCTGATGATCGCGGCGTTGCTGGCGGCGCTCATGGGAGGCATGGCCTCGGTGTTCAATTCGGCCTCCACGCTCGTGACCCTGGATTTCTATAAGAAGCTGCGCCCCCAGGCCAGCGAGCGCCAGCTGGTTAATTTTGGCCGCGTGGCCACCGGTATCATGGTCGTGCTGGGAATGCTCTGGGTGCCGCTCATCCCATACATGAGCTCGCAGCTCTTCATCTATCTCCAGAGCGTGCAGGCCTACATCAGCCCGCCGATCGCGGCCTGTTTCATCCTGGGCGTCCTTTGGCCCCGCCTCAACGGCGCGGGGGCGTTGAGCTCGCTCTTGACCGGCTTCGTTCTGGGCGCGGCGCGGTTCATTCTGGAGATACTGGTCAAGACCGGCCGCGTGCCGGCCGTGGGCCTCGTGGGCTGGCTGGTCGGGGTCAACTTCCTGCATTACGCCATCCTGATGTTCGTGATCTGCGCTTTAGTGCTGGTGGGGGTGAGTCTTCTGGGCGAGGCACCCGAGCGCCGCAAGCTTGCCGGACTCACTTTCGCGACCGTGGACGACAAGCTCGACGACGTGACTCCGGTCGCGATGCCCAAGCCGGGGGCGGAGACCGCGCGCGAGCATCACCTCAATCTGGCTTTTAGCTTCCTGCTGGTGGCTACGGTCGTCGGACTTTGGATACACTTCCGTTAGAACCCGGCCGCGGCATCCTCTGCCTGCGACCCAACGTCAGCCGCGCGGAGGCTCTGCTCGAATTTTCCGAGGCCGGACTGCTGAGCCGTCTGGCGCATGGCCCGCTGCGGCGCTTGGTCGATATCTACATCCCCTATCGGCTTTACCGCGTGGAGCTGCTCGACGGCCAGTCGCGCGAGGTCGTGCACTTGGCGCTCGATTCGGTGCGCGCCAGTTTTGACGTTTACGCCTTTCCCGCCGTCCCGCAGGGCCCGGAGCTGCGGATGGTCGACACCCGCAACCATCCCGAGCCGTGTGTGCCGGAAGCTCAGGCCCGCGACGAGGTCTTACAGCGCGGCCGGCGACTCGCCTATGAGCGCGGCCTGTTGCGTATCCGGGATTTGCGCCTTTCCGCCGAGCTGGTCATGTCTGATTTTTATATCCCCTATTGGGTGGGTTTCTTCGGACGCGGAGCGGTGGCATCGCAGGTGCGCGTTCTCGACGCGGTGCGCCGGTGCATGGAGGGGGACAAGCTATGTGCCTTCGTGCGTGAGTGGCTGGCGGGCTCCGCTTGATAATGGCGGTCTCGGTCGGGAATGTGGGCTCTAGGTGCCAAGCGAACCCAGGTCCAAAGTCTGCGCGCCTGTTTCCCCAATGGCTCATTCCCGCCGCCTGCCTTTTGCGGTAGAATGGGGCCGTGAAATCGGTATCGATCATTCTATTGCTCGTCCAGTCCTTCTTGCTCAGTCCCGTGCTCAGCGCTCAGACCGTCCATGCGGCGCCCGTCTCCATGCCCTCGTTGGTAGTCCCGCTGGCCGTTGGCGCCGCCGGGGGCCGGATCGGCACCGGCGCCATCGGCCTCGGCTCACAATCCCTAGGCGCTGGTCGGCTCAGTTTCTCTCCGGTGCTCGGTCTCTCCGCCCCCGTGGTCCAAGTTCCCGTGGCTGCCGCTCCAGTAAAAGCCGTTCAGACAGCGAACGCCATTCTTTTTGCCCTGCCGGTCGCAATACCTCAAGCGGCTGGCATCAAGACTGTCGCGCCGGCTGCTCTGCCTTCGGCTGCAAACGAACCAGTCAAGGCCAGCCTCCTAAGTTCTCTGCAAGCCGCGGCTGAGCCTCGGCAGCCAGGCCAGACCAAGGATGCCGCCGCCTCCGTCCTCTTCGACGGCACAGGGCAGAAGGCCGAGCCCAAGGAATGGACCTTCATGGTCTTCCTCAACGGTCACAATAATCTCGACGACTTTGGCGAAGTCAACATCAAGCAGATGGAGAAGGTCGGCTCCAATGACCGGGTCAACATCGTCGTGCAGTGGGCCTCCCTTGGCAAGCCCACCAAACGCATGCTCATCCAGCGCTCCGAGACCGGCGAGGTCAGTTCACCTGTCATCGAGGAGATGCCGGTCGTGGACATGGGAAGCGCCGAGCAGCTCTTTGAGTTCATTCGCTGGGCCGTCGAGCACTTCCCGGCTCAGCGCTATATGATCGACCTCTGGGACCACGGCGCCGGCTGGCACGCCAAGAGCAAGGGCCAGTTCTCTCCGCTTGACATCAGCTGGGACGATCAGACCGGTCACCACATCACCACCGAGCAGCTCGGCGTCGTGATGCGCAAGGTCAGGGATCTTGTCGGCCGGCCTATCGACGTCCTCGGTTTCGACGCCTGCCTCATGGCCATGGGCGAGGTCGTGGCGCAGGTCGCCGACTCCGTTCATTATGTCGCGGGTTCAGAGCAGACCGAGCCTGGCGCCGGTTGGCCCTACGAGAAAGTCCTCAGGCAATGGCTGGCGGCCAAGGCCGATGACGGTGCGGCGCTGCTTAAGGCTCTTACAGAACAGTACGTGGTGGCTTACGACCGCGACGTGGCTTTCTCAGGCCTCGACCTCAGCAAGCTGCCTGCTTTCATGGAGGCAGGCAAGGCATTCGGCAAGGAGCTTGCCGGGCTCAATGCTTCCAAGTTCGCCGAAGTCCGCAAGGCGGCGCAGGCGACCCAGCGTTACGCCTACTCCGACTACGGCGACTTCCTGGATTTCGTCACCAAGCTTGCCAACGCTCCGGTGGCCATCGTCTCCGCGCCGGTCATCGCCGCGGTCACGGCTGCTTACAAGGCGATGGTGGTGGCCAATGCCGCGACTCCCGACATCGGCGGCTCCAACGGGATGTCCATCTGGCTGCCTATGACCTCTTACCTTTGGCGGGAGTACGGCGCCCGCTATCTCGGACTCCTCTGGCACACCATGACTGATTGGGGCCAATTCGCGCGCCGGCTCTCCGGTGCGCGTGAGGCCCCTGGCGCCGGGCCGCCTTCGAGATAAAGCTCGGCTCCGGCATGGCCGGCGAAGGGGCTGTGAACTGGCTCAAGTTCTCGCAGCGCTGGATGTCGCCAAGCGCGGCAAGCCGAGCGTCCTTGCGGTGATCGTTGGCGCTGGCTATGGCTATGTGCGCCCTAGTTGGGCCCGAAGTCGGAAGTGGGGATGTTCAGCGGAAGCGGTTGGCGCAGCGACTTGGCCAAAGTGGCGTAATCCCTCCTACAAACCAAGAGCCGCATCGTGTGCGAGAGCGTGGGCGCCATGCCCATCAAGGGCAAGAAGGACCCCGTCGAGATCTGGCTGGTGAAGGGCCTAAGGCCCGCAAGTGAGCCCGAAATCATCGGAGCAGCGGCCGCAGTTCCTCACAGCTGCCTTCCTCGACGAGCCGGCGGATGAGTTCGTGATAGGTCAGGCCAGGAACGTTGCCGCCGATCATGGCCTCAATGTCAAAGAGCGCGAGACTCCGGAGCATCGCGCGCGAATCGTAGCCCGCCCACCGGAGGTCTTGGATCAGCCTGAAGATGAGCCCGTATCTGCTGTGTAACTGCGCCTCGACCCATCCGGGCGACGAGCCGGAAAGGACGTCGAAAAGGAGGCGTTCCAAAGCGCTCGCCCGCTGGCCCTTGTCGAGCTTCAGCAGGTGGAACCTGGCCTCGAAGTAGAGCTCTGGAGTGTTCGAGGGCGATGCCGGCACTCGAGGCTCGACGGCGTGCAGGACGTCGCCTAGCATCCGTCGCGCCAGGCCTTCGTACTCGGCGGCTTGGGGCTCGGGCGGGATCTTGATGCCATCCCTGGTGTAGAGGCTCGCGTTGGAGTACGCATGTGCGGCGTTGATGGCGTGCTTGCCGAGCAGGAATTTGGTCAGCAGGACGGCCCGCGAGTCCGTTGGAAGGTCTTTCCCAAGCAGTCCCAGAGCCTGCTGGTAATGACGTGCGGCCTTGTCGACGTCCGGCAGAGACTCGCCGCGGGACCAGATGCTGGCCTGCGCGACCTGATCCGGGAAGCCGTAAGTGAAGCCATGGAAGATACCCAGGCTTAGATGCGTCAGAGCCAGTTCGGTCCGTGTCGCTGACGTCGTCGAATCGGCCTGCAGCGCTTCAAGTTCCGTCAGTCTTGCGTGGGCCTGGCGAAGGCGCTTGAGCCATGAAGCCTGGTGTGCGCCGCTGATGAACTCTGAGCCATGGAGTTGATCCAACAGATAATCCTGCGAGGACTGCGGCATGTAGGCCATGAAAGAGATCGCTTCGGATGGCAATAGTCTCGCGACCTCCTCGCGCAGGAGCTGAATCTGATACAGCCGCGATCTCTCGCTGGTCCTGGCCAGGATCGAGCGCACGAAGTGGGGCAGGATCCCGAAGGCTTTGGCGGCCATCGATGGAGCCGAGTCAGGGACTGACAGCAGAGCGGAGACGCTCTGCTTCAGGCCAGCTGATTGTGGCATGCGTTGTGCGACTTGCTTTTCCGGCGCCGGGTGTAGACGCCATCCCTCGAGCTGATCGTCGCGGCCATTCCCAATAGCCGCAGCCGGGACTTGTTCGAGGTCCGCTGAGCCTTTGCCCCGCAGCAGGACTGAAGCGATATCCCGCGCCGTAGACATCGCACGCTCCGAGCGAGCCGATGAGGCCATCCGTATCACGGAATCTACTTGCGCCGATATGGTAGAGAAAGGCGCTAGCTCGGAGGCGGCAGTGGAAAGTCCCTCGACACTCAGTCCGCCCTGACTGACTGCGGCAGTGATCTCATCCGCGCGGGCTTGGATCGCTGTGCGCATCTTTTCGCCCGTGTTCTGGCCGCGGTAGGCGCTTACAATCGCGGCGCGGACACTCTCCCGCGTCTTGCTGTCCGAGTTCAGTGCCGCGGCCCGCAGTCGGCTCTCGAATCCGGAGGGCAAGGTCATCATCCCGACGATCCGGCGATGAGCTTCCGAATCGGGGTCCAGGCACTCGATGACGCCTAAGGAAGGAGCCAGAGAGATTAAGCCAATTCCGGCGTCTGTCCGCATGAATTTCTGCAGTGCGGCGATCATGCCCGGGGCTACAGGACTGTAAGGGACGCTCCAGGCCCGAATAACGCCGCCTCCCGCTGGAGCCGCTCTCATGGGGCCGGCGTGGGCCAATCCAGCCGCAAGCATCGACATGACCGCAATGGAAATGGGCATCAAGGGGGGAGTCCTCATATTGAAAGGATACCATTCAGGACTGTTTTCGTCGTAGGTCCTTACGGTAGAAGCCAGTGAGCAATCGGCCTATGGCTATATAGGACCAAACATGAAGCCGACAACAAACCCAAAACCTTCAGTAAGCCGTAGCTCATGCCCGGTTTGGGCTATTTGCCCGCTGATCTTGGCCCGCCGGGCACAGGCAAAAACGCGGCGATGCGATACACTGATATGTTGGAGATTGGTTTATGAAGAAACAATGCCCTTATTCCGGGTCGCCAGGTTTCCAGTGACTGGGTAACTTCTCTCCTTCGATTTGACCGGCATAATCCAACTTCAACTGACGGCAGCAATCTCCCCAATCATCGCTGCCATCTCTCATTTCACAAACACCGTAGGGAGTTTCGTATTTTCTAAAATATCGATAATCAAAACCTTTAGGAGCTTTGTACTGAACCCTATAACTTATCCAATTCTCATCTTTTAAACATTGATGCGGTTCAACCTGGATATTCCCGGCATGAAATTCCATGTAACCGGTACATTCTTTCCTCACCGGATTTAAAGTAATTCCGGCAGAAAAGAACGTGGTCAAATGTTGATTTTCCAGTGCGCACGCATAATTTCCTTCCGGCTGGATATTCGGATCCCCCTGCCAATGCATTTTTTTTCTCGCTGGGATGTTGGGAACGTCTTCAAAAGCGATCACTTTGAAGTTCAATTGCGTACAACAATCTTTATAAGCATCTTCATTCTTATGAATGATGCATTTTCCATAAGGGGTGCGAATTTCAACATAACCTATCGCATGATGAGGCTTCCAAATTTCTGGGAGTTTATACTGCTGATGAGGATCCCCGGGGTAATGGTAGCCGCATTGTCTAGTCTCTTTATTGACGACCAGGACCGGCCCCATTTGAGCAGTCGCACCTTGATCTGTCATAAGAGGGAGTAAAAGCACAAACAAGATTAGACATTTTAAAAAGGTTTTAAAGGTCCCCCGATCTGGGCGCGGCGAGGTACTCGAAGCGGGGTTATCTGCTATCTTTTCGCAGATTGGACTCACTGAGCCCCTATCCGTTCCAAGCACTATGAGAGGGTCCGCGCGAACAGCCAGCACAGCAGAAGCACCACCGGAACGTGGACGATGAGTTGCAGGACGCTGTATCCCACTAAATCGCGTGCTTTAAGGCCGAGGATGGCCAGTAGCGGCAGCATCCAGAAGGGATTGACCAGGTTGGGGAGGGCCTCGGCCGCGTTGTAGGTCTGCACCACCCAACCCAGATGCACGTGCTGAAGGCTAGCAGCCTTCAGCACGTAGGGCGCCTCGACAACCCATTTGCTCCCGCCGGAAGGAATGAATACGCCGAGCAGGGCTGAATAGAGTCCCAGCAGCAGCGGATAGGTCCCAGGCGTGCTCATCCGCGCGAAAAGATTCGCCAGCCAAGCCGATATGCCGGTGCCGGTGATCATGCCGAAGATGACGGCGTAAAATGGGAATTGGATCAACACTCCTCCCGCGGCAGGCACGGCTCGGGCCACGGCGCGGGCAAAGCGTATGGGCCGCGCATGCAGGAGGAGCGCGGCCGTGATGAACAAAAGATTGTAGGTATTGAGGTCGAGCGCGGCGAGCGCTCCGTGCGGCGAAATTAGAAAGACGTGGGCCAGGTACCAGCAGAGAATGCCCGCCATGAAGATGTTGAGCAGCGGGCTGTGCTCCAGCCACTCGCCGGGTTTGCTGGGGGCTTCGACTGTGGGATCGGGGGGAGTCAGATCCACTCCAAAGAACTCGGCTCCGCGCGCCTGCTCGGCGCCAGGAGCCGAATAGTAAGCGACGAGTACCGAGATGGCGATCAGGGTGCCGGCCAGCGCCAAGCTCTGCCATAAAAACAGCGTCTGGGTCAGGGGAATAAGTCCGCTGATCTCAAAGAGCGTCTGCGGCAGCGCTGACTTCGTCGCCATCATGAGGGCGGCCGAGGAAGAAAGCCCGAGCGCCCACACCGCCCCTAATCCGAGATAGGCCGCGGCGCCGGCCGCGCGATAATCCATGTTCTTCATTCGGCGCGCCAGCTCCTTGACCAGCAGGCCGCTAAAGATCAGGCTGAATCCCCAAGAGAGCAGAGAGGAGACCATGGAGAAGAATGCGACGAACGCCACGGCTCCTCTGGGAGTCTTCGGGATCCGCGCCAACCTCTCGATAAGGCGGGCGACCGCAGGCGCCGAGGCCACCGCGAATCCGCCGATAATGACCATGGCCATCTGCATGGTAAAGGGAACGAGCGACCAAAAGGCCTTACCACCCTCGATGGCCAAGCTGGAGGGCGATTGGCCGAGGCAAAGCCCCAACAGGAAGGTGACGAGAACGCCGAGAAAGGCGAACACCAGAGCGTCCGGGAACCAGTTTTCGGTCCATTGCGCCAGAGCGAGCCCTGCTCGCGCTAATAAGGAGTCTTCCCGATAGGTTGTAGGCGCAATATCCCCGCTTCGCCTAGCCGCCGCGCCTCTCATTGCTCTTGATCCTCTACCCTTCCGCCTGCGGACCCCCGCAGGCGTTATGATACATACCTGTAAAGCGCTTTATCAATACCTACTTTCCCTATGAGTGGGCGCGAAGCTAATTTGGTGTTCTACTCAACCAACCCATATGACATTTTTTGCCGTGGAGGATGAGGCTCTGCCGATAAATCGGCTGTCCGCCGGAAAAACTGGCGGCCCAGTCTGGTCAATAGATGGAACTCATCGCGTGGCCTTCGCCTGGGTGGAATAAATTCGGAAGAATTTAATCCGGACGAGGCGAGGGGTTCGAAGCGGGGTGATTCCTCCTGCAATCAATTTAGTATCATACCCGAGTTGAGATCATGATCCAATCGCAATACAAGATTGTTGGAGAAGCGCTGGTTGTTTCGTTGATCGGCCGCCTCGATGCGACGACCTGGGAAAGCTTCTGGAACGGGTTGTTGCTGAAGCTTCAGGATGCTCCGAAGAAGCTGATTTTCGATCTGGCTGGATTGGAGTATATCAGCAGCGCAGGCATGCGCGTCTTTCTTCTGGCGGAGCGTCGGATGCGCGAAAAAGGCGGCTCAATAGAGTTGCGCAGCCCGGTCGAGATTGTCCGTAGGGCTCTGGAGATAAGCCAACTGCAGAGCCTATTCCCTATCATTGAGTCTGGCCGGAGCAAGGACAAACCGAAGGAACCGAGTGAGACCCGGCTTTACGGCCATTCCGCCGGCGATGCCTTCCGCGACCGCCTAGCGACGCGCAGGATTCTTCCGTTGATAGGCATCTATGACGTCTTCTCCGCGCAATTGGCCGCCAAGCGCTTCGAGGGAGTCTTCTGCAGCGGATTCGGATATGCCGCCAGCCAATACGGCTTACCCGACATCGGTTACGTGAATTGGCATGATATCATGGATTTCGCGACCCGCGTACGGCAGGTCCTGCCCGCGACCCATATCCTCGTGGATGTGGATGACGGGTTTGGCGAGGAGCCCATCGCGGCGAACACCGTCAAGAACCTCGAGATGAACGGGGTTTCCGCGGTGATGATGGAGGACCAAAAACGGCCACGGCGCTGCGGACACTTCGAGGGCAAACAGGTGCTGGGCATGGAGCAGTACCTGGTCAAACTCAAAGCCGTGCTTGCGGCGCGCAAGCGCCTCTTCGTGATCGCGCGCACCGATGCCACGGACTGGAACGACGGCATGAAGCGGGCGGTCCTTTACGCCAAAGCCGGGGCGGATGCGGTGATGGTGGAGGCGGTGCATGATTTGAAGTACGTGGAGGAAGTGGCGCAGGCCGTGAAGGTCCCCCTGATGGTGAACCAGATCCACGGCGGCAAGAGCCCCAACTGGACCCTGCAGGAAATGGAGGCCGCGGGAGTGGCCATCGCGATCTTCAGCACTCCCTGCCTGTTCGCCGCCCAATACGCCATCGAGCGATACCTCGACCAAATGCAGAAGCATCATAAGCTCGTGGGCGAAAACACCGTCGGAATGGCTGAATGCGTGAAGATGCTCTATACGCCTCCCATGGGCTAGGATAATGATCCCTTGGCACCCCGGCATGCTCACTCCCGGCCAGTATGGCTTGGCGGCATCGGCGGCGCTGGCCGCGGGGGCGGTCAATGCCCTTGCTGGCGGCGGGACCCTCATCAGCTTCCCCACGCTCATATTCCTCGGCGTGCCTGCCGTATCGGCGAACGTCACCAATACGGTCGCACTCTGTCCCGGCTATTTTGGCGGGACGATGGCGCAGTGGGACGATCTAAGGACGCAGATCCGGAGGCTCTGGGTCGTCGTCCCGGCAAGCATCGCGGGTGGAATTTTCGGGGGATTCCTCCTGCTGCATACGGGAGAACGGCTATTCCGGGAATTGGTCCCTTGGTTGATTCTGCTGGCTTCGGGGCTGCTGGCGGTCCTGGACCCCGTCCGCGCCGGCCTGGAGCGGCGCATGGGAAAGAAATACGGCGCGAGTCTCGAGAAGCTCGTGGCCCTGCCCGTCGGATTGGCCTCGATTTATGGCGGGTACTTCGGTGCGGGTTTGAGCGTAGTCGTCCTCTCCGTGCTGGGGATCACCCTCAAAGATTCGCTGACACGACTCAACGCGTTGAAACAGGCTGTCGCCTTTAGCGTCAATATAGCAGCAGCGATCTACCTTCTTTTCTCGGGTCAAGTCTTCTGGTCTGTCGCACTTGTCATGGCGGTCGGGGCGCTGGTCGGCGGGACGCTGGGCGGCAAGTTCGCCGGGCGCATAAAGCCGTCCGCGTTGCGCTGGACGGTGGTTGCCCTCGGGTTGGTCATTTCCGCCATCTATTTCTCTCGAGGATAGATTTGCGGATACCAATCCTCCCGGCGACGATGGATCAGAGACTCAAAAACCCCGACGACATGACGCCGGAAGAACGCTTGGACCGGATCGTGGAAATACTGGCCGAGGCCTCGGTCCGGCTCTTCTACAAGCAGCAGGGCAAGGCGGCCGAGCCCGCCGGCCCGCCTATCCCCGACACCCCGGCCCAGGTGTATTGCCCGACGAAGCTGGGCCGGTTGCCTTTCGGACAGAAGGAGTTCGAGGGGCTGCGCGTCGAATCTCCCGACGAGGCGGCGTTGGTCAAGCGCATCTATGAGCTGGCGCGGGAGGGACTCTCCTCCGAGGCCATCGCCAAGCGGCTCAACCAAGAAGACAAGACGAGCAAGCGTTCGGGGAGGTGGTCGAGGGTCGCCGTGTGGCGGATACTCCGACGGCAACAGAAAAGGGCGTTACAGAATATTCCGTAACGCCCCTCTGGGTGGCCGACTCAGCCGCGACTTCTGCGTCGAGTCCGTTGCTCCCGCGACGTCCTTGCGAGGAGCGATTTCCCTGATTCCTCGACGGAGTTTTGGAATCCGTGTGACCGATTTGAAAAACCGTTACGGAATCAGCACAAAAACCTGGCGGGGTCGACGGGATTTGAACCCGCGGTCTCTGCCTTGACAGGGCAGCGTGTTAAACCAGGCTACACCACGACCCCAAAATCGAGTCAGCCACTATACCAAATTCCGAGCTACGGAAAAACTTGGGTCGTGTAGGATTTGAACCTACGACCCTTCGCGTGTAAGGCGAATGCTCTACCGCTGAGCTAACGACCCGATATGGTTATTTTACCACACTTGGCGGGTGGCGGGCTTCTTGATTCTTAGGGAAGGAATGTGATCTTTCCGACGAAGTAGTCCGCGCCCAGGTTGACCAGGTCGGACGCCGAGTGCAGGGCTTTGCGCAGAGCCGATAGTCGCAGGGTCCGATTGAGCTTGATCGTCAGGGTCAGCGTTTCCTGATCGAAATCAACCTTGGCGGATTCAACTTCCGGCAGCTTCATTGCTTCGATTTCGATGCCGCGGCCGCAGGTCGTCGTCAGCATGCCGATAATATTGACGGCGTAGTGCCCGGAGGGGAGTTCCTTGTACGCTATGGCTTCTTCTGCGGGAAAGGCGTGGGCCGGCGTGCTCCGGGCGGCCGGGCACGTAAAAACGGTCATGACCACTATGCCGGCAGCCGACCAACTTCGCATGAGCACAAATTAGCATATTCTTCAGACGATTTAGTAAACTCACCGCGCGAGAGCCTTTCCAAGGCTCTGTGGTTTGGAACCGGAGGCATGAATGGCTTATGCTCAGACGCTGCCGATGCGCCAGGGAGTCTTCTACGACGCGGCTGGTGGCCGGGACTCGGTCCTGGGTGATGCCGCGGCCGTTGTGATCATGAGTTGGGCCATCGCTGTCTGCGCCCGGCTCTGCGTGCCCCTGCCCTTCACCCCGGTGCCACTGACCGGCAGCACGTTGGGCGTCCTCTACGCCGGGGCCCTGTTGGGACCCCGTCGCGGTAGCGCCGCGGCGGCGCTCTATCTCCTGCAAGGCGGCTGTGGTTTGCCATTCTTTTCTGGAGGGGCCGCGGGTTGGGCGTGCCTGCTCGGGCCAACGGGCGGTTACTTGCTGGGCTTCCTGCCCGGCGCCTGGCTGGCCGGCTTCCTGGCACAGCGGGGATGGGACCGCAGGACGGGCTCCAGCCTGGTCCTGCTGCTGGCCGGGTCCGCCGTTATCCTGGCCTGCGGCTTGGTCGGGTTGGCCCGTTTCGTCCCCTTCGGCCGCCTTCTCTCCGTCGGGCTCTATCCATTCCTGGCGGGGGACTTGCTCAAGTCCGTGGTCTGTGCCGTCCTCCTGCCTTGGGGCTGGCACCGGATCGGTCGCGAAAGTGGAAAAAAATGAACATGGACGATGGATTGACAGAATAGAACCCAACAGTTACACTTTGCGAGCTCGTCGCGACCGTGCGGGCACTCGAATATAAATTTTTAATCATGAAGAAAACGACGGTCTGGGACGTCGTCATTGGATTTATCCTCACGCTGTGCGTTTTGGCGGCCTATTCCCTGAGCTGGCCCCCCTTCGAGGGCATCGAGCTCAAGTTCTATGACGTGCGATCCAAGCTCCGGCAGAATTTTGCCGTGGCTGACGAGGTCGTGCTCGTATCGATAGACGACAGCTCCCTGGCTGCCGTTGGCCGCTGGCCATGGCCGCGCTGGCGCCTGGCGACCTTGGTCGACAAGCTTTCGTCCGCGGGAGCCAAGGTCGTGGGCCTCGATATCGTGTTCTCCGATGATGAATATAACCCGGGCCTGACTGAGATCAAACGCCTGCAGGACCGCTACGCGGGACTTGTCAGCTCCCGTGCCGTCATGGACAAGAGGAAGGTCTTCGACTTGGAATTCTCCTCCGCCATGGCTCATCTCGAATCGGACTCCAAGTTGGAAGCGTCTCTGCGGAAGGCCGGCAACGTGGTTTTGTCCATGTTTTTCTCTCAGGGCGGCAAGTTCGGGATCAAGCCGGAGACGCTTCCGGTCGCGGTGTCGAGTTTTGCCGTCGCCCACGAAGCCGTGGCCGGGGTCCTGGAACTTCCCAGCCCGGACGGCCTTAAGGCTGTCTTCCCCATCGTGAGGTTTGCCTCGGTTTGCGCCGGCATAGGCCATATCAATACCACGCAGGACTGCGACGGCGTTTTGCGTCGAGAAATCCCGGTCTTCCGTTATGCGGACTCCTATTTTCCTTCCTATGCGCTGGAACTGGTCATGGCCTATAGCGGGCTCAGCCCGCAGGAGGCGGTCTTTCAGCCAGGCCGTGAGGTCCGTGTGGGGAAGATCGCCATCCCGCTTGATGATGATAGCCGCATGATCATTTCTTTCAATGGTCCGGAAGGGACCTTCCGATCCTTTACTTATCAGGACGTGATGAATGACAAGGTCTCCCCGGATGCCTTTGCCGGCAAGATCGTTATCGTCGGGCTGACGGCTTCTGCGGCGGCAACGCTCTTCACCACGCCCTTGGCCAACAACTTCCCGCCTATCGAGCTGACCGCCAATGTCATTGAGAATATCCTGCACCGCAGGTTCCTCACGCGGCCCCTTTGGGCCGTGAAGTTTGAGCTGGGCATCTTGTTGGCCGTTGGGTTATTCATCATGTTCGTGTTGCCCCGTTTGAAAGTTCTTTCGGGTCTGGCGGTCAGCGTTATTCTCTTGGGGGGGTTGGTCGCCGTCGGCATCTATCCGTTCGTTGGCAATGGCTACTGGATCAAGGTCGCCTACCCTGCGATTCTGCTTATTTTGGCTGATCTGGTCGTCATCTTTAAGTGCTTCCTCATTACGGAGAAGGGTCAGGATGTCGCGGTCATGATCCCCGGGCCCGCGGCCTCTGTCGACGGAGCGCTCTCCGGGGGCAGCGGCGAAGCCAAGAGGGAAGGCGCGGCGGTTGTCACGGGCGGCGATGTGAAATCCACTTTGGGACGCTATGAGATCGAGAAGGAACTTGGCCGCGGAGCCATGGGAGTCGTGTATCTGGGCCGCGACCCGAAAATCAACCGGCAGGTGGCCATCAAGACTATCATCTTCGATGAGGGTTCGGACGCTGCCGCGACCAATGGGATCAAAGAACGCTTCTTTCGGGAGGCGGAGTCGGCCGGGACCCTCAACCATCCCAACATCGTGCGCATCTTCGACGCGGGCGAGGAGGCTGAAGTGGCTTTTATCGCCATGGAGCTGCTCGACGGGAACGACTTCACGCGCTACACCCAGAAGGGGGGCCTGCTGCCCGTGCCTCAGGCCCTGGAGTACGTCGCCATCGTCGCCGACGCCCTTGACTACGCCCACGCCCAGGGGATCGTGCATCGGGATATCAAGCCGGCCAATATCATGCTCCTTAAGGATGGGACGATCCGTGTCGCCGACTTTGGAATCGCCCGCATCATCGCCTCGACCAAGACGGCCACGGGCATGGTTCTGGGAACGTTGTCCTACATGAGCCCGGAGCAGATGGCGGGCAAGAAGGTGGATGGCCGCTCCGATATCTTCTCGTTGACCGTCGCCCTTTACGAGCTGCTGACTGGCGAGCGGCCCTTCAGGGGCGGGGAGGGCCTCGGGCCCTTGCTGTTCCAGATCGCCAATGACCATCATCCCGATCCCCGCACCGTGCGGCCGGACTTGCCGCACTGCGTGGTCCCTATCCTCGATAAAGGCTTGGCCAAGGATCCGGACCAGCGTTACGCTCGCGCGGCATTACTGGCCGCTGATTTGCGGGCATGTGTCGCGGCCATCCAATCCGGCATCTTCACCGCAGAGTCCACCCAGCCTCCCCTGCCGCCGGCCGCGCCGTCCCCCGCTGTCGTCGCTGTGCCGGCGGCGGCTCCGGCCTCCGATGTGGCCATCCGTCTGCCTCCCCGCGGGGCAGAGACCCCTGGCCCGGATGAGCCGTGAGCATGAAGCTCGTCTGGGATTTTTTCGGCAGGACTGACTCCGGTTGCGTGCGTTCCAACAACGAGGACAACTGGGGCATCGACGCGGTTCTGGGCCTGCTGATCGTGGCCGACGGGATGGGCGGGCACAATTCGGGGGAGGTGGCCAGCGGCCTGGCCGTTTCGACCATCCTGGAGACCGCGCGCCGTGTGTTCGGGGGAGAGAAGATTTTTTCCCCGGAGGGCGGTGTTTCGGGCTTGTCGGTGGGCTGCCGACGCCTGGAATATTTTATCAAGACCGCCAACGCCGTCATCTATGAGAAGGGCCGGGCTTTCCCCAGGGATGCGGGCATGGGTACGACCGTGGTCGCGGTCTTGGCTGAAGAGCGAGCCCTGAGCGTGGCCCATGTCGGCGACAGTCGCCTTTATCTGTTCCGCGGGGGCGTCTTGAGTCAGTTGACCCAGGACCATTCACTGGTCGGCGACCAGTTGCGCCAGGGCCTCATCACTCTTGAGGCGGCGGCGCGCTCCACCTTGCAGAACATCCTGACCCGTGCCGTGGGCGCGGAGCCGGTGGTCGATGTCGACGTCATGGATCATCCGGTCCAGCCCGGGGACGTGGTCCTCCTGATGACCGATGGCCTTAATAAGATGGTCGGCGATGAGCAACTCGCCGCGGTGCTGGCTCGGGAATCGTCCTCGGCGCAGGTGGTAGACACCCTGGTGGATATGGCCCGCCGGGCCGGGGGATTGGATAATATCACGGTGATCTGCGGCCGCCTGAATGCGGTCCCTGCGCGGGGATTCTGGCAGCAGGTTCTGCGGTTATGGGAGCGTTGATCCCGATATGTAGTTCGGCCTGAGGGGCGCGGCAGCATCCTGTGGTTCTCAGACCTTCTGGGGCAGCCTGGCCTTCCCACCGACGGGGAATGGCTTCCCCGACTGGCTTGATTCAACCTTGTATAAGCGGTATATTGTTTTGGCGGTCCCCGTTTTTATTATAAGTATCTCTAATGGAGCACACGATGAATAAACTTAAGACGGCCAAATCCAGGCAGCAGCCCGCGGAGGAGCTGGAGTCGGTCACCATCCGTTTCGCGGGAGACTCCGGAGACGGCATACAGCTGACCGGCGCTCAGTTCTCCACTGCCACGGGCATCGCGGGCAACGACTTGAGCACATTTCCCGATTATCCTGCGGACATCCGGGCCCCCATGGGCAGCCTCTTCGGCGTGAGCGGCTACCAGATCCATTTCAGTTCCGGACGGGCCTTTACGCCGGGCGACAGTCCGGACGTGTTGGTGGCCATGAACCCCGCGGCCCTCAAGGTCAATGTCAAAGACCTGCGCAAGGGCGGACTGCTCATCGCTAATTCCGACGCTTTCAGTCTGCAGAATCTGGCCAAGGCCGCCTACACCAGCAACCCCTTGGAGGATGGATCGCTTTCGGAATTCCGGCTTATCCCGGTGGAGCTCTCCCGGCGCACCGGTGAGGCTCTCCAGGGCATGCCTCTGACCAAACCCCAAGTCGAGCGCTGCAAGAACTTCTACGCTTTGGGCATGATGTACTGGCTTTACGATCGGCCCATGGAAGGGACTCTCAAATGGATCGAGAGCAAGTTCAAAAAGACTCCTGCGATGGCAGAGGCCAATAAGAAAGCCCTTCTGGCGGGCAACGCCTTCGCCGAGACGACCGAGCTCTTCGGGCAGTACTACCGGGTCAAGAAGGCGCCCGCGGAGCCCGGGACTTATCGCAACATCACTGGTAATGAGGCGGTGGCTTTGGGCCTGCTGACCGCCTCGCACCTCTCCGGGCTCCAGCTTTGGTACGGCTCCTATCCGATCACTCCGGCCTCGGAGATCCTCCATGAGCTTTCCCATTACAAGAACCTGGGCGTCAAGACCTTTCAGGCGGAGGATGAGATAGCCGCCATCTGTTCCTCCATTGGGGCCGCTTTCGCGGGCTCTTTGGGGACTACCGGGACCAGCGGTCCCGGCGTGTCTTTGAAGTCCGAAGCCCTCGGCCTTGCCGCCATCGTGGAACTGCCGCTGGTCATCGTCAATATTCAGCGTGGCGGCCCGTCCACGGGTCTGCCTACCAAGACCGAGCAGTCCGACCTATTTCAGGCTCTTTACGGTCGTCATGGGGAATGTCCCATGCCGGTCCTCGCGGCAGCCACTCCTGGGGATTGCTTCCGGATGGCCATCGAGGCCTGCCGCATCGCCATAAAGTACATGACGCCCGTGCTTCTGCTCTCCGATGGGTTCCTCGGCATCGGCTCCGAGCCGTGGCGGGTGCCGGATGCGTCCAAGCTCCCCCAGTTTCCGCCGCCCAAGCTGCCAGCGCCGGAAAAATTCAAGCCCTATCAGCGCGACCCGCAGACCTTGGCGCGGCCCTGGGCCCTGCCCGGGATGTCAGGCTATGAGCACCGGGTCGGGGGACTGGAGAAGGCTGATGTGACGGGCACGGTCAGTTATGACCCGGAGAACCATGAGCGCATGTGCCGCCTGCGCCAAGCCAAGATCGATAAGGTGGCCTCCGAGATCCCTCCGATCGAGGTATTGGGTCCGACGAGGGGGAAGGTCCTGGTCTTGGGATGGGGCAGCACCTATGGGGCCATCACCGCCGCGGTCAGCCGCCTGCAGGCCAAGGGCGAGCCCGTGGCCTGCGCGCACCTGCGTTATCTTAATCCCCTGCCGTCTGATCTGGGCCAGGTCCTGTCCCGCTACGAGCGCGTGCTGGTCCCGGAACTCAACCTGGGGCAGTTGGTACACGTGCTCCGTGATCGGTACTTATTGGACGTCCAAGGTCTGAACAAGGTGAAGGGGCAGTCCTTCAAGGTCGCCGAGATCGATAGCGCCGTCATGGCCCTGCTCGCGGGTCGTGCGTAAGGAAAACCATGTCGCACGGCACATGCCCTTTCCCTATGGGCAGGGCCAGAGGAGTTGATATGCATGATCATGGATTGGAGAAGCTTCCGGGCTCCGGCCCGCTGCCCGACTCGCGAAAATTCTCTTCCGACCAAATGGTCCGCTGGTGCCCGGGATGCGGGGATTTCGCGGTCCTCGCCGTGGTCCAGAAAGTGCTGGCGTCCTTGGACATCTCCCGTGAAAAATACGCATTCATCTCGGGCATCGGTTGCTCCTCGCGCTTCCCCTACTACATGAACACCTACGGGTTCCATAGCATTCATGGTCGGGCCCTGCCCATCGCGACAGGCGTCAAGTGCGCCAACCCCGAGCTCCAGGTGTGGGTGGCCACGGGAGACGGCGACGCCCTCTCCATCGGCGGCAACCACTTCATCCACACCCTGCGCCGCAACGTGGACCTTAAGGTGATCCTGTTCAACAACCGGATCTACGGCCTGACTAAAGGACAGATATCGCCCACCTCGGAGTTCGGCAAGAAGACGAAATCGACCCCCTGGGGTTCGATCGAATATCCGATCAACCCCGTCACCATGGCCTTGGCTTCGGAAGCGACTTTCGTGGCCAGGGGCATCGCGGCCGACGTGCCCGGCATGACCGAGATCATCACCCGGGCGGCCAAGCACCACGGCACGGCCTTCGTGGAGGTCTTCCAGAACTGCGTGGTGTTCAACAACGGGGCCTGGAAGGAGGTGGAGGACAAGGCCACGCGTGAAGAACGGGTCGTGCGCCTGCAGCACGGCAAGCCGCTGATCTTCGGCAAAGAGATGAACAAGGGCATCCGTCTCCGGGGCATGGACCCGGAGGTCGTGGAGTTCCTGCCGGGACAGCCCCCTAAAGACCTGATGGTACACGACGAGAAGGCCGAGTCGCCGCACGGGGCCTACCTCCTGTCCAAGATGAGCGAGACGGCATGCCCCATCCCGCTCGGCGTCTTCCGCGCGGTGCGTCAGCCGACGCTGCACGAACTGATGGAAGAACAGATCATCAAGGCCCGGCAGTCCGCGCCCACCGACCTGCAGACGGTCCTCAACGCCTCGGAGGAGGGCGGAGCATGAAGCTGCTCGAATACGAGTCCAAGGAGCTTTTCCGAGCCCACCGCATCCCGGTGCCGCCGTCGGGAGGGGTGATCCGTTCTTTGGCGCAACTGCCCGCGGCTTTAAGGCGCGCGGGCAAGGGGCCGTGGGTCATCAAGGCCCAGGTGCTGGCGGGTGGGCGGGGCAAGGCGGGAGGCATTAAGATGGCCCGGACTTCGGTCGAAGCCCGCCAGGCCGCCAAGTCCATCCTGGGCATGACCTTGGTGACTCATCAGACCCAGGGCCAGGGCCTCAAGGTCAGCGAGGTCCTCATCGAGGGCGGCGCGAAGATCGAGCGGGAGATATATCTCTCCGTGGTGATGGACCGTAAGGCCTGCGGACCCACGATCATCGCCTCCGCCGAAGGCGGCATGGAAATCGAGAGGCTCGCGGCGGAGAAGCCCGAGGCCATCCTGCGCCAGAGCGTGGATCCTGGCACTGGACTGCCGGATTTCGCGGCGCGGAGGCTCGCTTTCCAGCTGGGCTTGCCGCCGCAGCATATCGCGGGGTTCTGCCATCTCGTCAGATCCCTGGTCTGGCTTTTCCTCGAGCACGATTGCAGCCTGGTCGAGGTGAACCCTCTGGTGCTCACCCCGAATGGGCTGATGGCTTTGGACGGCAAGGTGGTCATCGACGACAATGCTCTATTTCGGCATCCGGAACTGGCCAAGCGTCAGGACCCGGAGCTCTCCAGCCTGGAGCGCGCGGCCAAGAAGGCCGACCTCTCCTACATCGGACTCGACGGTTCGATCGGCTGCATGGTCAACGGAGCGGGTCTGGCCATGGGCACCATGGACACCATCGTTTTGGCGGGCGGACGGCCGGCTAATTTCCTTGACGTGGGCGGCGCCGCCGATGAAGCTCGAGTAACTAAGGCTTTTCAGCTCATCCTGAAGGATCCCAAGGTGAAGGCCGTCCTAGTCAACATCTTCGGCGGAATCGTCAAATGTGACATGATCGCCTCCGGTATCCTGGCCGCGCTCAAGAAGGTCAAGCTCGGCGTCCCTCTAGTCGTGCGTTTGCAGGGGACTAACGTTGAAAAGGGGCGAGCGCTGCTCGCGCATGCCAAGGTCAATATCATTCCGGCGGAGGATCTTTGGGACGCGGCGCGCAAAGCCGTGGAGGTGGCGAGATGAGCATTCTGCTGAGTAAAGAGTCCCGCCTCGTGGTGCAGGGGTTCACCGGTGGGACCGGGACTTTCCATGCCAAGCAGTGCCTGGAATACGGTACGAACATCGTGGCCGGCGTCACTCCCGGTCGCGGCGGGACCGTGCACCTCGACCGGCCGGTGTTTAATACCGTTTTTGAGGCGGTGCGTCAGACAGGGGCCGACGTCTCTTTGATCTTCGTTCCCGCTCCGTTTGCGGCTGACGCGGTCCTGGAAGCGGCGGACGCGGGGGTGGCCGTTGTCATCTGCATCACGGAGGGCATCCCGGTTCTTGACATGGCGCGGGTCAAGCGCGTCCTCGACGCGTCCGCTCGAGCGGGGGTGCGCGTGCGCATGGTCGGTCCTAACTGCCCAGGCGTCATCACTCCGGGGGAGTGCAAGGCGGGCATCATGCCCGGCTACATCCATAAGCCCGGCCGTATCGGGATCGTGTCGCGGTCCGGAACGCTCACTTACGAGGCGGTCTATCAGACCTCCCAGCAGGGGCTCGGGCAGTCGACCGTGGTCGGCATAGGCGGCGACCCCATCACGGGCTCTAATTTTGTGGACATTTTGGAACTCTTCGAAGGTGACCCAGCCACCGATGCCGTGGTCATGATCGGCGAGATCGGCGGATCGGCCGAGGAGGATGCGGCGCGATTTTATCGCGAGCGGATGACAAAACCAGTGTTCGGCGTCATCGCGGGCCGCAGTGCGCCTTCAGGCCGTCGCATGGGACATGCCGGCGCCATCATCGAGGGCGGCTTAGGGACTCATGCCTCCAAGGTGAAGGCGCTGCGCGAGGCGGGTGTCATTGTCGTCAAGAACCTCAACGAGATCGGGGCTACTGTCGCCAGAGTCCTCAAGAAAAAAGCTTCCGTCTAACCGAGCGCGTCGATGAAGGCTTCCCGATGAGGGGGTCGCCGGTCCTGTCGGGCGTGGTCTTCTGAAGGGGCGGGCGCTACTGCTTCTGCGTGGCCCCGGTCGCGGTCCCTGCGGCGTTGGTTCCGGGCATCATGCCCTGCATCATTTTGCTCATGTCCGGCATGCCCGCTCCGCCGCCGGCTCCGTTGGCTCCGGGCATCATGCCTTGCATCATTTTGCCCATATCCGGCATGCCCGCTCCGCCAGGCATCTGAGGCGAGCCTCCGGCAGACTGCCCTATTTTGCTCATTTGTACACTACGCTGGCCGCTACTCCCGAAACCTGAGCCCTGCAGATGGGGCTGCTTGAAAGGTTTGGGCCCGGATTTTGTTTTGGACTTATTCTGGGGAACGGGGTTGTTTTTTGCGACTTCCGGCTTGGGCGCCGGCGGGGGAGGGGGCTCGATCTTAGTCGGTTCAGTGGAAGTCTTCTCCGCAGGCAGGAAATCGGAGCCACCTTTGACGAATCCCAGAGAATCGGATACGCCTGACGACGATGCGTTTCGGGTTTGGGCCGATCCCGTGGTTCCAGCCAGAGTATCCGGGGGCAGCACCTCCGGAGCCGGGGTCTGGGCCGCCTTGATCCGGTCGGTCACCCTTTCCCGAGGGGTGAAAGGATGAGAAGCGGCGTCCAGGTTTGACGAGGATATCTCTGTCGATCGGAGATGGAGGAGAATCAGGAGCGGAATCAGGAGGATGGCTCCGCCAGCGAGTAGCAGGTAAAGGGTGATGCGATTGCGCTTTGTGGTTTCTTCTTTGGCGTCCATGACATTTCCGCAGAGTCGAAAACGTGAGGCAATAGAAGTGTAACAGGGATGTCGTTATATTTCAAGTCTTCAGGATGGGCCCTGATCGCTATATGTATTGAAAATTTAACATGAAGCCTTTAAACTCAGTGAGGGCGAAAGCATTGAAGCCCAGGCCGGCGACCGATGAGCTACAGGAGAATACAGCATGGCTGAGCAAGACAACGATCCCATAAAGCCCCTGAAGCCGCCGTCTTTGCCCTCTAGACTGCCCGGAGTCCTCGGGGAATCATCCTTTCCGGCGGCCCCGGCGCCGGCCGTGCCGGAGTGTCCGTCCGGCCCGACGTCGGAGCAGATCGAGAACGAGAAGAAAGTCGCGGAGCTCGAGAAGCGTCTGGCCCATGAGCATGAGCAACTGCTGTTGGCCAACCTCAAGAGCCAGCAGGAGTCCACCACGGCCGCGCGCGTGGAGATATCCATCAAGGAGTTGCAGGATAAGCTGCGTCGCGATCGCCGCGATGCGGAGACGGAGGAGAACCGCCGCGCCCAGCAGATTAAGGTCCAGGAACTGGAGGCGCGTTTGGCCCAGGAGCGCGAGACCTGGGTCACCACGCTCAAGAACCAGATGCAGACGCGTGAGACCCAGGAGAAGGAGGTTGAAGGCCACTTCGCGATGCGCCTGCAGGAGATGGAGAGGCGCTGGCTGGAGGAGAAGGCCGGCTGGCAGAAGACGGTCCTGGCCAAGGATGAGGATATTCGCAATCTTCGCGCGCTGGCGGAGAAGCTTAAGGGCGCTGACACGGAGCTCGCCAAGATCGTTGCCGAGAAGAAACAGTTGGAGGTTCGGGCGGTCGAGGACATGGCAAAGATCGCCGTCGCGGCGGAAAAGGAGAAAGATGCCTTCCAGATGCGCGCGGATCTGGCTATGTCCCGTCAGCAGCTTGCGATGGTTCAGGACCGCCTGGAGCGCGACCTCCAATCTTTGCGCACGAGTGCGCGTGAGCGAGAGGAGCGCTTGCTGATGGATCGCGAGCGTCTTCAGGGCGACCTATCCACGTTGACGGAGCGCCTGCGTTTGGAACACGAGGCAGACCAGCGCCGATTCGGGATCGAGGCTTCCGCTGATTCCGCGAAGTATAAGGAATCCGTCGAGCGTTCGGCTGTGGAGTTGGTTCGGCTGCGCGCGGTCTGCGGGGCACTGGAGCGGCAGCTGGCCGCAGGGCGGGCTCAGAACGAAGAGCTTAAGCGTTCCGCCGCGGAGTGGGGAAAGACCCAGGAGCGCTTCAAGGCCGAGTTCGTAGTCCTGCAGCGCAAGTGGGTCGAGCGCGAGAAGGAGATCCGCGGCGAGGCGGCGGCCCAATCCCTGCAGATACTGGAGTCGGAAAAAGCCCGCATCAAGATGGCAGCCCAGGAGGAGATCAGTCGGAGCGCGGCGAGCCGGGCCGAGCAGGGGGAGAAGGACTTGGAGAGCGCTCTGCGTCAGCGCGAGCCCGCTCTGCGCAGCGAGATCGAGCGAGAGGTCCTGGAGCGCTTCGCTAAAAGCGAGGCAGAGCGCCAGAAGGCTCATCTGGCTTTGGAGGCCGAGCTCGAACGCCTGCGCGTGGAGAGCGCGTTTAAAGAGACGGAATGGAGCCGGACGCTTTTGGCCAAGGAGACCGAACTGGTCAACGCTCAGGGGCAGATGGCGGATATCTCATCGCGCCGGGAGTGCTCCGAGGATCAGCGTCGCGATGATGTCGCGCGTTTGCTCGAATTGGATAAGGCCCTGCAGTCGGCCCGGGAGGAGCTCGGGGGCCTACGCCAGGAGCTCAGCGATGTGAAGGGTCGGCTGGAGAAGGAGGAGGGCCAGGGGCAGGCCCTGCAGGCCGAGAAGGCGAAGCTGGAGCGTCTCACCGCCGCCCAAGGCGCGCAGGTGAAGTCCGTGGAGGAGTCTTTCGAGCTCCTGCGTGGTGAGGTCGCGCGGGAGGCTGACCGGGGGCGCATGTACATGGAGGAGCGGGACAAGAACGCCGCGGCGCTGGCGGCCGCCGACGAGGCGCGGGCCCAGGTCGAGGAGGCTCGGACGAAAGCCTGTACGGAGGTGGCGCGACAGGGCCAAGAAATGTCTCAATTACAGGAGTCTTCAGGCCGGCAGGCTGCGGAGGTTGAATCCCTGCGCCGGGATTTGGCGGTCAAGCAGGCGGCGCTGGAGCAAGCTGCGCGCAGGCAGGTCGAGATGGCGCAGCAACTGGAGGTCTTGAAGGCTTCTTCGTTGTTCCGGTGGTTTAAGAAGGATAAGCATGATACGACTCCATAAGATCAATGGCGGCGAAATCGTCATCAACGCCGAGCTCATCGAAAGTCTGGAGCCGGGGCAGGAGACGGTGGTCTCCTTGGCCACGGGTAACCGGTTCATCGTGCGCGAGAGCGCTGATGAGGTCATTAAAAAAGTGCTGGAATATAGGCGCGCGGCCAACACTTCCGGCAAGGCCGTCAATCCTCTCTCCGGTGTCCAACATAAAGAATAAGACATGGACATCGCGGTAGTGACGGGGAGAGGTCGTGGCGGAGGGAGAGGCATGAGGAAGTGGAATCTGGGTCTTGCGCTGTTGGCGACCCTAGCCGGTTGTCGTGGCCTGAGCCTGAAGGACGAGTCTGTCAGTGAGTTGGAACGCAACTTCCAGGACTCCGATCGACAGGTCCGTGAGACCCGGACCCTAGCGGGCTTGACTGAGATGGAAACGGCCCTGGCCAGTTACGTTAAGGGGGAGCGGCACATCCCGGAAAGACTCGAGGAGCTCGTGCCTAAGTATCTCGCCGCGGTCCCGAGCGTTGACACAGCGGCCGACGGGCATCATGAGACCAGTGACGTCAGATACTACGCCGGCGATCTGCTCCGAGACGGCCAGCTTGATGGGACCAAGTTAAAGGACACGGGCAAGTGGGGATACGTGTATAATAACCGGCAGGTGGTCCTTTTCGTGGACTGCACGCATCCTTCGAGCCGAGGGAGACCGTGGTATCAGGAGAGAGGATTTTAAAAACGGTGACGACTCTTCCAACGGCACAGAACGCCCCCCTTCAAGGGGGGCGTTCTGGTTTGCGCCCACACAAAAGCCTGTCTTGGCGGAAAGATTTGTAAAATTCCTCGATGACTCGCTCCCGCTTCTATCTTGGGGCTCTGCTGCTCCTGCTCATCGCCGCAGGTGACGCTTATGTGTTGCGGCGTCTGCTCGCCGGCCTGCCGAACATCCACGCCCTGGAGGAATACGCTCCGTCTTTGACCAGCCGAGTCTTCGACTGCAAGGGCGATGTGGTGGCCGAGTTCTCCATCGAGAAGCGGGCGCTGTTGAGCCTCGCTAAGATCCCCGTGGACCTGCAGAACGCGGTCATCGCCATCGAGGACGATCAGTTCTTCAAGCATTGGGGCATCTCCCCGCGCGGTATCCTGCGTTCCGCTTTCGCCAACCTCCTGGCAGGTCGTGTCCGCCAGGGAGGCTCGACGATCACCATGCAGCTCTCCCGACAGATATTCCTGACCCGGCAGCGCAAGTTTGTGCGCAAGATTCGTGAGATCCTGCTTGCCATCGAGATCGAGCGCAACTTCTCGAAGCCCGAGATCCTGCAGTTCTATCTCAATCAGGTCTATTTTGGTGAAGGCGCCTACGGCGTCCAGTCCGCGGCGCGGAACTATTTCGGTAAGGAGGTCGGCGAGTTGTCCCTGGCCGACTGCGCCCTTTTGGCCGGCATCGTCCAGGCTCCACGGGGAAACTCTCCCTTCCTGCACCCGGAGCAGGCTCACCGGCGCCGCGCCGCCGTCCTTAACCGGATGTTCGAGGAGGGCATGATCACCAAGTCCGAGCATGAGGCGGCCCTGCTCGAGCCTGTTCCCCTCTCCAAGCCGATCGGCCAGGAGACCCAGGCCCCGTACTTCGTGGAGCATGTGCGCAAGCGCTTGGAAGCTCGCTACGGCTACAATGCGCTCTGGCGGGGGGGACTTAAGATCTACACGACTCTGGATCTCGGCCAGCAGAAGATCGTCGAGGGCGCCATGGAAAAGGGCCTCTCCGCCTTCGACGAGTCGGCGCGCAAGGAATGGGAGCGCAAGCTCAAGGACGCTGCGTTCATGCTGGACGCCGCCCCTGAGGTCTCGACATCGCCTCCGACAAAGATCCAGGGCGCCTTCGCGCTCATGGACGTCAAGACCGGTGCCATCCGCGCCATGGTGGGGGGGCGCGATTCCATGTTCAATCGGGCCGTTCAGGCTCGCCGCCAGCCCGGCTCCACCTTCAAGCCATTCGTCTGGGCCGCGGCTCTGGACTCCGGCATGACCGCCGCTTCTTTGGTGGAGGACACGCCACTGGCTTATTACTATGACGGCCGCGACTGGCGGCTTCTGGAGGGGGCTACGGACCAGTACTCCATCAACCTGGCCACCCAGCCCTTCGCCCAGTCCACGGATTTTAAGATCTGGGTCCCCAATAATTTTGACGGCAAGTTTCTGGGAACTATCACTCTGCGCAAGGCCCTGGCCCTTTCCCGCAACATTGCCTCCATTAATCTCCTGACGCACGTGGGGCCGCCTTTGGTGGTGGAGATTGCGCACAGGGCCGGCATCCATTCGGACCTGGAGGCGGTTCCGGCGCTGGGTTTGGGCGCTTCCACGGTCAGTCCTCTGGAGATGGTCAATGCCTTTGGGACCTTCGCTAACGGCGGTATCGTCGTGGTCCCTTATACCGTAGAGCGCGTGGAGGACGCTTCGGGTAAACAGCTCGAGGGACACATCCCTTCCGAGCATGAGGCCATGTCGCCGGAACTGGCCTATCTCGTCACCAACCTACTCAAGGGCGTGGTGCAGAACGGGACCGGCTCCCACGCGCGCAGGCTGGGGCGGCCGTTGGCCGGCAAGACCGGGACCAGTAATGACAACCGAGACCTCTGGTTCATCGGCTACACTCCTGATTTGGTCGCGGGCGCTTGGATGGGATACGATGACTTCGCCTCTTTGGGCCGCAAGGATTGGACCGGCGGTTCAACCGTGGTTCCCTGGTGGACGGACATCATGGAGCAGATACTGAAGGAGTATCCCAAGCGGGACTTCACAAAGCCGTCCAAGATCGTTTTCCAGACCATCGATTCGGAGACGGGTCTGCTGGCCTTGCCGACTTGTCCGAAGAAGAACCGCATCCTGGAGGCCTTCTTGGAAGGCACGGTACCTAAGGAGTACTGCCAGGTGGATCATTCCCGGCCTCTGGCCGGGCAGACGATTTCCCAGGCTCCAGCCGCTGTGATAGGGCCATCCGTCAATGGCGTCGGCGCCTCCAGCGCGCCGGCCGTGGCCGTGCCGTCGCTGCCAACGGATGAGGAGTTGGAGAGTAAACCGGTGACCACCGAGGGGCCGGTGATCTTGGAGTGATGACCGGGAAACGAGACTCGGACCAAGCGCAGCGCTCCACGTTTCTGGTTAGAGATCCTTTCCTGGCCGTCATCTTGATCGTGGCCGCCGTGCTTCTTTTTTGGGGGTTGGGGCGGCGCGATCTCTGGCAGGACGAGGCGGAGACGGCCATGCTGGCCAAGAACATCCTGCGCTTCAAGCTGCCCATCGTGTTTGACGGCGTCAATCTGGTCTCCACCGAGGCGGGGCGGGGCTTCGGCCCGGACCTTTTATGGCGGTGGTCTCCGTGGCTGCAATTCTACCTGGCCGCCTCCTCTTTTGCCATATTCGGAACTACCACTCTGGCAGCGAGGCTTCCCTATGCCGGCTTGGGACTCCTCTGCGTGGCGCTCACGTTTTTTTTCGCTCGCCGGGCATTCGGCTCGGAGCGCCAGGCGCGCTTGAGCGCCGTGCTTCTTGGGTTGAGTGTCCCCTTCCTCCTGCATTGCCGTCAAGCGCGCTGGTATGCCTTGGCTTACATTTTTGTGATTTGTCTTTTTTATGCCTTATTGGAATTGGAACAGCGACCGAGAGCCGCCGGGGCTGTATTGGCTCTGAGTGCGGTCGGACTTTTCTATACGAATTATTTTGTCGCGATAGGCTTGTTGATCGCGCTGTGCGTCGCCGTTCCGATCCTTAAACCGAGCAGGCTGTTCTGCAGGGCGTTGGCAATCGCGCTTCTTGCGGCGGTGGTCGGCATGGCACCGGGGGCCATATTTTTCAATGTGCTCGGGAAGGCCGGTCCTTTCCTGGCGGTGCAGTCCACGAGATTTTTAGTCTCATATGCGAATCTTTTGTTTACCCAGCTTTTTCCATTGCCCATGTTGATTCTTCTAATCTGGGTTTTGCTGCGCCGCGGGGCCGCTCCGGGTCTTGACCCCATCCGCACGCGGCGGGCGTATTTCCTGCTGGCCTGCATCGGCCTCTATACAGGATATCTCGCTATGGGCCCTTGGGAAATGTTTCGTTACTTGACCCCGATGCTTCCCTTGTGCGCGGTGCTGCTGGCCGTAGCCTTGGATGGCATACTCAGCACGAGCAAGCTCATGGGGGGGGCGTTGTTGGTCCTGCTGATCTGCACCGATGTCCTGCACTTCATCCCTCTGGGTCTGGCCGATCTCCCCGGGACCGCGATCAAGGACCGGTACGGTCGGATCGGATCGGTCAGCTTCCCTTTGGCCGGATTCCTTTATGACATGACGCATGATTTTCGCGACTGTTCCCATGTCCTGGCTGGGTATCTCAAGGAGAATGCGCGCCCTACGGACGTGGTGCTGGTCAGTTACGGTGATTCGCCGCTGCAGTTCTACACGGATCTGAAGGTGGTTGGGGCGTTCCAGGGTCAGAAGCTTTCCGACCGGCCGGATTGGGTCGTGCTGCGTCCGTATGTCATCGACTCCAGGCCGGGCCGGGATCTGGATGTGGTGCGGTTCATATACAAACACGTTGACTTGGCCCGCTCTTATGAGAAAGTGAAGCTGCCCTGCCACGATTTTATGCTCGCAAGCTGCACCGAGCCGTGTCAACATCTTTTCCGGGAGCCGGCGGAGGGGCGGGAACTGAAGGTGTTCCGCAGGGCTAGCCTTTAGCCGATGTTGTAGAATCTTGCGGCCTATGCTGCGCGCGTTCCGCGACCGTCTGGAGTCAGCGCCTTTGCCCTTGAGGCTGCTGATCTGCGCGGCGCTGCTCAAGTTCCTCTGCGCCGGCTTCTATCTGCCTTGGTTCACCAACGGCTCGGACTTCGCTTTGGCCCACGGGGCCGGAGCCAGGGTCCTCGCCGGCCAGGGCGCCCAGGTCTATGACGAGTTCCTGGCCTACCGGCCGGAGAGCGAGAATACGATGTTCTTCATGTATCCGCCTCCGGTGGCGCTCGGCTATGCCCCGTTGGCGGCCCTGCCTTTCCGGGCCGCGCTGACCCTCTTCGAACTGCTGTCCTTGGCCGCCGTGTTCGGGGCCTTTGTGGTCTGGGCCAAGCACCGCAAGCTCGAGCCGTTCTCGCAAGCCTATTACCTGGCATTTTCCCTCATCCTGCTCTTCTTTCCGCTCGATTATGCGGCCCAGCTCGGGCAGAACGACGCCTTGGTTCTTCTTTTGGTGGTCCTGGCCTTGGCCTGGCAGAAGCGGCCCTGCCTCTGCGGTCTGGTTTTGGCCGCGGCCGTTTGGTTGCGGGTCTTCCTTGGGTTGCTCCTCCTTTTCCTCCTGCTCAAGCGCCGTTGGCGGCAGCTGGCTTGGGCCGTGTTCTGGCTGGCGGTGCTGGCCGGGGCGAGCCTGGTCGTGGTGCCCTGGCAGACCCAGGTCCAGTATTATGCCCAGCTGGGCCGCCAACTGGGCATCGAGTCCTTCTACGACAACCAGTCCCTGACGGGCCTGTTCTATCGGTCTTTTACGGACAGCGGCTACACCAGGGGGCTCGTCAATGCTCCCAGCCTGGCCCAGGCGTTCACGGCGCTGGCTTCCCTGCTCCTGACCGTTGGCTTCGCATGGGTCACGCTCAGGTCCAAGGATGAGGAGGGCTTCGACGAGGGGTTCGGCCTGGCCTTGGTGACGGCTCTGCTGCTCTGTCCGCACAGCGACACGCACCACCAGGCGCTTCTGCTCATCCCGCTGCTGCTTCTTCTGGAACGCCCTCGGGTGAACACGGCGAGCCTGCTTTACTACGGCTTCTTCGCTGCCTTCGTGCCGGTCGTTGCCTTCCGTTTCCTGGCCCAGGACCGTCTGGTCGCTTTCGCATCGGGGCCCTGGACTGTGGTCTACTCCTTGCCGGTTGCGGTCCTGATTGGCTTTTGGTTCCACTGTGCCCGGACTCTCTGCGCGGAGTCTGCGCCGTCGCCCTGACAGCCATCAGGGATTGTGTTGGGGCTGTCATGGTCGTTGACGGTCATGTGCTAGAATACCTTCATGAGGCTTTTTAATACCCTCTCGCGCGCCCTTGAAGAACTGCGCCCCTTGGACCCGCCACGGGTCGGCCTCTACACCTGCGGCCCTACGGTCTACAACTACCAGCACGTGGGAAACTACCGCACCTATATCTTTGAGGACTGCCTCAAGCGCGCCCTCAGGCTCTGCGGCTTCCAGGTCAAGCACGTCATGAACATCACGGACGTCGGCCATCTGGTCAGTCAGGGCGACGAGGGCGAGGATAAGATGGAGGTCGGGGCCCAGCGCGAAGGCAAGACCGCTTGGGATATCGCCAAGATATACACCGATGCATTCATCCAGGACTGCCGGTCCCTGGACTTGCTCTGGCCGCCGGAGGTGCTCTGCAAGGCCACTGAGCACATCCCGGAGCAGATCGGGCTCATTCAGAGGTTGGAGGCCAAGGGCCTCATCTATCGTACCTCGGACGGCCTCTACTACGACACGGCCAAGTTCCCCGGTTATAGCCGTCTGGCTGGGGAGAGCCACATCGCCGGCATCAAGGAAGGCTTTCGCGTGGACGCCAATCCGGAGAAGCGCGGCGCCACGGACTTCGCGGTCTGGAAGTTCTCTCCCAAGGACCAGAAACGGCAGATGGAGTGGGATTCGCCTTGGGGTAAGGGCTTCCCCGGCTGGCACATCGAGTGCAGCGCCATGGCCATGAAGTACCTGGGTGAGAGCTTCGACATCCACTGCGGCGGCGTGGACCACATCCCCATCCATCATTCCAATGAGATCGCCCAGGCCGAAGGGGCCACGGGCAAGCCCTTCGTGCGCATCTGGCTGCATGGCGAGTTCCTGCTCATGAACAACGCCAAGATGGCCAAGTCCGCGGGCGGCTTCGTGACCCTGGCCCATCTCAAGGAGAAAGGCTTCGACCCTCTCGACTACCGCTATCACTGCTACACCGCGCACTACCGCAAGCAGCTTGACTTTACCTGGGAACTGCTGGAGTCGGGCAAGACCGCGCGCCGTCGTTTGCGCGAGGCGGCCGCCGCGGTCAAGGGCGAGGCCTTGCAGCCCATTACCGCGGAGCTGGACAAGGCTTTCCGCGCTGCGGTCGGGGACGACCTTAACATGCCCGGCGCCGTGGCCGCGGTCTGGGATTGCCTGCGCGGCGGTGCGCCCGCAGGCGCCAAGCGGGCCTTCCTGGAGCAGGCCGAGTCCGTCCTCGCCTTGGGGCTGTTCCGGGATGAGGCCCAGGCTCCTCTGCCGGCGCAGGTGCAGGCCTTGGTCGAGCGCCGCGCCGCGGCGCGCGCGGCCAGGGATTTCAAGCTTTCGGATGAGTTGCGTAAAGACCTGGAATCGCGGGGCATCCTGGTGGAAGACACCAAACAGGGCCAGCGCTGGCGGAGGAAGTAGCCTCATGTCCCGCCGTGAACCCCGCAGCGATGCCCAGTGGTTGAGCGGCTTCCATAGCGTGCTTGAGACCTTGCGCAGCAAGCCGGACAGCGCCAAGGAACTCCTGGTAGCTGCGGGCAGCCAGGGTTCCGAGATCGAGGAGCTCACAAGTCTGGCCCGGGAGGCGGGGGTGCGCGTGCGCACCGTGGACCGCCGGGAGTTGGATCGGGTCGCCGGCGCGAGCCGCCATCAGGGCGTGGCCTTACGCGTTGTCTTGCACGAAGGCGAGTCCTTAAAAGGCCTGCTGGAGCGCTTCCCGCCGGAGTCTCGCAAAGGTCTTGTGCTGGTGGCGCTCGACGAGATCCAGGACCCGCACAACCTCGGTGCTATCGCGCGCTCCGCGGTCAATCTCGGCGCCAGCGCCCTCATCTTGCCGGAGCGGCGCTCCGCGCCTGTCACCGGGGCCGTGGTGGCGGCCTCGGCGGGCGCCATTCAGAAGCTTCCCGTGGTCAGCGTGGTCAACCTCGGCCAGGCCCTGGAACGTCTTAAGGAAGCGGGCTTCTGGGTCTACGGCGCCGATGCCGCGGGCCGTCCGGCTTGGGATACGGTCTTCAACACGCCCCTGGTCCTGGTCATTGGTTCCGAGGGCTACGGGATGCGTCCTTTGGTGGCCAGCATCTGCGACGAGGTGGTGAGCATCCCGCAGGCGGCCGCCGGAGTCGAGAGCCTCAACGCCTCTTGCGCGGCGAGCGTGCTCCTCTACGAGGTGGCGCGGCAGGTCAGGACGCCATGAGCCAGGGGCACGCGCAAGGGCATGCTCACGGTCATGCGCACCACGGCCATCAAGGGCTCTCCGCGGTCGAGTCTCTGACCTGGGCGCTGGGCCTCACCGCGATCTTTTTTGTAGTCGAGCTTGTGGGCGGATGGTGGACCGGCAGCCTGGCGTTGATCTCCGACGCTCTGCATATGGGCTTCGATCTGACCGCCTTGGGGTTGGGTCTCTTCGCGGCCCGGATGGCGCGGCGTCCGGCCGACACAAAGCGGACCTTCGGCTACCAGCGCGTGGAGGTTCTGGTCGCTTTGCTCAACGGCGTCACCTTGATCCTCATCACCGGCATCATCCTGCGCGAGGCTTACGTGCGGTTCTTCGCGCCGCAGGATATCAAGGCCAAGGAGATGGTGGTCATTGCGATCATCGGCCTTTTGAGCAACCTGGCTGCCGGAGCTGTGCTCTATCGTTCTAGCCGCGAGAACATCAACATGAGGGGGGCCTTTTTGCACGTGCTCTCCGACGCTCTGGGCTCCTTGGGCGCGGTCATCGCCGGGGTCATCGTCATGGAGACGGGCTGGCGTCAGGCGGACCCCGTGGTGAGCCTGCTGATCTGCCTTGGCATCGTCGTGACTTCTTATTGGCTGGTGCGCGATTCGGTGCATATCCTGCTTGAAGGCACCCCGTCGCACCTGGAGCTGGCGCAGATCCGCGACGCGCTGAGCGCCTTGCCCGGGGTTCGCTCGGTCCATGATCTGCATCTTTGGTCCGTCACCCGGGGCACGGAGTCCATGAGCGGGCACGTGGTGGTGAGATCCGACGAGCATACCGCCGCCACCGTGCGCGTCGGGGCCAAGCTGCTTAAGGAGCGCTTCGGCATCACGCACGTGACCTTGCAGGTGGAGACTTCGGGGCAACCCGAGTGTGAGGACACGGTCCCGCCGCCGACCGAACCGGAATGAAGCGAGAGCCTGGCGCGGCTCTGCTCCTGCTCAACGGGGATGTCTCTGATCCCGCCTTGGTGAGGCGGCTGGCGCGGCGATGCGCTTTGCTGATCTGCGCGGATGGGGGGGCGCGCCATGCCGTCCGCCTGGGGCTGCATCCGGACGCGGTCGTGGGCGACATGGATTCGGTACCCAGGCCTTTGCCGCGGTCTTGGCGCGGGACTTCTTTTTTATGCGACTTTGATGAGGATTCCTCCGATTTCGAGAAGGCCCTGGCCTTCGTCGCGCGCACGGGCTGCTCACGGCTTTATGTGGCGGGGATTATGGGCGGACGGCTCGACCATGCTTTGGTCAACCTGGCCTTGGCCCGGGCTTGGGGCTGCCGGCGCAGCCTGGTGATGGTAGATTGGGGGCTGGCTGCGATTTTGGGCCCGGGGCGCTACCGGCTGGGACTTAAGAGGGGGGAACTGCTATCGCTCTTGGCCGCCACGCAGCGGGCCAAGCTGTCCGTCAGCGGTGTGCGCTATCCTCTGCGGCGAGCCGTCCTGGTTCCTGGAGGCCGGGGTTTGAGCAATGTGGCCCGGGGTGCGGTCTCGTTGACCGTGCATGCGGGCCGGGTCTGGGCCATGGCGCCGCGCGGTTTTTCCCTGTAGCAGGCTTCGGCCCGGATTCCACCATCACCCTCCCTACTCCTCCCACCCCTCCCCAGGGGGGAGAGAAACCTTGCTAAATTGGATATGCCAATTTGGCATATCCAATTCCCAAACCGCCGTGCGCGAGTTCATTGCTGAAGACCGCGGCCTGACCTACGCTGGCCAGATGGTCCAAGGCCTCGCGCAGCCCCGCGTAGCGGGGCTGCAGGCCCTCCTTGGCAATTTTGACAGCGCTGTAAATTTATGGTCTTATGGTGAGCACTATGAGCGCTAGGATGATTTCTACCGAAGAAGTGCTGACTACACCCCAAGTCTGCGGCCTGCTGAAGATCACTCGGCAGACCCTTTACACGTGGATGGAGCAGGGGAGAATCAAGCCCTGGATGAAGGCGGGGGGAGCGTCATGGCTCTTCATACGCGACGAGATTATGCAGGCCAAGAATTCGAAATATCAGCGGGCTTGATATGGCACGAGGCAAGGGCGCTGCGGCGCAGGACAATGGCCAAGATCCCTGAAGTCCACTTAGAGACCTGGAAGAGCCTTTACGCTGAGGCTCAGCGCTTCTCGCAGTCAAAGCCCTGGCAGCGCATCGATGAATCTCTCTTCTTCGCTGTTCAAGGCCCAGCCACCGGCCAGATGGGCTACGCCTGCATCCTCGGCTCCTTGGGAGAATTCCTCGCCCTCTCCGTCTATCGCGGCGCGGAAGGTTTCGGCGCATATCAAGCCATGCTCCTCGACGAGCCCGCGCTCGACGAGGAGTCCGCGTTCAAGCAAGACTGCCTCATGGCCCAGTTCACGGACAGCAAGTACGTGGAGACAGCCGACCGCAAGGTCATCCGCGCCTTGGGCCTGAAGTTCGAAGGCCACAACGCCTGGCCGCTCTTCCGCAGCTACCGCCCCGGCTATTTCCCCTGGCACCTGGATCAGCAGGAAGCCGCATTCCTGACCCTCGCATTGCGCTGCGCGTGCGATTGGGTCGAAAAGCTCTCTTCCAGCACACTCAACTCCGCCGAAGCCCCCGGGCAGATATTCACTTACCTGCCCAAGGCCGGAGGATCTCCGGAACTGTCCGACTACGAGAACGCCTGGACGCAGCCGCCCGCTGAAGTCCCGCAGCAGCCGGCAGTGTTGGACCCCGCCCGGCTCGCCAGGCTCCAGGCCAAGCCGCTCAAGAAAGGCGGAGTCTGGGAAGCGGAAGTCTTCTACCTGCCGATCACGATCGCAGACCAGGACCGGCCCTATCACGCGCGCTTGGTCCTGCTGGTGGACCAGGACTCCGGCTTCATCCTCCCGGGGGGAGTCATGCCTCCGGGAAAGACCGCGGCCCAGCTCCTGGCGGATGCGGTATTGGGCGCCGTCGAAGAGGTCGGCTGCCTGCCCGAAGAGATACGGCTGCGCGACAGATCCGTCTTGCCGGCCCTGCAAGCGGCAGGCCAGGCGCTCGGCGTTCACGTGAAGATAGGCCGCTTCCGTTCGCTTCCGCAGGCCAAGAAGTCCCTGGTGAAAAGATTCGCCAGCCAGGGACGAGGAAACTACTGATCTAGGAGAATGAAAATGGCATTAGACCTAAGCAGCCTGCGCAAAGCCGCCGCCTCTCTCCAGCATGCCCTCAAAATCGCCGCCGCCCAGGCCGGCATGGACAGCGAAGACGTCATCCGCGCCGGCGTCATTAAGAACTTCGAGTTCACTTACGAGCTCTGCTGGAAGTTCATCAAGCGCTGGCTCGAAAAGAACTCTCCCGAAGCCGACCTCGAAGGCCTAACGCGCAAGGAACTTTTCCGCATGGCCGCCGAAAGACACCTCATCAAGGACGTCGAGCCCTGGTTCAGGTACCACGCCGCCCGCAACGAAACCTCCCACACCTACGACTCGGCCAAGGCCGAAATGATCTTCGCAGCGGCCAAGCTCTTCGCGGCCGACGCCCAGGCGCTGCTCAAGGAACTCGAGAAGCGCAATGATTAAGGCCACTCCCGCCCAACTGCGCGCCATCAAGGATATCCTCGCCCGGCATCTGTGCGGGGCCGAGGTCCGGGCCTTCGGCTCCCGCGTCAGCGGCAAGCCCAAGCCATACTCCGACCTAGATCTCGCCGTGTTCGCGCTCCAAAAGCTCGACGCGACCAGCCTCGAAGAAACGCGCGAGGCCTTTGCGGAGTCCGACCTTCCCTTCCGGGTCGATATCCTCGATTGGAACGCGATCTCCGAGGAATTCAAGAAGGTCATCGAAGCCGGCTACGAAGTCCTCCAGAAGTCCGGAGCTTGTAGGTAGGATAAGCCCGCTTCGGGCTCGCCGCCCTTGCCGAAGCCGCCCAGGATCTTCAATTCCTCAATGCGCACAGGCTCCCTCTTCCGCTGCCAGGGGCCCGCAGTCGGTAGGATACAATAGAAAACCGCCTTCGAGGCGGCCGAGTTCCGGCTCTAGGCAACGGCCAGCCTAGGCGGCTGGTAGGTCATCGTCGCCGGGAGGATTGGTAGACAGATTGGGTGAAGACGCGACGCTGGGGAGGAGCATGAAACAACTGGATTCATATGAGCAGCTTCGAAAGGCAAAGAGAAAATATCTTTATTTATTATGCGTATTCTTCATCACAAATCTCCTATCGCGCATCCTGCCTTGGGAGAAATCGCCGATATTTTCCGGTTTGGTCGGGTTGGTTTTCTTATGCCTGGGGGTATGGTATTTAGTCTGCACCTACCGCTTCACTAGAGCTTTAGGATACGGCGTCGGCAGCGCAATAGGCTGGTCGGTCCTCTCGATAATCCCCATGACTTATGTCTTCGTCATGCTGGCCCTCGTTTGGAAATACAAGAAAATGACGAGTCCTCAGGACAGGACAAGATGAATGCCCTCCGAAGTCGGCCGAGCCCGCCTTCTGCAATTATAAATCTGGGTCCCTGGCGGGACAAAGTTAGAACCTGGCTGACCCTGGAAGACACGTCCTGCTTCTCAGCCCGGGTAGATGCCCTCGTCCAGAGGAATCCCTCCCTGAGCACGATGTTAGCAAATCGGTAAGCGCCGCTGATGGGGTGCCCTGAGGGGGGGCCAAGTACCAGACATTTTTCCCCAGCTCCGTCCGCGCCCTCGCTCCCTCCGCCCTCGCCGTTGCGCCCAGCCCCCGCTGATGTCATCCTTGACGCCCCCACGATCCCGACGACACTGGCATCCCCCGTGGCTAAACTGTATCATAGCGACTGCGGGCACCCTCCGGGTGCCCGCAGTCGGAAGGGGGGAGGTCGGAGGGATGATGCTGGCGAGGCGAGGGGCTCGAAGCGGGGTTATTCTATCTACAATCATCCGCCCGCATACTCCAGGCGGAGCATAAGGGCGGAAGGGGGGGACTCCAGTGGCAAAAGCGAAGCGTGGCTATCGGCTCAAAGTGCCGTTATCCTTACCTACGTGCAAGAAAGAGCGCAACCTATTGCGATTACTTCCAAGCGGAAAAAAATCCCCAGGCGGCAAGGCTTCCTGACGCAAGCTTGGCAACAATCGCGTTGGCGCCCAGAGCATGCACCAGCGCATGATGGAGCAGCCAGGCTGCATAAAACGCGTAGGCGCAAAGCCCAACGGCCGAGAGCCAATGGATGTTCGCCAATTGCGTCATTCGGACCAACACATAGGCCGGTATCAATAATTGCAAATTCGCGGAAACCCGCATCGCCGTCGGAGCGTCGGTCTTGCCGCCGGAAACGAAAGCCAGCACCCCGAGGATGCCGGCGCCGGCCAAGACCAGGGTCGCCGAATTGATCGCCGCAAAAAGGAAACCCATCGCGTCTGGCCGCCAATGACTCTGCAGCCAGTTGCAGAGATCGAAACCAATCTCACCGGCCGTGTTGTAGACCAGCGATCGCAAGAAGGAATCCGCGTATCCGCCTCCGCGCGGCATGGCAATAAAATATTTCTTAGGTGATAACAGTGCCGTCTTGGTTTCAATCCAATAATTCCACGGAGACGGCTCATGCACCCAAACCATGATTTCTCCTCCTCAATACGACGCCCATTGTTTATGTTTTGAGTCCACGTGAGTGCAGTCCACAAAAATTGTCCCATAACACGGCGCGCCGGGATCCGAAACATAGCCCCAAAAGCCCGTATCCTTGACCTTGGCCGGATTCACGCCGCCGCCGGAGCAAACCGCGGCGTCGTAATTGGCAGCCTGAAATCTAAAATTCTGGTGCTCCTTAAGCAGGGGCTCTACTGGCAACTGAAGTTCGGAAAGCTGCTCCGGATATTTGCCGTTCCTATTCTTATATTGGGACACTGTCAGCCGCATGGTTTTGAGAGACATTCTGGTCAAGGCTTCTTGCAACCCAACGTGTCCAGGCCGCACGGTCCAAAAGATTATGGCCAGAGGAAGACACAAGAAGATGGCGCCCAGAAGCTCTCCCAAAGCCTTTCTTCCGGCGCTAGTCATCGGAAGATAGATAACTCTCGTGCCGACCAGATAATCGTGGAGCGCACGCTTTTGTTTGGTGCAACCCACTAAAATGCAGCCGGGGTATAGGCATGTCTGGGCGGCCCAGCGGCCCAGACAGCGGAGGTAAGTCAACGAAGAGCCATCGATGCGGACAATGCGGATGCCGACAATCATCTTTCCAATTGTCTGCCCCTGGAAAGTCGCCGGCATCCAAACCCAATCGATCAAGAATATCAGCCAGCTAGCCCATCTAATCCAATGGCTGCTGAACGGAACCCCAAACAGAAGAAGAACAGCCATAGGGAAAATCCCAACCAGCGCATCGATAAAATAGGCTCCGGCGCGGACGGCAAAGCCAGCGAGAGATCTGTCAGCCGTTGCGGCAGCCACGTCAGGAGTGACGGCCGGCTGATCCACCTGATTCAATAATCTGGCATTGCATTTCGTGCAGACCCCGCGGCCTTTGCCGAGCTCCCTGACCGCGCCGCCGCAATCAGGACAATGGGATAGTTCCGACGCTGCATGACGGGATTTGGCCATATTTAAGATTATATTTTATTTTATTTATGCTCGCGATTAGCGGTCTTTGGGTGCACCCACCCCAGATGGACTTGCGCAATTTAATAATCCTATTATTATCTACTACTCCATGCACAACGAATCCCCAAGCACCGAAGGCGCAAACATCCAATCGAACAACTTCCATGTCGCCAGCACTTGGGCGAGAGCGGCCGCCTGGTTTATCGATGGATTCGCCTGCTCTCTATTGCTCAGTCCATTGCTCGTCAGCCCCATAAAGGCTCTCCTGGCAGGTGATTCCGTGGTGCTCTCTCTCCCGAGGATCCTATCAGGGTGGGCCGTCGTATTCGTTTATGCAGTCGTTTTCAATAAACACAAGAATGCGACGCCCGGAAAGATGCTGTTCGGCCTCAAGATCATCCCCGTCGCGGCGGACCGGCTGGATCTGTCATGGACGCAAGTCGTTCTAAGAAGAGCGACTGAGATGCTGTTGGGCCTGCCATTCTCATTAGCCCCTCAGGCGGTTGCGTTCTTCCGTCCCGATCGCAGGCAACTGGCAGATCTCGTGGCAGGGACACGCGTGGTTCAGGGATCTTCCAGGGGAAAGGATGCCAAGCCTCGCTGGATATTGGGCTCGCTGTGCATCATCTATTTTGGGCTGACAGGCATTTCAAAATTTTTGATGACAGCCAGAAATATAACTCCCGACGGCCTTCGCATAACGCGATCGATGAGAGCACTCACGCCTGCCTCACGGACCGGGACTTCTTATCACTCTCCGGCTGAGGGGGATCCCACCGTCCCAGGCGTCAGCATCCGTCACAATCTTGACGCAGCCAAAGATATGGGCGAGGCCGCAGAGCTTTCCCGCAAGGCTTGCGACGCGGGAAGTGGTGAAAGCTGTTTCGATCTTGGCGTCATGTACACAAAAGGTCTCGGGGTGAGCAAAGACATGGAGAAAGCCATGGACTTCTATCGCAAGGCCTGCGACATGAAGATCGGTCAAGGTTGTTTTAATCTCGGTGTCAAACACGCGATAGGCCCAGGCACACCCGAAGACAGGAGGGAAGCCAGGGAGCTCTTCCTCAAGGCCTGCGATCTCGGGGAGGGCAGAAGCTGTATCAATCTGGGCAACCTGCATGAACAAGGACAAGGTGTGCCCAAGGATATCGAAAAAGCATTGGTGTTTTATCGCAAAGCCTGCGATTTAGGGATGGCCGAGGGGTGCGACAAGACAAAACTCCTCAGCGGCAGACAGACGTCCGGCTTGACCAATAGACCGGACAACAGAGAGAGCAGCACCGACGAGATGAACTGCCCAATGGGGATGAAAGCCGTAGCCACCGGTAGTGCCTTCCAGCCCTGGAAATGCGTCTCTGAATAAGCCATCCCAATTTTACCCACTTGGCTTGCAGGTAGGATAAGCCCGCTTCGGGCTCGCCGCCTTCCCCTCAACGGCTGCGCCCAGTCGCATGGTATCGCAAAGCCGCCAATCAAGGCAATGCCGAAGCGAAAAACAAAATCGCCGAATTAGAGCGCACCAAATAGGACACCACTTCCGGGGTTGGGCTCAACCCGAGTCATTTCTGCAGGCTCTTGAGAAAGGCCATCAACCCTGGCCGGTTATGCCAAGAGTGCGCTCTTCCTAAATCGTGGACTTCGCAGGAATTTGGGGCCTTAGCTTTCGTCTCGAGGTCTACCCGGCGTAAATGTTTATCGTATCGAGGGAGACAGCCCGAGCCAAGCGCGAATTGTATTTATATCGACACGATTGAGAAAAACTCGATCTGAAGCGGCGCGGCCCGCGATACTTGCCCTGCCGCTATTTCAGCGCACCCCTACTTGCAGTCTTCCGGACAGTTGCACTTGTTCTCGAACTTCTCGTCGCAGCCCCCATCGCCGCAGGCCAGGCATATCCCGGCGTAGCCGCCGATCGGCTGACCGCAGGCGGCCGCCACTGTCCTCTCGACAAGGCCCGCGCAGCATTGCGGGATGGTGTTATACCCCGGGCCGTTCGGCACGGGGGCTTCGCCGAGCTTCTTGCAGTTGGAGGGGGCCGAGAGGGCGCGCTTCCGGGCGCTCCAGGACTCGAGGACGCGGAATCCGGACTTGAAATCATTCAAGCCCTCGCGGCTCGGAGCCGGTGCAGGCGCCGGGCCCGCGCGCGGAGCGCTTACGAGCGCCAGGTACGTCGTCGCGTCATGGTCGAAGAGGGCCATGACGATGCCGTCGTAGTCGACCAGGCCCATCGGCTGTTTGAGGAGCCACGGGGTCCTGGCGAACTGCCGGCCCCAGGACGCGATGTCCTTGTCGTCGCCGAGTTTCTTCGCCAGGCAAGAGCCAGGGCTGCCCGATTTTAAATCAAGGACCGCGTAGGGCTTGCCCGCGATGAAGGCCCAGGTCTGAAATCGCGAGGCGCCCTTAAGGAGTGCTTTCAGCCCCGCCGGGTCCTGCGCGGAGAGACGTCTGAACTCATCATCCTGCAGGTGATGTGTGGGCATCGGCACACCTAAGGAGATGTCTCCTTCATCGAGCGAGAGCCTGTCCCGTCTTGCCCAATCGACGATGCCGGGGCGCATCTTCTCATAGCACTTGCGGGCTTCCTGGGTCGGCGTCGCCGCTGACACGCGCAGCGGCAGTCCGAGCAGGAGCGCCAAGCCGCAGGTCAGGGCAGCCAAGGCGATGCCTCGAAGCCGCAGCTTAGCGCCTCGCCACGCCGGCCAGATGGTCCAAAGCCTCGCGCAGCCCCTCATGCACGGCCTTGACCGCCGCCGGCTTCCAGGAGCTCTGGGCCTCGCGCAGGAATGACGTCTTGTCCACCCGGTTGTCGAAGCGCGCCACCGGGAGGTGATAGGTCTTGCCGTGCGCCTTGACGGTGACGGTCCCGGGCTGCTCCGAATTCTTGAGCAGCCACTCCATGTCGTCCTGACCGTAGTCGTTGAGCATGACCTCGATGGGCACGCCGTGGTGTAGGATCGACCCTGGGTCCTTCGGGTTGCTGCGGGCTTGGTTCTTGCGGCGCGATTCCTCGGGAGTCACCCAGATGTAGAGGATGGCGGCCGTTTCGAGTAGCTTGGGCGAGAGCCGGCCCAGAGAATATCGGTAGCCGAATGGCTCGGCCAGGGGCTGCTGGGCGTTGAGCGGGCCGCCCCGGGCGAATTCGATGACTAAAGTCTTGCTATCGAAAGTGTCGGGATAGCTCTCCTGCTTCTCCTTGATCATCTTGCTGGCTTCTGTCTCCAGGGAATCAGCCAGCTTTATCCTGTGGGATTTATCGAGTTGTCCCAGCCGCGCCGGGGCGCCGACTTTGACTGAAGCGCGGTCGAAGCGGTCCAAGAGGTCCAAGGTCGCGGATTTTGGATTGAGGAATCTCTTGCGCAGCAGGTCCTCGTGGTCCTCATTGATCAGCTCGATCAGTGTGCCCCAATCCAGGGCATTGCGGAAGGGATGCTCCGGGGATTGGAAGAACACACGTTCATGGCCCATGCTCACCAGTTCGTCGTCGACGCGCCGCATCATGTGCACGTAAGGGAAATCGTCGAGCTGCACGCTGTTGCCCATGTGGAAGTCCTGGCGCCGCAAGTCCGCGGGCATCAGGTCCAGATAACGACGCACCTCGGATTTTCCCGAGGCGGGCAGGGCGAGCAGCAGGACGGTGTCGAGGACCTTGTTCATGACTTGACCTCCAGGGGTCGCATTGGGATCTCGTTGGCCTTGGCCAGCTCGAAGACGCGCTTCTTCTCGGCCAGCGAGAGGAAGCCTACGGCTACCAGGATGAGCGCCAGCGAGCACCAGTCCGCCGGGCTCGGGAACTTGGCGCCGAAGATGAAGAAGGAGAGCAGCGTCGCCGTGGTGCCGGCTACCAGCGAGGTCAGGCGATTGACCAGGCCGGCGAAGGTGGCCGTGCGGCCTTTGAACATGAAGATGAAGACCGAGAAGAAGGCCACCATGCCGTAGACAGCGCCCGCGCCGGTGGCGGGAAACCAGCGGGGGTGGATATGTCTCAGGGCGGCGTGGAACTCGAGTACGGGCCGGGCCGAAGACGAGCTGGTGAATAGGCCGAGCGTGATGAGGGCCATGGCTACGGAGGCCGAGATCTGTTCGATGGAGAAGAACCACTTGTTGTCGAGCGGCGCGCCCTTGGGCCGGGTGTTCTTGTAGTAGTTCATGATGTAGATGCGCAGCGCGTAGGCGCAGATGTAGCTCGACAGCACGGCCATGGCCGTGCTGTTCTTGAGGAAATCGAAGTCTTCGCTGCGGGCCAGGAAGACTTGCGTGGCGGCCGCGGCTACGGCGAAGACCACCGCCACATTCTCTTCCCAGTACACCTTTTTATGCAGGATGCCCTGGCGGATCTGCGCCTCGTCGACCAGGCGGCTGATGACGATGACGCTGGCCCGCATGATGACCATGGCGACCATCACGGACTTGAGCAGCATGTACATCAAGGTCGTAGTCGGGATGACCACGGCCGTGCACACGCCCGAGGGGATGATGTAGGCGCATTCCGCGGGCAGACGCAGCGGGCCCAGACGCACGAAGCGGTCGGTCTTGGTGCGGTACCACCCCGCGGCCAGCACCACGATCAGGCAGATGAGCGAGCCGCCCAAGGTGCTCCAGACCAAAAACTCCATGTCCGTCATGGCCGGCGTCACTATGGCGTAATGGCCTGTGAAGCACTTGGTGGCCACGCCGAAGATGACGTAGAAGAAGTAGTAGGCCAGGCAGAGCTGGACCAGGCGGCCGGTGGAGCCTTCAGCGGTCTTCCACATCAGGAGCCTCTGGGCGCGGGATGCAGCGGCAGGGGCTTGGCCGCCGCCAGGGGGCAGAGGTTGCGGTAGAAGTCGTTGCCCTTGTCGTCGATGAGGATGAAGGCCGGGAAGTCGACGACATCTATGGAGTAGACCGCCTCCATGCCCAGCTCAGGGTATTCTAGAAGTTCGACTTTCTTGATGCATCGCTGTGCCAGTACCGCGGCTGGGCCGCCGATAGTGCCCAGGTAGAAGCCGCCGTGCCTTTTGCAAGCCTCGGTCACGACCGGGCTGCGGTTGCCCTTAGCGATCATGACAAGAGACGCCCCGTGATCCTGGAAGAGGTCCACGTAGGAGTCCATGCGGCCGGCCGTGGTGGGGCCCAGCGAGCCCGAGGCCTTGCCCGGAGGTGTCTTGGCCGGGCCGGCGTAGAGCACGGGATGGTCCTTGAGGTATTGCGGCAGGCCCTCGCCGCGGTCGAGGCGTTCCTTGAATTTGGCGTGGGCGATGTCGCGCGCCACGATGATGCGGCCGCAGAGCGAGAGCCGCGTGGCGACCGGATGCTTGGAGAGCTCGGCCAGGACCTCGGTCATGGGCCGGTCGAGGTCCACGCGGATCGCTTCATCGGCGCCCTTGCGGCGCTGCGCGGCCGGGATGAGTTTCTCGGGATGGCGCTCCAGGGCCTCGAGCCAGATGCCGGACTTGTCGATCTTGGCGAGCATGCTGCGGTCCGCGGAGCAGGAGACGGCCATCCCCACTGGGCAGGACGCGCCGTGCCGGGGCAGGCGGATGACGCGCACGTCGTGGGCGAGGTGCTTGCCCCCGAACTGGGCGCCGAAGCCGGACTTACGCGCGGCCTCCAGGAGCTCGTTTTCCAGGCACAGGTCGCGGAAGGCCCGGCCGTGGCTATCTCCGCTGGCGGGAAGGGCGTCGTAATAGCCGGTCGAGGCGAGTTTGACGGTCTTAAGACAAGCGTCGGCCGAGGTTCCGCCCACGACGAAAGCGATGTGATACGGCGGGCAGGCGGCGGTGCCCAGGGATCTCATCTTCTCGGTCAGGAACTTCTTCAAGGATGCGGGGTTGAGCAGGGCCTTGGTCTCCTGATAGAGCACGGTCTTGTTGGCCGAGCCCCCGCCCTTGGCTATGAAGAGGAACTTGTACTCCATGCCCGGCGTAGCGTAGATGTCGATCTGGGCGGGCAGGTTGTTTCCGGAGTTCTTCTCCTCGTACATGTCCAGGGCTACGGTCTGTGAGTAGCGCAGGTTCTCCTGGGTGTAGGTCTGCCAGACGCCGCGCGTGAGCCATTCTGCGTCATCGGCCCCGGTCCAGACGTTTTGACCTTTCCATGCCGTGATGGTGGCCGTGCCGGTGTCTTGGCAGAAGGGGAGTTCGAACTCGGCGGAGATGACGGAGTTCTCCAGCATGGCGAGGGCCACGAACTTGTCGTTGGCCGAGGCTTCGCGATCTTTAAGGATGGCGGCTACTTGGCGCTGGTGCGCGGGGCGCAGCAGGAAGGAGATGTCGCGCATGGCTTCTTTGGCGAGCTGCGCCAGGGCCTGGGGTTCGACTCTCAAGATGGGTCGGCCTTCGAATTTGGAGACGCTGATGCCGGTCTTGGTCAGCAGGCGATACTTGGCGCGGTCCTTACCGAGCGGGAAGGGGGGGTGGTATTCGAATCGAGCCGCCGGAGTGGGCCTCGCACGCTTCATGATGGGATTCTACAATAAAAATCGGGCCGCCGTTCTCGCCGGCCAGATCGCTCCAAGGAATGGAGCTGGGGATGGTAGGGCGCCGGGTCGTTCGTCCCGGCCTGAAGCGGCGAAAGTGATGTTATTTCCATGATAAACCATGAAAAAAATAGGATAGCGTTCTCGCTTCGATAATTGCGATATCCTTGAGGAAATCCCAGATCATCCTTAAGGTTACCGGTGATTCCGAGCGGGCTTTCGCCGAGATGAGCCAGCTGGCCCCATGGCTTGCGACATAACCTAAGAATGCCCCGATATATATCTCATTGGCGGAGACATGTTGCCGTCGGCCTTCGACATCGCGTTTTAGCTGGGTGTTGACGTCTTGGAGTTCCGCCTCGAGGAACATTTTCGACCGATTGAACAGCAGGAGCTCCCTCGGCACGGGGAATCCGCGGCTGTGGGCCGAGGCGATTAAGTTGGAGACCCTGTCGCTGAGATTCAAGTCGCGCCGGTAGAGGTCCTGGAGATAATCGGAAAACGATGCCGCGGCGCGCAGCGGCAATATGCCCATGTCCTCAAGGGCCTTCACGGTATGCTCGGTTGAGCGCGTTGCCGCGCTCAGCATCATCGCCGCCAGTCCACGGCGTAAGGGCAATGTGAAAGAGCCGCAATTGCCGAAATCGATCAAAGTCAGGAGATCGGGCGACTTGGCGTCGGGGCCGGCTTCCAGGAAAATATTTCCTGGGTGAAGGTCGGCATGGAAGAAACCGCTGCCGAAGATCGCCTCCACGAACCAGATCCTGAGCAGGCGGGCCAGGGCGTTTTCCAACGCTGGGGTTCTTTCGCTCTTCGCGATCCGGGAGAGTTCCCGGCCCGGCGCCAGCGTGATGACCAGCACGTCCTCTTTGACCGGCACGCCTTGAGCCAAGCCGACTGCGTTGATGCCCTGTTCTGGTTTCTGGTAAACCCGGGCTAAGCTCATGTTGGCCGCTTCTCTTCGGAAATCAATCTCTGCGGCGAGCACCTCCTTTGTTTCGTCCACTAGGTTGGCGAAGTTTTGGTCTGCCGTGATCTTCCGGAGCAGCGTTATTTCCTTGGCGACTTGACGCTTGATGCCCGGACGTCGGACCTTCAAAACGACTGGTTCGCCGGTCCCCTTGAGTTTGGCTCGGTGTACTTGCCCTATGGTGCCGGCGGCTAGGGGTTGATCGCTGAAATCGAAGAACAGATCGTCGATAGGACGGCCTAGGCTCCGGGTGACCTCTTGCTTCGCGGTTTTGGGATCGAAAGGCTGGACTTGTGACAATAACCGGCTCATGACCCGCCGGATATGGGGCGAGGTGGAGCGGCTGCCCGCCAGTTGGAAGAATTTCTGCATGACCGGGCCCATCCTTTGGACGATGGCCGCCAGCTGCATCTCCGAGGATGAGTCGGGCGGCAGGCGCAGAAGGCACAGGATCATTTCCCGTTTGTCCGTGCAGGACATGTGTCGGAAATACTCCAGTAGGATCTTGGCGAGGGTCTGCGCGTTGAGCGCGGGATATTCCGGTATGCTCAGTGAATCCGCTTGGCCGGCCAAGAGGAGCACGATGTCCGTCTCTCCGAGGTCTAAATCGGCGATCTGCTCGTTGATGCCGTTGGCCAGCTCCGTGAAAGGACGGTCCCCCAGCCAGCCGAGTATCTCCAATCTCTCTCGGGGGGGCGCTTGGGCGAATTCGTGGGCCATGCCGAGAACGGATTGTTTATACAGTTTGCGCGCAAGCGGCAGCCGGGCGATAGGCGGCATGTGCCACTGGGCCGCCAGCTCATCGAGCAACTTCCAAAAGCAGTGATACAGCGAGTCCGTGGATTTGTCGGCGAAAGGGAATGTTTTTTGCAGGTCAGCGTTTTTTGAGAAAGTTTTGGGCGACCAGCCCTGGGCGAGTCGGACGAGGACTTCCGGGTATTTGGCGAAAGCTACGCGCATCCCTTGGGCGCGCCTCGCCGGCTCCCGCCCCGAGGCGGACACGGCCTCTTCGAGAAATGAGCGGATGATCTTCGCGTCATTTTGTCCCTCGGGGCGATTGAAAAGTCCGGCAGCCTTATGTCTGGGCTCGGCGTGATCGCCGGTCTGAGCCGGGGCGGGTCGTGAAATCCTCGTCGCGTCGGCTGCGGGACGGCCGGTGGCGCCTTCCAAGACGCGTTGGAGTTCGGTGCCGCTCTGGCGCAGGCTGGTCGCGGATGAATCTCGGCTCGCGACGATATCCAACTGCGGCGCGGCTTGCGCGCTTAAGCCGCTGACCGTGGAAGCCAGCCTGGTCCTGGCCGAGGGGACCGCCGGTGATCCGGGAATGGCGCTGGTGGGGAGCGCTGCCGGGTTGCTTGGACTGGGGCTTATTTTCGGGACAAGGCCGTCTTGCAATGGAGCGGCTAAGACTGGCATCTGGCTGATGGGGGAGACCGGCGGGGCGACGCCTATGGACGATGAGTTGGAGAGGCTGGCAGGGGAGAGTCGGGGGCTGCCGGGATTGGCATGCAGGAAGGACACTTTGGATTTCCCGGTTTTTCCGGCGATCGCGGAGCCGGTGCCCAAGATCGGTATGCTGGCTATTGAGCCGGAGGCTGCGTAGCACTCCAGGCCGGGAGAAAACAGGATCAGTGCGAGGCTGAGCGCTGAGCTAGTCGATGCTTTGCAGAGTCTTCGGGTCTTAGACATCTTGATTTTTCATGCCTACAATAATATAGATTCGTGCGCAGGACGATGGTTGGGCCAAGTGGGCCTTTAACTGAAGAAAAATGGCCTATTCCAGACTGGAGCGATTGGCCCGTTCACCCAGCATCAGACATGCCGGCCGAGTCCTTTTGTAGAATTTCTCCGTGCCTACACTGGACCAAGCGGACCGTGACGCCGCGCGCAGCCGTCTCGATTGCAATGTCGTGGTCGTAGCTGGCGCCGGTACCGGCAAGACCACCCTCCTGACCGACCGGATCCTCTTCAACCTCCTGGGGCGCCAGAGCCCTCTGCCCATCACCGCGCTGGTGGCTTTGACCTTCACCGAGAAAGCCGCGGGTGAGATCCGGCTGCGTTTGGCCGAGAGGCTTCTGGAGCTGGTGACGCTGTTAAGCCGCGGGTCTCTGGGGGAGAAGGCCCGCAAGCGGGCCGAGACTGTCCTTGAGGAGCTGCGCTCTCATTTCGGCAGGACCGATGGGGAAGTCCTGGAGCGCGCGCGCGCGGCTTTGGAGGACCTTGACAAGGCCCAGATCGGGACCATCCACGCCTTCGCGGCGCATCTCTTGCGACTCTATCCTCTGCAGGCCGGCATGGACCCCGGGTTCCGGGTCGACGAAGGCTCGCAGTTCGAGGAGCTCTTTGAGACCCGGTGGTCCCAGTGGCTCGACATGGAGTTGGGCGAAGAGGTCTGCGATGGCAGGAGAGAAGAGTGGCTTGCGGTTCTGCGTTGGGCGCCGCTTGAAGATCTAGAGGAGCTCGCGCGTGGGTTGGCCGGCGCGCCCGTGGACCTCGCTGGTGTCGGTCGGTCGGACCCGGAGGCGCCGCAGCGCCTGGCGGAACTGGCGCGGGTCTTGCGCCAGGCTCATCAGGGACAGCCTCCTAGCCGCGGCAAGATACTGGAGGCGCTCTCGGGTCTGGCAGGCCATCTGGAAAGGCTCTCCGAGGCCGCGGCTTGCGATGATCCGCCCTTGGCGCGGCCCCGGACCATGGAACTTCCCCAGTCTAAATGGCCCGCCGGCTGGGATGGCGCCTGCGCCCCGGCCTACGAGAGCGCTCAGAGGATTGCGGCCGATGCTTCGGCAGAGAGCGAGGCCTTGGTGCGCCGCGCCGGCCGTCTGGTGGCGCCCTTCGCCGAAGCCTTCCGCCGGAGTTACACGCGCGCGGGGCTGGTGTCTTTCGACGGGCTCCTGCTCAAGGCCCGGGATCTGGTCCGGGACGACCTTGCCGTGCGCGAGGAACTCAAGGCCAAGTACCAGACCTTCCTGATCGACGAGTTCCAGGACACGGATCCCCTGCAGGGCGAACTTCTGTTGTTTTTGGCTGAGGTGCGCGGAGGCCGCGCCCGGTGTTGGGATCAAGTGCGGCCCGGGCCGGGGCGCCTTTTCATCGTCGGCGACCCCAAGCAGTCCATCTACCGCTTCCGGGGCGCGGACATTGCGGCTTATCAGGGCATCACGGAGCATCTGCTCCGGGGCGGGGCGGCGCTCCTCTGCGAACTTAAGAATAATTTCCGCAGCACGGCCGGCGTCCTGGCCCCGGTCAATGCGATCTTTCCAAAGCTCATGCGCCGCAAGGAAGGTTCACAGCCCGACTATATCCCTATCTCCGCCAGTGTCGATACAGCAGAGTCCGGCCCTGCCGTTGAACTTGTTATGGTAGGGCCGGCGCGCGAGGGGGGTGAGGAGCCCGACGCCTTGACCAGCCATAAGACGCAGGCCGGCTGGATCGCCGGTTGGATCGCCTCACAGTGTTCTGTTCCGGGAGGCCGGCGTTTCAAGGACGTGGCCGTGCTTATGCGAACTTCCAGCGCCCTGGCCCCGCTGCTGGAGGCCTTCAAGGCTGCGGATGTTCCTTACGTCGTCGAGATGGAGAAGCTCTTCTACAACAGCCAGGAGGTCATCGACTTGTTGAACCTTCTGCGCGTTCTCGATGACCCCGAGGACCGGCTTGCTCTGGCGGGCCTCCTGCGTTCTCCGTTCATGGGATTGGCCGATGAGGATCTGCGCCTTTGGGCCGTCGCGGGCAAGCCAGGCTATCAGGAAGATCCACCGGCGTCTTGGCCTGCGGCTGAGAAGCGGCGTCTCAGCGGGCTCTTCGCGCTCTTGCGCGGCCTGCGTGGTCGCGTGGGCCGCGCGCCATTGGGCGAGCTCGTCTGCGCCGCTCTTGAAGAGACGCCCCTGCTCGTGGCTGCGGCCAGGGCTTATCACGGTCAGCAGAGCGTCTCCAATCTGCTTAAGTTCTCCCGCCTGGCGGCCGGGGCAGGCGACGAGCGGGGGCTGACCTTGAAGGAGTTCATCGCCCTGGTGGCTCGGGCCATGGACGAGTCTCGGGCCGAGGGCGAGAGCCCTCTGGCCGACGAGCACTTGGACGCCGTGCGGGTGCTCTCCATCCATAAGGCTAAGGGCTTGGAATTCTCGGCGGTGCTTGTCTATAACCTTTCGGGCGGCAGCGTCCACGGGGGCGGCGGCCAGGCCGTGCTGACTGATTGGCGCACGGGTCGAGCCGGCCTGAGTCTGCCGCGCTGCGGAATTTGCGACGCGGCGCGGGCGCTGCTGGAGGACCGGGAGCGGCAGCGCCGGCAAGACGAGACCGTGCGCTTGCTCTATGTGGCGCTCACGCGCGCCAAAGAGAAGCTGATCCTGTTGGGCGCGCAGAAGGCGGACGCGGGCACCTTGGCCCGGCTTCTGCGCGAGGCAGGGGCCTGGCCCGCGGCCGACGAGACGATCCTGACGCTCAGCGGCGCCGGCCCGCTGCCGGTGCATGTCATCCCGGCCGATTCGGGCGCGTCCCGTCCCGACCGGTTGGGCCTTTCAGGGCTTAAGTGCACGCATCTGTTGCCTGACGAAAAGACCTTGGCGCGAGTCCGGGCCGAGAGGCTGGGGCGGCGCGATGAGACAGCGGCGCGCAGCTGGATCCGGACTGCGACCGGGTATTTGCGGGAGGGCGGCCATGACAGCGCTCGGCAAGCCGGCCCCGCCGGTTTTGGGCTGGGTTCCTTGGTGGGACAGCTCTGCCATAAGGTCCTGGCGCTCTGGGATTTTGGCAAATCAGTCGACCCGGCTCAAGCCGTGGCCGCGGCCTGCCGCAGTCTGGCAGCCGCTCAGCCCGAGGCCGACTGGGCTGCGGCTCGCGGCGAGGCCGAGGACATCTTGAGAGTATTCTTGGGCTCACAGGCCGCCCGGGAGCTGGCTTCAGCCGAGATCCTGGGGCGGGAACTGCCCTTCGTCTACGGCGAAGGGGGGGCCGTTGTGCGGGGGACCATCGACCTGGTCTTTCGTAAGGACGGGCGCGTAGTGGTGGCTGATTTCAAGAGCGAAGCCGTGACTGTGCGGAGCCTGAGCGTGTCGCGCGAGAAGTACCGGCGCCAAGGCGAGGATTATCGCGCGGCCGTGGCGCGGGCCTGGGGGCTCGCGGACGTGGAATTCCGGCTGATCTTCTTGAGAAACCCGGACCTGGCCTGAGCCTACCGCCTGCTTATTTGGTGTCCTGCAGGTTGAGGATGAGACCTTGGCTCTGAGGCACAACCATGACCTTGAAGTCCTTTTTCTCCAGCATCTCGATGGTGCGCAGTTGCAGGTAGCTCTTGGCCGATGACAGGGCGTCGTTCTTGATCTTGATGGCCATGGCTTCCTGCTTGGCCTGCTCCACCTCGAACTGCTTGCGCTGGATGGCCTGCTGGGCCGCGACTTTCTCCTCGATGGAGTGCTGGTAGGAGGGGGTCAGGTGTACGTCGCGCAGGAAGACACCGTCGCCGTCGAGGACGAAGAACCCGTCGTCGCTGAAGGACTTGGCGATGAGTTCTTTGATCTTATCCTGGACTTCGGTGCGCTTGGGGCCGTAGAGCTCAGGCGCGGTGTATTTGGCTGTCATGAGGCGCACGGCGTTGCGGATGATGGGCCGGATGACATGTTCCTCGCACCAGTCTTGGTCTCCTAGCTTGAGATAGACTTTGCCCGCGGTGTCCAAGGGGATGCGGTACCAGACCGTGATGTCGAGGCCCACGGCGTTGCCGTCCGCGGTCGGTGACCAGTTAGTGTCGGACTGGCCCTGGACCTGGCCCTCATCGGTCCTCATGGACATCGTGTAGTCTTTGCGACGGCAGTCATAGATGATCACGCTGTTGATGATCGGTACGCGCAGCTGCCAGCCTTGCTTGAGGGTGGTCGTGCTGACTTTGCCGGAGAGCTTATTGAAGAGCACGCCTTCGTGTCCGGCCGGAATGAAGACCACGGCCGACCAGAGCAGGACGAGACCGGCTGCGACCAGAACGGCACTGAGCACGGTCCGTGCGTGCCGGGCCATCATCTCCCGCGGGTCCAAGTCGCCTTCTTCCCATTGTGCCATAGAGCCTCCTGAAAATAGTCCTGCTTACGGTATGGTACAAAAGAGGAATGGGGGATGGGGGGCCGTTGACGTTTTTTCGAGGCCCCGGCTGGTCACGCAGCTTTTTGTGAAGTGGCGAATATCTAGCGGAGGATGATGTCGATCCGGGCCTGGCGGGCCTGCGGGGCGTCCACGACCAGGATGTCATCGACGCAAGAGACCCGGACCGCACGATCTGTAGCCGTGCAGGAGCGCAGTGGGCCGCTGGCCTGGAAGGACAAAGCCGGACTGCCCGCGGGCAGGTCGAGGCTCAGGACGATCTCTTTGGCGCGCGGCCCCGGGGCGAAGGAGAAGCGCGTCTGCGAGCGGGCCAGCCAGAATCGCGCCGCAACCCGCATGGTCATCAGCGTGTACTCCCGGGGCAGGCTCGTCAGGACCTGGCGCAGCAGCTCGGTTTGTTCCGGCCGGCCGTCCGGCGTGAGGGACCAAACGATCCAGCCGTCGTGCTGGGTGATGAGGCGCGCCGTGTCGAGGAGGGCTGATGAGGTGAGGGGTGGTGCGGGCCGGCGGGGTTCCGCGAAGGTGATGGGCAGCTCGATTAGGTCCGTTTCGCGGGTCATGGCCCGCCAGGACACAAGCCGGAAAGGCAGATGGGTCATCATCCCGTTGGCTGATAGGCTCGAGTCGTAGGCGTAGCCCGTGCGGGTCAGGGCCCAGTCCAAAGCCGGCGGATAGCTGAAATCAGGGGAACGGAAGCCGGCCACGGCGCCCGAGGAGAGCGTGCCGTCGAGGATGGCCTTGCTGACCTTGAGTTCGCCGAGTAAAGAGGCGTTGCGTGTAAAGCCTCGGACGTCCACATTGGGCCGGTAGGCGCGCGGGTCTAAAGGCGCGGGGTTCAAGGGCAGGGATTCGAAATCCGGACTGCAGGCCACGGAATGGCTGCCGATCTCATGGCCGGTCCGCGCTAGCTGTAGGGCCAGTCCGCGCAGCCGGGCATCGAAGAATTGGCTGGAGGAATCACTGGCCGCGACGCTGGTCTGAAAGAACCATGTGGCCCTGACGAGGCGGGCGGATTCTAGGGCCGAGAACTCCTCGGCTTGGGACACGCTGGCGCCGGGACCGAAGGAGTGGCTTAAAAGGAAGACGCCGCGGGCCCGGCCCGGGGCCGTGCGCAGGCGCAGCCAGAAGGGTTGGGCAGCTTCGTACCAGGCTCGGAACATGAGCGGCCAGACGTCAGAGCCCGGCTCGAAGCCGTTGGTGACGCTGCGGTGGGCGTCGAAGTCCCGCCCGGATTGGGGCCGCACGAAGAGGTCGCGCAGCTGGACGCCGATGGTGTAGACGCGGCCCGCGCCCAGGCGGTGGAGCACCAGGGCGGGTTCTTTGGTGTTCGTGAAGCTCGCCAGGACCTGGGTATCGGAGCCTGGCGCCGGGAAGAGAGCCGCGCTCCAGGGCCCTTCCCGGACCCGGGACGAGGCCAGTGGGACCTCCAGCTCTTGGGGCTGGTCGAATAAGGCCGGCCCGGGATCGGTCTTGGCCTGTAAGGTGAGCCCGCGCCGGGCGCGGGAGGCTCGGCTGCGCACCAGGCCGGTGAGCTCCGGCCAGAGATCGGCGGACGGCATCTGGAGGATGAGGACGCCTCCGTCCGAGACGTACTGTCGCAATGCCTCCCGCCCGGTGGGCGGCAGGCGCGTGGAACGGTCGTCTAAAGGGATGAAGATCACGCGGTGACGCACCGCAGCCTGGGCGTCCCGGGTCACAGTGAATGGCAGGCCGGCCGCCTGCAGGACGCGGGCTGCCGCGAAGGCCTGTTGGCTTTGGCTCAGCATGAGCACCGCGACCTGCGCCGGCATGAGGTCAGGATGGTCCTTGATGAGTTCCTCGTTGGGGGAGGCCAGGGCGTCGGGCGGGACCTCTTGGGTGGAGTGGACGGGCCGGTTAAGCCGCCAGAGGCCCAGCAGGATGATGGACAGGACGATGAAGAAGGTCAGTCTTCTCATTTTCGTTGAGCCATGCCTCTGCGCTCCATGCGTCCCCAGGAGCCGATGTGGAAGACATAGTCCCAGGTGCCCAGGATGCGCAGGATCGAGGTGAGCTGTCGGTATCCGAAGTTCTCAAGGCAGGCATAGAGGGTCAGGGCGAGCCACTGCCGGTACTTCGGGTAGGGCCGCGGCGTCATCTCGCCGAGCAGCACCCCGGTCAAAGACAGAACCATGCCGCAGAAGAAGGCGGCCGCAAAGAAGGCCAGGGCGAAATCCGTCGAGACGGCCCCGACCCACCAGCTCCAGGCGAAGAGGACGTAGCCTAGCAGCTCGATGATCACTCCCCAGCCTTCGAAGAGGAGCAGGAAGGGGTAGGCGAACATCCCCAGCGCGCCGAAGCGGGGGTTGAGGAACATCTCGTCGTGCTGGCCCAGCACCTCTAGGCAGCCTTTCTGCCAGCGCCGGCGTTGGCGGCTGAGCACGGTGATGTTGGACGGGACTTCGGTCCAGCAGACCGGGTCGGGGATGAACTGGATGGCGTAGTCGGTGTCGCCCTGCAGGCGCATGTGGGAGTGGAGGCGGGTGACCAGGTCCATGTCTTCGCCCACTGTCCCGGGTCGGTAGCCGCCGATGGCTATGACCGGGTCCTTCTCGAAAGTGCCGAACGCCCCGGAGATGATCATGAGCGCGTTGAAGCGGGAGAAACCGGTGCGCCCGCACAGGAAGGCTCGAAAGTACTCGATGACCTGGAAGGCCACCAAGGGGTTGAGACTCATCACCACTTCGACGACGCGGCCCTTCTCCACGCGGCAGCCGTTGGCTACACGGATGATTCCGCCGACCGCGATGACGCGACGGTCCGACTCCATGATGGGCTGGATGACGCTCTGCAGGGCGTCCGGCTCCAGGATGACGTCGGCGTCGATGGAGCAGAAGTAGGGGTGCAGCGAGAAATTCAAGCCCGCGTTAAGGGCGTCGGATTTTCCGCCGTTCTCCTTATCCACCACGGTGAGGTTGTGATGTGTGCGGGACTTGTAGGCCTGGCGTACCAGCCGCGTGGGCAGGCTGCCGACGTCTTCGACTTCGGTGGGGTAGAGCTGGAAGGCATGCTCCAGCTCGGCGAAGGTCCGGTCTTGGGAGCCGTCGTTGACCACGATGACCTCGTAGCGCATGTAGTCGAGGTGCAGGAGATTGCTGACGGTGAGCGCGATGCCGACTTCCTCGTTGTAGGCGGGCACGATGACCGAGATGGGCGGGGTCAGGGGGCTGCGGATGAGCTGCGCGTAGCCGCCGTAGTTGCGCCGCAGCAGGTGCCGGTACACGGCCTGGAAAGCGAGCAGGGATATGATCAGGTATACGCCGTTGAGGATGAGGAAGTAATAGACCATCACAACATCCGTCATGTAGAGCAGCGCCGGCGCGTATTCGTTCACGGCTTCTTCTCCCGGAGGGCGTCCGTTGCGGTCTCCTGGAGCAGCTCCTTCATGACGCGGGGTGGGAAGGCCAGGCGATGGCGGTCGATGAGTTCTTTGATCCGGGGCCCTGAGGCCGGCCCGAACTCCAGCATGAGGGAGGCTAGGCGCGGCAGCATGGCCGGGGAGAGCCGGTCCGCGGCCTTCACGAAATAGGGTAAAGTGGCGGGGTTGCCGATGGCGGCCAGGGCGCGCAGGGCCACGAGCTTCATGTCCATGGGCTCGCGATCGAGGATGGCGAGTATGCCTACCACGGCTTGAGGGGCGCGCATGACGCCCAGGACTTCCATGGCGGTGCCGCGGCGCAGCTTGGCGCGGGATTTGAGGCCGGCGAGGTTGCGCTCTACGAGTCCCAGCCGATGCGCCGCCGTACACAGGGTCACGAAGGGTGGGCCCTTGAGGTGGCGCATGTTGTCCACCATGACCTCCTGGACTACGGATTCATCGCCCCAGCGCCGGGGCCGGAGAGCGGCGATCACGTCTTCCAGGGGTTCTTCCATGAGGACTTTCTCGATGGCGGGGTCGTAAAGCTTGCGGCGGCCGGCGCGATAGCGGGACTGGAAGTACTGGTAGGTCCGAAATAGGATGGTGAATACGAAGAGGGCGAAGGCGATCCAAAACAGGACGATGCTGGTGGCTATGACGAAGTTGAAGCTGAGCCGGCCTTCCGTGGCCTTCAGGGACAGCTTGAGGAATTGCTCGTTCCACTTTTCCATGGGGATTCTCAGGGGCGCCTAATCAGGGGGGCGATGGCCGCTTCGAGCTGGGCGGCGTTGAAGGGTTTGATAAGGTAGGCGTCGCCCCCGGCCTGGCGCGCGAATCGCTCATCCTCGGCGTAAGCTTTGGCAGTTAAGAATACGATGGGGATCTTGACGCCGGCCTGGCGCAGATCGATGCAGGCTTCTATGCCGCTTTTGCCGGGCATCATGATATCCATGAGGATGAGGTCGGGGAGGTGCTTCTGGACCAGAGGGACCGCGTCCACACCATCGTCGGCTAGGTGCACATCAAAGCCGCGTTTTTTAAAGAAGTATTTGAGTAAAATTTGGATGTTGGGGTTATCTTCGAAGATGCAGACTTTCATGGACGTTAGAGATTATATTTTTTTTCATAGTGAGCGGTCCAGGACCGAAAAAATGTAATATCGTTTTGACCTCCTGGTCGGGAGGGACCAATTCAGGACTGAAGAATGGATAAGGATGCTTTGCTGCAGAATTCAGCGGGCGGCGCTCTGGCGCGCAGCCAGGCTGAGCAGGCCTGCGAACGCAGGAGGATGGAGGAGTCCCTGCGCGCCAGCGAGCTCAGGCTGCGCACCGTGGTCGACAAGCTGCCGGTGGGCGTGTGGCTGACCGACGTGCAGGGCAAGATCGTCTTGTGCAATCAGGCCGGGGAGGGCATTTGGGGAGGGGTCCGTTTCTCCGGCATCGAGCAGTACGGCCAATACCCGGGCTGGTGGCACGACACGGGACGGCGTATCCAGCCTCATGAATGGGCGTCTGTGCGGGCCCTCTCGCGCGGTGAGACTTACGTCAACGAGGTTATCGACATCGAGACCTCGGACGGACGGCGCAAGACCATTTCCCATTCCGCCATCCCGGTGCGCGACGACGCCAACCAGATCACCGGCATCGTGGTCATCAACGAGGACATCACCGAGCGCAAGCGCGCCGAGTCGCGGCTGCGCGAGAGCGAGGAGCGCCACCGCCGCATCACCCAGGCTCTCTCCGACTACGTGTATACGGTCCATGTTCAGGATGGCCGGGCCGTGGCCACGGAGCACGGCGCGGCCTGCGAGGCGGTCACCGGCTATACTCGCGACGATTTTTCCTCCAACCCCTACCTCTGGCTGCGCATGGTGGTGGAGGCCGATAAGGCCGCGGTGCTCGAGCAGGGCCGGCGCCTGCTGGCCGGGGCTAAGCTGGGTCCCTTCGAGCACCGCATCGTACGCAAGGACGGCCAGACGCGTTGGGTGTGCAATACTTCGGTGTCCCATTTCGACGCGCAGGGACGGATGCTTTATTATGACGGTGTCATTCAGGACATCACGGATCGTAAGGAAGTGGAGGACGCTTTGCGTTTGACTCAGTTCGCCATGGACCATTGCGCCATCCCGGTGCTCTGGATAGGACCTTCTGGACGCTTCCTTTACGTCAACGAGGCCGCAGCGGAGTCTTTGGGTTATCCCCGCGAACAACTCCTTTATCTCGGCGTGCCCGATATCAACCCGGACGTCCCGATCGGCCGCTGGTCAGTGCATTGGGCGGAGCTCAAGCGCGAGAAAATATTGCGTTGGGAAGGGCGTCACCGCCGTCAGGACGGCCGGGTCTTTCCGGTCGAGATCACGGCTAACTACCTGGAGTTTAAAGGCCGCGAGTACGGTTTCAACTTCGTGCGCGACATCACGGAGCGCAAGCGCTCCGCAGAGCCTCCGGGCAGTTGAATCTATAGAAAATGCAGCGTGTGAGTGCCGCGCAGGCGGCGCAATAGCAGGCCGTCGGGGGCCTGCTCGGCCGCGGCGTCGGACGGCTCGATGCGGTCGAACTTCCATCCCGTCGGCGCGCGCAGCAGGAGACCGTCGATCGGTTTCATTGCGGAGACGGTCACCGTCTTGGCGGCGGCGTTCGCGTCTACCTCGACTGCGTCACGCGCCGCCCACCAGGCGCCCATCTGGGACAGCGTGCCGAACCAGGCGCGCTCCTTCCACGTCGTGATGAAGCCTTTCTCGAAGTCGAGCTTGCCCTTGATGACGTCCGGATGGATCAGGATGACGAACAGGCCCCCGTAGCCGGACAGCGTTTCGGCCAACGCGAGCGCCTGCGGCAGGCGGTCGCTCAGGACCGGCGACGCCTCGTCCTCGATCGTGACCGGAAACTCATATAGGGGCGTCTCGACGCGTGACTCGCGTGACTCGGTCAGGCGGTAGGGCAGATGAGTCAGCGAGTTATTCGCCGTGGACGCCGAGCTGTATAGGTAGCCCGCCGCGCGCAGGGCCTGCGGCAGACAATAGGGGTCCGATAGATGGCCTGGGCGGAACGAGACGATCGGCGGGACGCCCAGCAGGGCCTCGAGCAGGAATTTGCTGACGCGCAATTCGCCGAGGATGGTGCCGCCCTCGGTGATGGTCTTGTTCATGACGCGCGGCTGGTACGAGGGATACCTTTCCTGTCCGCTTCCCATCGGGAACTTTGCAAACTGCCGAGAGTGCGCCACCGAGTGGCTTGCCAGTTCGGGAGCGGCCGCGGCGATCTGGCGCATCAGCGCCAAGTTTCTTGGGATGAAAAAGGCCGCATCGCTGAAGTCGGTCATGTGCTTCGTCTGTAGGAAATAAGTCGCCGGAATGCCCGCCTGACGCTCGTAGTCTTCGTAGGCCGTGGAGTTCCCCACGGAGGGCAGATAGTCGATGTCATGTGTCACAAGCACGGACAGCGCCTTGCCCATCGGGACCGTGCCGAGCGTCGCCGCGGCGGGTTCGCCGCGGCGGTAGAGTTCCGCGATCAGGCGCATGAACACGTCGGCGGCGGGTTCATAGTCGTTTGTGTACGAACGCTCGATCTGTTCATCGCGCAAGCTGTGGCTGACGTGCATGAGTTGTCCAAGGTCCAGGCCAATCGCGTAGGCCGTCCCACGACCGAGATGTCGACGGAGCATCGCGGCGGAGCCGCCGTCGAAATCGGCCAGGGGCGGTTCGGCTGTGCCAGAATAGCCGACGGTGTCCAGGTCGCGTCCTCCCGTCAGCCATGTCAGCGGCACCGTCGTCTCCTTCGGGTGCGTCAACGGCGCCAGTTCGCGGATCGCGGGCCGGAAGCGCCATGTACCGCGCGCGCGGGAGGATTTGGCTTCTCGATATCCGAAGATATCCTTCCATGACGCGGCCGATGGGTTTACGGCGATCAGGGTCGCGCCGCCGCGCACGGCAGTCTCGAGCCCTGCCCGCGCCTCGGCGGGCAATCCGGCGTCCGTCAGGTCTGGGAAGACCGCGATGACGCGATGCGCGGCAGCCGCGCGCCAGTCCCGCGTCAGCATGAATGGTACGCCCCAGCTCTTGAGGGCGTGCGCGAACGCCAGCCAACCCCAGCCTTTATCGGTGCGCGTCAGTAGGACCGCCAGGCGCGAGCGGCCGCCATTCGCGTACGTCTCGATAGGCGTTGGCGCGCCCTCAACGACGATACTGTGCTCCTGCGGCCCTGAGACACCGAGCGAGTCGGTCCGACCGACAGGCGTCGCTGTTTCCTCGATGACGTCGTGTTCCCGCGGCCCCCAGACACCGAATGAGCCGGTCCGATCCCAAAGGAAGACCGCCGCGATGAGGAGAGCGGCTGCCACCGTCGTGGCGCTCGCGACGAGTCGAGTCTTCATCAGGGCTGGAAGCGGTAGAAGGCGTTCAATGCGTCGATGTGGCGCAGGATGGCCGCATTGCCGGCCTGCTCCCGCTCGGGTGTGACTAGGTTCCGCTCTCCGGCCGGGTCGCGCTCCAGGTCGAAGAAATAGGACGCGAAGTTCATCCCATCGGCGATGTAGAGGCGGCGGCCGTCATCCTGGAGCAGGCCGTAGACCGGGGCGTAGCTGGAGACTACGGGCCTCTCGGCGCGCGCGGTGCGCGCGAGCTCCTCGTGGCTGGAGGCTAACAGCGGTCGTCCCAGGACCTCCCCGTCCGTCTGAGGAGAGCGGCCGAGCAGGGCATAGAGGGTGGGAGTGATGTCCGTCAGGAAGGCCGCGGAATCCGTGTCCCAGACCAGGCTGCGGCGCAGGCGCTCCGGGACGTGCATGATGAGCGGCACGCGCAGGATCTCTGGGAAGATGGTGTAGGCGTGCCCTCTGCGGCCGCCTTCGCCTAGAGAGTCGCCATGGTCCGCGGCTAGGACCAGGATGCTGTCCTCATAGAGACCGGCTTTCTTCAGTTTGGCGAGGAAGCGTCCGAAACAGGCGTCGAGCCGGGCCACGCGGCTGGCATAGGGCGCATCGAAGCCGGGGTAGCCCTTTCCATCCACGGCGCGCTGCCCTTCCCGGTCGATGACCGAGACGTGCAGGTCCTGCGTCTGCAGGTAGGAGAACACGGGGCCCGGCCCCCGCAGGGCCAGCTTGTCGGAGAGCTCCGCCAAAGTCGGACAGGTCGTGGGCAGGGCGACGGGGGGTGGGCCGCCCAGAGGAGTCAGAGCCGGGGAACGCTCGAGCAGCTCCCAAAGGATCGGATCGACCGCGACCAGGCTCCGATAGCCCTCCTCCTTGGTGAGGCGTTCTAGACAGTTCATGGGCGCGAAAGGCGTCACGTACTGTTTGTGCGGGAGTCGGGCGCCGGCCCAGATGGAGGGCTCGGAGAGGCCTGTGGCACCGTAGGAGGTGAAAGCCCGGCGCCAGACCAAGGAATCTTTGGCGAAGGCGTCGATGGCGGGGGTGAAGTCCGCCTTGGGATTGTAGGTTCCGAGATAGTCCGGCCGGAGGCTGTCGATGACGATGATGAAGATATTGGGTTTGCGTGTCAACGCTCCCGGAGGCGCGCCCGCCATGCCGATGTCACGGGGAGCGATCGGGGTCTGGCGGGATATGTTGGTGTTGGCGTTCAGGACACCATAGAAATTCCCCGCCGCGCTCCGGTGCCGGAAGAGCCGCCGCGCGGCTCGTGCGGACAATTCCTCTTCCGCGAGCTTGCGCACCGCCGGAGCGACCGCCTTACCGGCCAGCCGGAGCTGAGGGGATGCGTAGGTCAAGGCCGCGTCCGCGCTCCAGGCCAAGAGGATGCAGACCGAGACGGCCGCCAGGTCCCGCATCCCAGGGTCGGCCGCGGGGCCGGGGCGCCGGCGCATCCATCCGTGGAAGAAGACGAAGGCCGCGGCCCAGATGGCTAGAACGCCGAAGGTGGCGATGACGCGGTCCCAATCCACGCTGATGGCGAAGCGGAGGACCCAAGGGGAGGCGGCCAGCAGCAAGAGGCCGGCCAGCCGGCCCGGTAGGCTCTTCCAGGCCGGGCGCCAGAGAGACGCCAGGGGGGCGGTTAGGAAGTCCAAGGCGTCTACCATAGGATCCGGGCGAGCCGTCGCTAGGTCGCTGGCTTGGCCAAGGAGCGCTAGGACCGTGGCTCCGGTCCCTGCCGCGGCCCAGATCCAGGCCGCCGGGCCGGAGAAGGAGAGTGAGCTCAGAAGCAGGGAGTCGAGGGCCCAGAAGATGAAGGCGCCGAGCCCGGTTAGGAGCAGCAGCGCTTCGCTGCGGACCCTGCTGCCGGGCAGAATCCTTGCCGCGGTCCGGGCCAGGTCGCAGCAGATGAACAGGGCCAGGAAGGTGAGGAGGTGGGAGAGCAGGCTTTCTCCCAGCGCGAGTGCCGCGATCCAGCGCACGGAGCCGGCCCAGGCCGTGCCGTGTGCCAGCAGGTGCGCGGTCGTGAAGGCCGTAAAAATAAGACCCGCGGCCAGGAGCGCGGCGGGCAGGCGCGCGCGCAGCGCGGCCGCATCGGGCTCATCCGCCCAGGTCAGCCGTCGTTGCCTTGCGAGCAACCGGAGGGTCTCCCAGGATATCAGAGGCAGCCAGCAGAGCGCGCTCAGGAGCAGGCTCCAACCGTTGTTGCCGACCTGTCCGGACATAAGCGGCCAGGACACGGCAAGCGCCATTGTGCCGGTCGCCAAGGCGAAGGCCTGACGCCACCTGGAGAGCGTTAGCGCCGCGAGCGCCAGCGCGGCGCCCAGGAAGATGGCGTGAACTCTTAAGAAGAAGCCGACCCAAAGGGGATAATGATGGTCCTGGATGAAATTTTTCCAGGAGAACGGGATGTAGCAGAGCAGACAGTAGAGAGAGGTGGCCGCGGCGACGGAGAAAAGGGCCCACCGGGCTAGGGCCGCGAGCCGCAGGGAGTTTTTCATTTGGACCCTTCTCGCTTCAATTGAGCTAGGGTGGCATGGGCCCGCAGGGCACAGGCGCGGTCGTCCAGTTTGTCGCAGACCCGCGCGAGTATGCGGTAGAGGTCCGCGTAGGAAGGGGACTGGCTCACGGCAGTGCGCAGCAGAGCCTGGGCGCGGGCGAACTGTCCCATCGCCTCGGCCAGCTGAGCTCCGGCCAAGAGCGCATCGACGTTTTTGGGATGGGCCTTGAGCACTTCATCTACGAGGCGCTGAGCCTGCGCGCGATCGCCTTCCTCGCGCAGGATGCGCGCCAGCCCCAGTTTGGCGTCGCTGTAGTCGGGAGTGGTCCTTAGGATGGAGGAATAGAGTGTTTTGGCTTCCTGGCTTTGGCCGGCCTGTTCCAAGGGCAGGGCCAGGAATAAGGCCAAGTCAGGTTGGGAAGGGTCAAGTGCCAGGCAGCGGCGGTGGGCGGCTATGGCTTGGTCGGTCCGGCCTAGTTTCTCGTAGGCTTGGCCTAACTGGGGACAGGCGTCCGTGGGCGTGGGTGTGACCGTGATGAAGAGTTCCCAGGAGGCCGCTTCCTTTGGAAAATCATTGAGCTGGGCATAAGCTCGGGCTTGGGCGGATAGGTATATAGGATTGTTCGGAGCGCCGCGTAGGAGCTTTTGGACGAGTCCCAGGGTTCGTGCGGGTTCGCCCTCGTCGCTGGCCTCCTGGACCTGGGCCCAGAGTGCTTTGGCTTTTTCCGGGGATAGGCGTGCGGGCCGGTCGCCGGTCGCGCTGCCAGCGGTCCAGAAGAGAACCGCGGCCATGAGGATCCTCCCTGCGAGCGGCTGCAGGGCCCGAGCATCCATCAGAAGTTGTAGCGGGCCTGGAGGCCGAGTGAGTAGGACTGGTCGCGCACCGTTGTCGTGGACACTCGCCCCAGGGCCTTGAGCGCGAGGTTCTCCCGTTGGTACCATTCTAGCTCGCCTATATAGGCGTTGCCCTCGTAGTGGCTCCGGATCGCATCCCAGATGAAGCCGTGTTCGTAGCCCACCATGCTCCAGAGCCCACCGAAGCGTCGGGGGTGGATTCCTTCCCCGCCCCGGCAGCCCCAACAGCAGGGGCAGGCCTGGTTCCAACCGTGTCGCCAGTAGGCTCCCATCCAATGGTCTTGCTCGCTGGTTGATAGGTAGTTGCCTGCCGGCAGCAGGTATTGGAGCGTGGAGAGCCGATAGCTGCCGGAGAATTCCTTGCACCAGGGCAGCCAGCCCGTGGCTTCGGCGTTGAAATCATCGGTGTGGTTGGCATCGGTGAAGAAGGTCCGGCCGTAAGAGAGGGAGAGGAGGTACTTGTCTTCTTGGAGCCGGCGCGCCATGATGCTGATGCGGTCCATGTCGACATAGCCCAGGCGGTTATCCGGGGTGGCTCCGTAGAACTCCTGGGGACTGCGCGAATAGCGCGCCTGGAGAAGGTTGTTGCCTGATTCTTTCGTGGCTAGGAGCGACCAGGTCTTGTATGTCGTGTGCTCGGAGTAGTTGTTGAGTCCGGCGCGACCTAGCAGGCCTAAGCCGAGGATGTAGGTCTCGAATTCGCCCTGCATGGAATCCTCGCGCAGCAGGGCTAAGTACGTGCTGCTTCCTGCGCCGCGCAAGTATGTCGGGGACCGGGTCAAGGTGAGTCGGGCGTTTCCTGCCTGGGTGTGCCACTCCCCATAGAGTCGCGCCCGGGAGAACTGGGTGCGGCCCAAGCCCGCGCCGTGGATGTCATTGAGCAGGGATTGGCCGTACTCGCCCTCGAGTCTCACATTGCGCGTGGGGTCGGTCTCCATGCCGAGGGAATAGCGCTGGTCGAGAATGTTGTAATACGTGAAGCCTTGTGTGTCGTTGCGCTGCGCCTCCTGTCCGTATTCGGCGCCTCCGATGAAAGCAAGCTTGGCTGAGGACCGGTAGCGGGCCCGCAGCCCGCCGGAACGGCCTTCGTAGATGATGCGCTGGGGGCTGGCCGTGTTGAGACCTTCTTGAGAAAGAGACTTGTAGATGCGGCCGGTAGGGAATATCCCGCTGGACCAGGACCTTTTTGAATCATCGAGTCTGCGCCAAGCGGCCGGGTCGCAGGGATCCGCTTGCGTCATTCCCTCCAGGGCGACCTGGACGCCTGGGTTGTCTCGCAGTCCTTTCCGGGCGCGGGCCATGAGGCCTAGGATGTAGGCGCTGTGCGGGGACTGGGCATCCCATCTTTGGAGGTAGCCGAGGGCCTCCTGGTACTCATCCAGGGAGAGGCAGACCAAAGAGAGCCCCTCGAAGGCGCCGCCGCTCTTGGGATCGAGCTTCAGCATTTTAAGGAAAATGGTCTTGGCCTTGGTGAGGTCGTCGCGTTGGAGCGCGGCCATGCCTTCGTCGTAAGATGGCGCGGCGGGCGCGGGGGCGGCATTCCCTGTCGGTAAAAGGCCCTCGCGGGCGCGGGCCATGAGGCCGAGGATGTAAGCACTGTGCGGGGATTGGGCGTCCCATCGCTGGAGGTAGCCGAGGGCTTCCGCGTATTGCTCTAGGGAGAGGTAGACCGATGAGAGTCCTTCCAAGGCGCCGCGACTTTCGGGGTCGCGCTCCAGCAGTTTTAGGAAGATGGCTTTGGCCCCTTGGAGGTCGCCGTGTTGGAGCGTGGCTATGCCCTCCTCGTAAGATGGCGCGGCGGCCTCGGCCGGCGCGGCGCGCAAGGGGGCGGCGGCTAAGGAGGCCAGCAGGAGTAAGGAGGCGCCGGTCATTTTCCTGCGGTGACCTTGGCGATGACGGCCCGAAGGTCCTTCGGGTCGAAGGGCTTCTCGAAGAAGACCGCCACCGAGGGGATGGCCTCGAAGAGGTGGCGCATGTCGCCTTTGGCCGTGACGACGACGATGGGCAAGGCCGCGGTGCGCGGGCAGTTCCGGATGGCGAGGGCCGCAGTATAGCCATCCATGATGGGCATCATCACATCCAGGATCATGAGGTCGGGCAGGACCAAGGCCTCGTCCGAGGGATCGACACCCAACACGCGCAGGGCTTCTTGGCCGTTGCCGGCGGAGGAAACGTTATGCCCGGATTTTTCCAGGATGAAGCGCATCAGGGCGACGATGTGTTCTTCGTCGTCGACGATGAGTATTTTTGCCATGAGATATAATTTATATCATATTCATCGGCACTTATGGGAATCGAGGGGGCGGTCATCCTTTTGAGGGAGGTCCGGGTATTCCTGTCCGGGCTGCGTCGAGAGCTCCCGGAAATTTTTCTTAGGCCGACGTTTTTTTCCGCAGTTCCGCCCGCGGTCCCTGTCCCGGTCCGGGTGCGTCGTGCCGGTCCGAAAGATGCCGTCCGTGAGCTCTTTGAGTCCCGCGTGAAGCACTGGAGCGTACTGATGGGGTTCGCGCCCAAACGCGTGTTCCTTAAGAATCAGAGGACGCTATGGGGCAGCTGTTCTACGCGCGGCAACCTTAACTTCAACCGGGCCCTGGCGGATGCTCCGGCCGAGATCGTGGACTACGTGGTTATCCACGAGCTGGCCCATCTCAAGGAGATGAACCATTCCCGTCGCTTCTGGGCCGTGGTCGAAGCTTGGTGCCCGCAGCAGAAGCAGCGCCGTCTCTGGCTGCGCCGGAACGTCTCCTTGTTGAAGCATCTCGCCTCGTCGAGCAGGAGCAGGACCCCAGTCGTCTCATAATTTTGTAGAACAGAGTGGCCATGCCGGGCTACACCAGCAACTTCACCTACCTCTCCTACATCATCGGCATCCCGGTGATCGACTCCGTTAGCGGTCGCGTGGTGGGACGCGTCGTCGACATGGCCGCGGGCCTGCGCGAGATGTATCCGCGCATCTCCGGAGCCATGATCGCGCGCGGCGGCTGGAACGGGCCGCGGGCCTATCTGCCGTGGAAGAGTGTCAAGTCTCTGGAACTGCGCAAGGCGCTGGTCGTCGAGGGCGCGGCCGAGGCTTTTGCTCAGGAGCCCAAGTTGGGCGACAACGAAATTCTTATTAAGGAAACCTTTTGGGATAAACAGATCGTGGACATTCATGGCTCCAAGGTCGTGCGGGTCAATGACCTGCACCTGCTGCGCGAGGACCCGAACTTGTGGGTCGTGCACATGGACGTAGGCATCCCCGGCCTCTTGCGCCGGTTGGGCTGCTTTGGCACGTGCGACTGGCTCTTCAAGCTGGTTTTCTCTGTCGAGATTCGTGAGAAGTTCATCTCCTGGAAGTTCGTCCAGCCTATCACTTCCACCATCGGCAGCGACGCTTTGGCCCTGAAGGTGCACCACTCCAAGCTCTCAGAGCTCCATCCCGCGGATTTGGCTGAGATCTTCATCGACTTAGGCATTGACGAGCGGTTGCTTATCCTGCAGTCCTTGGACGATGCCACGGCCGCGCAAGCCTTCCAGGAGATGCCCCTGCCCGCGCGCGTGCAGATGGCTGAGACCATCCCGGAGGCGCGCTTGGCGGGCCTGGTCGATGGCATGGCCATGGATGAGGTCGTGGACCTCGTGGCACAGCTTCCCAAGAAGAAGAAGGGCGCTCTTTTGCGCCGTCTGCCTCAGGATAAGGTCTTGCAAGTGATCAGTCTGCTGGAGGTCTCCCGGCGCGTGGCCGGCAGCATCATGAACACGACGTTCCTTTCCGTGAGGCGCGATGCCACCGCGACTCAGGTCCTAGATAAGGTCAAGGCCGAGGCTAAGCGCGTGGAGTCGATCTATCATACCTACGTGGTCGATGAGAACGACGAGCTGGTGGGCGTGGTCACCTTGCGCCAGTTGCTGACCGCTCCCGGGGAGGCGCCGGTGGCGGGGTTCATGCGCAAGCGCGTGGTCCGGGTCAAGGTGGACACCAATATCAAGGACGTGGCGGATATCTTCCTGAAGTACGACTTCACAGTCCTGCCGGTTGTGGACCGACGCAGCCGTGTCCAGGGCACTATCACCATGAAGGACGCGGTGGAAGCCGTGTTCCGGCAGGTGCGTAGCGAAGCGGAGACGGTGAAATGAGCGAAGCCGCGACGGCCGGCTTGTCAAAGGGCTTCTTCGAGAGGCTCAAGGAGCGTCCTGCCCTGCGTAACTTTTTCATCTTCCTGAGCATACTCGGCCCGGGGATCATCACGGGCAGCGTGGACAACGACGCGGGCGGCATCACCACCTATTCCGTAGCCGGCGCCTTGTACGGCTACAACCTGCTCTGGACCCTTATTCCATCATTTGTGGCCCTGGCCGTGGTCCAGGAGATGAACGCGCGCATGGGCATTGTGACGGGTAAGGGTCTGGCGGACCTCATCCGCGAGAACTTCGGGGTCAAGATCACTTTCTTCATCTTCGTGGGCCTGTTGATCGCCGACATCGGAAATACGGCCACCGAGTTCGCGGGCGTGGCCGGCAGCCTGAGCATATTCGGCGTGAGCAAGTACCTTTCCGTCCCCTTGGCCGCGGTGGGGGTCTGGATATTGGTGGTCAAGGGCGACTATAAGATCGCGGAGCGTATCTTCCTGGTCTTCAGCGTGTGCCTCTTTTCCTATATCATTTCCGCTGTGCTGGCCAAGCCGGACTGGCATGCGGTGGGGAAGGGTTTCGTGCGTCCGGAGATGCATTTTGACAGTGACTACCTGAGTATGGTCCTCGGCCTCATCGGCACCACCATTGCGCCCTGGATGCAGTTCTACATGCAGTCTTCGGTGATTGAAAAGCGTCTGAAGATCGACGAGTATCGGTTTGTGATCTGGGACGTGCTGCTGGGTTGCGTGGCGACCGTGGTGGTGGCCTTCTTCATCATCGTGGCCTGCGCATCCACCTTGCATGTCAACGGTGTGGTTATTAAGGAGGCCGCGGACGCGGCCATGTCGCTTAAGCCCTTCGCCGGGCCTTTCGCCTCGGAACTCTTTGCCTTCGGGCTTTTCGTGGCCTCGGTCTTTTCGGCCACCATCCTGCCCCTGGCTACGGCTTTCTATGTCTGTGAGGCCTTTGGCTTCGAGGCCGGCATCAATAAGAAGATCGATGAGGCTCCACAGTTCTATGCCCTTTTCACCTTCATCATGGCCGTGGCCGTGGGCATCATCCTCCTACCCGGGGCGCCTCTTATCGCCATTACCATCTGGACCCAGGTCATCAACGCGATGCTCCTGCCCGTGGTTCTCATTTCCATGATCCTTATGGTTAACGACCGCAAGATCATGGGCGAGTATGTGAATAATCGTTTCCAGAACGTGGTGGGCTGGGCCACCACCGCGACACTCATCGTGCTGACCGGTTTACTGCTCGTCCAACCGGTGGTTCCCTTGTTTCGGAAGCTCTTTGGATAGCAGCTGAGTTCAAGGATAGGTATTTGGATCCAGCAGCCGAGCGGGGGGCGCGATTTTATTCTAACTAGTTCGCGCTGGCAGGACCCAGCCGGCCTTGGGGCTCAGGAAACGGCATAGCCATTTCAAGGCCTTCGGTCCAGGCTGTTCGCATGAGGGCTAGAGTCTGCTCCGGGCTGCGCTGCGGATTGAAGTAGAGGAGGCCCAGAGCGCTGTGCAGTCCCCAGGGATTCTGCAACATGATCCCCACTCCGATATTGACCGCATTGCGGTATGTCATGGGGCGAAGGGTCCGGTCTTGGCTTAACTGAGTTTCGTACCAGTTCAAGAACGCAATGAATTGTGCGATGTGTTCCTTAATCGGCTCCCCGGTTATGGCCCGCGTGCTCTTGCTGGGCAGGGCCGCGATCTCCGACAAGACGGATTCGACCAGCGTGTAGTCGCGCTTGTTGAGGGCATCGATCATCTTCGCGGCGTAGCTCAGCATGCCGTCATCCTGCATCAGGTGGTGCGTGAAATGGCCCAGCCAGGCAGCCACTACGGCATGGTCGAGATCCACGGCATATTCCGGCTCGGCTTTGACGACTTCTTTGATACTGTCCTCGAATTCCTTGGCCAGCCGGGAATCGGGAAGCAGACGGTACAGGTCTTGCCTTTCCAGGCTTTGGAAGTGGGCGCTGTTGTTGAAGCTGCCTGTGAAGACGTATGTCCACCTTTGCATGGTTCCGGTTTCCGGATCTTTTTCTAGGACCTTGAAAATATTGGTCTTGTCATGCCACAGGTGGATGCCGCTTGGCACGCCATCCGGATCCACGCTGGACGTCCCGGACAGAAGGCGGATATAGCCGAAGAGCTTCATCATCGGTCGGAATTCGGAGGCGAAGGGGAAGAAGTCCATGCCATGCGGAGGCTGGATCAGAAAGCCCGCCAAAGCGGCCGCCAAGCCGTAGCCATTCGGAGAAATGAATTGCTGGTCGAAGATCCCGTAGATCGTGAGGCGTTTTTGGAAGTCATCGGGGTAGAAATCCTTTAGGGCCTTGAGATAATTACGCAGAGCGTCCACCTCGGGCCGATAGGTGAGGACAAAATCGCTGAAATCGATTTCGGTGATTTCAAATTCGGGCCGGATGTCTGCGGTCGGATCCTTGGCCCTGCGGGCCTTGGCGTCGGTGAGGGCTTGGGTGGCCCGGTCAATCATGATCGTCTTGCGGCTGTTGGGATTCTGCTTGCCGTTGGTGTGGGCGATTTCCCAGAATTCGCCGGTCTTGAAATTGAGACGTTGAGGGATATTGAGGGATGCGGGCAGACCTTTGGCGGAAAGCCGTTGGTCGTAAGCGTGGATCTCGATCATCGCCTGATCCAGAACGATCTGGTTTGCCGTCAAGTCTCTGGAGCGCATTTCTCGATTGAAGCGTCCTCCGAAATCAGGCAAGGGGCCTTGAGTCGTGGCTTCGATGGCATTGAGATTCGCGGTCCCGTATTCGGAGAATTTATAGGCATGGCCTCTCGGTCCGGTGGCGCAGAAGCCTTTTTCATGCATCAAAGGATTCTCGCTGGAACCGTTGGCGTCGAAGATCGGCTCGCCGCTCAAGACCGTGAGCGGGCCTGCGCCGTAATGCAGCTTGAAGCCGAGGGTTTCGCGCAGGTACTGGAGAGCCCGGCCTGGTCCGTCATCCTTATAAACGGCGTGTTCGAAATCCGTGGTGGACCTTTTGCCTTTGGCAAAAACGCCGGTCATGGCCGTGTTGAAATCCGTGATGATGGTGACTTTGATGCCGGCTTGGACGAGCCTTTTGATCGCTTGGATAACGGGGGCATGGCCGGGCGGGGGGGCGTTATCACCGATCTCGTAGTATTTCAAGATGAAGTGCTTCTCCGAATCGGGCATGCCGGCAAAGGCGATGTATTCGTCGATGCCTTGGGCGACCATCCCCTCGATACTGACCCCGATATGGCCCGGATAAGAATGTGACGCGTGCATCTTGATGGCGGCGTCCATGCTGGGCAGGGACGAATCTATTTCGTGGGGAGTGGGAATCGGCCTGGTGGGGTCGATCTCTTTCCGCGAGGGAGTCAAGATCGGATTGCCGGCATGGATCCTGGCCGCATGCCCCTCATCCAGGGCGTTTGCGGGCACAGTCTCATTTCTGCCAGACCATTGATAATCAAAGCTGCGTTGCGCAAAATCTTTATCTCCCCGCAGGTCGCCGGCTGCGGGTTTCGGATCCGGTAGGTTTTGGGCAAGACGTTGCAAAACGGTGCGGCCTGGGTTCGCCCGATGCGGATTAATAAAGGAAGTTGCAGGGGACGCTTCGAGAGCGGCGGAGTCTGAGGTGAGGGGGGCGGACATGACCGGGGTAGGCTCCGGACTCCGCGAGGTGATGTTTGAAACGTTAGGCTGGATCAGAGAGGCCGGCATCGGTTCCAGAGCAGCCGCGGTCAGGACGGACGGGGCTTGTATCCTGGGGGTCAGCTGTGGGCTTTGCGAGGCGAGGTTGAAAACGCTAGGTTGGATCAAAGAGGCGGGCTGCAGCCCGAGTGGAGCGGCGGTCAAGCCTGGCGCAACGGCCTGAACGTGGGATGAAGCCGTAATGGGAGCGACTTGGATGCTGGCCGTCCAGCCTATGTCCAAGAAGGCCGCTAGAAGTAATATCAGGGTGTTCATCTTCTTTGAGGATATCACAGGCACTGTAGAATCGTCAGCGGCGGAAGGCCTAGTCGGCTGAGGTTATGCGGCCTATGTGCCCCTAGGCTTTAGGGCCTAAAGCGGCAGAGCCCGGGAGGCTGGGAACGATAGGTCTAAAGATTCGTCGGTCTGGGGCTGCGGACCCATGCGGGCGCAGGATGACCCTGATATCATAGAACCAGTCCCGCAGAAGGGCTAAATAATGTTTGAAATGATATCCCGCCCTAAGAGCGCTTCTTTCATAATCGGATCGGCTTGCTTCTTTGGGGTCTCTGGCTATTGCGCGGGAGCAACCATTTCTACAGTCTTGCCTGCTGCTTGCGAAGCCGCAATACGAGTCCCCGGTCCGATGGTCGGCGCGGCTGTGGAGATGAGCCAAGCGCATCTTGGAGCCCTCAAGCCGGGAGATCTTTTTGTCCTTGTGCCCCGACCTCTTGCGAACTTGCCGGGAGCCCCAAGCGTTTCGGGAGTCTTCTCTGCTGCTCCCGCAGTCGCGGCACGAGCTCTGGGCCCTATCGCGCTGAGACCTCTTGCGAATGTGCCGGATGTCCCTGGTATCTTGGTCCAGTTTCCCGCTGCTCCCGTCCGGATAAGCGTCCCTTATAATGGAGAGAACAGATTGGCCGTTGCGGCTAGCCGCATCAGTTTAAATGCTGCGCGAACGATCGAGGCCTTGTTTCCGGGAAAGCCGTCGGTCGACTGGCCTGGCGCAGCCGCCTCCTTGCCGGCCGCCGCAGAGGGTGAAAACAGCGCGTTGGCCGGGAATTTTATTGGCAGCCTGCTTCGATACCACCGTATCGATGGCCGCAATGACGGTAGCGGACTCTCCGGAGTTCAGTACCCTCCGCTGGCGGGCGTTTCGCCGGGAGACGACGCTGCTCTTAAGGCCGCAATCAATCAGATGGCTTCTTTTTTGGCTAGTCAGCCGGGGATCGAATATAAACCAGCCCCTTCCGATCCTCAGGCGCGCGAGGTTTTCCGCCAACAACTGGCCCAGCAGGCTGCCGAGGAGATCGAGCAGCATGCGGCTGAGGAAATGAACGTATTGGTTGCGAGCCTGCCGGAAGGGCCGATGAAGATCTTTCTGCAAAAGGCCTTGCTGAAAGCCCAGCCGGAATTCTGGCGCGCTCCGTCAAGCTCAACAGGCAGATTCCATCCTGCGGACGAGATTAATTATGGTGGCTTGCTGGTTCATTCCATACGCGTCGCTCTGGTCGGGAGGATGCTGTCCGAATATTTCGGATTCGACCGTCCTGACCGCATGATGGCGGCGCTCCTTATCCACGATATCCAAAAAGGCGGGATCCCCTGGAGGCACACTAGCAAGCCAGGCGGCGCTCCGGATTCCGGATATGTCGCGGATCACGGCCCCGTCGCAGCCGAGTGGCTGAAAGGATTCAAAGATGAATGCGGTTTTGATTGCGAAGCGATCATCGACGATGTGGGCATCCACATGGCGCAATGGAACCAGCCTCGACCCACGCCGCCGCAGACACTGGAAGAGCAGATAGTTTCTTATGCGGATTATCTGGCTTCACGGGATGAGATTTACGTGCGGTGGAGAAATCCATGAAGCAATTGCAGGCCGCCGGGCGCCGTCTGTTGAGCGTCGTCATCGTCGCCGCACTGGTGCTCTTAAGTCCGGGTCTGGGCTGTTACGAGGCCGTGGCCCATGTCGTATGCGGCCAGAGCGTTACGGCCGGAGCTTCGTCACGGGCTGTCGCGCCGATCCGCGTCGTCCTCTCTGCAGACCTGGATATTCCGCGCCCGGACTCTATCGGAGCCGCTCTTTTTACGCAGCGCTTGCCTTCTATCCAGGCCCCGGCTCTGCGCGAGCAAGCCATCCCCGCAGCTGTTTCTTTCAGAGCCGCTCTTTCTGCGCAGCGATTGCCTTTGACTCAGACTCCGGTTCTGCGTGAGCAAGCCATCTCCGATGCTGTTGCCTCGGTCGCCCACCTCGCGGCTGAGACTGGTCGCGCCGCGCCGGTCGTGTCGCCAGTTCTCTTGCCGAACCAGCTTTCGCTGGCCACGACCGAGGAGCATCTGCGGGGCGGCATGGAACAGCTTGCTCAAGCGAAAACGCCCATCGCTCAGCGGCAGGTCTTGGATGGCATCTATAGCCATCCTTCAGCGCGGCCGGATCGAGATCCCGCGGTTTCTGCGCCGGAATCAGTCCGGTTTTTCGGCCCTTCTCTTCCTGCCGTCCAGTCTCCGGCTGTACGCTCCCCTCCGACAGCTGTCCCTGGCCTGACCTCGGCTGCGGCGGACACACTGGACAAGAAGGCGATGGTCGGGATGTTCGCACAAAGAACCTTAAGCCTGATCGGCTTCATTCTAGTCGGGATGATTTTTTCTCACCTCGCCATCGCAGCGGTGGGTAATGCCGGTTACGGCATGCTCTTGGTCTTGGGCCAAGTGGTCGCCACGGCCAGCAGCCCGTTGAATGGCCTGCTTGCTAAGAAATTCTCCGCTCGCAAATTCATGATTTTCACTACGGCGGTGCGCAGCATCGTCATCTTGGCTATCCCGGTTTTCTGTGGATTCGGGGTTATGCACTTCGTGCCGTTGTTGATCTACTCTCTTCTCAGCGGATGGATCAGCTCAGCCATCATGACCAGCGAAGGCATCTATTTCAAACGCTATTCCGGTTCGCTTTTGGGCAAGCTCAACGCGTTGGCTTCGGTCAATTATATGTCCATGCAGGTGGGGCTGGGGCTGATCTTGAAGATGGGTCATGTCGTCGATAGATTCCCGATGCTGCCGTTTTATCTTACGGCCATGCTGGGCCTTATCGGCATCATTCCTATCGTTTGGAAGATGATCCCCGATGAAGGGGCTGAGTCTACCAAAGTGCGCGCCATCGCGCTTGCCGTGCGGATGCGAGAACAGTGCGGCCAGGCTTTGACCTCAGTCAGGACCCATTGGAAAGAGGCATTTATTAAGGCGGGCGACTTTTTAAAGACCCATTGGAAGGAGACGGCGATTTCCGCCGTCGGTCTAGGATTGTATTTGCTCACGCAATCACGCCTGCCGATCGCGGGCGCCCTGCTTTTTTGTATTTTCCGGACCTCTGGATTCAAGAGCTTCTGGTCCAATCGGACGCTGCGCGGAGGTTTAGTCTTCATGATGCTTGCCGCCGTGGTGGGAGACCCCCTGCAATATCTCATCATGCCGCTTATGGCCGGGTCCTTGGCGGGAGCGGCCGGGAAGTCCGAGCTTTTGGGTATGTTGATGGGCGCGTTTTTCTTCGGCCGGCTTATCGCCAATGCCAGTCAAGCCAAGCTTGGCGATATTCGGTTGCCTCTGGTCGGAAAGGTCAGCGGACAGCTCCTGCTCCAACTGGGGGTCCTGGGTTTCGTCGCGCTTTGGTCGTGGCTGAGTCTTTTTCCGGGCAATTGGCTGGCTTTAGCCGGCGCTCTGGCCGTGGCCGGCCTGCTCATGGCGTTGAGCAGCCGGGTGACCGACGCGGGGTGGATCACGTTCCTGGGCGTGGGCCTTGCCTTCATCGCTCTTCCGCTGTTGGTCTGGGGCAATATCCCGCTCTTGTTCACGAGCGTCTTGATGATGGGACTGTTTTTTGGACCGGCCAGCACGGCGCTCATGGGGTACCTGCTTAAGAATATCCCTCAAGCGGAGCAAGAGAAGATGTTCGGCATCGTGCAGGCGGCGTACAACGCCGCGGTGGCCTTGGGCTACGGACTATTCGGCTTATTCCCAGCCGCCTTCCCGGGAATGCTTTTGCCCATCGCGCTCGTCTTCGTCCTAATCGGGGGAATTTGCATGTTTGCTAAGAAGTTCATGCCCGGGCTGCCGGATAAATATTTCCAGGGCCGAGACGATTCCTCCCCGAAGCCCTAGTTCTGACCGCCCAACGGCTTGATGTCCGCCTTGTGGCGCAACTCCTGGAGATAGTCGGGCAGCACAGCCTTCATCTTCTGTTCTAGGAGCAGGTCGCGCAGGTCCTCCTTGACGGACTGGTACTGCGCGGGTTGGGCGGGCTTTGTCCCCGAGACCTTGAGGACGAAGTATCCCTGCGGGGAAGAGACGGTGCGGATCTCGCCGTCCTTCATGGCGAAAACGATGGCGCCGATCTCCTCCGGCAGCATAGCGCGGGGCACAAAACCGTAGTCCCCGCCGTACTGCCCAGTGGGGGCCAGGGACCTGGCGCGGGCCAGGGCCGCGAAGTCAGCCCCATCTTTGAGCTTGGCCGCCACATCCTTGGCCTCGGCCTCAGTCTTGACGAAGATCTGGTGCAGGTGTACGGTCGCGGGCGCGGCGAGTTTGGCGCGCTGCTCCTGGAAGGCCTTACGCGACTCCTCGTCAGTGACGGAGAGCTTGTGGGTTGAGACGATGAGCTTGCGCAGGCGGATCTGGTCCGCGATGTCGGCCCGGAGCTTACCTTCCGAGCTGCCGTCCCGCTTGAGCTGGTTCTCGAAGAGGGCGGGGTTGTTGAACTGCTCCTTGACCCGGCCGAAGCGCTTTTCGATCTCGGTCCCATCGGCCTTGATTCCTTGCGTCTGGACGGTCTGGCGCAGGAGGAGCTCGTCTACCATCTCGTCGAGAGTCGCCGGACCGAAGCGTTTCCAGAGCCGATCCATGACCTCAGACTGCCGGATGACCGTCCCGTTGACCGAGACGATGTCCCTATCGGCTTCCGCCCACGCCGGAACCGAGAGCAGGCCGGCCACGGCGCAGATCCAGGCGAGGTTCTTCATTAGTCCTCCTAATAGAAAGGCAAATGATATAATAACCTGGGCGTTGTAAGGAAGCCCACGGCCCATTATATGGAAAAATCCTGGAAGACCATCATTGAGCCGTTCCGCATCAAGACCGTGGAGCCGCTGGGCTTCACGACCGAGGCCGAGCGCGAAGCTATCCTGCGCGAAGCCTGCTATAACGTCTTCGCCATTCCGGCCGACAAAGTCCTCATCGATTTCCTCACGGACTCGGGGACCGGCGCCATGTCCGCGGAGCAATGGGCCGCGATCATGCGCGGCGACGAGTCCTACGCCGGGGCCCGCAGCTTCTTCGTTTTCGAGAAAGCCGTTCGCGCTCTGACCGGCTACCGCTACATCCTGCCCGTGCACCAGGGCCGCGCCGCGGAGCGCATCCTGATGGGCGTGACCTGCGGACCGGGCAAGACCGTCTTGTCCAATTCCCATTTCGACACCACCCGCGCCAACGTCGAGGCTTCCGGCGCCGCGGCCTTGGACCTGCCCGTCCCCGAAGCCCTGGATTTCGACGTTTCCGGTCTCTTCAAGGGGGACATGGACGTGCGGGCCCTGGAGTCCAAGGTCCGCGAGATCGGTCCCGAGCACATCCCCATGGTCATCATGACTTTGACCAATAACTCCTTGGGGGGCCAGCCGGTCTCCATGCGCAACCTGCGCGAGGTCTCCCAGGTTTGCCGGAATTACCGCATTCCGCTCATCCTGGACGTGGCGCGCTTCGCTGAGAACGCCTTCTTCATCAAGCTGCGCGAGCCCGGCTACGCGAGCCGCTCGGCCGCCGACATCGCCCGGGAGATCTTCTCCCATGCTCAGGGCTGCATGATGAGCGCCAAGAAGGACGCCCTGGTCAACATCGGGGGATTCCTGGCTTTGAATGATCCCGAGTGGGTGGCCCGCTGCCGCGAGGCGCTCATCCTCACCGAGGGCTTCCCGACCTACGGCGGCTTGGCGGGCCGAGACCTCGAGGCCATGGCCCAGGGCCTCGTCGAGGTCCTCGATGAGCAGTATCTGGCCTATCGCCTGCGCTCCGTGGAGTACCTGGGAGATGGTCTGCGTCGCCTGGGCGTCCCCATCGTCGAGCCTCCCGGCGGGCATGCCGTTTACATAAACGCCAAGAAGTTCCTGCCGCACATCCCGCCTTCCGGCTATCCCGGACAGGCTTTGGTCTGCGAGCTCTACCGGGCTGCCGGCATCCGTTCTGTGGAGATCGGCTCGCTCATGTTTGGCCGCCGGCAGGATGGGGCTTTCGTGCCGGCCCCTATGGAGCTGGTGCGCCTGGCCATACCGCGTCGGGTCTATACCCAGAGCCACATCGATTTCGTCATCGAGGTATTCGCGGACATCGCCCGGCGCGCCCCGACCTTGCGGGCCTTGCGCCTGTTGGAGAGTCCGTCGCGCCTGGCCCACTTCACCGCGAAACTCATGCCGGAGCCCGTCTGATGGCCGAGGACCGTGGGTTCATTCTTCTGATCACTGCTGACCGGGCGCTCTATCAGGATATGGCGCCTGCCGCTGCGAGTCGGGGGCTGAAACTCGTCGCGGTCGCGACTGTGCCTGAGGCTGCGGCGCAGTTGACCTCTGCCGCTGGTGCGATCGCGGCCCTGGTCGTGGATTTCGGTCGAGTGCCGGTCAGCGAGCGTGAGGCTCTGTTGGCCTTGCGCCAACAGGCCCCGCAAGTTCCGTTCGTGTTTTTGGAGACCAACGCCAGCATCGCTCCGGATATGTCGGCGCCGCTGAGGCGCCTGCCCTGGCCCCTGCCTGTTGGCTTCGCGGACCAGGTCCGGGCCACGGACCGGCCTGTGGTCATGCTCACCGACAAGACTCTTTTCTCAACCGCCGCCTTACCCCTGGCCTTGCAGCAGGCCGGGGTCCAGATTGTGTCGCTGGAATCGACCACTGGATTAGTCGAATTCATGCATGAGCAGCAGCAGGCGCGCGCGCCCAGGCCCAAGCCGATCGGCTTGAAGCGCTTCTGGAGTCGCCTGAGCGGCGGCGAGGAGGTTGAGCCGATGCAGGTGCTGGGACGCATCGTGGTGGCGATGTTCTCCGGATCCATGGCGGACGCCGAAGGGCTGGACCGGCGCATCCGCGAAGTGGTCTCGGAGGCGGTCTGCTACCACATCTCCAGCTTGGATGCGGGCCGCGCCGCTTCCGTCGCGCTCAAGGAGAGGCAGCTCGTTTCGCTGTTGCGCGAGCAGGCGGGGCGCCTTCCGGAATATCTGACCACCAGCGGTGAGAACGATAAGACCCAGTCCCGGGGCGGCGGCCGCATCCTTCTGGTGGACAACTTCAAGCCTACCTTGGCCGCCCTGGGCCAGGCCCTTATGGGCGCGGGTTATGAGGTCTTTACGGCGGAGAGCGGCGATGAGGTCCTGCAGCAATTTCAGGCCGGCGCCTATCACCTGGCTGTCATCGGTACGGCCATCGCCTACGCCCAGCATCCCGGAGCGGAGTTCGCCCAGAAGCTGCGCGAGCGCGACCGGGACCTGCGCATCATTTTCATGGTGGACCGCTACCCCATGCAGGCGGCGCTTCAAGGGGTGAGTCAGGTCGTGGAGTTGGGCCTCGATGATGCCTTGCTCAAGCCCGTCGAATCCTCGCGCCTCATCTTCTCGGTGCAGCGGGCACTGGAGCGGCGCTTTTTGCTCCTGGAGAACACCCGGCTTTTGAAGGAGATTCAGGAGTCTAACCGCCAGCTCGCGCAGCTTAATGAGTTTCAGAAGAAGTTCTTTGCCATGGTCGCCCATGACATCAAGAACCCCCTGACTGCTATCATGGGCTATTCCGAGGTCCTGGGTATGCGCCTGAAATCCAGCCCCGGCGAGCTCAAGTACACTTCGCACATCCATTCTGCGGCCAAGACCCTCAATACCTTGATCTCGGACCTCGTGGACTTGGCTGCCATCGAGTCGGGCAAGCTGCGCGTGGAGATCGGCCCCCTCGACTTGCTGGCCGTTATCACCGAGGTCCGTGTGCGCATCGAGATCGTGGCGGGTAAGCGTAAGATCAACTTCACAGTGGAGACGCCCGTCGATCTTCCGCTTTTGGCAGGGGACCCGGCCCGACTGGGGCAGGTCATCCAGAACCTTTGCACCAACGCCATCCAATACACCAAGGAGGGCGGCAAGGTCATCGTGCGCGTAGAAGCCTTCCCCGGGAAGGTCGTGGTCAGTGTCCTCGACACGGGCATCGGCATCGCGGCGGAGGATCTGCCGCGTATCTGGGAGCGCTACTTCCAGACCGAGGAAGCCAAGAATATGCGCAGGGCCGGCTTCGGCCTGGGACTTAAGATCGCGCGCGAGGTCGTGCAAATGCATGGCGGCGAGATGGGCATCGAGTCGCAGGTGGGCGTGGGCTCGAGGTTCTTCTTCTCCCTGCCTGTGCCGACGGTGCCTATGGCCGCGGTTCCCGCGGCCTCACCCAAGCCGTTGTCGTCGTTGACGGGGCCTCTTCGCTCCATACCTGAGCCAATGCCGACTGGCGCTCTTCCAACTGCGCCGGACCGTCAGGGCGGCGGCGTTGCCGCACCGCCGCCGACGCTGCGACCCGCGTCGCCGCCGGCCGCGCCGTCCGGAGGCACGGGCATGCTTCCGCCGCTGACGGATCCTCCGGAAAGAGAGATGTAGCTCAGCCCGGTCGTAGGGCTCCTACCACGGCGCTGGCCGCGACATGACGAAACAAGACATCGCGCTTTTGAGAGGCAGCCTGCCGTTTGGTGCTCTTTTGACCGGCGAGGCGCAGCTCGTCGTCTATTCCTACGACGGGGCATCCGCGCGCGGCCGGCCCGAGGCCGTGGCCCTGCCGGGCAGTGCCGACGAGGTCCGTCGGACCGTGGCGCTTTGCTGCCAGCGACGAATCCCATACGTGGCGAGGGGCGCGGGAACCAACCTCTCCGGCGGCAGCGTGCCTCTCCGCGGCGGCGTGGTCATTTCCTTGGCGCGCCTCAACCGCATCCTGGCGGTGGACACCGCGACTTTGATGGCGGTGGTGGAGCCGGGCGTGGTCAACCTCAAACTCCAGGAGGAGCTTGAGCGCACCGGCCATTATTACGCCCCGGACCCGTCGAGCTTCCGCGTCTCCACCATCGGCGGAAATATCGCGGAGAATGCCGGCGGGCCGCGCTGCCTCAAGTACGGCGTTACGACCGATCACGTGCTGGCCCTGGAGGCGGTGATGCCGGACGGGACGCTTGAGCGCTTCTCGGGCGAGGATGCCGGACCGGAGCTCATGAGCCTGATGGTCGGCTCGGAGGGGACGCTGGGCGTGGTCATCAAGGCCTGGCTGCGCATCCTGCCGCAGCCTGCGGCCGTGCGCACGGTGCTGGCGGGATTTCCTTCGGTTGAGGCCGCGGTACGCTGCGTCTCGGCTGTCATTGCGGCCGGGGTCGTGCCCCGGGCGCTGGAAGCCCTGGACCGCGTCACGGTGGAGACCGTGGAGGCCTATCGCCGAGCCGGTTATCCGGCCACCGAGGCGGTCCTCTTGATCGAGATGGACGGCACTCTCGAATCGGTCGCGCGTGAGACGGCGGCGGTGGAGAGGCTGGTCAGCGAGCACGGAGCCTCAGAGGTACGCTTGGCGCAGCGGGCCGAGGACCGTGAGCGGCTATGGGAGGGTCGTCGCGGCGCCTACGCGGCCTGCGCGCGCCTGGCGCCCAACGTCCTGGTCGAGGACGGCGTGGTGCCGCGCGACCGTCTGCCTGAGGCGGTGCGCCGCATCCGGGAGATTTCGGCGCGCCACGGGATCAAGCCGGCTCTGCTCTTCCATGCGGGCGACGGCAACATCCACCCGAATATCTCCTACGACGAGCGCGACCTCGAGGAGACCGGGCGGGTCAAGGCCGCGGGCCAGGATATCCTGCGCGCCTGCGTGGAGCTGGGCGGGTCGCTTTCCGGCGAGCACGGCATAGGCACGGAGAAGCGCGAGGCCATGCGCTGGCTCCATTCGATTAGGGTTTTGAGGCTCTTTCGGGACCTCAAGGGAGCCTTCGATCCGGTCGGACTGGCCAACCCGGACAAGATGTTCCCGGATGAGGGTGGGGGGGCCGAGGACGGCCTCGTGAGGCCCGAGCGGCCTTTGAGCGCCCAGGCTAGGCTCCTGGTCGAGAAGGTCAAGGCCTATGCCGGTCAGAGAAGGCCTATGGTGGTGGTGGGTAGCGGTTCGCGTTGGAAGGGGGTGCCGCCGGACTGCGCGGAGCTGCTGACCACGGGCATGAACGCGATACTCGATTGGGACAAGGGCAACTTCACCATAACGGTGGAGGCCGGGGTCTTGGCCCGGTCTCTGCGTACGGAGCTCGCCAGCCAGGGTTTCTACCTGCGCTGGCCCGACCTGGGAGGGACCTTGGGCGGGATATTGGCGAGCAAGGCCTGGTCGGGCCTGCGTCAGGATGTACTGGGCCTGAGGCTTATCCTGCCCGACGGCGCGGTGGCGGACCTGGGCGGCAAGGTGGTCAAGAACGTGGCGGGCTACGATTTGCCGCGCCTGGTGCTGGGTTCCTGGGGCACACTGGGCGTCATTGCGGATGTGACCTTCAGGCTCCATTCCTCGGCGAGGGACATCCCCGCCTGTGGCGAGCCCAAGCCTTTCGCGGCTGGGATCTGGCAGAAGCGCGTCAAACAGGTTTTTGACCCCGGGAATCTCATGAACCCCTGGTTCCATCCGACGGGCTTAAGCCCGTCATCTCCGAAGGGCAGCCGTCCTCCTTTTCCGGAGCGGGCATGAGCCTGCAACTGTCGCGTCTGCTCACCGACCTGGGCGAGAAATCGTCCTACGACGCGGCCAGCCAGTGCTGCCGCTGCGGCTACTGCGAAGCTGCCTGCCCTACATACGTGGTCACGGGCGACGAGACCTGCTCCGCACGCGGCCGCAACCAGCTGGTACGCTCGCTCATCGAACATAAGCTTTACGAGCCGGCCAGCGCTCACGACGCCCTGCATACCTGCCTCCTCTGCGGGGCCTGCACTGCGGCATGCTATGCTCGTGTGGCGACCGCGGATATCGTTCTGGAGGGCCGGCGCATGCTCGACGCCAAGACTCACTGGCTGGCGCATCTTCTGAGCCGGCTCATGGCCGAGCATCGTGGCTGGCTGGCCTTCATGCTCAAGGCGGTGAACGTCGCCAAGCGTCTGGGCCTGACGACATTGGCCCGGCCTATCCTGCGCGTTATTGGGCTGCCTGGTTTGGCCTTGGCTGAGGAGCACGTGCAGGAGGCTCCCTTGACCTTCCTCTATGAGGTTCTGCGCCGGCGGCCTTGGGCCGCGCAGCCGCATTGGCTTTACTTCGCCCCTTGCGGCCCCAATTTCCTCTATCCGCGCGTAGGCAAAGCCACGGTGGCCGTGCTGGAGGCCTTGCGCGGCGGCGGCAATTTTTTGGACAACGATTGCTGCGGCCTGCTCGCCTACAACTACGGCGATGTGGATGACGCGCGGGTTTTGGCGCGGCGCAACATCGCGCGCTTCGAGGCTGCGGGCGGGACGGGCCCCTTGGTGGGGGACTGTTCCTCCTGCGTGGCTTTCCTTAAATCCTATCCTCAACTCTTCCTCTCCGAGCCGGACTGGAAGATGCGCGCCGAGCGCTTTGCTGCGGTCGTGCGGGACGTCCCTGAGGTGCTGTCAGACGCGTCTTTGCCGGAGGCGGATCTGCCGACGACGACTTATCATGATTCCTGTCGAGCCTGCCACGGCCAAGGATTGAAGGAAGGTGCGCACACCGCTATACGGCGTCTGGCCGGCGCGTCTTATCGGGAACTGCCGGAGTCGGACATGTGTTGCGGTGGGGCTGGGGCCTACGCTTTCCGCAATCCGGGGATCTCGGATGACCTCATCAAGCGCAAGGTCGGGCGCATCGCCGCGACCGGGGCTCGGCTGGTGGCGACCAGCGGAACCTCATGCCTCATCCAGCTTGCCCAGGGCTTGAAGAAATACTATCCTGAATGCGAAGTACTTCATCTCTCCGAATTAGCCGCGCGGGCCGTCGCGTCAGGGCGCGCCGTCCAAGGAGCCAAGGATGGGACGCAGGCAGGAGCTTGAGAAAAGGCAGACCTTGCTCTCGCGCTTCGGCCGCCTCATCGCGACCGAGAGCCGGCTCGAATCGCTGCTGACCATCATCGCGGAAGAAGTCCGCAATATCCTCGACGCGGACCGCTGTTCGGTCTTCCTGGTGGACGCCTACAAGGGCGAGTTGTGGACCAAGATCGCTCTGGGTATGGAGGAGAAGATCCTGCGCATGCCTCTGGGACAGGGTATCGCGGGCTTCGTGGCCAGGACCGGCAGCGCCGTCAACATCCGCGAGGCCTACCGCGACACGCGTTTCACTCAGGACCTCGACCGCATCACCGGTTACCAGACCCGCACCGTGCTGGCCGTGCCGCTCAAGGGCCGCGACGGCCAGGTCCTGGGCGTCTTCGAGGTTCTTAACAAGAGCAAGGGCTCCTTTACTGATGAGGATGAGGGACTGCTGCGTGTTCTGGGCACCATGGCCGCCTCATTCATCGAGAACGCCAGTCTCTACGACGACCTGCGCCGCTCGCACCTGGAGACCATCTACCGCATGGCTCTGGTCGCTGAGTTCCGCGACCAGAAGGACACCGGCAAGCATCTGCGCCGAATGAGTCGCCTTTCCGGGATACTGGCCTCGGCCATGGGCATGAGCTACCAGGAATCCGAGGATATCCGCTATGCCAGCCCTCTGCACGACATCGGTAAGGTGGCCATCCCGGACGTCATCCTGCGCAAGCCGGAGAAGCTCAGCGTCGAGGAATATGAGGAGATGAAGCGGCACACCATCTACGGCAGCCAGATGCTCATCAACGCGGAGAGCCGTCTTCTGCGCCTGGCGGCGCTCATCGCCATCGCCCACCATGAGAGCTACGACGGCACGGGTTATCCTTATGGGCTTAAGGGTGAGGCCATCCCCATCGAGGCGCGCATCGTCTCGGTGGCGGACGTCTTCGACGCCCTGATCTCCAAACGGGTCTATAAGGGGGCTTGGACCCTCGAAGATGCTTTGGCTCATATCAAATCTCTCAGCGGCAAGCAGTTCGACGGGGCCGTAGTTGAGCGCTTGGAGCAGTGCTTCGATGACGTTGTCGCGGCCCTGGAGGAGGAGGACCGCCGCTCTGCCGTCGAGGAGGCCGTCCTGCTCTTCCAGCCGACCGGCCAGAGCGTGAACCGGCCTGCCCAAGCCTGAGCGGGCCGGTTTTACTCTATCGGCGGCGCCACCACTTCCGGATCCAGCCCCACATCCCGCCCGGATGCAGGGGGCACTCCGCGGTCGGCTCTGTGCCGGCCAAGAAGACCTCGTCCTGTCGTTGTGGACAGCCGGCCCGGGCGCGTAGGCCGGAAGCCGGGTCGAGGGTCACGGTCACCAAGCCTTGCGGCTGCGCAAACATCGTCGTCGGTCCTTCCGAGGCCGTTTTCATGAACGCGGCCCAGACCGGCAAGGCGTCTTTGGCCCCGGTGAGCTTGAGCGGTCGATTGCGGTCGTCGCCGACCCAGACTCCGGCTAGAAGCTGCGGCGTGTAGCCCACGAACCAGGCATCGCGGCCGTTCTCGGTGGTTCCCGTCTTGCCTGCGCAAGGGCGCGTAAAGCCCAGATGTGAAAGGTCCTTGGCCGTTCCGTCCTGCACTACGCTTTCCAGCAGGGATGTGAGCAGGTAGGCCCGGGCTGGGGCCAGCACGTTTTGGCGTTCGCCGCGGTCGAATTCCAGGACGTCGCCTTGCGCGTCGGTGACCATGTCGATGAGGCGCGGTTCCACCCGGAAGCCCCCGTTGTCGAAGGGGGCGTAGGCCGCTGTCAGCTCCAGGAGGGTGACCTCGGAAGTTCCCAATGCCAGGGCCAGACTGCCTTCCAGCGGGCTTTTGACGCCCATACGGCGGGCGAATTCGGCCGCTGCGGCGGGCCCGATCTGGTTGGCCAGGTCCAAGGAGGCTGCATTGAGGGAGTGGGCCAGGGCATGGCGCAGCGTCGTTGTTCCTAAATAGATCCCGTCGTAGTTCCGCGGCCTCCAGGGGCCGGCCGCCCCCGGGTATGTCTTCGCCTGGTCGTCGAGCAAAGAGGCCGGGGTATAGCCCTTTTCCAGGGCCGCGCCGTAGAGGAACGGCTTGAACGCCGAGCCGGGCTGGCGGCGGGCCTGGGTCGCGCGGTTGAACTGGCTTTCGGCGAACTCCCGGCCGCCGACTAGCGCCAGTACGCGGCCGTCCTCCGGCGAGAGGGCCACCAGAGCGGCCTGCGCGCTCAGGCGGCGCACGGCGTTTTCCGCCGCGGTCTGCGCCATAGGGTCCATGGTCGTGTAAAGGCTTAGACCTTCTCGGAAGAGTGATTCCTCTCCGTAGCGGGGCAGTGCCTGCCGGACGGTCTCGGCGACGAAATACGACGGGCCCCGTCGCTCTCGCGAGAGTCGGGTGGTCACGGCCAGGGATTCGGCCAGCGCGCTGCTTAGGCGCGCGGCCGTGATGAAGCCTTCATCGCGCATGCGGCGCAGCACAAAATCGCGGCGCTCTACCGCGGCTTGCGGGTCGCGGCGTGGATTGTAGCGGTAGGGGGAGCGGATGATCCCGGCGAGCAGAGCACACTCCTCCAGACTCAAGCGGCCTAGGTCCTTGTCGAAATAGAAATGGGCCGCGGCCTTGACCCCGGCAACGGCCACGGGTCCGTCCTGGCCCATGTATATCTCGTTGAGGTAGAGGGTGAGTATGCGCTCCTTGTTCAGCCGGGCTTCCAAATATAGGGCGAAGGCGGCCTCGGCGATCTTGCGGCGCAGGGTCCGACGAGAGTTGAGGAATAGGTTCTTGGCGAGTTGTTGGGTGATGGTGCTGCCGCCCTGTACGGCGCCACCCTTGAGGTCGTTGAAACCGGAACGCACCAGCGCCCGCGGATCCAGTCCCCAATGGCTGAAAAAACGCTTATCCTCGGTGGCGACCACGGCGTCTTTGAGCGCCTGTGGGATGTCTTCGGAGGCGGCCGGTTCGCGCCGTACCTTTTTGGCGCCGGAGAGTTCGGCGACAAGTTCCGGCTCGACCCATATTCGGGGCACGGCCGAACCTGAGGCGTCGATGATCTTGGCCGCGTCGCCTACTTCGGGGAAGGTTGCGCTGAAGAGCCCGGGGTTTTGCGCCGGCAGAGGCGCGGAGAAGCCCCGGAGGAAGACCGCGAGGACCGGAGCTTTCCATGAGTATTCGCCCGGCGTCCGGGGCTCGCGGACGCGTAGATAGCCCAGACGGTCCAGGCGTGCCATGAGGTGTTGCGGGTCGCGCGGGGCGCCCGCGCCTATCGCGGCTGGGGAGGCGAAGACCCGTGTGGAGAAGCTCTTACCCAGGCCGCCCAGAACGAGGCGGGAGAGTTGGGTCTCGGCGCGGTAAACCAGGACTGCCGCAGCTGCGGCCAGGACTAAGGCGCATAAGATCGGAAGCCGGAACCAGAAGGTCTTGCGGCGAGCACGCCCCATGGCGGCCTTTAGAATGCCGCGCCGAAGGTGACGTGGTGCGTGTTGGTCACGTCGGCGCGGCCGATGCCGAGGGCGTAATCCAGCCTCCAGCGGCCTTCCCGGAAGCCCACGCCGAAGGTGAAGTTGCTGATGTCCCGAGAAAAAAGGTAGCCGAAGCGCAGCGCGCCGTAGCCGTCTTCACCGAGCCCCATCCCCATCTCCAGGCCCGTGGTCGGCAGCAGGTCCTTCTGGTCGCGTAGTTTGATCGCATCGGCCGTTACGAGGAAGCGGGATATCCCGAATCCTCCTTCTTGGATCCAGTGGTATTTGGCTAGGCTGAAGTCGTAGGCTGCGCCGAGGCGCGTGGTCATCGGTAAGGGGTCTCCGGCCTGCTCGAACTTGACGTCCGGACCGAGGTTCTGCAATGAGGCTCCGATGTTGAGTCCTTTCCAGGGCGTATGCCATAGGGCTCCCAGGTCGCCCGCGAAACCGGAGGCCCTGGCTTCTTGGGCGAGTTCAAAGCGGTAGAATTTGGCCGTGCCGCCGGCGCAGAGGCCCCAGCCCAGTGGGATTCCTGCGCTCAGGAGCCCGACCATGTCCTGTTGGGCCGTGCGCGTCTCGCTGGTTCCGTCTGAGAGATTGATATTGACGGCTCCCGCGTTGTAGTAGACCAGGCCACCGGTAATGGTCCCGAAAGGGAGCGGATGCGCATAGCCGAGGAAGCCGAAGTCGTCGCCGGCGATGCCGTGGATATAGCTGGTCTCCAACTCCGCTCGATCGAGGCGGGCGGTTCCTGCGGGGTTGTATCCGAGCGAGTCCAGCCCTCCATCTACGGCGGAGAAGGCCTCACCCATGCCCACGGGGCGCGCTGTCAGCGGCTGCTGGAGCGTGGAAGCGGCGGTCAGCCCCGGCTCCGCCTGGAGGCGGGGCGCGGTCAGAATCAAGGCCGTGATTGCGAAGGCCGACTGCAAGGTCACTTGATCACCACGATCTTGTCGCTGGTTGAGATCTTCTGCCCAACCGTGCGCAGGAGGTAAACGCCGCTGGCGACCGTGTGGCCCAGGCCTGTTCTTCCGTCCCAGAAGAGGGTGGTGGTGCCTTCGGGCGCGTAGTCGTCATAGAGCGTCTTGACCAATCCGCCGTTTAGGGTGTAGAGCTTCACGGCCAAGTGGCCGGCGTTGAAGGTCATGGCATCGATCTTGGTCTGCGTGCCGTTGCGCGGGCGTATCAGGTTGTCCGTGAGGCGAACCGTGCCGGGGGAGAAGTCGACCTTGAGAGCATTGGCCAAAGTGCCGCTGTAGCCGTTGTCGTTGACGACGGTGAGATTCCATAGGCCCAGGGGTTGTCCGGTCATGGTGAAGCTGGCCGATAGGGTTTGGTCGTCGGTGCGGGTCACTACTCCCGTGGGCGCGATACTGGTCCCGCCCTGGCTGAGCAGGAGCGTGGGCACGCCGCTTGAGAAGTTGTCTCCGGTTATGGTGAACGGGGTGGCGCCGGCTGTGCGCAGTACGGTGCGCGGGCTCATGGCCTCGGGATTCGGAGCATAAGCGGAGGCTGAGAAGACGTCGGCCGTGCTGACGCCGGCTGCGAAGGGGGTGTAGTTGTAGTAGAGTTTCCAGCGCCAAGTGTCCGTGGAACGCAGGACGAATGGGGAACTGAGGAAGCCGGAGGCTGAAGTCGTTGCCAGGCGCATGCCGGTTTCGGAGAGGAATACGGCCCCGTCAACGTCTCCCGGGGAGCTGAGCGCGCTCAAGAGGGTGGAGTTGGTGGTCTCATTCGTTAAGGGCGCCGTGTAGAAAATGCGGATGCGGTTGTCCGTGCGCTTGATTGCCGCCACTTCTCCAACCTGGCCGTTCAGGTTTGCCAGTTGGCTGCCGGCGGCGAAGTCGCGTCCCTGGTTGTTGGATAGGGCGGAGAAGATGCGGTAGTTGGACGGGGTGTTGGCTCCCGAGTTCTGGACGTAGTAGAGGCGCCATTGGCCGGTGCCCAGCTTTATTAGGGAGGGGGAGCCTAGGAAGTCGCTCCCGCCGCTGATTCGCGTGCCGGTGTCATTGGCCCAAGCCAGGCCGTCCGCCGAGGTCGCGCTGAACACGCTGTAAAAATTTCCGGTAGGGCTGGTCGATACGGCTGTGTAGACCATGCGGTAGCCTCCGCCGGGGACAGGGTTGAGGGGCAGGACGGAGAGTGCGGTGATGGAGGTGATGTCCACGCGTGGTGCGGTGACCGAGGAGAGCCGGACGCCGGGGTCATCAACGAAGCTCTGCCCTTCGTCATTGGTGAAGGCCGAATGGACCGAGGTGCTGCCGCGGATGTAGTAGAAGCGGGTGATACCGTCGGCGATCTGCAGCGGATTATTGTGGTCCGGGGGGATATTGACTGCGCCCAGCAGAACGGCGGAGGAAAGCCGTATGCCTGCCTCTTTGATGAGCACGGGGGCTGCCTGCGCCGGAGCCCCCAACGCCAGAAACAGCAGGACGCTCTTGAGCATTACTTTGCTATTTTCGCTCTTTTCGCCGGTGAAATCAATCGCGGCCGCCGGCCCTTACCGACGAGAATTTCTTTTTTTGGCTTGGGCAGGGATTTGATGCCTGCCTCCCGGATGAGGGCTTCGGAGCGGGTGAGCCCGTCTTCCCGGTAGAGCAGGCGGACCGGCCGCCGCGTGCGGGTGTATGCCGCCCCGCGTCCGGAGTTGTGCTTAGCGACGCGTTCCTCGACTTCTTTGGCCACGCCCGTATAGAGCGAGCCGTCGCCGCAGCGCACCATGTACACGGACCAGTTGCGGTCCGCATCCGGAGTTTCCCGGAGGCCGCGGATCATCTGAAGATACTTTCGTTTCATCCCCTCTCATCCTAGCGGTATGGGAGGGGTTTGGCAAGGATGGGCCGGTGGCCTCAGTGAGGGTTTCGCGGAGGAGGTCACGGTCCTTCAGGCCGCCTCGTGCTGAGCGCCGCTGTTGTGCCGGGAATGTCTCCTAGCCCTGAGGCCCCGTGGCCGATACTCTCAAGCGACCTGCCAGCGTGTTTTTGCAGGCGAGCAGAAGAGCGGCCAAGAAAGCCGCCAAGCCCAGGTAGTAGCCGATATCGCCCAGGCGGACATAAGGGGTCGGCTCGTTGCGCATGACAGCTTCAACCGCCAGGCTGGTTTTCTGATTCATTGGCGCCCGGGCGAGGACCCGGCCGGCCGGATCGATGACGGCGCTGATTCCGCCGTTGATGGCCCGGATGAGGAATCTGCGGGTCTCTATTGCCCGCGGGATGGTCAGACGCAGGAACAATTCCCGGGCCCGAAAATCATCGAACCACACATCGCTGCTCAGTTGGATGAGTATCCCAGCGCCTTTGTCCGCCAATGAACGGGTGGAATCGGCGAAAAGGGCGTCGTAGCATATGGTGGTTCCCAGCTTCCCCATACCCGGGAGCGTCAAGGGCTCTAGGAGTTCTCCCGGGGTCAGGCGCCGGACCATGGACGCGCGTCGCTGGTAGATCACTTCGGGCACAAGGGATCCCACGACGGGGATGGTGTCCGCGAAGGGGTCCATATGTTTTTTCTCGGCCACTCCGAGGACCGTTTTTTCAGCGTCGATCAGATAAGCGCTGATGAAGCGTCTGATTTTTCCTCCGGCCGCGCTTTGCCCGCGACCGCTGACGATCATGGGGATGGGAAACGGCAGGTCCTGTCCGAGGACGACCTGCGCTTTTTGGCCGTCGATGCGGAAGTCGCGAGCCGCGCTCCCGCTGTTCTCGTATTTTAGGATCCGTTCGTAGGAGGGCCAGATGATCAGGGCCGGAGACTGAGTCGCGAGGAACTCCGTTGTCAGTCTCCGATTGTCGTCGAGATTGAGCGCGAACCATTCGGGCCGCAGTTCGCGGGACACCGGGATGGCGTTTTGGATGACGACAAGCCTGACCGTTTGTCCGGCCCGGGCTTCCCGGGCCAGGATTTCCGATAACTGGGCCAGGCGCGCCCGCCCCCACCAGTCATTGGCGGCGACGATCGCGGCCAAGCCCGCGAGGAACGCCCAGCGCCGCTTTCTGCCCGGCGACCGCAGGGCCAGATAAAGGGCTGTGTTGAAAGCCATGATAAGCCAGGCCGGCCCGGCTGAGCCGAAGAACTCCATCATCTGCAAGGCCGGCAGATGGGACGTCTGTGAGTCGGCGAGATGGACCGGATAGGCTTGCGGGAAGAAGCCGTCGAGTGCGACCATCCACGAGACTGAGACCCAAGCCAGGGCCAAGCCCGGCCGGTCGCCCAAAGCTTGCGCGAGTCTCGGCGTCAGCAGGCGCACTCCCCCGGCCCATAGTGCGAAGAAAAAGCCTTGGTAGGCGCAGACGAAGAGAAAAGGCGCGTAGGCAGCCAGCGTCGGGACGCACAGGAATCGCGCCATGATGGGCGGAAACCAGCAGACGACTAAGGCCCAAGCGAGGCCGCCGAAGAACCATCCGGAGAGCAACGCTTTGGAAGGACCTGCGGTCTCAATCACCCAGAGCAAAAGCGCGAAGGTCAACCAAGCCGGCCAGGAGGGGCCTCCGACCGCATGGCATGCGGCGAATGCCGCGGCGCAGGTGGCGGTCACGGCTAGCCGCAACAGGAGAGCCGTTTTATTGTCGCAGGGTCGGATCATGCCGTCACCAGAAAGGCGGTTGGTCTTATTGCGAAATAGCAGAGAAATCCCCGCTCCGCGAAGTTCATGGCAACTCATTAGAGAATACGTTTTATATAAACACTTTTCCATTGACGGGCGGCTTTGCCGATGCTATCGTTAAGGTCGCCATGGGGTGGCTCGATTTGATGCTGCTGGTGACGGGATTGGGGACGGCGCAATTCTTCTTCACCTTGCTTTTTTTTCTCAAGCTGAGACGGGAAGTATCCCTGGAAGGAGCCCCCTATACTCCGTCGGTGTCGGTCATCGTTCCGTGCCGCGAAGCCGCAGGTAGTTTCTCGGCCAGCGTTCAGGCCTTGCTGGCGCAGAAATACGAAGGACGCAGGGAATTCATCTTTGTCGTGGCCGATGCCGCGGACCCGGCTTACCGGCGTTTGCGGGAGATCTTGCCCGAGGATCCAGGCTGGCGCGTCCAACTGGTGGTCTCCCAGATCAAGCCGATGCGGTGTGCCGCGAAACTGGCCAATCTCTTGGGGGCTCTGCCGCATGTCGCCGCGGATAGCGAGGCGCTGCTTTTTGCGGATTCAGATCTGATCGTGTCCGCGGATTGGATGCAGCGGATGATATCACCGCTGCAAGACCCCGCCGTGGGAGCGTCAAGTTCCGCCATGATCTATCTTCCGTGCGGCGGCTTCTGGGGCTTCCTGCGTTCGGTGTGGATGGCAGCCGGAGTGGTTTATTGCAGTTTCATGGAGCGCGTCACAGGGCACTCCTTGGCTCTGAGGCGCCGTGATTTCGAGGCTTGGGGCGTAGCCCGTGTATGGGAGGCATCGTTGCTGGAGGATATGCCTGTGACCACCTTGGTGCGCAGGCAGGGCAAGAGAGCGGCATTCGTTTCCGCGATCATGCCGTACTCCTCGGACGGCTGCGACGCGCGCAGTTTTTTCTCGGTTTTCAATCGCTGGATCGTGTGTTTCAGGGTTTATGACCCGCAGATCTGGCTGCTGGGCCTTTTCGTCACGCTGATGAAGTGTTGGATAGTGCTGCGCAGCACTTGGCTAATGACTTATGCACCAGCGCTCTATCTTTATGGCGTGGATGCGGTGAACCTCGGTCTGATTTTCGTCATCCTGCACGCCCGTTTCCCGGAGCGATTTGCTGTCGTACCCACGCGATTGCGCTATTTCCCGGTCTTGGCCGCGGCCTGTGCGCCGCTACTTTTGGCCGTTTACGCAGTCAACTTCTTCAATTCTATTTTTTGCAGCACCGTCGTCTGGGCAGGAAGGAGATATCGCATCCGCGGCCCGCAGGAGGTGCAGATTTGTTGAACCGCTCAAGCATGGGTGCGGCTGCGCTTCTACCAGCAGCTTGGTCGAGGGTATAATGCGCCCGCCGGCTGAGATGACGATCATCCAGATCGATATCACCAATGCCTGTCCGAGGCGGTGCGCCAATTGCTCGCGTTTCTGTGGGCACCATGCCAAGCCCTTTATGATGGATTTTCAGACATTCAAGAAGGCCGTCGATTCGCTCAGGGACTTTCCAGGGATCGTCGGAATTTCGGGCGGCGAGCCTACCCTGCATCCGGAATTCGAGAAATTCGTCCGCTATTATCGTTCGGTCATCGGGTTCGATGTGGACAGCTCCGAATCGTATCGACCGCAGTCTGATTTTTTGGGTTATCTGATAGCCGATCGCATGGATATCCTGAGCCACAATCATCGAGGGATCGTGACATCCATCGGAGAAAAATACTACGAGCATTTCGAGCTCATACAGGACACTTTCGGGGTTCAGCTTGTCAATGATCATAGTCATTCGAGCCGGCATTCCACTTTGTTGATCACCCGCGCGGAACTGGGGATTCCCGATGAAGAGTGGATAGGCCTAAGGGACGCTTGTTGGCTCCAGAAATATTGGAGCGCTTCCGTCACGCCAAAAGGGGCTTTTTTTTGTGAAGTCGCCGCGGCATTGGACGTTTTGTTGGGCGGTCCGGGGGGATGGCCGATCGAGCCCGGTTGGTGGAAGCGCACCCCGGCGGACTTCGCAGACCAGCTCAAGTGGTGCGAGATGTGCAGCGCCGCTTTGCCGACACCGTCACGGGATGCCAATGATGAGATCGACGAAGTCTCGCCGCTGTGGAAAAAGAAATTGGATGGAATCCGTTCGCCTAAAGCCCTGGCGGGCCTGGTAAGAGAGATGGATGTGGCCGGATATGCCAAAGGAAAGTATGAGATTGGGGACTCCCCCGAGCCATACATTAATGAAGAGGGAATGCGGATGGCAAAGGGGCAGGCCGCTTTAGTCCCGCAGGCGGTGACCGCCTTCATTCTGGCGCCCGGCGATTCGGCCGGCCCGGCGCTCCTGAATGTGGTCGGCTTGAATGACCCCGGTATCAGGATCCATGCCGTCGTCATGGGGGCCAAGTCGGAAGGCGGAGAATCCGTGGGCGATATCCCAATATTCTCTCTTGGCGATGGGGCGCATGATATTTCCGCTCAAGTCCTGGCCGGAGCCCAGGCGCGGGACTGGGTCCTGGTTCTGCAAGGGACCGCGATCTCCGAGGATTTGGAGGCCATGTTGAGATCGCACGTCTTCAATCCCGGCTGCCTATATCATCTCAGGAATTCTCCTGGGCGAAGGCCGATCCAGGCAGCCTTTTTCAATCTACGGGCCTGGCCGGATCGGTCCGGACTAAGCTTATTCGATGTCGCGCGGGCATACCCCGAGTCCAAGCAGATTCATGTGAAGGTGCCGGCAATCTCCGGCCCATGGGCGGCCATCGGTCTTGTGTCGAGGCATGCTCGGCATGTCGTGCAAAAGGTCCGCGGCTGTGCGCAATACCTCGAGTCCTTGTGGTCCGTCACTCTAACTCGGCCCGACGATGCGGCGCTGCTGTGGCATGTGCTGCTGGGCAAACTCAGCCGGGCGCGATTTGCGAGCTGGATGTCTCCATGGCAGTCATGCTGGCGCCTCGGCGCGGGAATCGTGCGAAGAGGATTTAAAAATGTGCCGTATCCCGTGCGCAGGGCCGTCTGGGTCGCTGCGTGGCTGGTCTTTGTGTTGTTGATGCAGCTTTGCGTCTATTGGCATACGGCCAACGGACTGCAGATTTCCGGGCGCGTCCGGGCGATTTTGGCCACCTCCTTTATTCTTGCGGCTTTTTCGATGCTGGCCGAGTACCTCAGCGGCCGGCTGTTGCGCAGGCCATATCCGGAGCGGATGCGGTCCTGCAACGCGCTTTGGTTCGTAGCGAGTGTGGCCGCCGCGCTCTTGTATATGGCCAGCTACCTCGTTCGATGCGGTCTTGCGCCCAATGGCCTGCGTCGTCCGTTGACGCTGGCGACGATCATCCTGGTGGTTGCGTTCACTGCTTTTATGGTCCGTGAGCGCAGGCGCAAACGGCGAGTGCAATGACCCGCGCCCCATTAGCCCGAGAGAACGGCATGAACGACCGCAGGCGGTTCTTTTATGCGGCCGGTGCCGCGGCCTTACTGGTGGTCGTCGCGTTCTGGCGCCGGGACCTTTGCTCCGAATGAAGCCGATCCTCCTGTCTTTTTTCAATTACGACCTGCGTTCCGCGCCGGTCTTCGCCGGGCTAGGGGCCCTGGCCGCGATGCTCTACCTGAGGTCCCGAAGGAGCGCCCTAGGTCTGACGTGGGAGGATTTCTGGGGATTGCTGTTGGCCCTGATGCTGGGCGTGTTTGTGGGTGGAGTGGGGACCTACGTACTGCTTTACGGGCCGGGACCGACCGTGAACCTGGAGCGTTTGCTCCGCGGGCATGTGGCGGGGGGGTCTTTTTTGGGCGTATTCGGGGGCGCGGTCGCCGCGGCCTTCTTGTTCTGCCGCCAGCGGGCGCTGGCGCTTTCTCCGGTGGCGGATGCTCTGGGCTCTGCGGCAGCTTTGGGTCTTGTGTTCATGCGCGTGGGCTGTCTGCTCAATGGTTGTTGTTACGGCCGGCCTACGGGCTCGTCTTGGGGCATCGTCTTTAGGGACGGGGCGAGCCGTATCCCTCATGAACTGTTGGGAGTCCCTCTTCATCCGATCCAGCTCTACGAGGCCGGAGGGGCCGGGATAATTTTCCTATGGCTCCATTTCGTCGTGTCGCCACGGATGCGGAGGGGAGCGATGAAGCCAGGTTCGGGCTTTTTGTTTTGCATGTCATTTTATGCCGTGCTGCGTTTTGTGGGCGACTTCTTCCGTGCTAGCGACCCTGGCCGCTTGGCATTCGCCGGTTTGAGTACTGCCCAGTTGTTGGTTCTGTTCATTTTGGCACTTGCGGGCGGGATCTGGTTGCGACGGCGTACGCCAATATAAAAATTCGGTAAATTTAGATTATTCTATTGCATATCGTTGAATCAGGGGCTATACTTTTAAAAGCTGTTTTATGGGACTTGGAGACTACATATGAAAATGAACATGTATCGGCTATTGGTCATCACGTTGTCTTTGGCCGCGTTGTCGTTTCTGGGCGTTTCATCGAGGAGCGCCAGCACCAACGCGAATACCAACACCAACACTAACACCAATACCAACACGAATACCAATACCAACACTAATAAACCCACCAGTACACCAACCAGCACACCTACCAGCGCACCCAGTAGCGGCAGCGGTGGCGGCGGCGGTTGCTGCGGTTGAACTAGAGCGGGTCACGATCCGGGCGCGTGCTTTTCGTTGTTGCAGAGGTCTGCTTGCGTCCGGTGCGTAAGACCGGCTTTGTGACGTCTGTTTATAGTCGCCCGGACAGGGCGGTTACCGTTTGTCGAGGGAGATATCCGTCATCACTTTTTGTAGTGGTGTGGTATCCTTCCCCATCATGGCCGTGACCGCGGTCGGTAGGTTGGGCTTGACATCGTCTGCTACTTTGTTGGTGATGTCAAGCATGGCGGAGTCGGTCAGCATGATCCGCTGGACTTCTTTATAGACCGGCAAAGGCGGCGGTTGCTTGAGTGCGTCGAGCATCATGTCCATGGCCACGCTCCAGGCCTCGGGCTTGGAGAGATACTTGCGGATCATGGTGCGGACTTCGGGGAGGGATGCCGTGTCCCGGGCCCATTGATAGGGGTCGCGATCGGCATCGTAGCGGCGCCTGATGGCCATATATCGGCTTAACCCGCCGAAGTCTTCATCCACTTGCCGCACGATAGGGTATTTCTCTCGGTAGCGCATGCAGATGGTGGTGAGCTTGGTCTGGTATTGCTTGAGTGTGCCGTTGTATTGGGCTAGGAACTGTTTTTCCCGATTGCGCTCTTCCGCCGAAACAGCGCCCGTTCCGGCGGGGCCGTTACCGGCGACTTGGGGGAAAGGCGCCTTGTTGATGATGAAGCCCAGGGAATCCGCAGCTGACTCCGGCTGCTCCTGCCGGCTCAGCGACGGTAGAGAGGTCTGGGCCGGTCCGGGGGCTGTCTTGAAGTTGTGCCCTGCATTGACATGCACGGCGGACGTTTCGGCGCGGCCCATCATGAAATAGGCCGCTACGAGCATGGCGAAGGTCACCCCGGCCAGCAGGGCGGCTAAAGTCATGGCGGTGCGGTCGGGACGACCGCCCGAAGGCGGTAAGGATGGCTGATTCATAGGCAAGCTTTATTAAATTATGGCAGGCCTGTCGAGTCCTGTCAATGGTGTCTGGGCTGTAACGCGGGTTCTTCCGTTGTTGTAGAATACTGGACGCGTGACCATCTCTTGGAGGAAACATGTCTCATCCTGAAGCCGGCCGTTTGAGTCAGGAAGTCATCAACGTCCACCATTTCGCCAGAGAGTTCGATTTTCCGAGCGTCCCCCTGGAGCGCGTTAAATTTGGAACCTCCGGCCATCGCGGCCGGCTTGGGGGAGGCTTCTCTAGTCGCCACGCCGAAGCCATCGCCCAGGCCGTGGCCCGGCTCCATGCGGAGAGGGGCATCAAGGGGCCCATCCTTCTCGGCGGTGACACTCGCCTGATGAGCGCCGAGACGGCCAGGATATGCGCGGAGGTTCTTGCCGGCAACGGCTTCTCAGTCCGCCTCGCGGACATCCCTTTGCCTACACCTGTCTTTTCGTTCGAGATCATCGCTGGCCGCGCCGCGGCTTCCCTTAACGGCACCGCTTCTCACAATCCGCCCCAGGACATGGGCCTCAAGTACAATCCTTCCAGCGGTGGCCCGGCCGGAACCGAGTACACCTCGGTCATCGAAGATTACGCTAATGAATATCTCGGAGACCCGAAGGCCATCCGCCGCATGACCTTGGCCAAGGCCAAAGCCCGGGGCCTTCTTGAAGTGCCGGACCTTGTGGGCCCCTACCTCAAGAGGCTTGTCGAGGTCGTCGACATCGATGCGCTTAAAGGCTCTGGCCTGCGCATCGGCATCCATCCCCTCGGCGGGACGTCCATTCCTTATTATGAGGCGCTGCGTAGAGACCGGGGCTTGAAGAACCTGCGTGTCGTTGATAAGACCGTGGACCCCACCTTCGGTTTTATCCCGCGCGACCACGACGGTCAGATCCGCATGGACCCGTCCTCGGTCTACCCCATGAAGCCGCTTTTGGACCTGGCCAGGGCCGGCAAGTACGACTTCGTCGGCGCCTCGGACCCGGACGCGGACCGCTTCGGCGTTGCCACCAAGATCTCGGGACTGCTCACCCCGAACCAGGCCCTTTGCGTCCTCACGGCTTATCTCCTCGAACACCGTCCGGCTTGGCCTTCCAATCTTATCGTTGGTCGGACCATCGGGACCACGCATCTCTTGGACCGCATCGCGCAGGCCAATGGCCGCAAGGTCGACGAGGTTAACGTGGGCTTTAAGTGGTACGTGGAGGGCATTCGGCACGATCGCTACATCCTGGCCGGTGAGGAGAGCGCGGGGCTCTCTATCTACCGCTGGACCGCGGAAAAGGACGGTATCCTTGCCGTGCTCCTTTTGGCCGAAGTCATGGCGCGCACGGGCAAGGACCTCCTCGAACTTTACCGGGATCTGACCGGCCGCTATGGCGACCCGTCCTATCGCCGCGTGGACGTGGCAATTTCAGAGGTCCAGCGTCAGAAGATCAAGTCCATGAACGCGGCTTCCTGCGCTTCCTTGAAGGAACTGGCCGGTCAGAGGGTGAGCGGCGTGCGCGATACGGACGGGGTCAAGATATACCTGCAGGACTCCTGGATCTTGGCCCGGCTGTCAGGCACCGAGCCTATCGCCAAGCTCTACGGCGAGAGCTTCCAGGGGCCGGGGCACCTCCAGCGGCTGCTCAGAGAAGGCGGGGCCTTTTTCGGACTGCAAGTGAACTGAGCAGGCCTGCGTTTTGTTCGCGTCCGGTTCGGCGCACTTAACCACCAAACCTTTCTGAGTCCTTGGTCCCGGAATTCCGTGGGCCTCATGCCATAGCCCTCTTGCCCCAAGGACTCATAACGCTGGCAGGGTTGTTGCGGTAAAATCTTCTTACCATGAAGAACATCAACCGAACGCCCGCCGTTCTTATCTCTCTGGCCCTGACCCTGACATCCGTCCCTCTGCCGGCTTTCTCGGCCGTGACGGTGCAGGCGCCGGTCTCCCGGAGTGTCGTGCCAGGAGGGATCACCGGTCTGCCCGCCAATACCGCCTCTCTGAATCTTGGCAACGGTTCTCTTGGGCCTCGGGTTTCGCTCAATCTCGGCGGGACTTTGGCCTTGCCGCAATCCCCGATCGTCACGGCCGCCCAGACCATCGCGGCTCCGGCCGCGGTGTTCGCCGAGGGCCCCGTCGCCATCCAGGCTGCCGGGCTTGCCGCGGTCACCCCAGCGGTGTCGCAGGCCGCGGCGCCGAAGGATGAGTTGACGGATGTGGCCGCCCAGGTTTCTGCTGACTTGGTCCCGGTCCAACCCAAGAGCCTCATCGGGCGGTTGGCCTCGGCTCTTGCCGCTAAGATCAGCTTCGGCCGCGTCTTCGACAATTCCGGCGCTCCCGCGCCCGGAGCGGTCATGGGCATCCGTCCTCAGAACAAGTGGAGCCTGCCGGACGTGGTCCTAGACGAAGTGCCTTCGGCGCCGGACCCGAGGACGGCCCAGGGCGTGTTCCTGGAGAACTACGAGCTGCCCGGCGCGCTCGACACCGGTTCGGATATCTTCAGCGTCGGTGCCACGGTCCTGCAGGCCGACCCGACTGATATGGTGAAGATCGAGCGTGCTCTGCGCGCGATGATCGACGCGGAGCCGGCCAAGTATGGCGTGTCCAGCACGGAGCTTGCCACGGTTCACGTCAAGCGCATCGCCGGCGTGGGCCATCAGGCCGACACCATCTATGCCTACTTTCAACAGCAAAGGAACGGCTTGGTGATGCACGGCACGGGCCAGAGCTTCACTATCAAGGTCCTTCAAGGAAAGTCTGTGGTCTTGGCTTCCATGGCCAAGCTTTATCCTCAAGCGGCGGTGGATACCAATCAGCGCTTTTCCGACGACGAACTCAAGTCCAAGGCCTTGGAGCGACTTGGGCCTTCCACCAAGATCTACGGCCTGAAGGCCAGCTTCCTGGAGAAGAAGATCGTCTACGTGAATGGCGCCTGGCACGCAGCCAATATCTACATCGTGCAGGTCCCGCAGGACAATCATTCCCACGCGGTCATGACCGCCGTGGATGTGGCCACGGGCGAAGCTTTCGCTTGGGATCCGACGACGCTGAGCCCCTCAAACAAACCCAAGGGTGCCGGGATTTCGGGCACCCTCTCCGGTAAGAGCGTGGAGCCCGGCCCGATCATGCCGGGCGTTGAGGTAAAGGAGATTCCTTTGAGTTTCCTCGCGGTCACGATCGGCGGGAAGACCTATTTGACGGACCAGAACGGCCGCTTCAAGGCCGATAAGTCTTTGAAGGTCGGTCCCGAAGGACTCAATCTGACCGCCACGCTCGCCGGCCCCCATGCCCGCGTCGAGGATGCCTCCGGCAAGACCCTCTCCGTCAATGTGACGGTCAAGCCGGGCGACGGTGATCTTCGGATCGTCTTCAATCCAAAATCCGGCCTGAACGACGAGACTGCGTTGGCTCAGGTCAGTGCCTTCCATAATGTGAATGCGGACTGGGACTTCCTGCATTCCCGTAAGCTGACCACCGAGCGCATGGACAAGGAAGCCATCGTGGTGCGCACCAACATCGACGATGAGTGCAACGCCTACTATACGCCCGGCTCGCCCAGCCTCAACTTTTTCAAGTCGAGCCAGAACTGCGTGAACTCGTCCTACGCCACCGTGTCGCGGCATGAATATGGCCACTATTGGGATGATATGACGGGCGGCATCGTCAACGGCGGCGCCTCCGAGGGCTGGGGAGACATGCTCTCCATGTACAGCCTCAATAATCCGGTCATCGGAGACCACTTTCTTAAGAGCCCTCGTCCGGACGCGGACGGCAAGATGATCGACTACATTCGCCATGGCGAGAACCATTATCAGTACAACAATAATGACGAAGTGCACGACCAGGGTCAAGCCTGGATGGGCTTCGGCTGGAAGTTGCGCCAGAAGTTCATGAGCGAACTGGGCGCCGCGGCTGGAGCCGCGCTCGCTGAGAGCCTGGTCCTGCCGACCATGTTCGCCAAGGCCTCGAACATCCCGGCCATCATCGCGCAGGTGCTGCTGGCAGACATGGACGCTAACGGCAACATGCCGCATGAGGCCGATATCCGGGCTACGGCGAAGATCCACGGCATCACGCTGCCCAAGAACCCGGGCAAGATATCGGTGATCGCTCGCAATCTGACAGAGAAGACCATGGTAGCGGTGGGCTTGGTCAGCCAGGACGCAGCTCTAGAGATGTCGATGTCCAAGCAGACTGAAAAAGGTGAGAATCAGATCAGCGTCGGCGACAAGGTCCTCAATGTCATCAATGGCGTGGGATATCTGGGGAAGGTGAAGAAACTCTTCGCTGATGGCACTGCTTTGGTGAGCTACGGCTTTGGTTGGAACGACACCTTTGCGCCTGTCTCACGCTTGGCCAAGGAAGTCTCCCGGTTCGGCGATATGAACGTCGGCGACAAGGTCCTCAATATCGTCAATGGCACGGGATATCTTGGGAAGGTGAAGAAACTATTCGCTAATGGCATTGCCCTGGTGAGCAACGGTTTCGGCTGGAGCGACACTTTTGTGCCTGTTGCGCACTTGGTCAAGCAGGTAGGCCCGCGCTGATCGTATTGTCCCGATAAGAATCCGGCCGGGCCGATATCGCCGATCCCAGCGGTATTGGCCCGGCTGTTTTTTGTGCTGAGCCCGGCGGTGCGCTATCAGCGGTTCTTTCACCAGATCCTGATAATATCACTTCCTCCGAAGGGGCCCGAGCCAGAGCCTGTCGGTTGACTCGCCAAATAACATAGACTTAGGCCATGGCTATGACATGGCTTTGGGCGATTGCGAGCTTGGTCTTCGTGAGCCTGCTCTCGCTGATGGGCGTTTTTACCCTATCCCTGCGGGAGGAACGGCTCCGGGGAGTCCTTTTTCTCCTGGTGAGCTTTGCGGTGGGAGCCCTTTTCGGAGACGCCTTCCTCCATATCCTGCCCGAGGCTTTCAAGACCTTGGGTCTGGGGCCGGCGACCGGTTTCTGGGTGCTTCTGGGCATCTTGATCTTCTTCATGGGCGAGAAGGTGATCCGTTGGGGTCAGGGCAGCGCCTTCGCCCGATCCGCGGGCCTCAAACCCCTGGTCCCGCTCATCCTCATCGTCGACGGCGCGCATAATTTTATCGACGGCATGCTTATCGGCGCCAGCTATGGCGTGAGCATCCCTATTGGGATCACGACGACCTTGGCGGTGGTCTTTCACGAGGTGCCCCATGAGATCGGCGATTTTGCCATCCTCGTGCATGGTGGGCTGAGCGTGCGGCGGGCTCTGCTGTGCAATTTTCTCTCGGCTTTGACCGCTATCCTCGGCGGCGTCGTCGCTTTACTCTTGGGCCCCGTGGTCCAGGGCTTCTCGAACGTGATCCTGCCCATCACGGCCGGTGGCTTCATCTACATCGCCGGGTCGGATCTTGTCCCGGAACTTCAGGAGAAGGTGAGCCTGTCCTCGGCCTTCTGGCACTCCCTGCTCATCGCCGCTGGCATGGGTTTCATGGCCCTGCTCTTGCTGATCGGCTAGGCGGGCGCTATCCCGTAGCCAGCGGGCAGCTTATGGACCTTGCTGCCGGGCCGGGTGTTGGCTATGGCGCCGATGACTCCAAGGCGCTCGAGCCTAGTCCGCGGCCAAAAACGGGTAGCGGTAGTCCCGGGCCGGGTCGAAGGTCTCCTTGATGGCCCTGGGTGAGACCCAGCGAACCAGGTTCAGCGAAGAGCCCGCCTTGTCGTTGGTGCCCGAGGCTCGGGCCCCGCCGAAAGGCTGCTGGCCTACCACCGCGCCGGTCGGCTTGTCGTTGATGTAGAAATTTCCGGCCGCGTTCTCCAGGACCTTGGCAGCCTCGACTATGGCCTTGCGTTCGGTCGCGAAGACCGCGCCGGTCAAGGCGTAGGCCGAGCCCTTGTCGCAGAGGCGCAAGGTCTCTCCCCACTTGGCGTCCGGGTAGACGTAGACGCTCAGCACCGGGCCGAAGATCTCCTGGGCCATGCACTCGCACTTGGGGTCCGTGGTCTCGATGACCGTAGGTTGGACGAAGAATCCCGTGGAGTCGTCGCACTTGCCGCCGAAAGCGATCTTGCATGAGCGGTTCTTCTTGGCGCGGTCGATGAAGCCCTTGATGTTGTCGAAGGCGGGCTTGTCTATGACCGCGTTGACGAAATTGGTGAAGTCTTCGGGCGAGCCCATGCGCACGGTCTTGAGCATGCCGCCTAGGGCCTCCTTTACTTTGGGGTAGAGGCTTTTGGGGATGTAGGCGCGCGAGGCGGCCGAGCACTTCTGGCCTTGGAACTCAAAGGCGCCGCGCAAGAGCGCCACGGCCAGGGCCTGCGGCTCGGCGCTGGGGTGCGCGAAGATGAAGTCCTTTCCGCCGGTCTCGCCCACCAGGCGCGGGTAGCTTTTGTATTTCTTGATATTGGCTCCCACGGTCTGCCACATCCATTGGAACACCGCTGTGGAGCCCGTGAAATGCACGCCGGCCAAATCCGGGGAGTCGAAGACTACCTGCCCGATCATGGAGGATGGGCCGGTCACCATGTTGATGACGCCGTCGGGCAGGCCCGCGGCCTTGAGGAGCCGCATGATGAAGTGGGCCGTGTAGACGGTCGCGGCGGCCGGCTTCCAGACTACCGTGTTGCCCATGAGGGCCGGGGCCGTGGGCAGGTTGCCCGCGATGGAGGTGAAGTTGAAGGGCGTGACCGCGAACACGAAGCCTTCCAGGGGCCGGTGCTCCAGCCGGTTCCACTGTCCTCGCGGGCTGGAGGGTTGGTTGGCATAGACTTGCTCAGCGTAATAAGGGTTGAAGCGGAGGAAGTCGATGAATTCGCAGGCCGAGTCGATCTCGGCCTGGAAGATGTTCTTGGACTGGCAGAGCATGGTGGCGGCGTTCAACGTCTGGCGCCAGTCGTTGGCCAGCAGGTCCGCGGCTTTGAGGAATATGGCGGCACGGTCCACGAAGGACATGGCCGCCCAGGAGCGGCGCGCGGAGAGCGCCGCCTGGATGGCGCCGCGGGTCTCGGCCGGGCCGCCCACGCGGTAGCGGCCCAGGACCTGGCTCTGGTCATAGGGGCTGCGGCATTCAGCGATGGTTTTGGTGCGGACCTCTTTGGCCCCGATGTAAAGGGGGATGTCGGGCTGGGCGGACTTCATGTCGGCCAAACGGGTTTGGAAGGCCTTGCGCTCGGGGCTGCCGGGCGCGTAGCCGAGGATGGGTTCATTGAGCGGGGTCGGGACTTGGAATCGGGCGTTCATGAGGATTCTCCTATGGGTCTGCGGCGCCTATCGGAGGGATGATAACAAATTGGGCGCGCGGATATTTCCTACAATCTAGGTCGTCAGCACTATGCCGAATCCACCCGGACCAGACGACATCCGACGCTGCCAGGAGGTGCTGGAGGCTATCGTGGCCGACCGCGCCCTGTTGGCCGGCGTCCCGGAAGATAGTCGCATCGCCTTGCTCAAGGCCGCGGGCCAGGCCTGCCATCCGACCCACCTCGAGGTCATGAGGTTCGCCAAGGAGAGGCGCGCCCGGGAGCGGCGTGAGGCCGAGGCCGTGGATCGCAAGACTCGGTCCGCCACCGTCATCCGCAAGGCCCGCCAGGCCGCCGTTTTCACTCCGCCGCAGATCGAGGGGCCTCAGGCGACGTACGGCCCGGAGCTGACCCGGCCGCGCTATTGTTACGTCTGCAAAAGCGCATACCGCCGCGTGCACTTCTTCTATGACTCCATGTGCCCGTCCTGCGGCGATTTCAATTACCAGAAGCGCCGGCAGACAGCGGACCTCTCCGGCCGCACGGCCGTGATCACGGGCGCGCGCATCAAGATCGGCTACCAAGCGGCGTTGATGCTGCTGCGCGCCGGCGCCAAGGTCGTGGCGACCACGCGCTTTCCGCACGACGCGGCTCTGCGCTACTCCCGCGAGCCGGACTTCGCCTCCTGGTGCGGGCGCCTGAAGATCCACGGTCTGGACCTGCGGCACTGTCCGAGCGTCGACATCTTCTGCCGCTTCTTGGATTCGACTTCGGATCGGCTTGATCTTCTCATCAACAACGCGGCCCAGACCGTGCGTAGGCCTCCGGCCTTCTATGCGCATCTGCTCGCGGGCGAGGCCTCCACGGAGGGACTTCCTCCGGAGGTCTTGCCTCTTCTGTCGAGCCATCATGCGCTCAATGTCGCTTTGGCCACGGCAATCACGCGGGACCTCAAGGACGAGCGGGTCGACGCCACCGGGCTGGCCCTCTGGCACGCGGGCGCGCCGGGCGTGGGACTGCGCGCTTCGGCCCAGCTTTCCCAGATCAAGTATACCTACGACGAGGCGGACCTGGCCGCCGACGCTTTCCCCTCGGGTCAGATGGACGCGGACCTGCAGCAGATCGACTTGCGGGCCAAGAACTCCTGGCGTTTGACCTTGGCCGAGGTGCCCACGGCCGAGATGCTGGAACTGCAGCTCATCAACTCCGTGGCGCCGTTCATCCTATGCAGCAAGCTCAAGGCTCTGATGCTGCGCCATGGCAGCCGGGACAAGCACATCGTCAACGTGTCGGCCATGGAGGGAAGCTTCTCGCGAGGCACCAAGACCGACAAGCATCCGCACACGAACATGGCCAAGGCCGCGCTCAACATGCTGACTTTGACCTCGGCGGCGGACTACGTGAAAGACGGCATCCATATGAATGCCGTGGATACGGGCTGGGTGACCGACGAGGACCCGGCGCACCATGCTGCGCGCAAGCAGGCAGAGCACGATTTCCAGCCTCCCTTGGATATCGTGGATGGGGCCGCGCGGGTCTGCGACCCGATCTTTTCGGGTTTCTTGAGCGGGACGCATGTCTGGGGCAAGTTTTTGAAAGATTATTCCCCGACGGCTTGGTAGGAATTTCTCCTGATCATGATTGTGGTATCATTTGGCTTGTACGATGGCCGCAGCCGGGCAGATCGCGAGGGGTACGGAGTTATGTTTATGAGAACAATGATCGTGTCCTGTTTTACAGCCGCTGTCTTCATGCTGACCGGTTGTGTGGCTTCCGACTACGGTGGCGGGGGTGGCCAGGGTTTGGTTGGGAGGAGGACCTTCGCCAAGAAGTTCGCCAAGAAGCGTGGCTGGTCACAGGACGAGCAAGCCGCGCCGGCCTCAGCTGGGGTCGCGCCGGTCGAGCAACCCGCAGCCCCGGTACCGCCTCCGCCGCCTGCGCAGGAGCGGAGCATCAGCGGCATCGGAGCCAGGCTGCAGGTCAAGGATGGAGCGGCCAGCATCGCAGCTATCCTTCCGGGAGGTCCGGCGGCGAAGGACGGGAGGCTTCAGGTCGGCGATCTCATGACGGCCGTTGCGCAGGGAGATGGGCCATGGGCTTCGACCGAAGGCATGAGCCAGTCCCAGATCGTCGCATTGGTCCGCGGAGACAGCGGCACCATCGTGCGGCTCAAGGCCCTTCGGGACGGATTTCAGACCATCACGGTCTCTCTCGTGCGAGCCAGCGTGCAGGCCGCTGCGGAGGCGGATATAGGTACTCCTGCGACTGCGGTTCCAGCCTCCTCCAGCGCTCCGGCGCCGCGTCCCGTGCCGCAAGACTCTCCCGATATTTCGGACCAACTGAAGCCCTGACGAGGCGAAGCTTCTTTGAGACGGATATATGAGCCGGGCTTTCATTAAGGAAGATGCGGGCGATCCGGACGAGCTGCCGGAGCGCCACCAGAGCGCTTCTTTAAACTACGTGACGCCGGAGGGGCTCTCGGCGCTGCGGCGGAGGGCGGCTGAACTGCGCTCGCGTCTGGAACCGTTGGCCAGGGACGGGCGCGAGGCGCGGGAGGTCAAGCGAGACCTGCGCTACTATGATGGCCGGGTGGCTAGCGCCATCTTGGTTGACCCGAAGGATGGTCCGGCCGATGAGGTGCGCTTCGGCGCGGTGGTGGAACTGCGCGGTGGGGACGGGAAGACGCGCCGCGTGAGCATCGTGGGGCAGGACGAGGCTGAGGGTGCCCAAGATAAGATCGCTTGGGATTCAGCCTTGGCCTTGGCGCTCATGGGCGCCAAGAAGGGCGACCGGATAGAGACGGATGAGTCCGGGGCCCTGACCACGGCCTCCATCCTCTACCCCGGCCGTCGAATGTCGTTATAATCACGGGCATCGTACAACCCGGCAATAGACGCGGAGAAAAATATGAAAATGGTCTTGATGGCGGTCCTCAGCGTGGCGGGCTTATGCCTGCCTGCTGGCGCGCAGCATAAATCATCGGCCCAGGACCTGCTGATAAAGAGCGAGGTTGAAACCGCTGTCAGCATGCTTCAGGCAATCTCTAAGAAGCACCAGCAGGGTGAAATGACTTTGGAGCAGGCTAAAAAGCTCGGCGCCGATCTCTTGCGGGAACTCAGCTATGGCACCGATGGATATTTCTGGGCCGATACCACGGAAGGCGTCAATGTCGTCCTTTACGGTCGCAAAGACGTTGAGGGCAGGAATCGCCTTGAGGACAGGGACAAAAAGGGCACGTTCCACGTTAAAGAATTTCTGGCCAAAGCCAAAGCCGGCGGCGGGTATGTCGACTACTGGTTTGCAAAAAAGGGTCAGACCATGGCTCAGCCCAAAAGATCCTTTGTGGCTCTATTCAAGCCGTTCGGCTGGGTCGTCGGTAGTGGACGCTACCTCTAAAAAGTCACAAGGAGAGAATGCTGTTCCCGCTGAAGATCACTTCGCCCGACGCCTCGTCCCCCGGCTTGCCACGCGGTCGTAGATGCACCCTGGCAGGTTCCTCACCACATACTTCACCACCGTCGAAAACGGCCACGGGAAGTCCACCAACCTCTTGCCGGCCTTGATCCCCGCGATCATGATCTCCACCGCATCGCGCGGCTCCATCAAGAAAGGCATATCCTCATCCTTCCATTTGGCGGTCATCTCCGTGCGCACGAACCCCGGGCATACCGTCACTACCTTCACCCCGGTCCCCCGCAGATCCACCCGCAGAGACTCCAGCAGCGCGATGACCGCCGCCTTGCTCGAGCTGTAAGGCCCGGATCGCGGCAGACCCCGATAACCCGCGACGCTCGCCACTCCCGCGATCGTCCCCGACTTCTCCTTGAGCATGTCCGGCAGTACCGCCTCTATCCAGTTCGCCATCCCGAAGACATTCACCCCATAGACCAAGCGGTAATCATCCGCGGTGAAACGCTCTTTCGCATCTCCCGACTTCGATATGCCCGCGTTCAGGATTGCCCAGTCCAAGCCACGGAACCGCTCCACGATCAATGCATAATGTCTCTTCACCACCGCCGGATCCGCCACATTGCCCGTCAAAGTCAGAACTCCGCCCGCGCCCGCGCCTTTGACCGCTTGCGCCAGCTCGTTCAAGCGTTCCTCGCGCCGGCCCGTCAAAGCCAGCATGAAACCCTCGTTGGCCAACTGCATGGCCAGCTCCTTGCCCAAGCCCGAGGTCGCGCCGGTTATGAGGACTCTGTGGCTCATGAATTCCTCCGCCGAAGGAAATAGACCGGAATGCCCAGCAGCACGATGCCCAGACCCGGCCATGTATACGCCGGTTTGAAGATGAGAAGGTCTAGGCAGATTGCGGTACATGCCAGGATGTAGAAAGCCGGAACGAATGGATAGCCCCAGGCCTGGTAGGGCCGCAGCGCGTCCGGCCGCTTGATGCGCAGGACGAATATCCCCGCCACAGTCATGCTGTAGAATAGGAGGGTCGCGAAGATCACATAGTCGAGCAAATCCCCATAGGCTCCGGAAAGGCACAAAAGTCCGGCCCAGAACCCCTGCAGGACCAAGGCCGCGCCCGGGACCGCGTTCTTGTTCAGGCTTCCGACCCTCTCGAAGAAAAGCCCGTCCTTGGCCATCGCGTAATATACCCGTGCGCCGGAGAGGATCAGCCCGTTGTTGCAGCCGAAGGTCGAGACCATGATGAGCAGGGCCATGAGCAGACCTCCCGGCGCGCCGAAAACCGCGGAGAGCGCGGCCGTGGCTACCCGGTCCAGTGGCGCCTTTTGGATCAACTCCATCGGCAAGACCGCCAGATACGTTACGTTGGCCAGAAGGTAGAGGAGCGTTACGAGGGAAGTGCCCAAGACCAAGGCCAGCGCGACATTGCGCTCCGGCCGGCGCACCTCGCTCGCCGTGTAGGTGATGTTCTCCCAGGCCGTGGCTGAGAAAAGCGAGCCTACCATGGCCACGCCTACCGCGGCCCCAAGCTTCAGGCCCAAGAGCGGTTCGGTGGATACGACCTGGCCGTCTTGCATGTGCCGCCAGAAGCCCTGCCAGGCGGATTGGAAGTTCGCGGTCCAGGCCGAGCCCTGGCGCAGAGCGTAGAAGACCAGAAGGGCCAGGCCGACCAAAGAAGCGATCTTGGTCACCGTGAAAATATTCTGCACGATCTTGCCGAGCTTGAGGCCCCGTAGGTTCAGGGCGGTCAAAAACGCGATAATCATGATGGCCAGGATTTGGGCTGCGGATATGTGGAATCTGCCCGCGACGAAGAGGATGTGCCTTTCGGAGAACCAAGGAAGGAGCACGCCCGTGTACTTGGCGAAAGCCACGGCCACGGCCGCGATGGTGCCGGTCTGGATGACGAGGAACAGCGTCCAGCCGTAGAGGAATCCGGCCAGGGGGCCGTAGGCTTCCCTAAGGTAGACATACTGTCCGCCGGTTTTTGGGATCATGCCGGCCAGCTCGCCGTAGCTTGCGGCCGCGGCCACTGTGATGAGGCCCGTGATGAGCCACACCATCAGGAGCCAGCCTGCGCATCCGACCGTGCGTGCGATGTCTGCGCTCACGATGAAGATGCCCGAGCCGATCATTGAGCCGGCCACGATCATCGTGGAATCGAAGAGTCCCAGTTCACACTTTAGGCCGCTATTAGAAGCGGAATTCATAGTATGGATGATACCACATAGGACGTCGGAATAGCGTCCGCAAGCCGGGGTCAAATGGTAGAATAAGATCGATGGAGCGCATCTACCTCGATAACAACGCCACGACCATCGTCGACCCCATGGTCAAGCAAGCCATGGAGCCGTACTTCTGCGACAAGTACGGCAACCCCAACTCCCTGCACAGCTTCGGCACCGAGGTCCACCCCGACCTGCGCGTGGCCATGAACCGCCTCTATAAGGGCCTCAACGCCGCCGAAGGCGACGACATCCTCATCACCGGCTGCGCCACCGAGAGCAACAACACCGTGCTCAAAGGCGTCTATTTCGACCTCATCAAGAACGGGGAGAAGAACCACATCATCACCACCACGGTCGAGCATCCCTGCGTGGCCAACACCTGCAGATTTCTGGAGAGCCAGGGCGTCAAGGTCACCTATCTGCCGGTCAACCAGGACGCCCGGGTCGAGGCCGACGCCGTGCGCCATGCCATCACGGAGAAGACCGCTTTGGTCTCGGTCATGTGGGCCAACAACGAGACCGGTATCATCTTCCCGGTCAAGGAGATCGCCCGGGTCTGCCGGGACGAGGGCGTCCTCTTCCACACCGACGCGGTCCAGGCCATCGGCAAGGTTAAGGTGGACGTCCAGGACGTGCCCGTGGACTTCCTCTCCTTGAGCGCCCATAAATTCCACGGCCCTAAGGGCATCGGAGCCCTCTACATCCGCAGCGGCCTCAAGCTCCAGCCGCTGTTGCACGGAGGAGAGCAGATGTCGGGCAAGCGCGCCGGCACCCTCAACACCGCAGGCATCGTCGGCATGGGCTTAGCCATGGAGCTGGCCAGTGATAATCTGGAGTATGAGGCCACCGAGGTGCGCCGCTTGCGCGACCGACTCGAAGACGGCCTCCTCAAGCTCAAGGACGTCATGGTCCTCGGCCGCCGCGAACTGCGCGTGCCCAACACCGTCTTCATCAGCGTGCGGGGCGTCGAGGGCGAGGCCCTCTTGTGGGATCTCAACAAGAACGGCATCGCCGCCTCCACGGGCTCGGCCTGCGCCTCTGAGAGCCTGGAGGCCAGCCCCGTCATTACGGCCATCGGGGTCGGAGCGGAACTCTCGCACACCGGCATACGCCTGAGCCTCTCGCGCTTCACCACCGAATCCGAGATCGACCGCGCGCTCAAGGTGTTCACCGAGGCGGTCGGACGCCTGCGCGCCATCTCGGCGAGCTACTAGGGGAGGATCTATGGCTCAGAAAGACCTGTTGGGCGGAGCGCTCTGGGAGGCTTACTCCAAGAAGGTCGCGGCCCGCATGGACAATCCCACCAACCGCGGCGAGCTCACCGAGGCCGACGCCCTGAAGCTCGGCGGCAAGCTTGTCATCGCGGACCACGGCGCCGAGTCCTGCGGCGACGCGGTGCGCCTCTATTGGGTGGTGGACCCCCAGACCGACGTCATCAAGGCCGCGCGCTTTAAGAGCTTCGGCTGCGGCACGGCTATAGCCTCCAGCGACATGATGGCCGAGCTCTGCGTGGGCCGGACCGTGGACGAGGTCGCCAAGATCACCAACATCGACGTGGAGAAGGCCCTGCGCGACGAGCCCGGCACGCCGGCCGTGCCGCCGCAGAAGATGCACTGCAGCGTCATGGCCTACGACGTCATCAAGAGGGCCGTGGCACTCTACAAGGGCGTGGACCTTTCGGCACTGGAGACCGAGACCATCGTCTGCGAGTGCGGCCGGGTGAGCCTGGGCACCATCGTAGACGCCATCCGCCTTAACGACCTCAAGACCGTGGCGGACATCATCCACTACACCAAGGCCGGGGGTTTCTGCAAGTCCTGCATCGAGCCGGGCGGCCATGAGAAGCGCCAGCATTACCTCGTGGATATCTTGCGCGACACTCGCGCGGCCATGGAAAAGGAGAAGCTTCACCAGCAGATGGTAGCCCCGGATTTTTGTTCCATGACCTTGGTGCGCAAGCTCAAGGCCGTGGAGAAGATCTTCACTGATGAGCTGCGGCCCATGTTGGCCGCGGACGGTGGCGACGTAGAACTCGTCGACCTTAAGGAAGCGGGCGGGGTCTGGGAGGTCTACATCGAGTACAAGGGCGCCTGCCTGGGTTGCCCCAGCGCCGGCACCAATACCCTGTCCTCTATCGAGGCCATCCTGACGCAGAAGCTCGGGGAGAACATCAAGGTCGTGCCCTCTTAACCGAGCGAGTCGCCCGCAGGGCGACTCGCAACCGTCGCCCCCATATGAGGGGGGCGACGGAGCTGGGGGTGCTCAGCCTTTAGACCTAGTCAGTGTAGGTTCCAAAGTCCCTGGCGGATCGCTTTGCCATCTCTTATCCTGAGAGTATGAGGAGATCAGGCTCGTTCTAGCGGAGCCCGGTTCCGTTGCCGTCTCCTCATCGTTCGCAAAGGACGTCCTGACCGTCAGTCCCCTACTGGCGGCCGGGGCGTTCGCTGATTGCACAGGACCAGGCGATTGTCGATTTTCCTGTACATCCACAACTTTCGTGCCGGCGTACTGCCGTGCGCTAGGCCGAGAGCCGTCGCTTAGCCGCGTAGACCGTGTTGGCCAGCACTACCGCCGTGGTCACCGGCCCCACGCCGCCCGGGACCGGCGTGATGAAGGATGCTTTCTCGGCCGCGGATGAGAACTCCACGTCTCCCACCCAGGCCCCGTTATAGCGGTTCATGCCCGCGTCCAGGACCACGGCGCCGGGCTTGATCCAGTCGCCCTTGATGAAGTTCGCGCGGCCCAGGGCCGCCACCACGATGTCGGCCCGGCGCACATGGCCGGCCAGGTCCGCGGTCTTGGAGTGGCACAAGGTCACGGTGGCGTCGAGGGCGCTCAGGTAATGAGCGGCCGGCCGCCCCAGGATCTCGGAGCGTCCCACCACCACGGCTTCCTTGCCCGAGACATGGCTGCCGGTCTCTTCGAGCAGCGCGATCACGGCCGCCACCGTGCAGGGGGGGAAGGCTCCGCAGCCCGCGATCTCAGTCCCGGTCTTGGCCAGGAAGAAGCGGCCGTAGTTGACGGGATTGACGCCTTCCACGTCCTTGCCCGCGGGGATGGCGGAGAAGACCAGGGTCGGGTCGAAGCCTTTGGGCAACGGCTGCTCCACGATGACTCCGTCTACCGCGGCGTCCGCGCCGAGGCCGGCCAGGATGTCGCCGAGCTCGCCCGGCCCGGCGCCGTCCGGGCAGGGATAGACTTGCGTCAGCAGTCCGGACTCGGCGGCGGCCTTGAGCTTGGCGCGCAGGTAGGCTCCGGCCGATTCTTCCGAGGTGTGGGTGACGATGGCCAGCTTCGGGGGCGTCCCGCGGGCTAGATGCACCGCGGCGATGTCCGCCTCCAGGGTCGCGCGGATGGCCCGCGCTATGGCCTTGCCGTCGAGTATCGTCGCGCTCATCGTTTTTTATCCAAGCGCCGCAGTGCCTCGGCTATGATGGCCAGCTTTGGGACCGGCTTGCCCGCGCGCCTGGCGGCTTGGAGGATCGGCCCCAAAACGGCCTCGGCTCCCGTTTTGCGGCCTTGGCGCAGAGCGCGTTGCCAGAGCTGGCGATGGTGTGGGTGCCGACGGCACCGATCGGCCGCGATCCGTGCCGGGGCTCCGGTCACGCGCAAGCCGGTGCTTGCGGCTTCGTCTGCCACGGCGCGCAGCAGGCGCCGCAGCGCCGGATCGCGGACCAGTTCACCGTCGGGCACCACGGCTAAGGCGCCTAGGCTGTTGAGTGCGGCCGCGGCGCAGTGGTCGGTCCAGTCGTCCTTATTAGAGGAAGCTCCGTCGCGGCGCATGGTCCAGACTCTACAAAAACAAGACCCCCGCCGCCAGAGGCGACGGGGGTCGTTCGGTGGTCGACGCTCTAGGCGTTGACCATCTTGGCGCGGGAGACGTCGCCCTTCTTGTCCAGGTAATAGAGGTAGCCCTTCTCTTTCTTAACCCCGACCTTCTGAACCTTCTCGCACTTGCCGCCCTTCTTGCCGCCGCGGGCCATCTTGGCGCGGGAGATATCTCCCTGCTTGTCGATATAATAAAGGAAACCCTGCGCCCGGCTGACGCCGCACTTGGTCACTTTCTCTGCCATTCTTCTGTCCTCCGTTTTCACTCGGCGGGATGACGACTTCGCATCCCTTTGTGGATGGAATATACCACATCATAGACGGAGATGCAAGGGGTTTTCGACGGAGGAATCGCTGCGTTTCCGGAACCCTATTTGTTCGGCTTGAACAACGGGATCTGCTGTTCCGGCTGCGGTGTGATGAGGCGCTCCCGCAGCCAGGCGTCGACGAGCGGCTTGGAGAAGCGGTATTGCCGCCCGATGCGTGAGGCGGGGATCTTTTTCTGGCGGATGAGCCCGTAGATCTTGGAGCGGCCTATGCCTAGGTATTGGGCCAAGGTCTTGATGTCCATGACCTCCGGGACCTCTCCGAGGAAGGGTTTCTTGGCGACTTTGCGCTTCTGTTTCATTATCGAGAAGATCGTTCGTATCTTGAGTTATCTTTTAACCTTATCAATGTACGGAATCTATCATCTTTTGTCAAGAAGGTCGCAGTATTCCCGGTGTCGGTTTGTCGTCAAGGGGCGGCGTTTTCTGGGGTTTTGTAGGACATCGGCTGCTTGAAGTAGAGGCAGGCGCTCTTGGGCGCGAAGACCTTGCGAAAAGCCGCCGCTTCGCTCTTTGAGTGGAGCAGCTTTTTGAAGAGGATCACGCAGTCGCGGGGGCAACAACCCTGTTTTGGGGTTTTTTCGCAGAGTCGGGCGCGGGACACGCATGTGCTGTAGCTGTCCCCGTTTTCAGAGCAGGCAGTGATGCGGTTGATGCAGGAATTGAAATTCGGCGGCGGAGCAGCTTGGGGAGCCTGCTTGTCGTATAGCGTTTTTCCGATGGGGAGTTTCTTGTCGGCCGAGGCTGTCTGTGATTCGGCCGGGGGGGTAGTGGTGCTGACGTTGGCCGCTGGCGAGGGCCGTGACGAGGATGCTTTCGGGGTCTGGCTCGGCGGCACGGATGAAGTCTGGACCGCCGGCGCAGGCGATGGAGCGGGCGCGGCATGAACAGGGGCTCGGTCCTTGCCCCTGGACTTCGCCGCGCCTTTGGATGTGGCGGCTTTCGAGCAGGCCTTCTGAAGCCCGAGGCGGCAGGCGGCTCGAAAATCCTCTTTGGAGAATTCCGCGTCGCCTTGCGAGTCATAAGCGCGGCCGCGGTCGAAGAAGGCTTCGGGGTAGTCGGGCTTGAGGGCCGTGGCCTTATAGAAGTCGCTGATGGCTTCGGAAGCCTTGCCGTGTTCGAGGTAGAGGACCCCTCGCTGGTGGAAGAGGACGGCGTCCTTGTTTTCGAGCTTCAGGGCCCCGGAGAGGTCTTCTAGCGCGGCGTCCCATTCACCCTTTCTTCCGTAGACGGCGGCGCGCGCGGCAAGGGCCCGGGCTTTCTTCGGTTTGCTGTCCGTGGACTTCCAGAGGTGCAGCGCGTTGGACCAAGCTTGCAGTGCCGCGTCATCGTCGTGACGGGCATCCTCTTTTTGCGCCTTGGCATACCAGGAGGGGAAGGAGTCGGCTTGCGCCTGTCCGGCCAGGAGCCAGGGTATGAAGGCCAACGGCAGGAACCATGAGCGGTGGGGCAGTGGCATTATCTTCAGCATAACAGGCCCGGGGGCTTTTCGTCAAGCTGGAGATTTTTCTTGTAAGGTCTCTATGGATTTGTTATCGTATTACGGATATGCGCATATATGAAACTGTTCTCATTATGAAGCCGGCCCTGTCCGACCCGGAGGTCGTTGAGTGGGTCGAGAAGACCAAGCAGGTCATCGCCGGGGAAGGTGGCGAGGTCGTCAATCATGAGATTTGGGGTCGCCGCAAGCTGACCCATCTCATCGGCAAGGCGCGCGAAGGCGTCTACGCCTACCTTAAGTATCGGGCCAATCCCGCGTTGCTCAGGAAGCTCAGCCATAATTTCAGCGTTACCGGCGATGTGTTGCGCAACATGACCGTGGTCGCGCAGGACCGCAAGTACAAGGTCAAGGAGAAGAAGGCCAAGGTTCCGCCCCAGGCTTCCTAGATTCATGTCCACCGGGGTCCGGCTTCCAGAATTGAACCAGGTGATGTTGACTGGGCGTCTGACTCGGGACCCTGAGTTGATGTCCACGCAGAGCGGCATCGCCAAGTGCTGGTTTTCCGTCGCCGTCAACCGTCGCTACCAGGACAAGGTCTCCGGCGAGTGGAAGGATGACACGGCTTACGTGCCGGTCGTGGTCTGGCGCGACGCCGCGCAGCGCTGCAAGGAGAAGCTCAGAAAGGGCAGTCCCGTCCACGTGGAGGGCCGCCTGCGCAGCCGGAAATTCGAGGACAAGACTTCCGGCACCCAGCGCACCGTGGTGGAAGTCGAGGCTCGACGCGTTCAAATCTTGATAGCTACGGAATCCGGCGCGGAAGTGTCTGGCGCGGCTCAGCCAGGCGAAGGCGCCGGGGTCGGAGCGTCCGAGAAGTCTCATGCCGCCGGCGGGGCAACCGCCGGAGAAGCTGAAATCGAGGAGGCTCCGTTCTAAATGTTCCAGCCAGCCCCTGAATCCGAGAAGACTACTGCCGCGGCTCTCGCAGCCCAGCCCGCCGAGGCATCCCGTCCCTCCGCGCCCGCGCGCAGGCCCGATATGGGCCGGCGCCGGCCCCCGTTCCCAGTCCGCCGGAAGGTCTGCCGCTTCTGCGCTGAGAAGGTGCGCGACATCGACTATAAACAGATACAGGTCTTGCGGGCTTTCTTGACCGACACCGGTAAGATCCTTTCCAGCCGTATCACTGGAAACTGCGCTGGACATCAGCGCAGCCTCAGTCGCGCCATCAAGCGGGCGCGCAACCTGGCTCTGCTGCCTTACGTCACATATTGAGCCGGGAGTGTTTTTAAGAGAGGTCATCTCATGAAGGTCATCCTGCGTTCCACCGTAGAGAATCTCGGCCGCGCCGGGGATATCAAGGACGTCGCCGACGGCTACGGCCGCAACTATCTGCTGCCCAAACGCTTGGCCGTGGCCGCCACTGTCGCCGTGCTTCGGGAATGGGAGAAGTGCAAGGACAAGCGTGCCAAGATCGTCGCCACCGAAGTCGAGGTCGCCAGGGGCTTGGCCGGAAAGCTCACCGGCGTCAAGCTCTCATTCACCGTTCCGGCCAGCCCTGAAGGCAAGCTCTTTGGGTCCGTGGGAAAATCCGATATCCTTAAGAGTCTCAAGGCCAGCGGCTTCGCGGTCCCCAAGACCGCGGTACAGCTCGAATCGCCGATCAAGACGGTCGGCGAGCATGAAGTCGAGCTGCGTTTGCAGCCCGAGGTTTCAGCTAAGGTCACGGTCGCCGTCGTCGCGCGGGAGTAGCCGGCGGCCCGGGCCCGTACCGCCCCATCCCATGGCCAAAGACCCCCTACAGCTCCCGCCCCAGGCCCTGGAGGCTGAGAGTGCCGTCCTTGGGGCGATGCTCATCGAGCCTGATGCCGTTGAGCGGGCCATGGACATCCTGGGTGAGAAAGATTTTTATCAAGACTCGCACCGGGTCGTATTCCGGGTCATGGGGGAACTCGCCAATCGCTCGGCTGCGGTCGATCTGGTCACGGTCAGCGAGGAATTGCGCAAGCTCAAGAGGCTTGACGAGCTCGGCGGCATGATTTTTCTGACCGAACTGCAGCACCGGGTCGCCACCGCGGCCCATGTAGAGCACTACGCCCGCCTCGTCAAGGAGAAGTCCATCCTGCGCGAGCTTATCAAGGCGTCCACCAGCATCGTGGCCGCCTGCTATAGGGAAGATAAGCAGGCGGCTGAGCTTCTCGACGAGGCCCAGGCCGAAGTCATGAGGGTGGCGCAGGGCCAGTCCATGCGCGGGGTGGTCGAGGCCAAGGACTTGGCTCATGAGGTGCTCGAACAGATCGAGGTGGCCCATAAGGAGAAGCGGGCGGTCACGGGTGTGCCCTCGGGGCTTAGGCTCCTGGATAAGAAGACCGCGGGCTTCCAGAAATCCGACCTCATCCTCATCGCGGCGCGGCCCAGCCAGGGCAAGACCGCCCTGGCCTTGAACATCGCTTCCCATGTGGCGCTGGAGGAAAAGCTCCCGGTGCTGCTCTTCTCCCTCGAGATGTCGCGGCACGCCATCATGCAGCGCTTCATCTCGTCCGAGGCTCGGGTCAATCTTATGAGCATCCGCACGGGCTTCTTCCAGCCCAAGGACTGGACTCGCCTGACCAACGCGGCCGCGCGTCTCTCCGAGGCGCCTCTGCATGTCGTGGACATGCCGAGCCTTTCAGCGCTCGGCGTGCGCTCGATATCCCGGCAGCTCGCCTCTAAACTTAAGCGCGAGGGCAAGCATTTGGCCCTGGTCATCATAGATTACCTCCAGCTCATGCGCGGCTCCGGTCGGATGGAGAGCCGCCAGCAGGAGGTTGCTGATATCTCTCGTAGTCTCAAGTTCCTGGCCAGGGACCTCGAACTTCCGGTCATCGCCCTCTCTCAGCTCTCGCGGCGTTCCGAGGATAAGGGCCGCACCGACAATAAACCCGTGCTTTCGGATCTGCGCGAGAGCGGCGCCCTGGAGCAGGATGCGGACCTGGTCGCCTTCATTCATCGGGAGGCCTATTATAAACGCAACGACCCGACCTTGGAAGGCAAGGCCACGATTATCATCGCCAAGCAGCGGCAGGGCCCAGTCGGAGACATTGATGTCGCCTTCAATATGAACATCACCCGCTTCGACAATGCATCTCTCGACGACGCGCCGGCCGGCCCCTCGGCTTCCGAGGTCGAGGACACGCAGACCACATTCTCCGATTGAGATGATCAACGCGAGGCGGTTCTTCCGGCCTACCTGGGCGGAAGTCCACCTCGGCGCTCTCCAGGATAACCTTCGGCGCTTCCGCCGCCGCATGCCGCGCTCCACCAAGATCCTGTTCGTGGTCAAGGGAGATGCCTACGGCCACGGCGCCGTGGCCTGCGCCCAAGCCGCGCAGAAGGTCCGGGTCGTCGACTGGCTGGGTGTTTCTTCGGTCGAGGAGGGGGTGGCCTTGCGCGAGGCCGGCATCCGCTTGCCCGTCTTGGTCCTGGGCAGCCTCTACCCATTCGAGAGTTTCCTCGCTGCGGCTGAGTTCGGGTTGACACCCACGGTGGCGAGCCTCGACTCTGCCCGCAGGTTGGCCGAGGTGGCTCGGCGTCTGGGCCGTAAGGTCTCCTGTCACATCAAGATCGAGACCGGCATGGGACGCATCGGCATGAGCCCGGCTGCTGCGGTCGCCACCGCCACTTGCTTGTCCGAGAACAGGCTCGTAGACGTAGCCGGCGCGTACACGCATTTTTCCTGTGCCGGGGGACCCGGGGCAGGGGCCGACATCGACCGAGCCTTCACTTTGGAGCAGCTGCGGCGCTTTCGGCGGGCGTTGCGCGACCTGGCCCGTGCCGGGGTCTCGCCGTGTCTGCGCCACGCGGCCAACTCGGCCGCGGCTTTGAGGTTGCCGGCTTCCCGGCTGGACCTGGTCCGCCCCGGATTGGCGATCTATGGGCTTTATCCGGGATTTAAGCCTGTCCTGAGTCTCAAGAGTAAGGTGGTCTTCCTTAAGACCGTGCCCCGTGGCGCCGTCATCGGTTACGGCGCGACCTTCCGCGCCCGGCGGCCGACCCGGGTAGCCACCATCCCCATCGGCTATGCCGACGGACTCTCGCGCCGGCTTTCCAATCGGGGTGAGGCCCTTTTGGGCGGCCGGCGCTGCGCCATCATCGGCAACGTCTCCATGGACATGCTTATGCTTGACGCGACCGCGGTTCCGGGAGCCCGGGTTGGCGACGACGTGGTCTTCATCGGCCGTCAGGGTCGTGAGGAGATTCTGGCCGCCGAGATCGCTGCGGCCGCGGGTACCATCCCCTACGAGACGACCACCGCGCTCACAGGCCGGGTGCCGAGGACCTTTCTGCTTTCATGAACGGCCACCGGGGGAAGGCGAGTGTTGTCGAGGACTTCGGCCGCGAAGCCATGGCCATTTCCGAGTCCGTGGGGCGCTTTGCCTTTCTGGTGCGCTCCACGGCGGCCTGGATGTTGCGCGCCCCCATCGAGTGGCGGCAGGTTCTCACTCAGATGCTGCGCATCGGCGTGGAGTCCCTGCCGGTGACGACCATGACCACCTTTTTCACGGGAATGGTGCTGGCTCTGCAGACAGGCGCCTCCTCCAAGCACTTCTTCAACGAGCCGCTTTTCGTGGGCACGGTGGTATCGTTTGCCATGGTCATGGAACTGGCCCCGGTCATGACCGCCTTGGTCGTGGCCGGGCGCGCGGGCGCCGCTATCGCCGCCGAGCTGGGGACCATGAAGGTGACCGAGCAGATCGATGCCCTCTACACCTTGGGCACGGACCCCGTCCGCTATCTCGTCATACCACGGGTCCTGGCCTTTCTCATGGTTCTGCCCATCCTCACGGTCGTCGCTGATTTTAGCGGGGTTTTTGGCGGTTGGGTGGTCGCTTATGTCAAGCTCGGCATACCCACCAGCGTCTACACCTCCGACAACTTCGAAAATATGGAGATCCGACACTTCATGCATGGGTTCCTTAAAACCTTCGTCTTCGCCGGCATTATTTCCTTCATCTCCTGTTTCAAGGGTATCACCACCACCGGCGGCGCCGAAGGGGTGGGCAAGTCCACCACCGCGGCCGTGGTCCTGAGCATGGCCTCGGTCCTGATCATCGACTATTTTGTCACCGCCATCCTCTCGGCCGTGGGCATCACATGATCGAGGCACGGGGCGTCCAAAAGACCTATCCGGGCCGGCCGGTCTTGCGCGGCGTGGACTTGACGGTCCAGGATGGCGAGACCTTGGCTATCATCGGCGGGTCCGGCTGCGGAAAGAGTACCTTCCTTAAGTGTGTCATTGGACTGGTGCGGCCGGATGCGGGATCTATCAAGGTCGACGGCACGGATATCACCAAGCTGACCCGCGAGACCGACGTGGCCATGTACCGGCGCCGTTTCGGCTATCTCTTCCAGGAGGCAGCGCTTTTTGATTCCCTTTCGGTGTGGGAGAACGTGACTTTCGGTCTGCGCTACCTCACCAACATCCCGGCCTCCCGCTATCGGGTCATCGCCAAGGATAAGCTGGCGTTGGTGGGTTTAAAGGACGTCGAGGACATGAGGCCCTCGGAACTTTCCGGAGGCATGAAGAAGCGGGTGGCTCTGGCCCGAGCCATCGCGGCGGAACCCACCTATATTTTGTATGATGAGCCTACGACGGGTCTGGACCCGATCATGTCGGATGTGATCAGTGACTTGATTCTGGACCTTCAGAAGGCGCTCAAGACAACGGCCATCGTCGTCACTCACGACATGAAATCGGCCTACAAGGTCGCCAGTCGTATCGCCATGATCCACGAAGGCCGCGTCCTGGCTTCGGCCGCTCCCGAGATCATTAAGACCACCGATGACCCTTACCTTCGGCAGTTCGTCGACGGGCTCAGTCAGGGTCCCATTAAGATGAAGCTTAAGGACTTCGAGCCGGAAACGGCTGGCGGCGGGAAGGGAGGCGAGTTGTGAGCCTGGAAGCCAAGGTCGGCGCTTTCGTTCTGGGCGGGCTCATTTTGCTGGGCACCGCCATCTTCCTGCTGGGCGACTTCAGCATGGAGTCGCGCTACACGCTCAACGTCACCTTTCACGACGTGGGCAATTTGACTAAAGATTCGCCGGTCAAGCTTGCCGGCGTCGAGGTGGGCAAGGTCAAGAGCCTGGTCTTGGAGAACGGCTTAGCCAAGGCCGTCTGCGAGATCCGCAAGGGCGTGGATATCCATAAGGGGGCGCATTTTACTGTCGCCTCCACCGGCATCATCGGCTCCAAGTATCTGGCTGTGGAGCAGGGGAACCTTTCCCAGGGGATCGTCGAGGCGGGCGTCACGGTATCCGGCGAGGACCCGGTCATGCTAGAGAAGGCCATGGCCAGCGCCCTGGCCAGCCTGCAGGGCACCTTGGACGAGCTTAATGCCAAGGGCCCACGCGGGTCTCTGACCGAAAATCTGCGCGACACGGTGGCCAACGTGCGGGAGCTCACCGCCAATCTCAACGACCTCATCGAGACCACCAAGCCCGGCTTGGAGAAGGCTATCGACCGTACTGACGCCATCACCGCCAAACTCGACGACCTTCTGGCCCAGAGCAATCTGATGATGGCGGGGCTCTCTACGGACAAGGGCGCCATCGGCGCGCTCCTGCATGATCCCAAGGTCAAGGATGACGTCAAGGAGACCCTCTCCTCGGTCAAGGACGCGGCCACCACGGCCAAGGATGTGTTCGGGCGCATCACGCAGTTTCGCACTTCGTGGAACCTGGACTGGCGTTACGAGCACTTGATCCGGACCTCCCACGCGGACGTGGGCCTCAAGATATCGCCCCGTCCCGGCCGCTACTACTATGTCGGTGGGGCCAATCTGGGCAATGTCAACGACGCCACCCGCCGGGGCGTAGACTATGCGCCGCCCAACCGCATCGACGGCCTGCTGGGCTTCGAGAAGGGGCCCTTCGACCTCGCGGTGGGCGGCATCCGCTCATCTGGCGGCGCGCGCGTGACCGTCACGCCTTTTTATAACTACGAGTTCGGCAAGCGCTTCAGCGTTATGGCCCAGGGCTACGACTTCGGCCGCAACCGTCAATATAACGGACACATGTTCACTCATCCGGAATTGGATTTCGGCATACTGGCCCGTCTGACCAAGTGGCTGGGTATCGGCGCCCGGGTCGAGGATGTGCAGGAGGTCCCGCGTTACCAGACATGGGCCAACGTCATGTTCGAGGACCAGGACGTTTCCTACCTCTTCGGTCTAGCCACCTTCGGCACCGCAGCCACCAAGGGGCGGTCCAAGAGCAAGTGATGGCACGCCTCAAGAGTCTTTATCGCTGCCAGGAGTGCGGCTACTCCGCCCCTAAACCCATGGGCCAGTGCCCGGACTGCTCAGCCTGGAACACCATGATCGAGGAGGTCGTGGAGGCCCGGCCGACCGCTCTTGCGGGAGCCGCGCAGCGGCGCCTGATGGAATTTTCCTCCGAGGTCGTGGCCTTGAAAGACGCCCCCGCAGGCGCCGAGGCGCGCACCGGCACCGGAATCGGGGAGTTCGACCGGCTCCTGGGCGGCGGAGTCGTGCCCGGCCAGGTCTGCCTCCTGGCTGGACCGCCCGGCATCGGCAAGTCCACCCTCATGCTGCAGGTCGCGGGATGGCTCGCCGCGACTCGGCCGCAAGATTCTATCCTTTATGTCTCCGGAGAGGAGTCCCTGCGCCAAGTCTCGGCCCGGGCTAAGCGGCTGGGCGTGCAGAACGACTCGATCCATCTCCTGGCGGAGACCGACCTGGCCAAGATCCTCGCCGTGGTGGCCAAGCTCAAGCCCTGGCTCATCGTGCTCGACTCCGTGCAGACCGTCTTTCATCCGGAGCTGACCTCCAGCCCGGGAACCGTGGCCCAGGTGCGCGAATGCGCAGCCGAGCTGCTGCGCGCGGCCAAGTCCACGGATGCGGTGGTCTTCCTCCTCGGACACGTCACCAAGGAGGGTTCGCTGGCCGGCCCCAAGGTCCTGGAGCACATCGTAGACACCGTCCTTTATTTTGACACGGAGCGCCATGACCTCTTGCGCGTGTTGCGCGCCCAGAAGAATCGTTTTGGACCTACCGACGAGCTTGGCCTTTTTGAGATGGGCGAGAGGGGCCTCTCCGCAGTGGGAGACGCCTCCCGCTTCTTCTTGGCGGACCGCGACGGCCGACCTTTGCCGGGACGGGTCCCCTCCGTCACCTTGGAGGGCTCGCGGCCCATGATGGTGGAGGTTCAGGCTCTGGTCGTGCACACAAAATACCCTTTGCCTCGTCGCATGGCCACGGGCCTGGACTTGAACCGAGTCCTGGTTCTGCTGGCGGCTATGGAGAAGCATCTGCGCCTGCGGCTCGAGGATCGCGACGTCTTCGTGAGCCTGGCCGGCGGGCTGCGCATCAAAGACCCGGCCGTGGATTTAGCCGCATGCCTGGCCGTGGTCAGTTCCCTCCGTGAGGTTCCCATCCCGGCGGATTGGGTGATGCTGGGTGAGGTCGGGCTCTTGGGGGGCGTGGGGCGCGTGCCGTACATGGAAGCGCGCTTGAAGGAGGCGGCCAAAGCGGGCTTTTGCAAGGCGTTGGTCCCGGCGCGCGGCATTAAGGAACTCTCCCATAAGCCGGGTCTCGAGCTCGTGGGCGTTGCAGACCTGCAAGCGGCCGCTGAAGTGTTGTCGAGCAGTCATAAGTCGTTTAAATCCTAGCCGTAGCCGAGCCGTTCCGGACGTCCGGGGAAGTACCATATTGTCTTCCTGCTCCGGACGGACGACCGGTGAAGCCGCGGTGGCATGGCATGGAGTCCTTATGGGCATTTGGATATTCCGTATCCTCGTGATCTTCAGTTGTCCGGCTATCGTGTACTTCCAGATCTCCTCGACCCCTCATGGCCTGGCGATCGGGACGGTGGTCGGGCTGGTCATCGTGATCCTGGAGTTCCTGATCGCTGAGATCAGTCTCGTGACCGTCATCTCTGGAATACTCGGCGCTTCCTGCGGCATCATCGTGGCCAAGATCGTGGACTATACGGTTTTCCAGATGGGCAATGAAAATCTTTATCGTCTCTGGGGCAAGTATTCGGTCTTGCGCTATTTCGCCTTCGGGGCGCTGGGCATGATCATCGCCATTCGCAAGATGCCTGAGCTCGATGATCTCGACAAGGACCTGCGCAAGCTGGGCAAGCGTCGGGGAGCGGACATGAAAGTGCTCGACACCAGCGCCATCATCGACGGCCGCGTGGTGGATGTCTGCGAGACGCGATTCCTGTCGGGCTCGCTTATCGTGCCGCGCTTTATCCTGGCCGAGCTGCATCACCTGGCTGACTCCTCGGACGCCTTGAAGCGCGCCCGCGGCCGGCGCGGCTTGGACATACTCGCCCGCTTGCAGGAGAACCCGGAAGTTCCGGTGCGCATCATCGACAAGGACGTGCCGGATATCCCGGACGTGGACGGCAAGGTCGTGCGCCTGGCTAAGGATATGGGAGCCAAGGTCGTGACCACGGACTTCAACCTCAATAAGATCGCCACGCTGGAAGGGGTGGTTTGCCTCAACGTCAATGACTTGGGCACGGCCCTTAAACCAGTGGTTCTGCCGGGAGAGTTCATGCCCCTTTTTGTGATGAAGGAAGGCAAGGAACGCGACCAAGGCATCGGCTACCTCGATGATGGGACCATGGTGGTGGTGGAGGACGGCCGCCGTTTCATCGGCAAACGCGTGGACGTGGGGGTGACCTCGATCTTGCAGAACCCTGCCGGCCGCATGGTTTTCGGCAAGGCCAGGGGGGAGAAGTAAGGGCCCGGTCGTGAAAGTCGAGGTGATCATCGTTGCCGGCGGCTCGGGCTCCCGCATGGGCAAGCCCAAGCAGTTCCTGCCTTTGGCGGGCAAGACCGTGGTCGAATGGTCTTTGCAGGCCTTCCTCGCTGTTCCGGAGATCGAACGCGTTATCTTGGTGACGACCGCGGAGAACATCCGGGAGTATGGCCCTATGCTCGTCGGCCCGCGCGTCAAGCTCGTGGAGAGCGGTCCGATGCGCATGGGTTCGGTTCGCAACGGTTTCAAGGAAGTGTCCGAGGATGCGGAGGTCGTGGCCGTTCATGACGGTGCCCGCTCGCTAGTGACTCCTGAGATCATCCGGGCCGCGGTGGAAGAGGCCTATGATTCGGGCGCGGCCGTGCCCGCGGTGCAGGTCAAGGATACCTTGAAGAAGGTGACTAATAAGCAGATGTGGATCTCGGATACCCCGTCACGCAGCGCCTACTGGGCAGCGCAGACGCCGCAGTGCTATCGACGCGAGGTCCTGGCGGAGGCTTTGAACCGATTCCCGGACGCCCGGACCGCGACCGACGAGAGTCAGTTGGTCGAGAAATGCGGTCAGAAGGTGCGGGTCGTGCCCTCCAGCTATGAGAATTTCAAGATCACTACACCTGAGGACTTGGTCATGGCAGAAGCGCTATTGGAACAGAGACAGGGCGGCCGGCGGCGCATGGCCGTTGGCTTCGGCTGGGACATCCACCGTCTAGTGGAGGGCCGGGAACTGTGGCTAGCTGGGGTCAAGCTGCCGGGCAAGAAGGGGCTCTTGGGCCATTCGGATGCGGATGCGGTCCTGCACGCGGTCGCCGACGCCGTACTGGGCGCCTTTGGCGGGGGGGAGATCGGCGTGCTGTTTCCTTCCGATGAGCCCAAATGGAAGGACATGGTCAGTAAGGATATTGTTGCCGAGGTCCTCAAGCGTCTTAAAGAAGCCGGCGGCAGCGTCTCCAATCTCGATGTGACCATCGTGGCAGAGGAGCCCAAGATGAAGCCGCACTATAAGGCCTTCCGCTCTTCCGTGGCCGAGGTCTTCGGCGTGCCAGTAGAGAGGGTCAGCGTGAAGGCCAAAAGTGCCGAGGGCTTGGGTGAGATCGGCAGGGGTGAGGCCATCGCCTGCCACGCCGTGGCGGCGGTGCTGCTGCGCTGATCGGAGATTGGACCCTTTCTCGGAATCCTCAGCCTTTCAGGCTGCAGCTTCGCAGAGCCATGGCACCTTGGCCGCGCGGCGCTTAGAGACGCAGGCTGGCGCCCAGGGAGTAGTAGTTGCGGTCCGTCTGTCCCGTCTGGACGTAGCGCTCGTATGCGGCCGAGAGCTCGAGCATCTCCATCTGGACGGAGACTCCCGCTGAGTAAGCGTTGGAGTCGGCAGCCCCGGCCTCGAAGGTGGTGTGCGCGTAGTCGACGAAGGGCTTGATCAGGGGCAAGACGCTCATGAGGAGCTTGACGTTGGTGCTGGTGTTTGGGAAGCCTTGGACGACTTGGGAGAGGCCGATGATGTTTTCGACCCGAGGCGCGCGCATGTTGAGTCCGTCCGGCTTGTGGTCGTAAAGCGACTTGGTGATATCGACGCTGATCAGGTTCTTGAGGATCGAAACGCCGGCCGATCCGGTCAGGTCGGTCTGGCCGAGACGGGCGGCTGAGCCCAGCATCTGGTTCCCGGAGCCGAGGTGGTCGCGGTGGTTTGTGTACATCGCCGAGGCTCCCACGTCGATGCGGGCCAGGCCCGCGCCTTGCGCCGGACCGCCGGCCTGCTCGCGACCGCCGATGCGCTCTCGGGCGCCTTCTCCGGTCGGGGTGAGGCTGAGCGCGACGTCGGCTCCGGCGAACTGGTTGTTGTAGCCGTTGACCGAAGGCGTAACGCCGCCCGTGACGCCCAGGCCGAAGAGCTTGGTGTCGTAGCCGGCGCGCAGCGAGTAGGTGTTGAAGGTTCCGCTGGAAACATTCGAATGGTAGGAGTTGAACATCGGCTTGATGCTGAAGTCGCCCAGTCCTACTTGGCCGGAGGCGTTGATGCCGTTGTAGTCATGGTTGCCCGTCGTCTCTTTGGCTCCGGCGTTGAGCCAGAACGCTGACGCCTGGCCCGCCCAGAGAAGAGCGACCGTCGCTACTGCCGCCGTCCGCATCAGCTTCATCATAGGAACCCCCTTGAGGAATCAAGATTCTATAACAGGCGCCCGTGGGTTGTCTATCGATTCCCCTGTTCATAGATCCGCGGCAGGTGAAGGCTGGCCGCTGTGCGGCGCACCGGCAGGACTACGACATCTCCCACCGCGGCGCGCGGCGCGGCCGTGACATCTACCAGGACATGTGAGATGCCGCAGCGTCCGATGAAGGGCGCCTTCACTTTTCCGATCATGCCCCAATATTGGAATCCTGAGCCGAAGCTGATGAGCCGCTCCGCCGGCTCCATGGTCAGGCCGTCGGCGTAGCCCACGGGCAAAGTCGCCACGCGCATGGTGCGCGCGGCGACGTACTCGCTGGCGTAGCCGATGGATCGTCCCTTGACCACCCGGCGCAGGGCGATGATCCGGGCACAGAACCGCCAGGGGCTCTTGAGCGGCGCGAGCTTGGCCGTGGAGGGATTGATCCCGTAGAGGAGGTTCCCCACGCGCGCCATGTCCATCTGCCAATGCGGGAAGTCCATGAGCACCGAGCTGTTGGCCGCGTGGCAGACCAGGCTCGGATGCTCGCGCTTCAAGCGCTGGGCCAGGCGCCAGAAGGCGCGCAGCTTGTCCTCGGCCTCGACGGCATTTTTGCCGGGCATGTAGTCGATGTGGGTGGAGACGCCGGCCAGGCGCAGTCGTCGTCGGCGCAGGCCTTTAAGGAATTCGGGGAGGTCTTTGGGGAGGATGCCCCAGCGGCCTAGGCCGAAGTCCAGGTCAAGGTGGACGGCCAGGCCACGGGGACCGGAGGCCGCACTTAGGGCCGCGGCCTGCTGGAGGTCGTCGATAGTGGGAACCAGCCCCAGGTGGGCCGTCTCGCGCGCCGTTTCCGGCAGGATCGGAGAGAGCAGGTGTATGGGCGCTTTGACTCCGCCTCGGCGCAGGCTGCGGGCCTCGTCCACGGTGAGGACTCCGAGGCTCGCCGCGCCGGCGGCCAGGGCGGCTTGTGCTACGGGCACGGCGCCGTGGCCGTAGGCGTCGGCTTTGACCACGGCCATGAGGCGGGTCGTTGGCTTCAGGCGCGAAAGGACCCAGCGCGTGTTGGCGCGGACGGCGCCGAGGTCGATCTCGACCCATTTCAGCATGCGGCGATTATAGCTTTTTGTTAGAATTCGCACTGATGGTCAACTTTATTAGCGGACTTTGCAATTCCGGAGCCTGGGGATACCTTGCCCGCTGCCTCATCACTCCGGAGGATAAGGCCCCTCTCATTTTTTCAGGCTGCACCGGTCGGCTGCTTATGGTGCGGCACGAGAGCGCTGATCTGGAGGACGTGGCTGACGCCGTCACGGCGCTAGCGCCACTTTTCAAAGACTTGCCCCTGCGGCCGGCTTTCTTCGGCGATGATCACCGCCAGCGACTCTCTTCCTTGGAGTTGCTGCACACCGGAGCTTTTCTGGCGTTGGCCACGCCCGAGGCCCTGCGCGCGCCCGCGCCGTCACCGGCGGAGCTCTCCGGCTTGGCCGTGGAGTTCCGCGTCGGCGTCCGTCTGCCCCGCAGCCAGGCCGTTGAACGGCTCCTGCGCGCCGGCTATCGCAAGGTCGACTTTGTGGAGACCCCGGGCGAGTTCGCCGAGCGCGGCGCTGTGCTGGATTTCTACGGCCTCGAGCCCATGGAGGCGGTGCGTGTCCTCTTCGACGAGGACGAGGTCGCCTCCGTGCGAAGCGTGGACCCCGTGACCCAGGAGACCCGCGAGCTCATGAGCCAAGCCCGCGCCGTCTGCGCCGCGGCGCCCGAGCAGGGCGCGGCTTTGGCGGATTGGTTCGGCCCGGGCTGGACCTGGGTCATCGAGGCAGGCCTCGATCCCGTGTCCGCGCCGGCGGGGGCGGCCGTGTTTCGGGCCGGCCCGGAGGGAACTGGCCTGGACCTGGGCGCTCGCCCCAACGGGCCCTATGTCGGCGACCCGGCCCGCGCCTGGGAGGAACTCAAGCGCCGGGTCGCGGCAGGCTATCGCACCGCTTTGTTCTCTCTCAACCGCGGCGAGGACCGCCGTATGCAGGAACTCCTGGATGAGGAATTCGAGGGCCGACCGCCTTGCCAGTTCCTGGTGGGCCCCCTGCGCTACGGCTTCCATCACCCCGGCCACCGCCTCGCGGCGTTCTCCACCTCCGAGATATTCGCGCGCAACTATCGGCCATCCTTGCGTTGGCGCCATTTCACGGCCGCCAACAGGGGCGCCTTGCGATTGCGCGAGTTGAAGAGGGGGGACTTCATCGTTCATCAGGACTACGGTTTGGCCCGGTTCGCGGGACTGGAACCCGTCTCCTCGTCGGGACATGGGACCGTGGATTGCCTGGCCCTGGAGTTTCGCGGCTCGGACAAGCTTTTCCTGCCCATGTACGAGTTCGGCAAGGTGCAGAAGTACTCAGGCGCCGAGGGCAAGAGGCCGCGGCTCTCTTCTTTGGACACCCGCAACTGGGAGGAGGTCAAGCGGGCGGTTCGTGAGGGTGTGCGTGAACTGGCCGAGGCGCTCTTGAAGACTCAGGCCGAGCGCGCAGCCAAGCCCGGTTTTGCCTTCCCTCCGGAGAGCGTCATGGAGCGGGCCTTCGCCTCGGAGTTCCCCTACGAGGAGACCCCGGACCAGTCCCAGGCCATCGCGGACACCTTGGTGGATATGTGCACCCCGCATCCCATGGATCGTGTGGTGGTGGGTGATGTGGGCTTCGGCAAGACCGAGGTGGCCATGCGCGCGGCCTTCAAGTGCGCCGCGGCTTTCAAGCAGACCGCCATACTCGTGCCTACCACCATTTTGGCGGAGCAGCACTACCGTACCTTCTGCGCGCGTTTTGCCGACTATCCCGTCAGGGTCGGGCTCATGACGCGCTTCCAGGGTGAGCGTGAGATGAAGAAGGTCCGCGAAGGCCTGGCCGCGGGCACGGTGGATGTGGTCATCGGCACGGCGAGGCTTCTGCAGAAAGATATCCGGTTCAAGGATCTGGGATTGACCATCATAGACGAGGAGCACCGCTTCGGCGTGCGCGATAAGGAGAGGCTTAAGCTTCTGCGCCGCAGCGTGGACTGCCTGGCGCTTTCCGCAACCCCCATTCCTCGCACCCTCAACCAGACCCTTTCCGGCCTGCGCGCCATCTCTCTAATCCAGAGCCCGCCCGTCGGGCGCCAACCCATTGTCACCAAGGTGGGGCCTTATGACGAGGGCGCTGTGGCCGCGGCGATATCGGAGGAGCTCTCCCGGGGCGGACAGGCCTACTACGTTCATAATCGTGTGCGGACCTTGGAGGCTTGTCGAAGCCGGCTTCAGAAGCTCCTTCCGCAAGCGCGTTTTGCCATGATCCACGGTCGCATGCGCGGCGCGGAGATCGAATCGACGATGTGGGACTTTTACCACCGAAAGTTCGACGTGTTGGTAGCCTCAACCATCATCGAGTCGGGCCTGGACATCCCATCGGTGAACACCCTGCTGGTGGAGGATGCCCAGGATTTTGGCCTGGCCCAGCTCTACCAGCTGCGCGGCCGCATCGGCCGTGAGCGCCAGAGGGCGACCTGTTATCTTTTTTTCCCGTCCGCGACGGAGGAGTTCTCGGCTCTGACCGATGAGGCGCGCAAGAGGCTGGAGGCCCTGCGCGAGTTCGGTGAGTTGGGTTCCGGCGTCAAGCTGGCCATGCGCGACCTGGAGATCCGGGGCTGCGGAGAGCTCCTGGGCGCACGGCAGCACGGCTTCATCCATGCCGTGGGCGTTGAGATGTACGCGGACCTGCTCGATGCCGAGCTTGACCGCCGCCAGGGACGGCCGGAAGCGCTGAGCGAGTCGGAGGTCACAATTGATCTCAACTTGGATGCCTTCATCCCCGAGAGCTACCTGCCGGGAGAGATGGAGAGGCTGGACTACTACAAGCGTATCCTTAAGGCGGACGCTGCGGGGGCCCTGCAGCTGCGTCGAGAGCTCGAAGACCTTTGCGGGCCCTTGCCCGCGCCGGTGCGGAGGCTCTTCCGGGTCTTGGAAGTGCGGGCTTTGGCCCAGCGCGCACGCGTGCATTCTGTGACGCAGAAGGAGCGCGCGCTGGAAGTCCTTTTCCGTCCGGACGCGCCGATCGATCCGGCCATGACGCAGGCTTGGCTTAAGACTTACTCGGGACGCCTGCGTTTCGCGCGCCGCCCGGACGGTGAGGGCGTGGTTGTCGATCTGCAAGACGAGGAGCCGCTGACGTGGCTGGAGGTTTTCTTGGCGGCTTTGGTTGGGACGAATACTGGAAAAATGGTACGATGAGCCCGTGAGGCGGATCCTTTTTCTCCTAACCTTGGGAGTGTTGTCGGCGGGTTGCCGGAATCGAGACGCCATGGTGGCCAAGGTGGGGCCCTTTAAGATCACAGAGTCCGAGTTCCAGCGCAAGCTTGCGGAGGTCGCGCAGGGCTACCAGAACTACGTGGCCACACCCAACGGGCGTCGGCAGTTCCTCGACATCCTCATCCGCGAGAAGCTTGTCCTGGCCGCGGCCCAGAATTCGGATGTGTCCAGGTCCGTCGATTTCCGGGTGCAATTGGACCGACTCAAGGCTGACGAGGAGGAGCGTTTGCGCGAGGGCCGCGACTACCTGCTTACACGCATGTGGCTCGACAATCTTCGCGGCAACGGGACGCTTAAGACCAGCGAGGATGATATCCGGGACTACCATCGACACTACCCCCTGGAGATCGAGGTCCGCCACATCCTCTGTGCCTCGCCGGTCGAGGCCGAGGAATTGGCCAAGAAGGCGCGGGGCGGGGCCAGCCTGACGGCGTTGGCCCGGGGCCACTCGCTCGACGCGGCCACCGCCGTGGACGGGGGGCGCATGCCCCCGGCCATCTACGGTGAGATCATCCCGGAGTTGGAAGATATCGTCTTCAAGATGAAGGTCGGAGAGATCGCCGGACCCATCAAGAGCAAGTTCGGCTACCATGTGATCAAGAAGGAGTCCGAGCATAGGGTGGATTTTGGCCAGGCGCGCGACCGTATCGCCAAGATCATGGAGAAGCAGAAACTCGACCGCTACTTGCAGTCGATCCAAGATAAATTCCCCGTGGAGGTCGTCGATGAACAGTTCAAGTAAGGCTCTTTGCGTCGTCCTGATGGGGCTGGCCGCGGCGGCGTCCGGCAAGGTTTTGGAGGACACGGTCGCCGTGGTCAACGGCACGGCCATACTCCTCTCGGACTACCAGAAGGAAATCGATGAGGTGATGGACTATTGGCGCAAGACCATGCCCGCGGCCGCTGCGGACCCGGCGCATGTGCGCAAACTGCGGGAGACGACCTTGGAACAGCTCGTGGACCGAGAGGTTCTTTTCCAGGAGGGCACCAAGCTCAAGGTCAAGGTGCGCGAGCGCGACGTCGACAACGGCGTGGCCGAGGTCAAGGACCGCTTCTCCAAGGACGACGAGGGCAACCCGGTCGGCGAGGTCGATGCCGAGGCCGCTTTTGCCAGGAAGCTCAAGACCATGGGTCTGACCTATGAGCAGTTCCGCGACCGGCTCTCCAAGCAGATCATGGCGCGCAAGGTCGTCGAGGAAGCGGTTAAGGCCAGGGTTCAGCCGCCTGCCGACAAGGAAGTTAAGGGCTATTTCGATCGGCTCAGGACTTTCATGGTGAGCGGCGCGACCGAGCCGCCTAAGGGCATGACCGATGAGGAGGGCCAGGCGTTCATCGAGATCTCCGGTCAGGTCAAGGCCATGACCTCGGAGCGGGTCAGGGTCTCTCGCATCCTGTTCCGTTGCTCGCCCGCCAATTCCTCGCGGGAGAAGAGGCGCGCCCTGGCCGTAGCCCAAGAGACGCGCCGGCGCCTGCTTGACGGGACTTCTAATTTTGCGTTGGTGGCCAAAGAGGCGTCCGAGGAGGCGGAGTACGCGGCTCGCGGCGGCGACATCGGGTTCCTGATCCGCGGCGTGGCGCCGCCGGACTTCGAGAAGGCCGCTTTTTCATTGCCGGTGGGCGAGATCAGCCAGCCTATCGAGACCGAGGTCGGCTATTTCATCATCCGAGTCCAAGAGAAGCGCGCGGCTGAGGACCCGGATTTTGAGAAGTTCAAGGACGAGCTTTCCAAGGCGATGATGAACATGGCCTACCAGCGGGAACTGGAGTCCTACGTCAAATCCCTTAAGGCCCAGGCCGTCATTGCAAGGAACCTTCCGCCGCTTTAGTTGGCGGCCGTGCTCCTTGCGGCCTAAGCCGGTCATCGCATTTACCAGCGGTGATCCCTCCGGCATCGGGCCGGAGGCGGTGCTGGCGGCGTTGCGACGCGGCCGACTCTTGAGATTGTGCCGGCCGCTCATGATCGGAGAGACCTCGGTCTGGCATCGCGCGGGGTGGCGGCCCGGAGCCATCCCGGTATGGGATACGGGCCTGGGGATGGATCCTCCTTGCTATGGACGGGTCACCAAGGCCGGTGGGGCCATGTCCTTTGCCGCGGTGGCGGCGGCGGTGAGGCTGGCCGCGCGGGGGCTGGTGGACGCCATAGTGACCGCGCCTATTTCCAAGGAAGCCTGGAGCTTGGCCGGGGTTTCCGATCGCGACCATACAGAGTACCTGAGATCCGTGACCGGGGTCGACGCTCAGATGATCTTGGCCGCGCCCCAGCGGGGATTATGGTGCGTGCTGGTGACCAGGCACGTGTCGCTGGCGCGCGCCTGCGGGGCTCTGAGTTCGACCGGGGTGCTGGTTGCGGCGCGGGCTCTGGATCGGGCATTAAGACAGGTTGGGTCTCGGCGTCCTCGTCTGGTGCTATGCGGTTTGAATCCCCATGCGGGCGAAAGCGGCCTGCTGGGGAGCGAGGAGCGCAGGGTCTTGGTCCCGGCGGTGCGTCGGGCCCGGCGAGCTGGATTGGCTTTGTCGGGTCCGCTGCCTGCGGACGCGGCCTGGAGACTTCACGCAGAGGGCGGCTGCGACGGCTTAGTCTGTCTCTATCATGACCAGGCGATGATCGGGCTTAAGGCCGTCGCGGGCCTAGGCGTGGTTAACTGGACCGCGGGCCTGCCCTTCGTGCGTGTCTCGCCCGGACATGGCACCGCGTTCGACGCGGCTGGCCAGGGCCGGGCAGATCCCGAGGCGACCATCGTCGCGACGCGGCTCGCCGTGCGCCTTGCTTGTTCCGCGTAGCCGATATATAAGAGATAATATATCGGTTATGGCTGGCGCCATCCTAGGCGAGACCCTCGGTCGTCTGCGCGCACTCCACGGCAACGCGTTCGCCCGCCTGCGCGTCGAGCGGGCGGTGGTCGGGGTCGTCTTCTCCGGTGTCCAGCTTTCCGACGGCCACGGCGGTATCGCGGGCACGCCGCGCACGGACGCCTGCCACATGACGAAAGTGCGGCCGGACTCTCCCCCCGGAGACATTCGCGGCATCCCCGTTCTTTCGCTGCTTGAGCCCTTCCCGGAGGAGCCGTTCAGGCGCTGTCTGGCGGTGGCGGCCATGAACGCCCTGTCAGCACCCTGGCTGGTTAACAGCGGATACCACGCCGTCTTCGACCGGGACGCCCTCGATCTCTCGGGCATCCGGCCCGGCATGAGCGTCACGCTCGTCGGCGCTTTCCATTCCTATATCGACCGCCTCAAGTCCGCAGGCCTGGCGAGGCTCAGGGTTCTGGAGCTCAGAGAGTCGGCGCTGCGCGAATGTGACTTGCCGTTCTACGTCCCTGCCGAGCGGGCGGCGGAGGTCATCCCTGAGTCGGATCTGCTCATCGTCACGGGATTGACGCTTGCCAATGGCACTTTGGAGGGCCTGTTGAGCCTTATCCGAGCCGGCGCTTCCGCGGTCGTGGTCGGACCTTCCGGGAGCATCCTTCCGGACGCGCTGTTTTGCAGGAAGGTCCGGATGGCCAGCGGTTGCGTGTTGACCGACGCGGACCAAGCGCTGGACCTCCTGTCGCAGGGCGCCAGCGCGCGGCATCTTTATGGCAAGTGCGCCCGCAAGGTCAATCTTTCACCGCCATGACCAGGCCCCAAGACGCAGGGCTCTGGCGCAAGGCCGCGGTCCTGGGCAGCCTCTGGGCCGCTTCAGAGATCGTGCTGGGGAGCTTTATCCATAATGCCCGGATACCATTGGGCGGCCAGATCCTCACAGGCGTCGGAATCGCGATGCTCGTGGCTGGACATGTTTTATGGCCTGAACGCGGACTCATCTGGAGGGCGGGACTCATATGCGCCGCAATGAAGTCCGTGTCACCGAGCGCGGTCATCCTGGGACCTATGATCGCGATCTCCATGGAGGGGTTCCTTCTTGAAGCCGGTGTCCTCCTCGCCGGCGTCAATCCCGTGGGGTATGTCCTGGGCGGCGGCTTGGCCATGTCCTGGGCCCTGTTCCACAAGATAGGCAACATCTTCCTGTTCTACGGTCCGGTCACCTGGGCGCTTTATTCCAGGAGCATCGAGCACCTGTGTTCATGGTTAGGCCATCCGTCGGGCAGTCCCTGGACGCCGCTTTTTGTCCTCTGGGCTGCGCATTTTCTGGGCGGGGGAGCAGTCGCAGCCATCGGCTGGCGCGTCGGTCTACGGAGCGCCGGCGCAGGACCCGCTTTTGCAGCCATGACCTCGCCAAGGACGCCCCTGTCGCGCCGGGGCCGAACTGTCCGCACTTACTCTCTGACCGCCCTCATTTTTCATGTCCTATTCGTCATAGCCGCTATGAGTGTCGTAAACACCGCGCCCCTGTGGGCATGCGTCTGTCTGGCAGCTCTCTATGCATGTCTCTGCGTCGCGGGTTATGCGCGCGCGCGGGCGATCATGATCCATGTCGGCCTGTGGATCGGAATATTCGTCGTCGCAGCCCTGGCCGGCCTGCTGATGGGCCGATGGGATCCGGGAATACGCATGGGGCTTCGTGCTGTCATGCTCACATTGGGTTTCTCATGCATCGGGGAGGAATTGTGCAATCCGCTCCTGGTCGCCTGGATGGAGCGCCGTGGCGGAGGCGTTTTCTTTCGCGCTCTGGAACAGGCGTTCGAGACCCTTCCCGAAGTCATGGCGGGCCTTCCCTCGGCGCCGGTATTCCTGAAAAATCCCGCAGCCACGCTCAGGGATGCCGTCGCCCGCGCGCCTACCCTGCTGGAAGGCTTGTCTAGGGGACGCGTGAGCATCATCACCGGTGAGCAGGGTGCAGGAAAATCCTCGAACGTCTCCCGCTTGGCCGATGACATCCGACGCGCGGGATCGTCTATCGGCGGGATCCATGCGCCGGGCCTATGGGACGATGGACGGCGTGAAGGTTTCGACATCGTGGACTTGCGCACGGGAGATCGTCGGCTGCTCTGCCGGCGGCGAGGCCCCGACGACTGGTTAGTTATGGGGCCATTCCGATTTTCTCCTGAAGGGCTTCGCTTTGGCCGGCAGGCGTTGTCTGACGCTCAAAAACATAACGTGGATGTCCTGTTTGTGGATGAGGTGGGCTATCTGGAACTCCAAGGCCGAGGCTGGGCGGAAGAGCTCGATGTCTTGGTCCGTGAACGTCGCAAGCCTATGGTTTGGGTGGTCCGGAGCTGTCTGGTGGATGAGATCAAAAAGAGATGGGGCCTGGCGGATGCGCCGGTCTGTGAAGCCGGGCAGGTGCGAATGGACGCAATCTTGTAGCCGCGCTGTGGACCACGCGCGCTGATCTTCCGACGAGGACGTTTGCCCTATCCCGATATATATGCAAATATATATCGCTATCGCCAGCCACGCAGTCAAAGAGGGGAATCTGCATGAAATCTTCGTTTAAGAGTGCGTGTAAATGTGGGACTGCGGTCATGTGGGCACTTTCCCCTGCGCTGGCCATGGCGCAGACCGCTCAGAAGCCGGACGACATAGTGGTGACTGCGACGCGCTACGGGAAATCGCTGGCGGACCTGCCGGCGCGTGTCACGGTGGTGACCGCGGCGGACCTGCAGCGGCTTGCCATCGAGAAATTGGACGATGCGCTGGCCTACGTCGCCGGCGTGACGACAAACCGCCAGGACGGCGCGTATTCCTTCACCTCCGTCGTGTCTTTGCGTGGACTCTCCACGGCCCAGCAGGGGCGGACCTTGGTCCTGTTAGACGGCGTCCCAGTCAACACCTCGGCAACTGGCGGCGTCAACTGGAACCGTATTCCCATCGAGATGGTGGAACGCATCGAAGTCTTCAAAGGGCCGGGCTCTTCGATCTACGGCGGCGATGCTGTGGGCGGGGTCATCAATATCATCACCCGCAGGCCCCGCCGCAAGGCGGAGGCCTTCGCGGTCGGCGAAGTGGCGTCCTACCAGACCGACAACGAGAGAGGGATGGTGGCGGCCAGATCTTCTGGGACTGCCTCGGATTTTTATTTACGCGGCTACGGCTATTACGGTCATAGCAAGGGGTATAATTCGACTCCGGACGCTTTGAAAACGGACAAGAATACCACTTACACCAACAGGACTTATCAGGAGCACGGCGGAGCTGGGCTGGCCGGCTACGGCTGGAAGATGGGAAGCGCGGAGTTCGAATATACGAACTCCGATGATTTCCGCCAGGAGGGGACGCGCATTCGGGCGCTTGAAGGCGCGAACCGATGCTATGGGCTAGATACCTACCGGGTCAGCGGCGAAGGCAAGTTCGGAGAGACGGGTTGGCGTCTGTTGGGCTACCGACAGCAGGAGCTATACCGTCGGCTCCTGGAAAGCCAGAGTGGGACCACTTATGCACGCACCGACACCACGGTGGATCGGAGGGACTACAATCTTTCCGGCAGCATCTCTCGTCCCATTTTTTTCGACCAGAAGCTGAGCCTGGGAGGGGAATTTAAGGCGGGCCGGGTCAACGGCGTGGATCGGACCGGCGCTGTTTCTCTCAATGATGCCGGCAAGATGGATACCTACGCTTTTTATCTACAAGATGATGTTTCTCCCGGGGAAGGCTATCCTGCGATCCTGGCCAGCGCGCGCTACGATGCGGCGCGCTTTTATGACGGCTTTTACAGCAATCCCAACTACCCTACATTGACCGGGCCCCTTGCGGCGCAGAATTGGGAGGCTTTGACCTGGAGGGCTTCAGCTCGTCAGAGGCTTGCCGAGAGCTTCAGCGCTTACCTGTCTTATTCCCGGGGATTCCGTCAGCCCAGCCTGGAAGATATGGTTCTGAATTTGGTCAAGAGCAGCACTAAATATGTCCAAGCCAATCCGAATCTGGGACCGGAGAAAATCGATACCTACGAGTTGGGCGCGGATTATGTCCCAGTGCGGGGATTGAAATTATCGCCGAGCCTGTTTTATTCGCGGGGGGTGGATTTCATTTATTCCGTCCCCACCGGAGTGGCCAAGGTCCTCGGCAGGACCGTGTACCAGAGCCAGAATGTCGCCTCGGTCGATATTTACGGCGTCGAAGCTGAGGCCGCTTACGCTGCGGATCCGGCCATGCTTTCCGTCAGCTACACTTTCAATCGATCGCGCATCAGCAGCTGCCGCCAGAACGCGGCGTTGAACGGCAACGATTTGGCCTACGCTCCCCAGAACCAAGCCGCGGCCTCTTTAGGCTGGCGTTTTCCATGGCTCAATGCTTCCGCTTCCTGGCGCTATAAAGGAACGCAATTCTCGGATGATAACACGTTGAGGGTCAGCCCTTACTCCACGCTGGCTTGCAAGGCGTGGCGGCGCCTAGGCGCGGGGTTAACTGTTTCGGCCGCTCTGGAGAACGCGCTCGATAAGCGCTATCAGGAGAGCACGACGGACTTGGCTCCAGGCCGTACCGAAAAGGCTGCCTTGACCTGGGAATTCTGACGCCGGGTCATCTCGACGACGCCCCGACATCTGATCGGAGTCTGGCAGTCGTGGTTTTTGCTACCATCTGTCTTGATGAAAGTGCGCGTCAAGGTCTGCCTTGCCAACGAGCGCAACGAGCCTTTCATGGGTATCGGCCTGGTATGGCTCCTGACCCGGATCCACCAGTTCCATTCCATAAGTCAAGCTGCGCAGGACATGGGGATGTCCTATGTCAAAGCGCATTCCATCCTTAAACATTTAGAACATGGTCTCCGTCGTCCTTTATTGTTCCGTCGCCGGGGAGGCGCCGAGAAAGGAGGCGCGGAACTGACCCCATTCGCGGAGAGATTCCTGACGCGCTATTCCCGTCACAATGATCGGGTCAGCCGCTACGCCCAGAAGGAGTTCGCCCCCCTGATCAAGAGTTTGCGCAGCCTGCGGTGATTTTTCCTTTGAGCCGGGGGCGCGTGTGCGTCAGTTGAGGGGGCTTAAAAGCCTTTCCTTCGGCCGTCTGCGAATCGAGACGGTTCTGCCGCTCGCCGTCGCCCTGATCACCTTCCTTGTTTTCTCAGGCGTCCTCAGAAATGGGTTCGTGAACTGGGACGACAATGTGAATTTCCCGCCGGATTATCACTGCCGCAGTCTTGGATGGGTGAACTTGCGCTGGATGTTCGCACTGTCGTCAGGGGTCACCTATGACCCACTGGTCATGCTGCTTGTCGCTCTGACATATGCGATATGGGGAATGAATCCCCTGGGATACCATCTGGCGGGGATCATGGTGCATGTCGCCGTGGCTGTGGCCCTTTACCATACGACCGTCTGCCTCCTCCGCTCAACCGCGCTCATCCGGGATAACGGTTCCGAGGCGGCTTTGCGCTGGTCTGCCGCGGTGGCAACGCTGCTCTTTGCCCTTCATCCGCTCCGAGTGGAAGCCGTGGCCTGGGCTTCCGGACAGCATCATGCGCTTTCCTCTTTATTTTTTCTGATTTCTATTTGGTCGTACCTCAAATCGCGAGGTCCCCAGGAGACGCATCGACGCTGGCTGAGGGCATCGCTCATCAGCTACGCCTTGTGTCTGCTCTCCGGCCCTGTCGGCGTGACGCTGCCCGTCGTCCTGTTGATTTTGGACGCTTATCTGCCGAAATGTCTGGACGCCGGCACCGGGAAATCCGATCTGTGGGCGAATCTGCGGGAGAAAACCCCCTTTTTCATTATTGCCGCCATGGGATGCCTGGCCACAATGAAGATGAGAGCGGAGCATGGGCATTTTGTCACACTCGCCCAGCACGGCGTTGCGCAGCGTCTTGCGCAGGCCCTATTCGGATTGGCCTTTTATCTCCGGAAGACGCTGGCGCCCTGGGGGCTCTCTCCCCTCTATCCTTTGCCGAGGGTCGATGTTTTGGCTGGGCCGATCCTGTTGAGCGGATCGATCGTGGCCGCGATCACCGTTGTCGCGCTCGCCGCTCGTCGACGTTGGCCGTCCGGACTTGCTGTTTGGTCCTATTATATCGTCACGCTCACACCGGTCTTGGGGTTCACTCAGTTCGGCTTGCAGATCGTCGCTGACCGCTACACCTATTTGTCCTCTTTCGGATTCTCGGTTCTGGCGGCCGGGGCTCTGGCGCGGCTTGGGCAAGAGAGCGGACGCCGCGCCTGGAGAAATGCGGTCGTTATCGCGGGGATGTTCCTGGGAGCGCTGAGTTGCATGACCTGGCGCGAGATCAAGGTCTGGCGCGATCCTGAAAATCTATGGGGACGGGTGCTCGCCTTATACCCTGACTATGCTTTGGCCCACAACAACCTGGCAGTCGCCTTGGCCGCGGAAGGAAAAATAGATGAGGCGATCCGGCATTACAATCTCGCGCTGAAAACGAATCCGGACATCGGCCTGGTTCATAACGACCTGGGAGTCGTCTTGGCCGAGCGCGGGCAATTTGATGAGGCGATCCGGCATTATAATCTGGCGTTGAAAGCGCAGCCGGACTACGCCGAAGCCCATAACAACCTGGCGTTAGTCCTTGCCAAGCAGGGGAAAACGGACGAGGCGGTCGCGCAATATAATCTGGCGCTTCAGGAGTTTCCGGATTACCCCGAAGCCCATTACAACCTGGGGGAACTCTTGGCCAAGCAGGGAAAGGTGGTCGAGGAGATCCGGCAATTCGAATTGGCGATCCGGGCGCGGTCGGACTATGCCGAGGCTCATAACAATCTGGGGATCGTCTTGTACGAGCAAGGGAAAATAAACGAGGCTGCATTGCATTTTGACCTGGCCATCCGGGCGCGGCCGGACTATGCCGAAGCCCATAATAACTTGGGCGGGCTTTTGGGCGGACAAGGCAGAATAGACGAGGCCATCCTGCAATTCGATCTGGCGCTCAAGACGCGGCCGGACTATGCCGATGCCCATAACAATCTGGGCGGAGTCTTGGCTCGGAAAGGAAAAAAAGACGAGGCGATCCGGCATTTCCGTCGAGCTATCGAGATCGACCCCGGTCACGCGGCGGCTCGCGGCAACCTGGCGCTGCTCCTGAAGGAATTCAAGCCGCATCGATAGGGCGTTTTGCGGCAGGCGCTTCGACTTGCGTAACCCCCGGAACGGCCCGGGGTTTATGTATAATTTTCCAGCCAAATCATGGACCGCTTCATCATCGACGGCGGCACACCCTTGCGTGGCGATGTGCGCATCAGTGGCTCGAAAAACGCCGCACTCCCCATCCTGATCGCCACCCTCCTCACCGATGAGTCCTGCGTCATCGAAAATGTCCCCACGCGCCTGCGCGACATCCGCCTGACCTTCCGCGTGCTGGAGGCCATCGGCAAGCGCGTGGACGTCTCCGGCAGTCGCGTTGTCGTCCACGCGAACAAGCCCCTCAAGACCCGCGCCCCCTACGACCTCGTCAAGCAGATGCGCGCTTCGGTCCTTGTGGCCGGCCCCCTTCTGTCCCGCTTCGGCTGGGTCCGCGTTCCCATCCCGGGCGGTTGCGCCATCGGCTTGCGGCCCATCGATATCCACATCCAAGGATTTCAAGACCTCGGTGCCCGCCGCGTCCTCGACCAAGGCGACCTCATCCTCGATTCGCCCCTGCGGCCCGGCCGCGTGCGCTTCAAGTCCCCAAGCGTCGGCGCCACCGAGAACCTCATGATGGCCGCCGCGGCGTTGGAGGGCACCACCACCATCGTCAACGCGGCCCGCGAGCCCGAGATAGAGGACCTCGCCGGCTTCCTCACCGATATGGGCGCTAAGGTGACCGGCGCCGGCGGCTCCACCATCGTCGTGCGCGGCGCCCGGCGTCTTAAAGGCGTGAGTCATCGCGTCATCCCGGACCGCATCGAGACCGGCACTTTCATGCTGGTCGCGGCCGCGACCGGGGGCCGCGTGCGTCTGCTGGGTGTCGAGCCGGCCCAGGTCCACGCCCTCAGCGTGAAGATGCGCGCGGCCGGGGCAGTGGTGCGCGAAGGCCAGGGGCAGATCGTGGTCTCCATGAAGGGACGGCCTGTTCCGGTGGCGATGGCTACAGCTCCTTATCCGGGTTTCCCCACCGACCTCCAGGCGCCTTGGATGGCCTGGATGTCGCTGGCCCAAGGCCGCAGCCGGATCAAGGAGACCGTCTTCGAGAACCGTTTCATGCACGCGGCCGAGCTCGGCCGCATGGGAGCGCGCATAGCGGTCTCGGGCGACACGGGCGTGGTCCAGGGCGTGCCCGCGCTTTCCGGAGCGCCCATCATGGCCTCTGACCTGCGGGCCGGCGCCGCGCTCCTGGTGGCGGCTCTCGCCGCGCACGGCCGCACCTCGGTAGCGCGCGTTTACCACATAGACCGCGGCTACGAGCGCGTAGAGATCAAGCTCCGGGCGTTGGGCGCGCGGATCAAGCGCGTCAAGACATGACCTTTCGGGGGGCTCTGCGGGTCCTCGCCGGGCGGCAGGAGAGTCGCATGTTGCTTGGCCTATCCCGCGTCAAGCGCGTCTTGCGGCGTTTGGGGGACCCTCACAAGTCTTTGCCTTGCATCCATGTGGCGGGCACCAACGGAAAGGGGTCGACCTGCGCCATCTTGGAATCCGTCCTGCGCGCCGCCGGCTTTCGCACCGGGCTCTACCTGTCGCCGCACCTGGAGTCCGTGCGCGAGCGCATCCAGGTCGGCGGGAGGATGATCCCGGAGCGGGAATTTTCCCGGCTTCTGGGGCTGGTCCTGGCTGCCGACCGGCAAGAGGAGCTCACTTACTTCGAGTTGCTTACCTGCGTGGCCTTCCTTCATTTTCAAGAGCGTCAGGTCGAGGCGGCGGTCCTGGAGACCGGGATGGGCGGCCGGCTCGACGCGACCAATGTCGTGGCCAAGCCGCTGGCCAGCGTCATCACCTCCATCTCTCTCGACCATACGCAGTGGCTGGGGAAGGCCTTGTCCCGGATCGCTTTCGAAAAAGCCGGCATCATCAAGCCTGCGGTCCCGGTCTTCTGCCCGGCCTTGCCCGGCGTCGCTCTGTCGGTGGTCAAGAAAACAGCCAAGGCTTTGCAAGCCCCCTTGACCGTCGTAGGCCGGCCTTTCAAGACCCTCGCCGTCGACTGGAGAAGGAACCGCCAGGTCTTTGGCGACGGTCGAAGCCGCTTTGGACTCTCCTTACTCGGTTCGCGGCAAGGGCAGAACCTGGCGCTGGCTAAGGCCGTCTTGGACGGCCTTGCAAAGGTCCTGCCCGTGAGCGGGGCGGCCTGGCGCAGGGGAGCCGGCGGAGTCCGTCTTCCCGGCCGCTGCGAGGTGGTGCGCTGGCAAGGCAAGACCGCGATCATAGACGGCGCGCACAATCCGGAAGCCATGGGGGCGTTCGCCCGTTTCCTTTCCGATTCGCCTTGGCGAGAGAAACCTGTGCTCTGGATCATGGGGGTCATGAAGGACAAGGACCTGGCCGGGATCGTGCGCCCGGTCGCGGGTCGCATCGAAGCCGCCTGCGCCGTGGAGCCGGGCAATGCCAGGGACCTGTCCGCGGCTGCCTTGGCGGCCGAGCTGCGCCGGCAGGCTCCGCGCGCGGTCGTATGGGTCACCCCGGACCCGGCGCAGGCCTTGCGGGACTGGCACCGGAGCCCGACCTCTCCTGGGACGGCCGTCGTCTGCGGTTCTTTCTATCTGGCCGGGGCGGCGCTCAAGACTTTAAGAGGAGGAATCGGTGCCTAAGCTCGCTTTCGGCGTGGACGTGGGCGGGACTTTCGCCAAGCTCTCGGCCGTATCGCCGGCCGGCAAGGTGCTCCGGCTCGAGCAGGCGCCAACGCAGGCGCACCTCGGCCCGGCGGCCTTCGTGCGCCGGATCTGCGACATGCTCAAGGCCTGGCAGGCGCAGGGCCTGGCGGCTGGCGCCTTGGGCTTCGGCGTGGCCGGAGACGTTGACCATGAGCGCGGCCGGCTGCGTATCTCTCCGAACCTGCCCGGCTGGCAGGGCTATCCCTTCCGGGATGCCTTTCACAAGCGCCTGGGTCTGCCCACGGTCATGGAGAACGACGCCAACGCCGCGGTCTGGGGCGCCTACGTCACCGAGCTTAAGCGGCGGCCGCGCCACATGCTTGGCGTGACCTTGGGCACCGGCGTGGGCGGGGGGGTGGTCGTCGACGGCCGCCTGCATCGGGGCGCGACCGGCTCGGCCGGCGAGATCGGCCACACCCAGGTCGTCGCGGATGGCGAGCCCTGCAACTGCGGCTGGCGCGGCTGCCTTGAGGCTTATGCCGGGACTTATGGCATCCTGCGCACGGCGCGGCGGCTGTTGCATGGCCGGCCGCGGCGCGGCGCCGTCCTGCGCCGGCTAGTTCCGGACCTGGAGGCCCTTACACCAAAACTCCTGAAGCTCGCCGCCGATGCGGGCGACGAGGTTGCGGCCGAGGTCTGGGAGAGGACCGGCAGCATGCTCGGCCTTGGGCTTTCCAACGTGGTCATGGTCATCAATCCCGACGCGCTTCTGCTCCTGGGCGGGGTTTCCAGCGCCGGGCATTGGGTTTTGGACCCGATCCGCCGCGTCTTCCGCAGCCGGCCTTTCGGCACGTCCTTGCGCGCGGTCAAGCTGGGCTGCGCGGCCGACCCTAACGGCGGCTGTGTGGGCGCGGCTCTGCTGGCCTCGGAGGCGTCCTGCCGTTGATCGGTCTCCTGCTGGCGTCTCTGGTCTGGTCCGCGGGCCCGGCGGCGGCCGGGCCTTCCGTTGTCTTATCCACTTCAGTCTATGCGCTGCCCGCCCCCCCGGAAACGGGATCGCATCTGGACTTCAGCGCGGACCACCTCGATTACGACAGAGGCCGAGCGCTCATCCATCTCAAGGGAGATGTGCGCGTCAAGGAATCCACCTGGACGCTCAGGGGCGACGAGCTCTGGATCGACACCGCCCGGCACCGGGGCCGTTCCGAAGGGTTCCTGTTCATCGACGATGGATCCGGCGCCGTGTCCGGCGCCCCCGGCGACTTCGATTTCATGGACCATACCGGGGAGCTCTACAACGCCTCGGCCGGCTACGGCGACTGGCGCGTGCACGCCAAGAGCTTGGTCGTAGACGAACAGCGCCGCCTCTATTATGGCGGGGCGGATTTTACGAGCTGTAGTTATGTCCCGCCCCACTACCATTTTCATGCCAGCCGCGCGACCGTGGTCCCGGGTGATTACCTCTTCGCCCATAACGTGGTCTTCATGCTCGGCAAACTGCCTTTGTTCTACACACCGCTGCTTTACCATTCCCTGGCTGCGACCCACTTCTTGCGCTTCAGGGTCCAGCCGGGCTACGACCGCCGCAACGGGGTTTTCCTGAAGGGCACCTTGACTACCCAGCATTCGGAGACTTGGCGCAGCAAGTTCTTCTTGGATTATTATGCGAACGCTGGGATCGGAGCCGGAGGCGAATTGATCCACCGCGCTGGCGATGACTCTCGCGGCATCCTTTCCGTCTACCATATCAACGAACACCCCACCGACAGCCCCGACGTAAAGAAGCGCTGGGCCCTCAATGGCGATCTTTACCAGGGCTTCGCCAGCTCCTTCGCTGTTCAGGGCCACCTTCAGGCCCAGTCAGACGCGAAATTCAACAATGATTACGCGCGGTCCAGCCTGTTTCCCGTGACTACTTACCTGTCGAACAGCGGCGCCTTGATTTACCGTCTACCCCGAATGACGACGCGCCTGAGTTACAACCGCCAGGACAACGCCATATCCACGCGCACGTTCGTGAAGGCCATCGAGGATGAGCGGCTCGATGTGAACTCGGCGCAGCTTAGGTTTTTTGGCTTGCCCTGGCTCAATACCCTTTCTGGTTTTGCGGACAACAACTACACCATCGGGCGTCCTTATCTCCAGAAGACGGTCGGCGGCACTTGGGAGGGCACGCGCGTTTTCGCGCTGACGCGCCGTATTAGTTTCACGCCGCGCGTGAACTACAACGAGACCTTCTATGATTGGAACAGTGTGGCCAACACCAATGCTATCTCCACCATCTTCCATAATTATACGGTGGGCCGTTACACGACCGCGGGCACCCTGCGCCTGAGGACTCTGGCCGGCGACCTGGATGTTACCCAGACCTACACGCGGCGTCTGCAGCCTGATTCTTTCTCGGTCGACGCGGCCGCCGTGGACCACGGGGTGGAGGCCAACCTCCTTTCGGCCCTGCAGGCTTTCCGGCCGAACCGCACCGTGCTGGTGCGGGTGCAGTCCGGCTATGACTTTCGGGTGTTTCAGGACCATGCCGTGGGCTTCCGCGACCGGGTCCAGCCCATCACCACGGATGTCATCCTCACGCCCCGGCCCTCCTTTAATCTGGCTTTGCGCGACGACTATCAACTTGCCCAAGGCAACCGCAACGTCATATTCAACGGCACCTGGGGCGACGAGATGGGCACCTTCCTGACCGCGGGCGCGGGCTACAACCTGACCGAAGCCGCTCACTACTATACGAACACCGAGTTCGGCTGGGCCGATTCGACGGGCACCCTGCACTTGACCGGGGCTCTGCGCTCCGTGGTCACCAGCCCCGGGGGCGTCGGCGGGCTGCACGCATATTACATCTTCGATAAGGAAGTCTCGTTGGTCAAGCGCTGGCACGACTTCTACACCAAGCTGACCTGCCGGTTCCGGCCCGGCAACGTGCAGGAGGTCAGCATACGCATCGAGATGAAGTTCGGCGCTTTCGATGCGGACCGGCAGAAGGTCCACGACTGGGAATCGGAGTGGTTCCCGGAGCGCGCCCATGGGCGAGAGGATAGACCTTAGGCCGGCCGTCTCCCAGCGGGCAGCTCAGCGGCGCCAGGGGCGGAAATGCTAGACTGGGGCGCGCTCAGTGAGACGTCATCGTCAAGGGAGCATATGGCAAGCAAGAAAAGACTTTGGCTGGTCACAGGCGGCGCCGGATTCATCGGCTCCAACATCGCCTCCGAGCTCGTGCGCCGGGGCGAGCAGGTGCGCGTGCTCGACAACCTCTGCACGGGCAAACTCGAGCACATGTCCTCATTCCGGGATCGCATCGAGTTCGTCCGGGGCGACATCCGCGACCTGGCCGACTGCCGTCGGGCTGTGAAAGGCGCGGCTTATGTCATCCACCAAGCCGCGCTGCGTTCGGTGCCAAAGTCCGTGGACAACCCGGTCGTCTCGCACGAGTCAAACTCGACCGGGACCCTGAACATGCTCATCTCCGCGCGCGAGGCCAAGGTGGGACGCTTCGTCTACGCCTCATCGAGTTCGGCCTACGGCGACGCCAAGCTTTTTCCGCAGCGGGAGGACCATCTGCCCCGGCCCGTCTCGCCTTACGCCGCCCAGAAGCTGGCCGGCGAGCATTACGCCATGCTCTTCACCAAGACCTATGGTCTGGAGACCATGAGCCTGCGCTACTTCAACGTGTTCGGCCCGCGCCAGGACCCGGAATCGCTCTACTCCGCGGTCATCCCCAAGTTCATGGAGCAGGCCTATCTGGGCGCGCCCCTCGATGTGCACTGGGACGGCAAGCAGTCCCGGGATTTCACGCACGTCGCCAACGTGGTCGAGGCCAACCTTTTGGCGGCCGTCGCTAAGAAGGGCATCGGCGAGAACTTCAACATCGCCAATGGCAAGTGCTATTCCCTGCTCGACATCATCCGGGGCATCGAGGGCATCGTGGGTCGGCGCCTGGAGCGTCGGCATCATCCCATGCGCAAGGGTGACGTGCGCAAGACTTACGCGGACATCTCCAAGGCGCGCAGGCTCCTGGGCTATAAGCCTGTGATGGGGCTTGAGCCGGGACTGCGGGACACCTGGGACTATTTCGTCGAGCACTACTTCCGTGGTCGTAAGGCCGCCTAGATGCGCCTCCTGGTCACCGGCGGGCTGGGCTTCATCGGCTCGAATTTCATCCGGCACATGCTCGCCGCCGACCGCCGGGTCCGCATCGTCAACCTCGACCTGCGCACCTACGCGGGCAACCCGGCCAGCTTGGTCGACTTATCCCGCAATCCCCGGTACCGTTGGGCCAGGGGCGATATCGCGGACCCCAAGGTCGTGGATCGGTGCATGAAGGGCGCCGAGGCCGTGGTCCATTTCGCGGCCGAGACCCACGTGGATCGGTCCATCCTGGACGCCGCGGTCTTCCTGCGCACCAACGTCATCGGCACTCAGGTCCTCTTGGACGCGGCCCTGCGCCATAAGGTCGGCCGCTTCGTGCACGTGAGCACCGATGAGGTCTACGGCAGCGTGGCTCGCGGGTTCTCCCGGGAGGGGGACCGGCTGGAACCCAACAGCCCTTACGCCGCCTCGAAGGCCGCTTCGGACTTGTTGGTGCGGTCCTATGTGGTGACCCACGGCCTGCCCGCTCTCGTGACCCGGGCCTCGAATAATTTCGGACCTTATCAGTATCCGGAGAAGGCCTTGCCGCTGATGATCACCAACTGGATGGACGCAGCGCCCTTTCCCCTCTATGGCGATGGCCGCAATGTCCGGGATTGGCTCTTCGTCCTCGACCATGCCCGGGCCCTCGAGCTGGTCTTGCGCCGCGGCCGGTTGGGAGAGGTCTACAACATCGGTGGGACCCATTCCTGCTCGAATCGGGAGCTCATCGAGAGAGTCAGGGTGCTCATGGGCGTGGGGCCGGAGCTCGTGCGCCGCGTCCCGGACCGCCCGGGGCATGACCGGCGCTATGCCCTGGACTGCGCCAAGCTTAAGAGCCTGGGCTTCCGGCATGCCTACGGGTTCACCGAAGCTCTTCAGGCAACCGTGGACTGGTACCGGGGCAACGAGGCGTGGTGGCGGCCGCTCAAGAAAGGCGGCGTTTACCGCCGATACTACAGCCGGCAGTACGCGGCGAGGCTCAAGGGGAGGACCTCCAAATGAAGCGGGCGCGAGTCAATGCCGCCCATCGGCCGGCGGCCCCCCTGCACTGGGGGCAGGCGGGAGGCTGGATCGAGGCCGTTGTCGGCTCCATGTTCTCGGGAAAGACCCAGGAGCTCATCCGGCGCCTGCGGCTGGCGACCATCGCGCGCCAGAAGGTCCAGGTGTTCAACCACGCCCTGGACACCCGCTATGCCAAGGACCACATCGTGTCCCACGATTCTTCCAAGACCCCGTCCCGGGCCGTGGCCAAGGCGAAGGACATCCTGGATTTAGTCGATCCGGACACCCAGGTCGTGGGCATCGATGAGGTTCAGTTCTTCGACGATGCGATCATCGGCGTCTGCGAGACGTTAGCCGACCAGGGCCGACGCGTCATCGTGGCGGGCTTGGACCAGGACTATCGCGGCGCACCTTTTCCCGTCACCAGCCAGCTCATGGGCGTAGCCGAGTTCGTGACCAAGAATCTAGCCATCTGTTCGGTCTGCGGCAGTCCGGCCAACCGGTCCCAGCGCCTCTCTAACACCAAAAAGCTTATCGAGGTTGGCACCGGGGACAAGTACGAGGCCCGGTGCCGGGCCTGCTTCCGGCGTTAACCCACCAAGGATGCCAAAGACGGGCGAGGGTTCGCCCGTCTTTGTTTTTTCGCGACGTGCTGCCCGATGACTGACCTTACTGCGGAAGCCAGGGGGCGGGAACAGTCCCGCTCCATGTGCTGGCGGAGCCCTGCGTGTGCGCCATGGTGATGGTATAGCCGCTTGAAGCGCCGCAGGTGGTACTGAAGGCCGTGCCAGTACGGGTCATGGTTATGGTATACGCGGCCCCGGCTACTGTCACCGCCCCCGTGAAATACTTCATGCCTTGACATGCGGTGTCGAACGGATTGGTGGTGGCGCTCCCCGGGGTTGCCGAGATATCAGTCCCTGCCCCATATGTGCCGCTACCGAGTGCATATCTCTCCTCGGCGCCTTTCAGTGCGTCGATGCAGGCTGTCGCTTCGACAAAATGGCCCTTTTCGATGACCCCGAAATACTGGGGGACGGCGACAGCGGCCAGGATGCCGACGATGAGTACGACGACCAGCAACTCGATGAGTGTGAACCCTTGCGAGTGTTTCCTGAGCATTTTCTTCATCATATTATCTCCTTGATTGATTCCGTGTCGCGATTTTCTTGCGCAGTCATGATGTTCTAAGGGTGCCAGCTGGCAGGTGCGGTGCCGCCCCAAACGCCTGCGTTCGTCATGGTGACGGTATAGCCGGACGAAGCGCCGCTGGCGGTGCTGAAAGACGAGCTATTGCGGGTCATGGTCACTGTATAAGTCGCACCACTTGCCGCTACAGACCCGATAAAATACTGGAGGGTCCCACAGCCGATCGGGATCTCGGCGGCGACTTGGACATCCGCGACATTCGAGTAATTGCCGCCGTTTCTCATGGAATACTGCTCTTCTCCAGTTCGGATGTTGCCGATGCAGTTCGTGGCCTCGCTGTCGTGGGCTTTTTCGATGACCCCGAAGTACTGGGGGACGGCGACAGCGGCCAGGATGCCGACGATGAGCACGACGACCAGCAACTCGATGAGCGTGAACCCTTGCCGTCGTCCCCGGGGGGTGTCTTTCATGGTCTTAGCCTAGTAAAAGTATAGCGCATTCATGTGAACCTTGCGTGAATGGGCTATGTGCAAAATGTGATTTGATATAATGAAAAACAAGTATGCCTAAGGTGCTCATCGTCGAGGACGACCCCCTCATCGTGGCCGCGGTCGAGAAGATCCTGACCTTGGGGGACGCATTCACTCTCGAGCACGTCGCCGTCCCTGACCTGGCCTTGCCCGCCGCGATCCGTCTGCGTCCGGACCTCATCCTGCTCGACATCCGCCTGCCCGGAGGCGACGGCCGGGAGGTGCTCAAGGCGCTCAAGGACAACGCGGCCACCCGCGCCGTCCCGGTCATCTTCCTGACGGGGCTGGCCAGCGAGGGCGACAAGGTCATGGGCCTTAATCTCGGCGCGGATGATTATGTGGCCAAGCCTTTCGGCGCCATGGAACTCCTGGCGCGCATCCAGAGCGTGCTCAGGCGCAGCCGGCCCGAGGCCCGCCGTGGGTGGATCGCCGTCTCCGGGGTGCGCCTGGATTGGGACAACCGCAGCGTTTCCGTGGATGGCCGGCCCTTGCGGCTGCAGCCTAAGGAGTTCGAGGTGCTTTATCTTCTGGCCGCTAAGCGCGGCCGGGCCTTGAGCCGCAGATATCTCATCGAGAACACCTCCTCCTATGGGACGGAGGTGGCCACCCGCAGTTTGGACACGCACATTAAGAACATCCGCAAGAAGCTCGGCAAGAGGGGGCTCTTGATCGAGACCGTGCCTAAGTTCGGCTATCGTTTCAAGGCCGCGCATGTCTGAAGCCGGCACGGGGCGGCGCGCCGTCTATTTCGCTTTCCAAGGCCTGTTCGTGGCCGTGCTGCTGCTTATCTTCCTCTACCAATACCACAGTCTGGCCGGCTGGGCGAGCAGGTTCCTGTTCCTGACGGCGGTGGCCGGGTCGTCGCTGGTCTTCCTGCAACTGGCGTCGGCAGCGATCCTGGGGAACTGGTACTTTCAGGTGGGTCTCTTCATGGGCGACGCGGCTCTTGCCTCCCTTATACTTCATTGGACGCAGCGCGGCTCGGATCTCTATCTTATCTACTTTCTCATCATTTTTGGCACCGCTCTCATGCGCAGCCTGACCCAGAGTCTGGTCGTGGCTGTGGTGACCTCGGGCCTGTATTTGGTCTCGGCCTGGCATCCTCCGCAGGGGTGGCCCCATGAGGCGGGCTTCTGGCTGCGCCTAAACTTTCTATGGGTGTCGTCGGCCCTGCTGGCCATACTTTCCCGCGACAGTCGGCAGGCCCAAGGCGAGGTCGAACGCAGACATCAGGACCGTCTGGTGCAGTACGAGAGGCTGGCCGCCCTGGGCCAGCTCGCTGGAGAGGTGGCGCACCGCATCAAAGGGCCGCTGACCACCATTACGGTCAACGCGGAGGTCCTAGCCCAGCGCGGCCATCGCACGCCGGTTGAGCTCAAGGAGCTGGCCCAGATCCGCGACGAGGTCGGCCACTGCCGGGATATCCTCAAGAGCCTTTTGGACCTGGGGCGTATCGAGGAGATGGACCACGCGCGCTTCGATCTGCGCGAGTCCTTGCGGAGCGCGCTCGATGCTCTGGCCGCGCGCCTTCAGCAGAAGCGCGTTCGTCTGGCAGTATCCCTAGAGGAGCCCTTGCCGGTGGAAGGTGACGCCGTACTGATGCAGGAGGCGATCCTCGCGCTGCTCCATAACGCCGCCGACGCGGTCTCCGCCGGCGGTCGTGTCCGCGTGACGGCGCGGGTCGCCTCCGGGAAGTTCGGCTGGCGCGGCTTGTCCTGGCAGCCGAGCTTCTGCGAGGTGATTGTCGCAGACGACGGCCGGGGCATCCAGACGGCCGACTTGGAGCGCATCTTTGAGCCTTTCTTCACCACCAAGGGAAAAGACGGCAGCGGGCTGGGTTTGTCGGCCGCTTTGCGCGTGCTGCAGAAGCACGGCGGGTCCATCGAAGCCTTCAGCGACGGGCCCGGCCGGGGCGCTCGGTTCACCTTGATGCTGCCCCGGGCTACTGGATCAGAGCGGTGAGGACGCGCAGCGTCTCTTGGACGACCTCGTCCGGACTGGTGAAGGTCTTCTGCTTCCGGTCGCTGGGTTTGAGCGCGGCGCGCAGGATCGATTCCCCGGTTTCGGTGTCGACGATGGTGATCGAGGCCGCGCTCCAGTTTGGAGTCATGCTGCCGATGATGACCGCGTCGGCGGAGGCCTTGACGCGGAGGAACTCCAGAGCCTCGATGGTCACTCCGAAGTCCCGGTCCGGTTTGTGCTCTCTGAGGATATCCTCGACCATTTTTAAGTCCGCGCCGCCGTGCAGTATGCGCCGTAGTCCGCTGTCGATGCCCTCTGTGATGAGGCGTCCCTGGCCGCGGCTGTCGGTGAAGGGCGCTACGCCGATGTGCTGGTAGCGCGAGAAATTGACCGCTGAATCATTTTCGACGCGGGTGCCCGGATGGGCGCAGCCGAGACAGACGGCTGCCAGCAAAAGTCCCCAGTTGAGCGGATTGTCTCTCACGCGCTAGTCCGACCAGGTCGGGGTGGAGGTATTGCCCGGGATGTCGGCCAAGCGGTGCGGCGCGGAGCCGTCCGCGTCCATGACGAAAAGTTCTCCGCGTCCGTTGCGTGTGCTGGTGAAGGCGAGGTAGCGGCCATCCGGGGACCATCCCGGGTTCTCGTTGGCGCCCTCGCCGTGCGTGAGCTGGCGGATCTGGTTGCCGGTGATGTCTACGAGGAATATATCCATTTTGTCCTTGTTGTGGGCGCGGCCCGCGAAGGCGATCCATTCGCCCGTGGGGGACCATGATGGAGAGTCGCACCAGTTGAGGTTGGTGAGCCGTCTGACCCGCTGGGTGGTCATGTCGAGGATGTGGATCTGGGGGTTGCCGGAACGGTCGGATACGAAGGCCACCTGGACGGCATCCGGCGAGAAGGTCGGGGAGCTGTCGGCGCCGAAATGCTGGGTGAGCCTAGAGACGGAGCCGTCGGTCAGGCTCTTGACGTAGAGGTTGGGGCTCTTCTGGCGCGAAAGGGTCATGAGCAGCTGGGTGCCGTCCGGCGAATAGCCTCCGGCGATGTTTAGGCCCTGGTCGGCGGAAAGGGATTCGATTTTCCCGGTGGCCAGGTCCATGCGGAAGAGGTCGGGGTTGCCGTCTTTGTAGCTGGTGAAGACCAGGGCCTTGCGGTCGGGCGAGAATCGGGGCAGAAGGGAGATGGAGCCGTAGGTCGTGAGCTTGCGGCGGTTGGCCCCGTCGTAGTCCATCAGGGAGATTTCTTTGTGGCCGGTGGAGTCGTTGGCGAAGGCGATCATGGTGTGGGCGACGCCGTTCTTGCCGGTCAGGGTCAGGACCAGGTCGTCGGCCAAACGATGAGCCAGCGAGCGGGGGAATGCCGCCCCCTGGCGGTAATAGCGCTCGAACAGGGTTTCGCCGGAGCCGAGGTCCACCAGCTGGGCGGAAAGGGACAGCTTGGCGCCGTTGCCGACCTTGGCCACAAGCAGGCAGCCGGCCAGGCGCGCCTTCCACGGGGGCACGATGTCCTTGAGGTTGGCGCCGTCGAAGTGCGGGCCGTCCTCCAAGACGGTGAACGACCGCGAAGATAGCAGGTCGTCGCGCGTCACGGCGCGCAGTTCCTTGGCCAACAGCGCGTCGGCGCCGCGCTGGGGATCCTCGGCGATGAATGGTGGCAGAGCCAGGGCGATGGCGCGAGCCGCGTCCGTACGGCCGGCCAGGCTGATGTGGACTTCCGGCGCCGCGGCGCCCAGCGCGGCCAGGGCCAAGCTCAGGCCCAGCGCGGTCACGGCGTCGAACCTGCGGCCTTCTTCCCCGGGGCGGGCGCGGTCGTGAGCTTCTTGAGGTGTTGCGCCGCCGCCTTAGCTTCGGGGCTGGAAGGGAAGTCCGCCACCACGGATTCCAGGTACTGTCGGGCTTCGGCGGGGTTCTTGCGCAGGTTGATGAGGCAGAGGGCGTACTTGATCCGGGCGGAAGCGATCAGGCCGCTCTTGGGATATTTCTCGAGATAGACGCCGAATTGGCGGCCGGCGGACTCCCATCTCTTGAGGCCGTAGTAGGACTCGCCCAGGTCGTAGGTGGCCACGTCCGCTAGCGCGCCCTTCGGGAAACTGCTCATGTATTCTTCGAAGCCCTTGGCGGCCAGGTCGTAGGACTTCTTGTTCAGGCGCACCTCAGCGCCCTGGAAAAGTTCCGAGGGAGAGGTCTGCTGGAGCCGGCTGGTCAAGGTCGCCTCCTGCTGGGCCAAGGACGCCTTCTGCTCGTCGAGGCTCTTGGCTTGGACCGTGGTCAGGGTGGTGCCGATGGCCGCGACCTTGTTGCCGATGGTGGCGGCAAGGTCGTCGATCTTTGAGGATAGTCCGCTCATCTGTCCTTCGGAGTGGCGCACGGTCTCGTCGAAAGCGGTGAGGCCCTCCTGGAGGCGCTGCATCTGCACGCTGAGATCCGCCTGGTTGCTCTGCATCGAGGAGATCGTCTTTTTGAGGTCCGCCACCTGGTGCTTGAGTTCGTCGGTCTGGTTCCCCAGGTCTAGCATGTCTCTTTGCGTGGCGACGCAGCCGCCTAGGGTCGCGGCTGAGGCCAAAAGCAGGCCGAGGGGAAGTGCCCTCCTCATCAGTGGGCGCCGTCGGTCCCCGGGGCCGGGGCGGCGGCAGGAGCTGGCGCTGGAGTCCGGGAGCGTACCCCAGTCTCCGCCCGGCGGTTCTGCGTCCAGCAGTCTTCGGTGGATTCGGAACAGGTCGGAGATTCCTTGCCGTAGCTGATGGTGGCCAAGGACGCGCCCGGGACCCCGAGCCGGATGTAGTATTCGCGCACCGTCTGGGCACGCTTCTGGCCTAGAGCCAGGTTGTATTCCACCGTGCCGCGCTCATCGCAGTAGCCGGCGATGCGGACGTCGAGCTCGTCGCGCGCCTTGAGGTATTCGGCGTTCTTCTTGAGAGAGGCCAGCGGCGCGTCGCCGAGGGTCGCGCTGTCGTAGTCAAAATGGATGGTCTCGAGCTCTGGGACCGAGGTGAACTCCGAGCCGCGCAGGCTTGCTTCGGTGACCTCGACTCCGGGCACGTACGGTTTTTCGCTCTCTGAATCAGTCTTGGAACCGGCCTTGCCTTCGCCGGCCTGGCGTTTGAGCCGCATGTTTCCGGACGTGCAGCCGGAAAGCGCCAAGGCGCAGGCCAGGACCGCCATCAGGCTGGTCGCTCCACCTTTCGTTGTCGCCATAAATTCTCCCTGGGGATACGGGGCTATCTTAGCAAAAAATGGAGTTTGGGTCAGGGCTTTTCGGGTTGCGGGGTGTTCGAGGCCAGCAGCTCACGCACGACTTTGCGGAAATCATCCAGGTGCACGGGCTTGGCGAGGAAGCTGGCTCCTTCCGGATCGGCGATCTCTTTAAGGATTTCGTCCCCGGAGGCCTCGCCGCTCATGAATAGGATGGGGGTGAGGTGCGTGGCTTGATTGCGGCGCAGGGATTCGAAGAGGTGTGCTCCGGTCATCCCCGGCATGTGATAGTCCAGGATGATGAGGTCGGGCTTGAGGGCGCGGGCTTTCTGCATGCCCTCCACGGCCTCTCCGGCGCTCTCCACGCCGTAGCCCTCGCGCGTCAGGATGTCGGAGATCAACTCCACGATCGAGTAATCGTCGTCGATGACCAGTATTTTTGTCATGGCACAGGTTCGTTGCCCATGTCCTCCCTATCGATCGACCGAACGGCACCAGGCGTCGAGGCTGAGGTACTTTGCGCCGCGGCGGAACGCCTGGACTGAACACGCGGCCCAGAGCCCGTTGAAGGCCAGCTCCTGGGATGGGGTGGGATGGAGGCCGAAACCGAAGCAGCCGCAGTTGGGCAGGCGGATATCCTTGATCTTCGTGTAGAGGATGGCGGTGGCGAAGGCGATGACCATGCCGCCGATCGCCGCGGCCGCGGCCCGGGTCAGGAACCCGAAGAGCAGGGCGAAGCCGAAGATAACCTCGAGCCAGGGCAGGAAGGCCGCCAGGATGAGGATGAGGTCGCGTGAGCTCACCAGCCCGTAGTTCTCTATGACTAGGGAGAACTCCTCGATCGGCGCCGCGGCCTTGAGCGTGCCGGAGACCACGAAGACCAAGCCGAGGAGCAGACGGGCCGAGAGGCCGAGCCAGGGGTCGACGGTCTGCCACCCGGATGGCTCCGCCGACCCGCTTATTGTTTTTTTAGGATCTTGTCTATCCATGGAACGCCGCCTTCCGTGAGCTGCCGGGCGCCGGTGAAGCGCTTGCCGTTGATGAAGAAGGTGGGGGTGGAGAGGACCCAGTGATCGTCGCCATCCTTCAGGTCGGCCGCGATGGGGGCGGAGACCGTGGGGTCCTTGAGGCAGGCCGCGAATGCCGTCAAGTCCAGGCCGAGACTGCGCGCATAGGGGATGAAGTCCGGGGGGGGTGGTGGCTGTTTCACTGAGGCTTGCGCTTCTTTTGAGGCCTGCGGGGCCCAGTCCGCCTGCTTGTCGTAGAGAAGATCATGGAGGTCCCAGAAACGGCCCTGTCGGCCCGCGCATTCGGTGGCCACGGCCGCGGGCCAGGCCAAGAGGTGTTGATGCAGAGGATAATGCTTGAAGATCAGCCGCGTGTCCTGGCCGTAGAGTTGGAGCAGGTCCTTGACCGGCTTGACCGCGAAGCGGCAGGACGGGCACTGCAGGTCCGAGAACTCGACGATGACGATGGGGGCCTCGGGCCTGCCTTTCTCGCGATAGGCGGGGGCCTGCGGCGCGTAAGGCTTCTGGCTGCCGCGCACGGCCTTGACCGATGCCGCCGACGCCAGTAGTACGGCGGACGCGGCGCAGAGCCGGCGGGCCAGGGGTGTTCGGGGGAGCATGGTTCGGTTCTGAAAAATTCTAGCACAAATTGATGGGCGAATCGGGGCTCTGAGCGATTCCTTGCGGATCCCGGAGTCGCGCCGTCCGTCGATTATCCGGGAAGGACTTCCAATATCGTGAATTCGTCGAGTGGCCCGGCGCTGAGGGAGTAAGGCAGGAAGCCTAACGCGCTGGTATAGAAAGCCCCTTCAGCGCCGTCTGTGCAGATGAGGCGCAGCGGCACCGGATTGTCGATCCGCAGAGTGCGCAGCTTGAACCGTAGGCCCCGCCTGGGCTTGATGATGGCGTAATTGACTGAGGGGATGACGACCACGTCGCCAGGCCTGACCAAGTCCCAACCGCCCCGGCTGAGGTCGATTTCTTCAGCGCCAGCGGCTTCCATGTAGTACTGCAGGCCCCAATGCCCGGTAAACCACACGTGTCGCCCACGGTACTCCTGGGAGACGTATCGCGCGATGTGGCGTTGGGCGCCGGCATAGCTGCCATCGACCCATCCTAGGATCAAGGTTGCGTACACGGCCAGGGCCAGACTGACGGCATGGAGCCGTCGCAGGGCCGGCTGAGGCAGTTCCACTTCCAATCTGCGGGCCAGATAGAAAATTAGGGGGATGTCCAGAAATAGGACATAACGAGAAACCACCGACCAGTAGACACAGATTTGTAGACCTCCGACCGCCAAGGCCCAACTTGACCAAAACAGGCGGTCGCGACCGGGGCGGCTGGCGACGAAAGTCGGCAAGACCAGCAGCGTTCCCGCCGCTAGGACGATTCCCGTCATTCGATCCACTCCGCGCACAGCTGAGAGGTCAAAGTGCGGCAGAAACAGCACCGTCGCCAAAGCTGTGCAGAGGCCGGCAGCGGCCCAAAGCCGGCGCTTGCTGCGGCCCAGCCAGAAAGGCCATAGAAGCAGGACGGGCGCTCCTCCCGACACGAAGGTGAGCAAGGCGCGCCATCGCTGCGACCAGGCGGACCAGTGACCGACCATGCGCGAGGCGGTCAGGCTCAAAACCGCCTTCTGGGAAGCGGGCTGCGCCAGAAGACATAACGCGGCTGGCGTCGCAACCGCCAGAATCAGGAGGGTCAAGCGCATGGGAGGCGTGCGCCGACTCCAGCCGTAAACCGTGATCGGTGCCAGGAAGAAGACCGCCGTATACTTGACCATCAGAGCCGCGGCCATCAGGGCTGCGGCCGCCCATAGCCAGAGTGCTTTCTTTTCGTCTACGCCGCGCACGAACGCGTAAAGTCCGAAAAAACCGAAGGCCCCTATCCATTTCTCCGCCATCAAGTGCTGCATGTTGATCCAGTAGCCGGGACAGGCGAGGATGATCAGCGTAGGCAGCAGGGGTCGCGAGAGGAAGCGCCCCGCCAGAAGATAGAGGGCCAGGGCCGCCATGACATCGAAAGGCAGGCAGCTCAAGCGCATGCGCCATTCGACGCCGCCGGACCATTTCAGGGGCAAGGCCATAAGATACGAGGCGAAAGGGCCGGTGGCGAAGCCTTGCGACATGGGGGCGCTGCCGCCGTCGGCGTTGTACATGAAGGCCCCGGGATGCCGGGGGTCCTTAAGGATCTGCCGGGCGATGGCCAGGAATTGGGGCTCGTCGATATGGTATGCCTGGCGCAGGAAAGGCAGAGCGAGCAGGCAGACCCCGAAAGTCACCCAGGTCAGGTCGCGTCGCCAGGACTGAGTCATAAGAGGTCGGTCCATTATATCATCGTCGGCGCCATCAGGACTGCTTCCGGGGCTCAGCGCCGCACGAAGAGCAGGAGCCGGTCCTGGGCGGCGAAGCTCGGAAGTTCCCTTGCGGACGCCGGCTTATAGGCCGGCACTGCCAGGGAGGGACGCACGATCATGGCGCCGTCGTAGCGGTAGCGTCCTGCGAGGAAGGCGATCATCGCGTCGCGATACGCCTGCCCGAGGCGCGAGGTGATGATCGTTGACAGCCGCTGGGTCGAGAACACGACGAAGTGAGGCGGCGAGGCGGCGAGCGCGGCCATTTCTTTATGCCAACCTGAGGCGTCTTTCGGGAACAGCGTCAGCGCGTAGCAATAGGTATGCCGCGTCGCGGGCGCCAGGCCGGAGTAGACGAACAGAGCCGATTCCGAGCCGAACACATGGAGGCGGTCGCCCGGCGCCGCGTGGCGGCCGATCTCCTCTCCCAGGACCTTGGTCTCGAACAGCGGGTTGGGGTAGAGCAAGGCGAGGCCGCGCGCGCGGGCGTCGGGTGAGAAGAACAGGGCTGGAGACATCGCCGCGGGCCACAACGCGAGCGCGGCGAGCGCCGTCCACGCCGCGCGGCGGCGGCGCGGCGCGAGTCTCTCGACGCCGCAGGCTGCGGCCAGCGCCAGAGGCGGCGCCGCCACGACGAAGTAGTGAGGGAACAGGAACAGTCCGGTCAGCGCGGCCGCTATCGCGGCGCCGAACCAGACAACGGCCAGCGTCTCGGCCGGGCGTTCCGGTCCCGCCTTCAAGCCGCGCAGGGACCAGCCGGCGAGTCCCAGCGCCGGAAGGCTGAAAATGAGGAATTTTGGCGCGATCGAGGTCGCGAACCAGCGCAGTTGACTGCCGATCGCCCCCGTCATGAGCAGGACGGAGGCATACCGCGCGTTCCCCGACCAAGCCTGCGACCAATAGTAACCCCACGCGCCGCGCGCTGCGAAGTACGCCGCCCAGGTCGCCGGAAAGATCGCCGCGCCGGCGGCGTAGCGCAAAGCGGCGCGCGCGCGCGGGCCGCGCCGTCCGACGACGGCGATCGCCCAGAAGCCCAGCGCTATCCACGCCGCCGTCTGTTTCGTCGTCAGCGCCGCGCCTGCGGCGAGGCCCGCCCAGAACGGAGCGTCGCGCAGAACGGCCAGCGCGCTCAGCGCGGCGAAGAGATTGACGAACGTCTCCGTGTTGGCAGGGAAACCGAAATCCCCGACCGGGATCGCCGAGAGCGCGGCGAACGCCGCGGGACCGGCCAAGCGTCCGGCCGCGCTCCAGGCGCGCGGGGCGCAGAGAAACATCGCGAGCATGGTCAGCAGGCCGGCGACAGCGGCGGCCGCGCGCGGCGACTCAGGCGAGGATGATAGCGCCGACGCCGCGCGGTAGATGAATAGGATCATCGGCGGCTTCTGGCTGAACGCATCCCGATACGGCAGGCCGCCGGAGGACCAGACGCGGGCTGCGACCGCATACTCGCCTTCGTCGCAGATCAGCGGGACGCCCCGTCCCTGACCGCGCAGGAGCAGATGCCAGCCGCCGAGGGCCGCGAGGGCCGCGGCGAGCAGGACGCTGCGGCGGTGGGCGCGCGATGGCGAAAGGGATGAAGAGAGCCACCGCGGCGGCATCAGCGGCTGAGCCTGGCGGGGAAGTGCATGTCAGAAGAAAGCCAGGAACCGGTCTTCGTATTCCTCGAAGAGGCCGTATTCGCGGAGTTTTCGGCCCAAGAGCTCCACCGCGCCACGGTCCTTTCGGGCCGCGGCGAAGAGCTGCTCGACTTCCCGGCGCCGCCGGTCCGACTCCTTTCCTTCGGGGTCGAAGAGACCGCGGCGCTCCAGGTCGCGCACCTGGACAGGGAAGGAGCGGGCCGCGTGATCCAAGGTGAACTTCATCAGGGCCAGGCCCCAAGAAACGTCGGGGCAGGCGATGACCGTTTCATCACGGGCCTCCCGTCGGTCCAGGTCGGTGATGATACGGCTAGCCACGACCTGCGGCTCGCCGGCCAGCACGCGGGTCTTGAGGTCCTGGTTCTTGAAGTTGTACTCCAGGGCGCGGAGCAGATCCCGATAGGCTGGGGTGAGCCATTGCGCGAACTGCTTGGTCTGGCGGCCGAAGCCCTGGAAGCGCTCCGCGAATGCGTCTGGCGTGATGATCCGGGGCTTTTCGGAGAGCACCGTGCTTCGCCGCAGGCGGGTCCGGCCCTTGAGGTCTTTGACCGGGGACACTAAGTGGTAAGTCAGGCGCGTGGCCCCGAAGGTCGCCAGAGTGTGGGCCGGTGCGCGCAGGACCGTGACTTGGTCTAGGAGCTTGCGGAAGGCTTCGGCGTCCATCGTCTTTAGTATATAATTAAATCATGAGAGATGATGGCTGGACCGAGGAGTTCCCGGCCGCGATCACTGTCTGCGACGAGCAGGGCGTTATCCTATCCATGAACCGGGCCGCCGGCGAGGTCTTCCGCAAGGACGGCGGCCGCTCTTTGGTCGGCAAGAGCCTGCTTGGCTGCCACCCCGAGCCGGCGCGCACGCTCTTGGCCGATCTGTTGAAGAATCCGCGCGTGAACACCTACATCGTGGAGAAGGGGAAGGTTAAAAAGCTCATTCATCAAGCGCCTTGGTATCGGGCGGGCCGCTGCGCGGGCTTCGTGGAGCTCTCCATCGTCCTCCCCGAGAACATGGCGCATCATGTGCGCAAGGAGTCTAAGTCATGACCATCTCCGCCGGGATCGATCGGGCCCAAGCCTGGGCCCTCCTGCAAGAGTACGTGAAGAACCCCAACATGCTCAGGCATTGTCTGGCCTCGGAGGCGGTGATGCGCGCCGCGGCCAGGCGGCTGGGGCAAGACGAGGAGGTCTGGGCCCTGGCTGGTCTGCTGCACGACCTCGACGTGGAGTTGACGGGCGGGGATCTGAAGGTCCACGGATTGAAGACCGTGGAGATGCTTGCCGTCCGCGGCGTGGCGCCGGAGATCGTCGACGCCATCAAGATGCACAACGAGGCCGCGCATGGCATTAAGCGCAGCACGGTCTTCCAGAGGGCCCTGGCCGCCTGCGAGATGATCACCGGGCTGGTCACGGCCACTACCTTGGTCTATCCGGACAAGAAGTTGGCCAGCGTCAGGCCTTCATCGGTGGTCAAGCGGATGAAGGAGAAGGCTTTCGCCGCTTCGGTGGACCGCGACATCATCCGCGAATGCGAGGCGGTGGGCATCCCCTTGCCGGAGTTCGCCGAGCTTGCGGTGGCCGCCATGCGCGCCATCGCCGCGGACTTGGGGCTTTAGTTTTCCCTGGCTAGTTGAGGATGAGGCCGGCCTCGGCGAGCATGATGTCGGCGCGGGTAAGCGCGTGGTAGTTGGTCGTGATTCCGGCACTCGCGGCTTGGGTCGGCGCTGGGTCCGATTGCGGGGACTGCGGTGAATCCCAGGCCAGTAGGAGGCACAGCCCGCCGAAAAATGCGGCGGCGGCCATTTGCCAACCGACAGCACATCCCTTGGCCATACGGGATCTCCTCCAGGATAGGATAGCCGGTGTGCTTTGCTTCGACATTGCGGGAGATTAAAAAGACGGTAAGGAGTTTCAGTGGCCGCTCAGAGCCGTCCTGGGCCGGCCGCGTGCTAGGCGCTGGTTCCGTCGCCCCGCCGGTGGGTCTCGCCGTCCTTGTAGCCCAGTTTCTCGATCAGTTCTTTGATGGCGCTGGGGTCGCCCTGGGTGGCCTGCAGCTCGGCGAGGTGGTTGAGGTAGCTCAGGCCGATGGCGCCGAGCCGGCTGGGGTGCTCCTGCTGCGCGGCCATGAAGGCGGTGCGCAGGTAGCAGATGCGCTCGTCATAGGGATCGGCGACCTTGAGCCACTGGTACTGGGTCAGGAAGGCCGAGACCTCGCCGGCGATGACATCCTTGTCGTTGAGCTTGCCCGCCTGCTGGTCGCGGGCGTGAGCGGCTTCATGGATGAGCGTGGCGAAGGCGATGGCGTCCCCGATCTTGGTCGCGAGCAAGGAGAGAGCATCGTTGAGCTTGATGCTCCCCAGTTCGGCCTTATTGAGCCAGTAGTTGTAGACCCCCATCTCGTTGTCGGAGAGCTCGCGCTTCCGGTCGAAGTCCGCGCGCCCGCTCTGCTGCATGCCGCGGGCGTATTTCATGGCTTCGGACATGGGAGAGGGGATCTCTTTGTCGTAGAACGCGAGGCGCTGGTCCGCGCCGCTGATCAGGCGCTGGATGTCGGCCGGGGCGGCCGCCGGTGTGGGTTCGCGGTCCCAGCCGCGGAGGTTGACATTGACGACGATCTTAGTGTCAGGCACGCGGCCGAAGAAGTCCTGGGCCATCTGGTAGACTGTGCCGTCCGTGGCGGCGTGGTCGGCCACGGCGTCTTGGAGCTGGGAGACCTCCTGGTGCATCTCGTCGGCATGGCCGGAGTCGATAGAGAGCGCGGCGGCGAGGGGGGAGGCCGTCAGCAGAAGCGCCGTCCATAGAATGGCTCGAAACTTCATATCAATACTATAGAATGCTCGGCGGCGGGTCGCCTGCGACTTGCGGCCTAGACCAGGATGGGCCTAAAGACCTAGCACAGCACCTCTCCGCCTTATTTGAAGGACGGTCAGGACAGTGCCTATCCGTGCGCTAGGCTTCGGGGAAGCGCTCCATCTCTTCGGCGATGAGGGTGAGTATGTCGAGGAGGTTCTCCGTGGGGTCAGGTTGCTTGACCACGGGGACCAGCCATTGGATCATGGCGCCTTGGCCGAGGATGTCCACGACCGACTGGGCCATGAGGCGCTGGCGCAGCACCGGGTCTAAGAACTGCAGACCGGCGTTCTTGTCGTTGCAGCGGGCCAGAAGCCTTTCGTCGAAGGATCTGTCGCCGGTGAGCACGGGATCGGGCACGAGCATCCCTGAGCGTGTCGTCACCTCGTCTTTGGGGCCGATCTCGATGCGCAGGCGTGAGGGCTTGGCCAGAATGGTCGCCACGCGGACGCCTGTTTTGTAGATGTCTACTGTCACCTTGCGGCCGTTGCGCGTGCCTTGCATCCGGGGTGGATCGGGCAGGTATTCCAGCTTGAGGATGGGCGCCAGCACGGGCCACTGGAGGCGCGGCGTGCTTATCTTATATTCCCGCCAGTAATAGATCCCCATGGGGACGGCGATCAGGATGAACCCGAGCAGAATGAAGAGCATGCAGCAACCTCCTAAGTGCTTGACCGGCAGCGGTTTTCCTGATGACGGTCAGTACCAGCGCGGCACCGTGCGTCGGCCTTGCAGCGGCCCTATAATAGCACAGGAATGCTTGAATTAGCTAGGACATCGAACCCCAGTGTTTATGGGGTCAGGCATTCACGAATTTTACGAATGGGTTAGAGGCGGCTGAAGCGTTCCGCGGCCTTGATGAGTTCACTGCGGATGCCGGGCTCGGTCATGGAATGGCCGGCGTCGGTCACTACGATGAACTCCGCCTCTGGCCAGGCGCGGTGCAGCTCCCAGGCGGAAATGATGGGGCAGCACATGTCGTAGCGGCCCTGCACGATGACGGCGGGTATGCGCCGGATTTTCTTGACGTCGTCGAGGAGCTGGGTCTGCTTTTCGAAGAATCCCTTGTTGATGAAGTAGTGGCACTCGATGCGCGCGAAGGCCTCAGCGAAGCGGCTCTTGCCGAAGCGCTGGATGAGGCTCATATCCTGGTGGAGTTTGCTGGTGGCTCCTTCCCAGATGGCCCAGGCTTTGGCCGCGGCCAGGCGGGTCTTACGGTTCGAGCTGGTCAAGCGGCGGTGGTAGGCTTTGACGAGGTCTCCTCGCTCGATCGGGGGGATGGGGGCTAGGTAGTGTTCCCAGGCATCCGGGAACACGAAGTTGGCGCCTTCCTGGTAGAACCAGCGCAGTTCCTTGTCCCGGAGCAGGAAGATGCCGCGCAGGATGAGGCCTTTGCAGCGCTCGGGGTGGGTCTGGCTGTAGGCGAGGGTCAAGGTGCTGCCCCAACTGCCGCCGAATACGACCCAGCGTTCGATGTCGAGGTGTTCTCGCAGGCGTTCGATGTCCTCGACCAGATTCCAGGTGGTATTTTCTTTAAGTTCAGCGTGGGGCCGGCTTTTGCCGCAACCGCGCTGGTCGAAGAGGACGATGCGCCATTTCTCGGGATTAAAGTAGCGGGGATAGCTGGGCTCGATGCCTCCGCCTGGTCCGCCATGAAGGAAGACGAGAGGTTTTCCTTTGGGGTTGCCGCATTCCTCGTAGTGGATGGTGTGGAGTTTGGAGACTTTGAGATAGCCTTCGTTGTAGGACTTGATCTTGGGGAAGAGGCCTTTCAGCGTGGGCATGAGGGTGCCACCATACCATGGCGGGAGGCGGGAGTCATGTTTTGTGTCCGGTCAGTGCTTAAAGTGCCGCATGCCGGTGAAGAGCATGGCCAACCCATTCTCATCGGCCGCGGTGATGACTTCTTGATCCTTCATCGACCCTCCCGGCTGGATTACCGCTGTCACTCCCACCGAAGCCGCCGCCTCCACCGAATCCTTGAACGGGAAGAATGCATCCGAAGCCATCACCAGCACCGCCGGCCTCCCATTGTCCTGCTCATATATCTTGTACTTCACAGAAGCCATATGCACTGAATCCACTCGCGACATCTGCCCCGCCCCGATGCCCACCGTACACTCCGGCCCCGCCAACACGATCGCGTTGGAGCGCACATGCTTGCATGCCACCCACGCAAAGCGCAAAGCCGTCTCTTCTTCTGGCGTGGGTTGACGTTTCGTCACCACCTTCATCGCGTCCCCGAAGCTCAGCCGGTCCGGCTCCATGGCTAAAATCTCGCGCCCTACCGAGCGCAGCTGTACATCCCGCGCAGGTGGCTCCTGTCGGACCAACAAACGCACATTGGGTTTTTTTTTAAAGAGCGACAAAGCCTCGGGTGAAAAGTCCGGCGCCGTGATCACCTCCACGAAACGTTGGGACAACAGCTTCGCGATGTCCGCCTCAACGGTCCTATTGAAAGCCAACACGCCCCCGAAGGCCGACAACGGATCGCAAGCCCAGGCTTTTTCGAGCGCCTCCATCAAGGTCTTGCCCACAGCCATCCCGCAAGGCGTCACATGCTTGAAGATCACGGCCGCCGGCTGGGAGAATTCGCTGGCCGCGTCCCAAGTCCCGGCCGCGTCGAGGATGTTGTTGTGGGAAAGCTCCTTGCCGTTCAGTTGCCGGAATGACATCTCACCTTTCGGCGCGTATAAGGCCGCCTTTTGATGCGGATTCTCCCCATAGCGTAGATCTTGCACTTTTGAGAGGCTCACGGTCAGGTCCTGCGGGAAAGTCGCAGCCTCCTGCGGGGCCCAAGCTCGCGAGATCATCGCGTCATACTCAGCCGTGTGCCGGAAGGCAGCCAAAGCCAGGCGCTTGCGCGTTTCGCGGGACAACTGACCTTGCCCGGATTCCAGCTCTTTGAGCAGCGCCGGATAATCCGCCGGCGAAGTCACCACCGCCACATCATCGAAATTTTTCGCCGCGGCGCGGATCAAGGCGACTCCGCCTATGTCTATCTGCTCGATCACGTCCTGACTGTAAGGGTCGGACGCCTCGGCCGCGGTGCGCGCAAATGGATAAAGGTTGACCACCACCAAGTCTATCGGCTCGATGCCTAAGGCCGCGGCCTCGCGCGCTTGCACAGGGTCCTTGCGCCGCAGGAGGATCGCCCCATGCACATGCGGGTGCAAGGTCTTCACCCGGCCGGCCAAGATCTCCGGGAAACCCGTCATGGTGTCCAGTTGTCGCACTGAGAGGCCTGACTCCTGTAGGAGTTTTGCCGTGCCCGAGGTCGAGACCACCTCCACCCCCAGCCCCTCCAGTGCTCGGACGAACTCCACCACTCCCGTCTTTTCCGAGACTGAGATCAGAGCCCTCTGTATGCGCGTTTTGACGGCGCCCGCCGGCGGCAGGATGCAGACGCTCCGGCCCTCGATTTTCAGCCGTCCGGCGCAGAAAAGGCTCACCACTTTTGGATAGAGCCAATGCTCCTGGATGAGCACCCGGGCCGAAAGAGTCTCCACCGTGTCGTCCGGCAACACCGCCACCGCGGCCTGGGCCGCGATCGGGCCGTGGTCGTAGAGTTCGTCGACGAAATGCACCGTGGCGCCAGTGACCTTGGCGCCTGAGGCCAGCGCAGCCGCATGCACTTTGCGGCCGTACATTCCCGGCCCGCCGAAGGCCGGCAAGAGCGCCGGATGGACGTTCAGTATCCGGCCCGGAAAAGCCTTGAGCATGGGCGCGTGCAGGCGTGTTAAAAATCCTGCAAGGCAGACCAGCTCCACCTGCTTCTCCCGGCAGAGCTTGGCCAGATGCGCGCTGTACTCTTCCAGGGTCGGGAAGTCTTCGGGCTTGGCCACCACGGCCGGGATGCCCGCGCGCTCGGCCCGGTGCAAGGCCCCGGCGTCGTCCTTGCTGGCCACCACCAGGACTACCTTGCCGCGCACGCGGCTCGAGCGGCAGGAATCCAGCAGGACCTGCAGGTTCGTGCCCTCACCGGATGCTAGAACCGCTATTCTGGTCACCGCAGCTCCACCTTCGGTTTTCCCGCCTTCACTTCGCCGATGAGTTTGGCTTCCGGCAAGAGCTTGAGCGCCAGGGCCACGCTGTCCGGCCTTAGAACTACCACCATGCCGATGCCCATGTTGAAGGTCCGCCACATCTCGGCCTCGAGAACATCGCCCCGTCGCTGTAATTCCGTGAACACTGCAGGCACCTTCCAGCTCCCCCGGTCCAAGACGATCTTGCAGCGCTTGGGCAGGATGCGCGGCATGTTTTCGATGAGACCTCCGCCTGTGATGTGCGCCAGGCCCAGGATGACGCGGCCCTTTGCGCGCAGGCCCGAGGCCAAGCGGGCGATCTGGTCTACGTAGATGCGCGTGGGCGTCAGAAGCCGCGGCCCCCAATGGCGCAGATGCCGTCCGGTGAAGACCTTGCGCACTAAAGAAAAGCCGTTGGAGTGAAGGCCCGAGGAGGGCAGGCCCAGGACCAGGTCGCCCGGGCATATTCCGGAGCCGTCGATGACTTCGGCGCGCTTCACGATGCCCACCGAGAAGCCAGCCAGGTCGTACTCGCCTTCCGGGTAGAAGCCCGGCATCTCTGCTGTCTCTCCGCCCAGGAGCATGGAGCGGCCCTGCCGGCAGCCCTCGAGTATGCCGATCATGATGCGCTTGGAGCGTTTTAAATCCAGCATGCCCGTGGCGTAGTAGTCGAGAAAGATGAGCGGCCTGGCTCCGCAGGTGATGAGGTCGTTGACGCACATGGCGACCAGATCGATGCCGATGGTGTCGTGACGGTTTAGCGCGAAGGCGACTTTCAGTTTTGTCCCGACGCCGTCCGTGCAAGCCACCAGACGCCACGGATCGCCTTGGTCCGGCGGGATGGGGAAAAGCCCGGAGAAGCCTCCGATGGCGGGCGATCTCTTTTGCAAAAAATCCACCAGCTTATCCGCGCGGTCCATGTCCACGCCGGATTTTTTGTAGGTGAGGTTCATGGTTTTTTAGTCCTGCTGCCAGGCTTGATGAACGGCTTGCCCTGCCGGCAGAGTTCGCACGTGTCGGCAGGGGTGGCGGCCAAGTGGAGGTGGATGAGGCTGGCCAGCGGTACGCCTAGATCCGGCGGGGTCGTGGCGCGGCAGACGACGGAAAGCGCCGCTACGACCTCGGCTCCGAGGCCGCGGGCCATGGCGATGACCTCGCCGGTGGATTTTCCCGTGGTGATAACGTCCTCGACGATCACCACTTTTTCGCCGGGTTCGATCATGAAGCCCCGGCGCAGGGTCATCACGCCGCTCTCGCGCTCCGCGAAGTAAGCGCGCACGTCCAGGGCGGCCGCCGTTTCCTGTCCGATGACGATGCCGCCCAGCGCGGGGGAGAGGATCAGGTCCGGGGGCGTCGGGCAGAGCTTGGCCAAGGCCGCGCCCAGCCGGAAGGCGTGGCGAGGGTGGGAGAGAAGCAGCGCGCACTGCATGTAGCGGTCGCTGTGCAGGCCGGAGGAGAGCAGGAAGTGCCCTTCCAGCATGGCTCCGGTCTCGACGAGCAGGCTGCGCAGTTCTTGGGACGAGAGGGGAAGCGGCCCGCTCATGGTTTCTCCAAAGCCTTGGCCGCGGCGTGGCGCATCTCGGCGAGTATGTTTTGCGCGGCCTTCAGGGGTTCCGGCGCCTGCGTGACGGGCCGCCCGACCACGATATAGTTGACGCCCAAGACAGCGGCCTCGCCGGGCGTCATGACCCGCTTCTGGTCGTGCGCGCCGCTCTCCGCGGGCCGTATGCCCGGAGTGATGAAGCGCATGTCCAGGTGCGGCAGGGCTTTGCGCAGGGCCGCGACCTCATGTCCCGAGCAGATGGTGGCGTCGATGCCGTTGATCCAGCCCAGGCGCGCGAGGTTCTTGACCATGGTCGGCAATGTCGCGCGCGGTTGCACCACGCGCAGGTCCTGGGCTCCCAGGCTGGTCAGCACGGTTACGCCCCAGAGCTTGGGCCGCGGATGGACTTCCGCCGCGGCCTTGAGCATGGCGCTGCCGCCGGAAAGGTGCAAGGATACCGACTCGACGCCCAGCTTCTGCGCCTCCTTGACCGCGTGGGCCACGGTCTGCGGGATGTCGTGGAATTTCAAGTCCAAGAACACTTTGCCCCCGTAGCGGTGCACGAGGTCTACGGCGCGCTTGCCGTGCGCCGTGAACAGGCGCAAGCCCACCTTGTAGAAGGTGACCGTGTTCCTGAGGGCTTGTAGGAGCGTCTCTTCCTCATGGATGGTGGCCACGTCCAAGGCTACGATGAGTTCCGTCATGGGGCCTCCCTGGCTTCGGAGCCTATGATCGCGGTCATGGTCTTGAAGCCTCCGGCCGACACTAGAGAGCGGAGGTCCTTGAGGATGCGCACCACGGTGCTCGGCCCACCGTAGACCAGACCGGTGTAGAGCTGCACCAAGCTGGCCCCGGCGCGGAGTTTCTCCAGCACGTCGCCGGCCGTTTCTACCCCGCCTACGCCGATGATGGGCAGGCGGCCGTCCGTGAGCCGGTGGATCTTGGCGATCATGGCCGTGGCGGCGGAGCGCAGGGGCCGGCCGCTCAAGCCGCCTGGGATGGCGCCCAGCTCCGGGCACAGAGCCTTGCGCGACGTGGTGGTGTTGGCGGCCACTACGCCGTCGGCGTGGCGCATGATGAGGCCCAGCAGATCCGGCAGCTGGGCGTCGGCGAGGTCCGGAGCGATCTTGACCAAAAGCGGCTTATGCGGCGAGTTGACCGCGGCCAGCGCGGTCAAGATGCGCTCCAACTGCAGGCGCTCCTGCAGGTCGCGCAGTCCGCTGACGTTCGGACAGCTTACGTTGACCACGAAATAGTCCGCGTTCGGGTGCAGGAGGCGGAGGGTCAGGGCGTACTCTTCCGGGGCTTTGGCCTTGGGGCAGTCGGCGTTGAGGGCGATGTTGAGTCCCACCGGCACCTTGCAGCGCCCCGCGGCGTTCAGTCGCCGGGCCGCGGCCTGCGCGCCGGCGCCGGGAAGTCCCATCCGGTTGATGAGGGCGCGCTCCAAAGGCAGGCGTAGCAGGCGCGGCTTGGGATTGCCGGGTTGGGGCCGCAAGGTGACCGAGCCTAGTTCCAGGAAGCCGAAGCCGAGCGCGGGCAGGACTCTGGTGAGCCGGCAGTCCTTGTCGAAGCCCGCGGCCAGGCCCACGGGATTGGGGAAATCTAGGCCGAGGACCTTGGTCTGCAGGCCCGGCTCGGGCCGGCCCACCAGCGCGGATAAGAGTGCGGCCCCGCCGGGAACGCGGCCCAGAAGCTCGAGCTCGCGCACCGCGCGCTCGTGCGCCGTCTCCGCGTCCATGCGGAACAGGAGCGGGCGGATCAGGCGCTCATAGAGCATGAACGACCCTCCCGGCCATGACCGTGGCCCGGACCCGGCCCTGGAGCTTGCGGCCGATGAAGGGGCAGTTGCGGCTGCGCGACTCAAAGCGAGAGGGCACGGTCCAGGACTCTAAAGGAGAGACGATCGTGGCGTCTGCGTCCATGCCGGGCTTCAGCGAACCTTTGCGTTTGAGGCCGAGGATGCGGGCCGGCGACGCACTCATGCGCTCGACCAGCTGGCGGCGCGTGAGCTGGCCCTTGTGCACGAGATAAGTCAGCATCGTCGCGACGGCGGTCTCCAGGCCGATGACCCCGAATGGAGCGCGCTTCATGCCGAGGGCTTTCAGGGATGGAGCGTGAGGCGCGTGGTCAGTGGCCACCACGTCGATGGTGCCGTCCTGAAGACCCTCCTGCAGGGCGACGCGGTCGGCGCGGGAGCGCAGGGGGGGATTTATCTTAAAGTTCGGGTCCGGACCCGGGATGTCGTCCTCGCAGAGGGACAGGTGGTGGGGTGTGGCCTCCGCGGTGACGGGCAGGCCCCGGCGCTTGGCTTGGCGCACGGCCTCGACGCTTTGGGCGCAGCTCAGATGCGCGATGTGCACATGGGCGCCGGTGAGTTCCGCCAGCGCGATGTCGCGCACGACCATGGCGGTCTCCGCGGCCCAAGGCTGGCCAGGCAGGCGCAGTCGGCGGGACACCCGGCCCTCGTTGACTGCGGCCCCGCGGCTCAGAGACGGCTCCTCGCAGTGGGAGATGAAAGGCAGGCGCAGGCGCCGGGTGAGCTCCAGGACGCGGCGCATGAGCCCGGCGTCTTGCACGCAGCGGCCGTCCTCGCTGACTGCGGACATCCCGGCCGCGGCTAAAGCCGCGAGGTCTGCCAGCGTCGTGCCCTGCTGGCTTCTGGTGGCGCAGCCAGCGAACAGGACCTGGGCGGACGCCTCGGCGGCCTTGCGGCGCAGCCGGCGCAGCAGAGGCGGGCTGTCCATGGCCGGCTTGGTGTTGGGCATGGCCAGGACCGTGGTGAAGCCCCCCGCGGCCGCGGCCCGGGCGCCGGAGGCGATGTCCTCAGAGTCCTCGCCGCCCGGCTCGCGCAGGTGCACGTGCATGTCGATGAGGCCGGGGAGCACCCAGCAACCGCGCGCATCGAGAGCGGGGATGCCCGGATGGCGGCGGAAGAGGTGCGGGGCTACCTGCCGGACGCGGCCGTTTTGGAGGAGGACGTCGCGCACCGACTCCAGGTCCTGCGCCGGGTCGATGACCAGTCCGCCGCGGATCAAAAGCCGCTCTGTCATCTTGGCCGCTCCGTCATATTAGACCAGTTTGCCCGGCTTGTGTCCAACGCGGCTGGCGCGCCTGCCGGGAGGATTGTTATAATTGAGACAGGGATATCAATAACATGGCCGAGTCCACGGACCTGCATCGCGCGCTAGAAGGCCTCCGGTCGCGAGGTTTGCGCCTCACGCGGCCTCGGCGCCTTATCCTTGAGAGGCTTTCCGCAGACGGCGCCCATGCTTCGGCCGAGGCCCTCTACGAATCCTTGCGGAGCCGCCGGCACCGGCTTGGCCGGGCCACGGTATTTCGGACCCTCAAGCTTTTCGCGCGCCTGGGCATCGCGACAGGCGAGGCTCCCGCGGCCCCGCGCCGGCGCTTCGAGGTCGCCGCGGGCAAGACCCATCACGACCACATGACCTGCCTGCGCTGCGGCGCCGTGCTGGAGTTTGTCAGCCCCGCCATCGAACGCCTGCAGCGGGCCGAGGCCCGTCGCCGAGGCTTCGTGATGCAGGGCCACGCCCTTGAGATCACCGGCTTGTGCCGGTGTTGTGCCGCAGCCAGGAGTCGGCCGTGACGCCGACCAAGCCGACCAGCCTTTTGGGCCTGCACGCGGGTGAAGATGCCGTCATCGAGTCCGTTTCCGGCGGCGACGAGCTGCGGGGGCGGCTTTCGGACATGGGACTGCATGAGGGCCGTCGCATCCGCCGCTTGGCGGATTCCGGCCGCGGTGGGCCGGTGGTCGTCGATGTCATGGGCTCGACCGTGGCTTTGGGACGCCGGATGGCGGGACATATCCTGGTCCGGGCTCGGGAGCACCGGTTGCTCTTGACCGGCAACCCGAACGTGGGAAAGAGCGTGGTCTTCTCGCGTTTGACAGGACTCGACGCGCTGTCATCGAACTATCCGGGCACCACGGTGGAGTTTCTCAGCGGCACCGCCCGGTTCCGGGGAGAGAGGTTCCAGGTCATAGACGTCCCCGGCGCTTACAGCCTTTCAGCCGCTTCGCCTGCCGAGAGCGTGGCCTGCCGGATCATCGAAAGCAGCCCAGAGGCCGTGGTCGTGCACGTCATAGACGCCACCAACCTGGAGCGCAACCTCCTTTTCGCCCTGCAGATGATCGAGCGCAGTCGGCGTTTGGTGCTCCTGCTCAATAAGCGGGACTTGGCGGCCCTGCGCGGCATCAGCATCGACGCGGAGGGCCTGGGCCGGCGGCTCGGGGTGCCGGTGGTGCCTTTCGTGGCCGTGACCGGAGAAGGCCTGCGCGAACTGGAGCGCGCTGTGCTGGGCCAGCTCCACGGCGATCCGCCCCGGCCCGCGTCCGTGCCTGCCGGAGACGACGGCAAGTGGCAGCTCATCGGAGAGCTGAGCCGGCAGATGCAGACCATTTCCCATAAGCATCCGGGTTTCACGGAGCGGCTAGCCGAGCTATCGATCCGGCCCGCGACCGGCATACCCATGGCTTTGGGGGCGCTGGCTGTCTCCTTTTTCGCGGTGCGCGTCGTAGCCGAGGGAGTCATTCACTGCCTTCTGGAGCCCGTTTTTCAGCATCTCTATCTTCCTTTGGTCCTGCGCATGGCGGAGCTCGTCTCGGGCTGGCCGGCCGTGAGCGTCTTCCTGGTCGGGGCGGGCAAGGGCCCTATGGACTCCTTCGGCGTGCTGACCACGGGGGTTTACATCCCCTTCGTCGCGGTCCTGCCCTACCTGGCGGCCTTCTACTTCGTCTTGGGCTACCTGGAGGACCTGGGCTACCTGCCTCGGCTCGCGGTGATCCTGGACCGCGGCCTGCACAGCCTGGGCTTGCACGGCTACGGCGCCATCCCCATGATTCTGGGCTTGGGATGCAAGGTTCCGGGCCTGCTGGCGACCCGGGTGTTGGAGACGCCGCGCGAGCGCATTATAGCCATGACTCTCACGTTGCTCATCGCGCCCTGCCTGCCGCAGAGCGCCATGATCCTCAGCCAGGTCGGCAGGTTCGGCATCATTTACGTCCTGGCCGTCTTCGGGACCATCGCTCTGGTGGGGATCGCGGCCGGCATGCTGCTGCACCGGATGATGAAAGGGGACTGCCCGGAGCTTTTCGTCGAAATCCCGCCCTATCAGTGGCCGCGGCTGGGCATGCTGACCCATAAGACTTGGCTGCGCGTGCGCGGTTTTCTGTGCGAGGCCGTTCCTCTGATCGCGGCCGGGGTGGCCTTGGTGGGCGCCTGCGACGCGTTGGGATTGCTGCGGGCCGTGTCCGAGGCTTGCGGGCCGGCCATGGTCCGGCTTTTCGGCCTGCCGGCTGAGATCGCGCCGTTGATGGTCCTGGGTTTTTTGAGAAAGGATGTGAGCATCGCGCTGTTGGCGACTTTCCACCTGGGGGCGGGCCAGGCCGTCGTGGCATCCGTGTTCCTGACTTTGTATCTGCCCTGCTTCGCGAGCCTTTCCGTGCTCGTGCGCGAGGCCGGCCTCAAGCAGGCTCTGGCTATCGCGGCCTTGAACCTGGCCTTCGCGGTGACGGCGGCCGGCGTCCTGCATCTGCTGATCTGACAGCGCGTTTGGGAGGAGCGATCTTATGAGATCCACGGACGAAAATCTGGAAGACGACTTGGTCGCAGGCGGCCTGGTGAGCATCGAGAGGCTCGCGGAGATCAAGAGCGAGCTGGCGCGCATCGGCAAGGACGCCCCGCCCTTGAAGGCCTTCCTGGTCAACCGGGGGTTCGTGCAGGAAGGTCAGATGCTGGCGCTGCAGGCCAAGCGACTCAACATCCCATTTGTCGTTCTCGAGGGCCTGGCTCCCGAGCCGGCCTTGGTGACTATGATCCCCGAGGAGATGGCGATGGACAAAGGCCTCCTCATCCTGGAGAAGCATGACCGCTGTCTTCTCGTGGCCATGCATAACCCTAGCGACCTGCCCACCATCGAACACCTTGAGAAGATGACTGGCTGCACGGTCAAGGTCGCCCTGGCCTCGCGTTGGGGCATCTTGCACAAGCTCAGCGAGTACCACGACCACTACAAGATCAAGGTGGTGGAGAGGCTTCTGCGCAGCGTCAAGGACAAGGGCTATGAACTCAGTCGCTCCATCGGTCTGGACATCGATCTTGGGAAGGTCACCGAGGAGGCGCCCGTCATCAGGTCGGTCAATCTTTTCCTGCTGGGCGCCCTGCTCACTCGGGCCAGCGATATCCACCTGGTGCCGGACCGCAAGTCCCTGCACGTCAAGTATCGGGTCGACGGCATCTTGCAGGAGAGTCAGGTCCTGCCCATCGCAGCGGCCAGCTCGGTGGTCTCGCGCATCAAGGTCATGTGCTGCCTGGACATCGCCGAGAAGCGCCTGCCCCAGGACGGCAGCTTCCACATCCGCATCGAGGGCCGTGCCATCGACTTCCGCGTCGCCATCACGCCTACCGTCTTCGGGGAGAAGGTCGTCATGCGCGTCCTCGACAAGGGCGCCATGATGCTGGGCCTCGACCACCTAGGCTTCGGCGGCGAGAGCCTGAAGACCTTCAAACAGCTCATCCATAAGCCCAACGGCATCATCCTCATCGTTGGTCCCACGGGCAGCGGTAAGACCACCACGCTTTATTCGGCCTTGAGCGTGCTCAACACGGGGGTCAAGAATATCACCACGGTCGAGGACCCCGTGGAGTATCAGATCGAGGGCCTGACCCAGATCCAGGTCAACTCGGAGATCGATCTGAGCTTCGCCAAGGTCCTGCGCTCGATCTTACGCCAGGATCCGGATATCATCCTGATCGGCGAGATCCGCGATCTGGAGACGACCGAGATCGCGGTGCGCGCCGCGCTGACCGGGCACTTGGTCTTCGCCACCCTGCATACTAACAACGCAGCCGGCGCGGTGGCGCGTCTGACCGAGATGGGGGCGGCGCCGTATTTGATCGCGAGTTCCCTGCGCTGCGCCATGAGCCAGCGTCTGGTGCGCAGCATCTGTCCCGAGTGCAAGCAGTCTGTGGCGCTGAGCCCGGAGCACATCACCTTCTTCAAGGACCAACTCGGCCTTGAGCCGGCGCAGGCCAAGGCTTTCCGGGGTAAGGGCTGTCGCCATTGCTTCTTCACGGGCTTCCGCGGCCGCACCATCATTTCGGAGCTGCTCGTCGTCGGCGAGGACATCCGGCGCGAGATCGTGCTGAAGGCGACCTCCTCGCGGATCGAGGCGGCGGCTCTGCGCCAGGGCATGAGGACTATGCTCCAGGACGGCCTGGAGAAGGTACTCCGGGGCCTGACGACTTTGGATGAAGTGCTCGAGGTCTGCGAGGACGTCGAGGCTCCGCCTGCGATCGTTTAAGAGGAGCGCCGGGGCGGACGGCCCTCAGGCCAGCCGCTGGGCTGGCCGTTGCCTAGAGCTGCAACTCGGCCGACCCGCCGGCGGTTTTCTAGGCTCCGTATTCGGATATGCCAAGCCGGCGTCACTGGACTGGCTTGTCTTTTGACTGCTGCATGAGACTCAATCTGTCCGTAATGGTCGACTTCACTTTAGGCATGTCGATCTTTCCGGATCCCAGGGTCGGCAATGATTCCACGGCGAAGAATTTGTCGCGGTCGGGGATCCACAATTTCGGCAGGTCGCTGGCGTTGAGATCCTTCCACAGCTGATCGACATCGCCCGCGAACCCTGCCGAAAGGACGGCGAGGGCTTCGCCCTTCCTGGCATCCGGGACGCTGGTCACTACGAAGCATCGGTCCAGGGAGCGGGTCAGTTCATGCAGCTTCGCCTCGATCTTGATGTGGGGCACCATCTCCCCTCCGATCTTCGAGAACCGGGACAGACGGTCGGTGATTTCGATGAAGCCGTCGTCATCGATGGCGGAGATGTCCCCCGTGATATACCAGCCGTCCCGCATGACCTCTCGGGTCTTCTCCGGATCGTTCAGATAGCCCTTCATGACGTTGGGCCCGCGCACCAGCATGAGCCCGTTGGTCCCGGCACCCAGCGGCTGGAAGGATTCCGGGTCCACGATCTTGACGCTGATCCCCGGCAGCGGGCGGCCGATCTTTCCGACTTTCCGCCCCACCTCCATGACGTCTCCGTCCATGATGTCGGGGACGTTCATCGCCACCGCGGGGGATAGTTCCGTGCAGCCGTAGCCTTCCAGTATGGGGACGCCGTATTTGGACTCGAAGGCTTGGGCGAGCTCCGGGCGAAGCTTTTCCGCTCCGGCGACGACGAACCGGACGGAAGAGAGATCTTCCTTGGGGAGCTTGCGCAGGTACGCGGAGAGGAATGTGGGGGTCCCCAGCATGAAGGTCACGCGCTGCTCCCGGCAGATCTTCCCGATAGTCTTGCAATCCAGGGGATTCGTGTGATAGGCGGCCTTGAAGGCCGCGAGCAAAGGCAGCCAGAGTGTGACCGTGTAGCCGAAGGAATGGAAGAACGGCAGCACTCCCAGCAACACGTCCGCTTCCCTCATGTGCAGGATCATGGTCAGGGCCTGGATGTTGGAGAGGATGTTGCCCTGCGTCAGCACGACGCCTTTGGGGGCGCCCGTGCTCCCTGAGGTGAACATGACGGTCGCGGTATCTTCCAATGTCCCGGGGGCGACTCGGAAGATGGTCCGGCGCAAGATGAATCTGGGCAGGAACCGGACCGCGGCGACGGCGGACAACTTTTCGAGGAGCGTGACCTTGGCCAGGAGGGATTCTAAAATGACGAACCGTTCCTCCGGCGGCCAGCCGAGTTTCTTCAGCATCTTGTCCGACGTGACGACCCTCCCGATGCCGGCCTTCTGGCAGATCTCCAAGAGGGATTGCCGGGAGAGCGTGTAGTTGAGGTTGATCGGGATGCATCCCTCGGCGGTCAGGGCAAGATTGGCGGCGACCGCCCCCACGGACGGGGGCAGCAGGACGCCGACCGGGCTCCCCTTGGTCGCCGCAGCGCCGATGGACTCATGGATCTTCTTCCCCAGGATCGCCGCGAGCGTGAGGAGCTGCCGGTAGGTCAGCTCCTTCCCGGAGGAATCGCAGACGATCTTTTGGCGGGGGAAAGCCTTGGCTTGTCCCAGGAAGGTCTCGAAAAGCGTCGGTTCCTTCTTGCGGTGGATGGCGAAGGCGTCGGCGCCCAGGTCCATCACGGACTGCCGTATCTGGGCCGACGAGGGGTTCTGGAGAGGTTCGCCGAAGGTGACGGTCACCGGATAAGGCAGCCGCTTCGGCCATTTCCACAACCACTGGCCGCCCTCGAAGCTGAAGATGCTTCCCCAGACGCCCTCCAAATGGACCGGCACCACGGGGACGTCCATCCCCTTCATGATGACCTCGATGCCCCTCTTGAAGCCCATCATGAACCCGCCCTGCCTGGAGATCTGCCCTTCCGCGAAGATGCAGACCACGTGCCCTTCTTCGAGTTTCTTACGCGCCTGCAGCAGGGATCTGAGGATGTCTTTGGGTTTATCCTTATCCGAGACCGGGATGACTTCCATGAATTTGGCGAAAGGATGGATCAGGGGTTTTTCGTACATGTCCCGGAACATGATGAAGCGCACGGAGCGGGAGATGGCGCCGGCCACCAGGAACGGGTCGACCATGGACACATGGTTGGGCACGAGCAGCGCCGGGCCGCTGATAGGCACGTTGGCGCGCCCGATCACGCGCAGTCGGTACACGAAATTGGTGAGGAAATAGAGGACCAGGCGCACGAAGGATTGCGGGAGATAATAAAGGATGGCCGCGGTGGCGAGCAGCGAGATGGATCCCAGGACCAGGAAGATCTGGGCGGGATCGGCCTTGCAGACGGCCCCCATGAGCCATAAGAATCCGCCGGCCAAGGCGATGGCGATGAAAGACAGGAAGTTGGAGGTGGCGAGGATCCGGCCTCGGTCGGATTTTGGGCTCTGCAGCTGGATCAAGGTGTTCAGGGGGATGACGAAGAAGCCGGAGGAGGCGCCCAGGATGAACGCGTCGCGCAGCGTGCGGGTCAGGGAGCCGTGCGAGAAATACAGGTCGATCGTGAAAGCGCTCACCCCGATGGCGCCCAGGGGCACAAGTCCCAACTCGACCTTGCCTTGCGAGAGCTTGCCCGCCAGCCAGCTTCCCAGCGCGATGCCGACGACGATGGCGGTCAACAGAACGCCGGATACCTGGTCCGACAGATGCATCACCTGCTTGACGTAGACCAGGGTATTGAGGTGCATGACGCCGCCGATGAACCAGAAATAGGATGAGGCGATCAGGCTCAAGACCAACGGCCGGCTGCCGCGGATGAGTGCCCAGTTGCTGAAGAGGTCGGGCCAGGGATTCCATTGGAGGGGTTGCGCGGGGTTCGCGGCCGGGGTCTTTTCGATCAGCAGGCTTCCCAGGATGCTGCCCACGGCCATCAGGCCGGTGACGACGGCGATGAGATGGATGTTGCCGATGATCAGCGTCCCCACGATGTTGCCCAACAGCATCGCCACGACGCTGGCCCCGTTCAGATATCCGTTGGCGGTGGAAAGCTCCGCCTCGGATCTCAGTTCCGGCAGGATGCCGTATTTCGACGGGGCGAAGAACGTGCTCTGCAAGGCCAGCAGGAACAATCCGGCCATGATCATGGGGATGCTTCTCATGTAGATGCCGGTGATGGCTATGGCCACGATGAACAGGTCGAAGGATTTTACCAGGACGATGATCTTCCGCTTGCTCCAGCGGTCCGCCAGGCGGCCGGCCGCCAATGAGAAGAGGAGGAACGGGATCGCGAACACGATGCCTGACAAGGCCACGAGTTTTTGGGCGGTTATCCCTTCCACCCACCTGACGATGAGGAGGGCGACCACGATCTGAAAGACGTTGTCGTTGAAGGCTCCGAAGAACTGCGTGCCCAGCAGCGCCCAGAACGACCGGTTCTGTGTCTTGTTATCCATGGTCTCAGTTCTTTTGTTCCCGCGGCGGGATGGCGATCAGCCAATGGTCCACGGGGCGGGCCAGCGTCTCGGAGCAGCTGGCGACCAAAAGCGAGGTTACGATCCCCGTGAAGACGTCCATCATATAATGGGCGCGGAGGATCAGGACCGTCGCGATCTCGAATGTCACGACGGCTATGGCCAGGGTGGTCAGCCATCTTTTTTTGAAACGCGCCAGCTCCGTCGCGCCGTAGACCGCGATGGACGTGTGTCCCGAGAAGAACAGGTCCGTGGATACGCCGTAGGTCACTAGCAATGAGGGGAACCCCGGATCATGCCAGAGGACGTTCTCCGGCGGCTGCAGCGAGGTGAGTCCCTGGCATATCTGTCTGAGAAGGAAGACGGCCATGAGCCCCACAAGAGGGCGGAGGCTGGGGCCGAAGATGCTCCAGAGGATGAGGAAGAGCCCGAGCAGGTCTATGAACAGGGAGCTGGCGATCAGCAGACCGTTGACGGCGCCGGGGCGGACCGACAAGGCCGCATTGAGAGGAGCGGTGAGCTCGTGGACCCGGTCCGAGATGCCATGCGGCGGAAGCCCGCGCCGGCCGATGAGGGCCTGGGTCTGAAACCAGGCGATGAGCGCCGCCGCGACCAGTAGGACTCGCCAAAAGCGATTCTTGCTCCGCGTCATATCAAGCCGGCTCAGCCAGCAAACATGATTCCATCGGCAATATAATACTTTTTCTCGGTCCCTGGGGAGCCGGGAGTACGCCAGTGGGGAGGTTCAGTGGCAGTGGTTGGCGCAGCGACTTGGCCAAAGTGGCCTAATTTCTCTTGACAAAGTTAGACTTGCGGTGGTTTTCCAGGGCCCTGGGCAGTGAGTTTCATGCCGCCCGCCATGAGGCTGGCGATGAAGGCGGAAAGCACGTTGGACGAGCCGTCTCCCTGGCCGGAGGCTCCCTGGATGAGGATGTCCGGGGTGATTTTTACCTTGCCGCCCGCGACCTGCTTCATGATTTCTATTATGGAGAGGGGGTTTTGGCCCAGGGCTTCGGCCTGCTTGCGGTAGGCTTCGGCCGTGGCCTGCCCGATCGCGAATATCTTCGCGCCCTCGGCCTTTCCTACCGCCTCGATGCCCGCCGCGATGCCTTCCTGCTCGAGGCGCGTGGCCTGCCCCCGGCCTTCGGCCAGGATGACGGCCTGCTGCTTCTGCTGGCTGGCGATCTGCACATCGATCTCGGCCTTGACCAGGTTCGGCTGCAGGTCCGCCTGAGCCTTGGTCTTCTCCATCTCCTTGCGGCGGCCCTCGGCCTCCTGCTGGGCGTCGAACATGGACATCTGCTGGGAGGCCACGACCTTGTTGGTCAGCGTCTGCATGAGGCGCTCGGGCAGGACGATCTGGCAGATCAGGACGCTCACGCACTCCACGTAGTACTTCTTGAGCTCCTCGCTGACGTGCTGCTCGGCCATGCGCTGCTGCTCGTGGCGGTCCTGCATGAACTTCATGGCCTCCGTGGCCGAGGCCTGGTTGCGGTAGGAGCTGTCGATGAGCGGATGGATCACGTGCTCGATGAGGTTGTCGATGGTCCCGATGCGCGCGACCATGTGCGGGGCCTGCTGCGGGAGCACGCGCAGGATGACTTTGACCTCGACCGTCATCTGGAATCCGTCCTTGGATACGATGGAGAGGGGGTCGAAGATGCGGGGCAGCTTCTCTTCGATCTTCCCGCCCGCCCAGTCGATGGTGATGTTGGTCGTGGGGATGATGTGGGGGGTGAAGGCGAGCTTGTTGAGGTAGTACGTTCCCGGACCGACCACCTCCCGCTGGATGCCGCGGAAGCCCGAGTCCACCACGTAGCGCTCTACGCCCTGCTTGATGAGGTCCTCCGATTTCCCCGCCGTGGTCTGTGTGGCCGGGTCCTTTCCGATGTTGGAAACAATGACCGCCACCTCGCCGCGCTGGACTACGGCCACGTCGTCTTGGAGCACATCGAACATCAGCGGGTTGACGTAGTAGGTTCCGGGCTTGAGAAAGTCGAGCTGGGGCCCGCGCTGGCCATCGTTGGACAGGAAGCCTGCGGCATCCTGGAAGTCCCGGTGGCCCGGGACGGATTTGGCGACATATTCTGTCGAGGGCAATGGCTCGCCGTCCCGGGCCGTGATGAGGGCGACTTTCTTGGCGGGAACGATGGTGGCCTCGCGGACCTCGACCTGGAAGAGCTTGGGGTTGATGCGGTAGGTGCCGGGCAGCAGGATTTCGATCTGGGGGCCCTTTTGTCCGCCCTTTTCGAGGAAGGCCTGCCCGTTCTGGAAGTTGTCGTGCCCATCGGCCTTGCGGCCCAGCAGCCGCCCGGGGGCGATGGGCGCCCCGTCGGTGGCCACGACCACGCCGATCTTGTTGTTTCCGATGCTGACGGCGGGCACGTTGGAGAACTTGAACAGGTACGGGTTGAGCCGGTAGAGCCCCGGCGGCAGGATTTCGATCTGGGGCCCTTTTTGCCCGCCGTTGTTGAGGAACGATTCCCCGTCCTGAAAGAGGTTGTGCCCGGGGACCACCCCGGCGAATATTTTGCCCGGCGGCACGGGCTTGCCGTCGATGGACTCGACCAGGCCGATCTCGTTGGTGTTCACCGCGAACATCGGCTGTTTGCCGACGCGATACAAAAATGGGGTCAGCAGGTGCAGTCCGGGCCCGAGGATGCGGGCCTGCACGCCCACCTCGTCGGCCATGGCCACCACGCGGCCTTCCGGCATGGACTTGCCCAGCCAGCGGCGTTCCAGAACCGCGATTTGCGTGCCGCCTACGATTACGACGGAGTTGTAGACCACGATAATCAGGAGGATGATGAGAATGAAGAGCGTCAGGCCGCCAGACCCGCCGCCGATGAGCAGATTGAACAATCCGTTTAATGGGTCCATGGAGTCTCCTGTGGCATCTCTCGGCAACATATCATGTTGCCGCTGGTACGTCAATAGACCTTGCGCGGTGGGGCGGTTCAGCGGAAGTGGTAGGCATAGCGACTTGGCCAAAGTGGCCGAATCTCTCCTAACAAACCCTATATCTGAATTGAAAAAGCTTCGCTGTCTTCGGCGCGCTGGGGGTCATGATCATATTGACCACGGTCCTGTTTCAAAAAAACTATCAGAAGCTGATGCTTTTATTTCGGTAACGTCCGGCTTCCCGTGTCCCAGTGCAGGGTGACTGAAATTCGATGGGTGTCGCCGCTGTCGCCCATGGGAACGAAGGCGTAATCAACGCTCCCGGCCTTAAAGAAGTAGCCGAACCCAGCCGTGATCCCGATGCCCGCATCATTGTGAGTGTTGAATCCCATGCGCAGGGCCACGGGTTCAAGAACCCGCGTCTCAGCTCCCACGGACACTAGCGCCCCTTGGCTGCGTTCCTTGCTCACGTCTAAAACGATCGCATTTTCATGCCCGTTCACCTTAAACGTGTACGCCGCGCCGAAACGCAGGTTCAAAGGCAGGTTTTCGTGCGCGCTGCGCGCGCGCGTCGTGGGGCCGATATTCTGCACAGCCGCTCCCAGGTCAAGACCATTGACCATTGGAACCGCGTAGAGCGCTCCCGCGTCCAGTGCATAGCCCGTAACCGCGTAGTCGTCGACCACCTCGCGAATGTACTTGACCCCAACGCCCAAGGCTAAGGAATCCACGATCTTGCGGCCATAGCCCAAGCCCAAGGCCATGTCCGTCAAAGTGGTCTGTCCAAGTCCGCTGCCCGCCGGATTGCTAATGGTCGTCTTGGGCACGTCGCCGAAGCTCAAGTAATTCAGGTTCGCGCTCCAGCCGTGGGGGCTCGCGTAAGCCGCGTACTCCTGGTTGATGCCCTGCATGTAGGCATTGTGCATGAAAGTCGCTTCATTGCGCTTGACCTGGCCCAGGCCGGCCGGGTTGTAAAGCAGCGCGTTGGCATCGGTTGCCAGGGCCGTATAAGCCCCTCCCATGCCCACGGGCCGGGCATTGGCATCCAAGAACAGGAAATCGAACGGCTCGGCGCCTGCGCCCGCCCAACAGGGTTGGGCGCAGGCCAGGCTCAGGACGCACAAGACGATGGCTCTTATGTTTCTCATCGCAGAATCAAAATTTTCTTGATGATCTTAGCCACCCCGGGGCTCGTGATCACGGCCACATAACCGCCTGTGGCCACGTCCTGCCCCGAGTCATTGCGCACGTCCCATCTCATCTTGCCGCTTGAGCTCTCCGAGCTGAAGCTCGTCACCAATTGCCCGGTGATCGTGTAAATCTTGATGCTCACGCTGTTGGGGAGATTGTCGAAGATGATGCCGGAGTTGGGATTGCCGGCCGTGTAGCCCACCCCCTTGTCCGCATCTCCGCCGTTAGGCTTGAACGGAATTGGGTAGACCCGCAGGCCGGACAAATCCGATGCGGCCCCTGTTCCAAAAGCAGTGAAAATGGACAAATGGTTGATCTGCCCGATAACCAACTTACGCCTCGTGTCAACGATAGATCCAAGCACCAGGTCCCACTGTCCGTTGCCCTCGTTGAGCACATAAAGCTGCAAAGTCTCCACGCGCACGGGCGGAGAGGCGCCGTCCACAAAGCCGGGGTTGATAGAGTCGTAATAGGGCACCGCCACGGTGACCGGCAAAACAAAGGTCTCAGTGGAACGCAACCCGTTTATGGCGATGATGAACTCGGTCAAGGAACCGATCGATTCCCGCATGCCGCCTGGCGCGCCGGCAGCCGCGATCAAGGACGTGGTGTTGCTTAGCAGCGGCCGGAACAAGGGCGCCTCGGAAAGAATCCAGGTCGTAGTGTCGCTCAGGAGAACCGGCGGGATGTCGAGTTCCGTCTTGCCGTTGGTCCCGACCAGCGTATGGCTCGAAGTCCCGCTGATGTATAGCCCCTGCTCGGGCGTGGCTACGGTCATGGTGATGGAGAAGGCCTGGCCGCTTATATTGGATGCCTCCAGGTAGCGGGAATAGGACGTGGCTGAAGAAAGACCGGTTTCTAGGTAGTACGTGGTCGAGCCGGCCAGGGAAGCGAGCAATCCTCCGGTGGAAGTGAAAAGATAGAAATTATCCGCTTGGCCCCCGGCCGCGGCCCACAGCCAGCGTATCGTGGCGCTGGACACGGTTTGACCGCTCAACACAGGCGCGCCGGGAGGAGGCCCGGTGGTGGGCCAATGCACGTAATGGGATGGGTCGTCAGCATATGCGGCTCCGCTGCGCGATCCTGACGGAGAGACCATATAAATGCTCGTGCCGTTTAAGAGCAAGCTCGCGTCGATGTTGGCTCCGTTGTCCATCGCGAAGGCAATGCCCGTATAGGTCGCCACCACGACCTGCCCGCCTAAAAAATATATGGCTCTGGCGTCGGACGATAAATTCTGGAAGGTGACGTGAGATACAGCCAGGCCCGTGGCTGCGGGGTCGATCCCAAGCCCGTATCGGGCCGCTGTGATGGTGTTGGAGGAAAGCGTGACATCCGGAGATTGGACTCGAATTCCGCAATCGAGCGCAGTGATGGTGCTCAAGGTCACGGTGTCGTTGCCCGTCCCAGGTAAGAAGATGCCGTCGCCCGCGCTCGTTATGGTGTTGCCGCTGAAGATGTTGTTGCCGCCGCTCACTGTTATGATGCCGCTAGTAAAACTGGAGCTTTGGCTGTCCGTGATGGTGCTGTTGCTGATGAGATTCCAGCTGGCCTGGATCCACACACCGTAGGATAAGCCGCCGCAAATCGGAACGATGGCGAGATTCTGCAGGGTCACGGAGGCCATCTCAATGTCAAAAACAATCCCTGTTTCGCAGTAGCCTGGCGCGATGGTGGGCATGGGCGCGGCCGGATGGCCCATGATAATGAGTCGATCTAGGGGGCCTGGCGAACCGCCTGAGAGAGAAACCGTTTCATCATAGGTCTGCCCGTCGCGGATGATTACGCAGGAGTTTCCGTGGCCGTGAACGTTATCTCTCGCCGCGGTGACGGCGCTATTGATATTGTTGTAGTCGCAGCCCCCAACCTGGCAGACGTTGTAAGTCACATCGCACGCATCGGAATTGGGCGTTTTGATTGAAATGGCTGAGGAATAGCCGCTATCATCCATGGCGGACACCTTGATCTTGAAATAAAAGGTCGTGTTGTCCCAAATGCCATCGGCCAAGTAATAGCTCGTGGTCTCAAGGCCTATGCTTCCGGTTGAGGACGCCAGGTTCACGGAGAAATTCGACATGGTGGATAAGACCACGAGCGGCGCCTCGCTTGCGGGGCTGTCCAACTGCCAGGACAGGGTCAAAGAATTGCTCGATACTGTCTCGAAGAACGGAACATTCAACCAAACCAAAAAAATCGTGGCTTCTTTCTGGATGTTGTAATCGGAAAGGGTTCTATTATCCTCCAGCACATGACCCATAAAAGTGAGCCGCTGCTGGTCCGGAGGGATCGCCTCGCGATCTTGAATTTTATTCTTAACGTTCTGGGTTGTGTCAGTGGGCTCGACATCCAGCGTGATATTTCTTCCCGTCTGAGTCCTGACGAAAATCTGCATGGCCTGGACTGAGATCGGGGACAATAAAAACGCCAGGAAGATCATGCCGACGCCGGCCGCGGATTGCAGGCGGTATAAGGCGGGGGGGTACGGAACAGGTCTCGATATTATTTTTTGCATCCATCACCGAAGGCCCCCGCAGGGGTCCAGCTAGGGTTATAGTACTAAAAACGCTTTGCAGCATTTCCGTCCGATTCCTAAAAAAATCCGCAAAAAACCATGTGGCAGCCAAATATAAATCGCTCAGGATACTTAGCGGATTCTTTAAGACCGCCTTCGCCCGTTCCGCTCTCTGTTCTCGACGCGGTCGGCCAGGTCACTCAAGCAAATATAGACATCGATGCCGTTGAGGAGCCGGCCGAGCATCGGCATGTCCGGCCGTTTCCATTGACGTTCCTCCCAAAAACTAGACCATTTGGTGGTTTAAAAAATTGCTAATTTGAAGTCCTGAGGCTCCCCCCATCTATTTTTATGTCGGTTTACGCGTGAACGACCTCGCGCCAGCCGATTTTCATGCCGTCAGACGGCTTGAGCGACAGGCTCTTTACCGCCGAGTTTACGGTCGACTTGGCGAGGGGGGCTGAGGCGCCGGCGCTGACGGGGCCGAGATCGTCCCGCTCGACACCCCCGGCGCAATGATGGGCGCCGTTGCCGGGGGGTTGGCGATCAGCAGCGTCTGAGGTTCGCTGGGGGGGACCGCTGCGCTGGGGGCCGTCGGCACAATGGCGGGCACCGGGGAGGCCTTCGCCATAGGTGGTGTTTTGGCAGTCGGCCCGCCCCATCGATACCCCACGCTTGCCCGGTTCGAATAGCCCAGCGTTCCGAATGGCACGATCGCGTAGTCGAAATCAAAGTCATGGACCCTGACGCCGATGCCCGCCGTGATCCCCACTCCGGCGTCGTTGCTCTGGTTGTAGCCCAGCCGCAGGGCCAGCACCTTGAGCACCCGCGTCTCTACGCCCGCGGACACAGTGGCCGCATCATTGCGCTCCTTGACCACGTCCAGCGCCAAGGCGCTGCTCGCCCCCAGCCAGTCGAGCTGGTACGCCCCGCCTAAGCGATAGGTGAGCGGCTGGTTCTCGTGCGCCTGGTCATAGGTCACCGCCGGGCCCATGTTCTGCACCGCCGCGCCCACCGAAAGCCCCCGCAGCCGCGAAATAACATAGTGCGCGCCCAAGTCGAAAGCCACGTTGTCCCGCGGCGTCTGGTCTATGGTCTCCCGGATGTACTTGGCCCCGCCTCCGACAGAGAAATCTTCGGTCAGCCTACGGCCGTAGCCCGCGCTCAGCGCCAGGTCTGAGAGAGAGGTGTCCCCAAGCCCGCTC
>CAIKVT010000059.1 GCA_903830945.1 uncultured Elusimicrobia bacterium
CGCACGCTCCTAACTCAGCGATCGGTATAACGTGCCTGCGGCCTTGGCATCCGCATGTTCGGACCGTCGGTGATATAAACTCGCGGACCTTGCCGCATCGAATACAGGCCGACCAGGCGCCCCACTTTGAACCCCGTATCCAGCGAAATCGGTGGCGCGGCTTCATCAGTGGACCTCCGCGAATTGCATCACGGATTGCGCGAGGCGTTGAACTGCCACGGCGCAATATCGCTCTTCCTTCTCGATAAGGATGCAGCGGCGGCCCAAGTTCTTTGCAGCGACAGCGGTTGTGCCGGATCCGCCGAAGGGATCGAGGATGAGCTCGCCGGGATCGGAGAACAACGAGACAAGTTCCCGTATCAAGTCGATTGGCTTTGCCGTTTGGTGGTAAGCATGGCGGTCAACATTATGTACGTAGACGCCGTGGCGTCCGCCACCGTTCCATTCGGAACGTCCGCCGCCAGCCCAACATGTCACGATGCTTTCATAGCCCATCCCAGGGCGGTCACCGGTAAATTGACAGGCACCATTCGGCTTACGCCAAATCTGTGTTCGGCTATATCGGGCGGGCTGCAGCGCATCTTTCCACAGCATCGCCGCTTCGACCTGACAAAAGACCAGTATCCAACCTTTAGATAGGCGCGCCATCTCCGAACCGACGTGCAGTCTGAATTCTGCATTCATTGGTGAAAAATCGATGGCCCTGGTCGCCGAGAAAGCGGCATTACCATCGCGCGCCGTGTTGCCGCGCCGTCCCTTTGTATGTGCTTCGGCCTCGTAAGGCGGATCGGTCAAGATAGTGTCCACCCGTTCAAGCTGCGGCAGGATCTCTCGGCAATCAGAATTGTATATGACAATCCCGTTTTCCTCGTAGTACGGACGCATCAATGGACCTCCGCGAGCCGCACCGTGATGCGTCCCGCCTCGACACGCTCCACAATGCGACCCTCGCGCGTCAGCTCGGTCAGGGCGCGCAGGGTGTGCACGCAACCGCACACTACCGGCTGGGGGCCGTGTTCCTTGAGGATCGCGACTATCTCTTCCTTCTGCACGTCGATGCTGGCGCGGTCCAGGCGGGCGCGGAAGCGGCGGCCGGCGTCCCTGTCGAGGGGGCGCTCGTCGTAAGCCGCGGCGGCTTCCATGAGCGGGCTGTTGGCAGGCGGGTCTCCGAGTGATCTGATTTGCGTGAGTGCGCGGGCTATCCAGCGAAGTGACAGATTCACGATGCGGACTCCTCTTTCGTTTCGCCTGGCACCAGCGCGGTAATGTCCTTCTCGCCCACGATCCGACATTTGCTCAAGCGCAATTTGTCGTCCGTGGCCGTGGGGATGCAGGCAATGTCTGCGGCCGTGAACTCGGCGATTAGTACGCGCCAACCGGGTCGATGCTTATTGAGGCACCAATCGAGCGTAGCGACATTAATACCCGCGCCGCATTGGACTGTCGGATCGCAGTCGGGCGTCTCGACATGATACTCAGTGCCGATTTCGTAGTGAATTCGATCATGGCCATTGCCGGGCGCGATGGGCGAGCAGAGTTCCGCATCAACCAGTTTGTAGAGTCGAATCGGGCCGGGCTGGTCCAGCAGCATTAGCAGGGGCGTGACCCGCTCGGGGATTAGGCCCTTCGCGCCACTGAGGTACGCGCCACGGAGGTCCGCGCCACGGAGGTCCGCGTCACTGAGGTACGC
>CAIKVT010000060.1 GCA_903830945.1 uncultured Elusimicrobia bacterium
GAGGCATCGGCCCCCAAGCATTGCGCTGGATGATCCGGCGGGCGACCTCCGATATCAGCCGCCAGCGGTCCCGCTCCTTGCGGGCCCCCTTGAGCTCCTTCTCCAGGCGCTGGACCCGCTCCTGCACCTTCAGGACCTCCGCCGGCGATGGGTCCGCCTTCACCCGCTTGGGCCCCGGCGCCTTCGGTTCCAAAGCCCTCAGGCCCGCTTGCCGTACCGCCCGCAGCCACCGGTAGCACAGCTCCCGCGATACCTTCGCCTCCTGGCACAGGCGGCTGACCGGGATCTGCCTCGCCAGGCACAGCAGGACCAGCTCCAAACGCTCCTGTGGGCTCGATAGCTTCGTTCTCTGCGGTTCGTTCATGTTCTGCCCCGGCCTGTGCTTCTATGCCTGCGGCGGCTAAGCCCGCGGCCGGCGGCTGCGGCAGCTCCGCCGTGGCTGTGCCCACCGATTCTACCTCTTGCGGGGCCGCGTCCCTCAACGAAACCTCCGCATCTTTGGCCACCAACCGCAGCTCCTTGCCCCCAATGTTCCCAATCAAGTACGTGGGCGCCTTGTATTCGCCCAGAGGCGGCCCGCCAGCCTGCACCTTCGCAGTGTTCTCGTCGACGAGTTGCTCCACCTGCTTGGCCACCTGGAAGTACCGGTCCGCGGGCATCATGTTCCCGATCCCCTGGTGCGGACGCCTGTAATTGTAGTGCTCGATGTACTCCCCAATCTTCGCCTGCGCCTCCTCGAAGCTCGATAGCGGCATCTGCGAGAGGCACTCCTGCCACATGTTCCTCCAGAACGACTCGATCTTTCCGCACGTCTGAGGGTGGTAGGGCCGGCTGCGGATGTGCGCGATGCCAAGCTTGGTGAGCATCACCGTGAACTGGCTCTTGCCGCGCCACGTGTAATACTGCCGCCCGTTGTCCGAGAGCACCTCCTTGGGCAGCCCCCGCTTTTCGATGGCCGCGCGGAAGACCTCCATCACGTTCGACGCCGTCTGCCGCCGGTGCAGGCCCCACCCCACCAGGAAGCGGCTGTTGTCGTCCATGAAGCCAATCAGGTACACGCGGTACTGGCCCCTCAACATGAACGTCATGATGTCCGTCTGCCACAGCTCGTTGGGACGCGCCCTCTCGAAGTGGCGCACCTGGGGCGGCTTGTTGCGCCTGCGCTTGGCCCGCGGCTTGGGCGTCGGCCGCTGGCGCTTGAGCACGCGCTCCACCGTCCCGCGCGATACCTTCAGGAACCCCAGCCGGTACAACAGCCCCTGCACCTTCCCGACCCCAGTCCCTTCCGGTAGCGGGCCCATCTGCGACACCGCCTGCTCTGCCGCCATGGTCTTCGGAGCCCGCCGGCTCCTTTGGGAGCCTCGCTCCACGCCCCCTCGTTCGAGCCCGCTGGCCCCTGCCTGCTTGTACCGCCCCATGCATCGGTACACGATGCTCGTGCTCATGCCTGTCAATGCGCTCACTTCCTGAGCCGTCAACCCACGCTGTAACGCTCGTACCGCCTCCAGCTTCTTTTCTACCGGCCATGCCGCAGTCTTTTTCCTTTTCATTGTCAGCCTCCAGTCTTAACGCCGTCTCGTTTCCGCGGCCCTCGTATTAACGACTTTCTTCAGGGTCGGTCTAACGGCAACGACAACGGCTATCTTGGATGCTGGGTGTCAACCGATCAGGCAGGCCTACGATGTCTCAATTGTACTGGATGGGATACATGTTCCAGTTGAGCGAGGTAGAGAACAAAATCCTAAGGTGCCGAATTGGTGCCTTAAAATGGGGCGCGTACTCGAAATATCCCCCTCGTGCCTTCACGGAAGAGGGTGTCGCCATGCTCTCAGGGCTTTTGCGCAGCGAGCGAGCAGTCAAGGTTAATGTCGCGATCATGCGCGTCTTCGTACGATTGCGCCGCCTCCTTGCCGAAGACCGCGGCCTTGCCACCCTGGTCACCGAGCATGAGCATCGTCTCAACGATCATGACCAAGATATCGCCGATATCATAAAGAACATCCCCCGGCTCACGCTGCCTCAGCCCGTGCCCGAGCCTAGGCCCGTCGTCGGCTTCACCTAGCCTCCCAAGCGAAAGCGGCGCGCCAAGCGGCCAAAGGCCGCGACCGTGAGACTCTAGGGTTATTTTCGCGAGCAAGACCTTGCTCGCCACTCGCGGGAATTATCCAACTACCAGACGCGGTTGACCGCGGCCGGAGCCATGGGTGAACCCGCCTTGCAGGAGAAGGCCTGGCCGAACTCCGGCAAGTTCATCACCACCCCGTTGACACGGTAGCGTCCTGTCGAATGAGGGTCGACCTTAACCGCCTTCTTGGCCATCTCGTCGGTCTGGTTGAAGCACCAGCTCTGGCCGTAGCTGACGAAAAAGCGCTGTCGGGCGTCGAAGCCGTCAATGGGCCGGCCTTGGTCCTTGCCCAGGGTGTCCATCAGGGCGTTGTAGGCCAGCACCAGACCGCCGTTGTCCGCGATGTTTTCGCCCAGAGTGAGCTTGCCGTTGAGCTTGACGTCTTTGGCCCGGTCCTTGGAGTCCTTGAGGGTGACGAAGCTGGAGTACTCGTCCACGAACCCCTGCGAGCGGGTCTCGAACGCATTGCCGTCGGCCTCGGTCCACCAGTCCTTCATGTTGCCGTGGGCGTCGTAGTGGCGGCCTTCGTCGTCGAAGCCGTGGGTGAGCTCGTGGCCGACCGTGGCGCCGATGGCGCCGTAGATGGCGGCCGTGTCGGCCCGGAGGTCGAAGTTGGGAGGCTGGAGGATACCGGCAGGGAAGTTGATGTCATTCATCTGGGGGTCGTAGTAGGCGTTGTCGGTCGGGGCGCTCATGTACCACTCGCCGCGGTCCACGGGTTTGCCGATCTTGGCCAGCTGGCGGCGAAACTCGAATACGTCGGCACGCTGGAGGTTGCCCAGCGCATCACCCGGAAGGATGCTGAGCCTGGAGTAGTCCCGCCACTTATCGGGGTAGCCGATCTTGTTGGCCAGGCCGACAAGCTTCTCCAAGGCCTTCCGCTTGGTGGCCTCGCCCATCCAGGGCGACTGGCGGATATCCGCGTCCATGGCCTTTTCGATGGTGCGGACCATGGCGAGGACGCGCTCCTTGGCCTGAGGCGGGAACTCGGAAGCCGCGTAGGCCTGACCCAGAGCCTCGCTGAGGCTCTGGTCGGAGGATTCGACGCAGCGCTTCCAGCGCGCTTTGAGCTCCTGCTGTCCGCCGAGCTTTTTGCCGAAGAAAGCGAAATCCTCGTCCACGAAGCGCTTGGGCAGCATCGCGGCCGAGCCGTGCACGAGGCTCCAGCGCAGGTAGGTCTTTAAGTCGTCGAGGGAGAGGTTCTTGAGGGACTCGTCGAGTCCTGTGAAGAAGCCGGGGTCGGAGACGTCGAGGCTGGCGAAGGCGGGAGCCTGGGCCGCGGCGAGGTACTGCTTCCAGACGAAAGAGGGCGCTGATTTCGCGAAGTCTTCGAGGCTCATCTTGTGGTGGACGTTCTTGGGCTCACGGCGCTCCACGCGGCTCATAGCGGCCTTGGCCAGAGCGGTCTCGATCCTCATAACGGTTGCGGCCTCGGCTGCGGCCCTGTCGGCGGGGTCGCCGAGGAGCCCGAACATCTTGCCGAGATGCTGGACGTAGGCGGCGCGCTCGTCTTTGAAGTCGTCGAGGAGGTAGTAGTCACGGTCGGGCAGGGCGAAGCCGCCCTGGTCGGCCTGGGCGATGTCCATGGCGGCGTCGGTGTAGTCCTGCGTCGCGCTGAAGGAGAAGAGGACGTTGGCTCCGAGTCCGTGCAGCCGGGCGATCGCCGCGGGGAGATCGGACTTGTCCTTAATAGCGGCGATGGAGTCGAGCTCGGGTTTGAGAGGCGCGAGGCCTTGTGCGTCCATGGTCGGTTCATCCATGCAGGCGGCGTAGTAGTCGCCGATCTTGCGGGAGACGGGGGAGGTCTGGTCTTTCTCGGCCGCGGCCTGGGCGAGTATGCCGCGCAGGACGGCTCGGGTGTGCTCGTCGAGCTCGCTGAAGCGCCACCATTTGACCTGGTCGGCGGGGACGGGGTTCTCTTTGAGCCAGTTGCCGCAGGAATACTGGAAGAAGTCCGTGCAGGGGTCGATGCTGCGGTCCATGGCTGATGGGTCGACGATGGGGGGCAGAGGCTGGTACGCCCAGGCCGAGGGAATGATGCTCCCCACGCCTGCCGCCGCCAAGGCCATTGCGGCTGAGAATCTCGCGGATCTCGCGGATCTCCTGGTTCTCGATGTCATGCTCTCTTTCCTCCTTCGCTGAGTCCGATGTATAGCGTATCAATTTGGGCACAAACGGCCTGCAAAGGGCGGATCCGATTTTTTTGGGGTGATATGATTTCGAAGGAATACATGTAAAGTTGTGTGCTGAATTATGGACTTGCGGCGAGGACGCGCCGTGGAGGGGCGCTCCGGGCGCGCCTGCGGCGCGCGGGTTCGGCCCCGGCACTTCGTGCCAAGGCCGAACCTCCTCGGTACGGCATGATGAGAATTTGACTGGGCCGTTTTCGCAGTGACTTGCGGAGTTGCTGTCTTGAAAATTAAAAAGTTGCTTTTATTACATGGCATTTGATAGCCTTGCGCTAGATAATTATATTGGAGGCCGTTAATGAACACATGCGCCTGTCAGCTCTCAATGAAGCCCGCCTTGGCCCTGGTCTTCGGGGCATCGTTCGCCGCGCTCGCCGTCGCCTACTGGCTTATCAAATGGGTCATGGCCAAGGACACCGGCACCGACGCCATGCGCAAGATATCCGACGCCATCAAGAGCGGCGCAGAGGCCTTCCTGCGCCGGCAGAACAAGACCATCCTATATCTGGCCGGCGCCTTCGCGGTGCTCCTCTTCATCCTCTACGCCTTCGTGCGCAGCCACAATGAGCACGACGCGGCCGAGCCGATGGTTCTGGCCTGCTGGACCACGCTCTCTTTCGTGATGGGGGCGCTCTGCTCGGTGAGCGCGGGCCTCATGGGCATGTGGGTTTCCATCCGTTCCAATATCCGCACCGCCTCCGCCGCGCGCACCAGCCTGAACGACGCCCTGCGCGTCGCCCTGCGCGGCGGCGCGGTCTCGGGTATTTTTGTCACGGCCCTTTCGCTCTTCGGCGTGGGCGGGCTCTTCACCCTGCTCAAGTTCCTGGGCTATGACGTGTCCAAGATCCCTTTCATGATCGTGGGCTATGGCTTCGGCGCTTCTTTCGTCGCGCTCTTCGCGCAGCTCGGCGGCGGCATCTACACCAAGGCGGCCGACGTCGGCGCGGACCTCGTAGGCAAGGTCGAAGCAGGGATACCGGAAGATGATCCCCGTAATCCCGCCGTGATCGCGGACCTTGTCGGAGATAATGTGGGCGACTGCGCTGGCCGCGGCGCGGACCTCTTTGAATCCACGGCCGCCGAGAACATCGGCGCCATGATCCTGGGCGTGGCCCTGATCCCCTTCTTCGGCTGGAAGGGCATCCTCTTCCCGTTGGTGGCGCGCGCCCTGGGCATACTCGCCTCCATCGCGGGCATCCTCTATGTCCGCACGGAGGAAGATAAGGATCCGATGACGGCGCTCAATATCGGCTACTACATAGCCTCGGCCCTGGCCATGGCGGCCTTCGCCTTCGCGGCGCGCTGGCTCCTTTATACGGACCTGGCGCCCAACGCCTGGCTTTACTACACAGCCTGCGGCGTCATCGGCATACTGACCTCGCAAGCGTTCGTCTACATCACCCAATACTACACCGAGTACAAGTACCGGCCGGTGCTCTCCATCGCCGAGGCCTCGCAGACCGGGCCCGCCACCAATATCATCGCGGGCATCTCGGTGGGCTTCGAGTGCGTGGCCTTGCCGGTCATCGTCATCTGCATCGCCATACTGGCCTCCTACAAACTCGGCGCGGCGGCCTTGCCCGGAGGCCTGGGCGGCCTCTTCGGCACCGCTGTGGCGACCATGGGCATGCTGAGCACCGCGGCGTACATCCTGGCCATGGATACTTTCGGGCCCATCACGGACAACGCCGGCGGCATCGTGGAGATGTCCCACCAGCCCGAGGAGATCCGCAAGAAGACCGACCGTCTCGACGCCGTGGGCAACACCACCAAGGCCCTGACCAAGGGCTACGCCATCGGCTCGGCGGCCCTGGCGGCCTTCCTGCTCTTCTCGGCCTACATGGACGAGATATTCAACTATACGGGCAGGCACATCGGCGTGAACATCGCCAAGCCCGAAGTCTTCGTCGGAGCCATGCTGGGAGCCATGCTGGTGTTCCTGTTCTCGGGCCTCACCATCCGCGCCGTGGGCAGGGCGGCCTTCGCGGTCATCAACGAGGTGCGCCGCCAGTTCAAGGCCAAGCCCGGCATCATGCAGGGCACGGAAGAGCCAGACTACGGGCAGTGCGTGGATATCGTGACCGTGGGCGCCCTGAAAGCCATGGTCTTGCCCGGCCTTATCGCGGTCTGCGGGCCCATCCTGGTGGGTGTTATTTTCCGCGTCTTCATCACCCCGGCGGACCCGACCATCGCGGCCGAGTCCGTGGCCGCGTTCCTTATGGTCGGCACCGTGGCCGGCATCCTGCTGGCCACCTTCCTCAATAATTCGGGCGGCGCTTGGGATAATGCCAAGAAATATATCGAGACCGGGGCTTACGGCGGCAAACGCTCGGAGCCGCATAAAGCCGCGGTGGTGGGCGACACGGTGGGAGACCCCTTCAAGGACACGGCCGGGCCGTCGCTGCATGTGCTGATCAAGTTGCTGGCGACCATCACGCTGGTGCTGGCGCCGCTGTTCCTGTAAACTGCAACGGCAGGGCTCCCCAACGCAACCGGCTCCCCCCTTGAGGGGGGGGCGCTGGTTGCGAGTGAAGACAGCCAAAGACTGTCTTCACTCACCATCCTGAAGAAAGGAACCGCTAAAATAAACCAGAAAGCGTAAAAATCGTAAAGGCCTGGCACCAAAATGTGCTAATATTTTCAACCAGCTCAGTACACTAAGGAGCGAACATGCCACCACAAGCGCAGCCAAACCTCTGGGTCAACATGGTTCCCATCGCGGCCGTCTTCGTCATCTTCTACTTCTTCCTCATCCGGCCGCAGCAGAAGCAGGTCAAGGAGCACCAGAGGATGCTCGATTCCGTCAAGAAGGGCGACCGGATCTTGACCACGGGAGGCCTTTACGGCACCGTGATTGGACTTAAGGGCACTGATCTCGAAGTGCGCTTCGCTGATACCGTCAAGCTCACGCTGGCCCGCTCCGGCATCGCCAAGGTGCTCAGCGCCGAGGCGAACATAAGCTCGCCGGAGATGTCCCAGCCCAGCCTTTCGTGAGAATGAAACCATGAGCAAGAATCAGATCAAGTGGTCGTGCATCCTGCTGAGCATCGTCGGCGCCATCGCGCTGCTCTATCCCACCGTCAACTGGTACAGCCTGGATGCCGCCGAGCGCGCCCGCCAGGAAGCCTACCGCATGCAGCCCAAGTACATCCTCAACCTCGGTCTGGACCTGCGCGGCGGGACGCACATGCTCATGGAGCTCGACGTCTCCAAGCTCGATCACAAGACGGATATCAACGACGCCATGTCGCGCGCCATCGAGATCATCCGCAACCGCGTGGACCAGTTCGGCGTGGCCGAACCTCTCATCGTCCGCCAGGGCCAGCGCTGGATCGTGGTGCAGCTGCCCGGCATCACCAACTCGGAGCAGGCCAAGGAGCTGGTAGGCAAGACGGCGCTTTTGGAGTTCCGCATGGTCGATGAGTCCGAGGTCGCCCAGAAGGCCCTGGGGAAGATCGCGGAGCTGGGCGTGGCCGCTTTCAGTGGAACCAAGGTCTCCACCGCGGCGGCTAAACTCGTGCCCGAAGAGGATCAGCTCTGCGCGGGCAAGGAGAACGCGCTTTACCTGCTCAAGAAGGACATTCCGCTGACCGGCGCGGCCCTGGACACCGCGCGCGTAGAGACCGCGGGCGGCGACTATGGAATGCCTGTGGTAGCCTTCAAGTTCAAGCCCGAAGCCGCAACCGTTTTCGGCAACCTGACCGGCGCCAACGTGGGCAAGCACATGGCCATCGTCCTGGACGATGTGGTCTATTCGGCCCCGGTCATTAAGTCCAGGATCGGCGGAGGCTCGGGCATCATCGAGGGTCAGTTCTCGGCCGACGTCGCGCGCAACCTGGCCATCGTCCTGCGCGCAGGCGCCTTGCCAGCGCCGGTCAACCTCATCGAGGAGCGCACCGTGGGGCCGACCTTGGGCGAGGATTCCATCCGCGCCGGCATCACCTCCAGTGTGATCGGCCTGCTCCTGGTCGTCATCTTCATGATCGTCTACTACCGCCTCTCCGGGGTTGTGGCTTGCTCGGCTTTGGCTCTCAACTTCCTATATATGGCCGCCTGCATGGCCTACTTCAAGTTCACGCTGACCTTGCCCGGCATCGCGGGCATGATCCTGAGCTTGGCCATGGCCGTCGACGCCAACGTGCTGATCTTCGAGCGCATCAGAGAGGAGCTGAGGTCCGGCAAGCCCGTGCGCATGGCCGTAGACCAAGGCTATGACCGGGCCTTCCGGGCCATCTTCGACTGCAACCTCACCACTGTGCTCTCGGCTATCATGCTGTTTCAGTTCGGCACCGGGCCCATCAAGGGCTTCGCCATCACCCTCATCCTGGGCATCTGCATGAGCTTGGTCACGGCCGTGTTCGTGACCCGGCTCGTCTTCGAGTCCTATCTCTCCGCCCACCCCGTAGAGGAGCTGTCGATCTAACATGGAACTCTTCCAGAAGCCCAATATCGACTTCATCAAGTGGCGCCGCATCCCCATCATGATCTCGCTGGCGATCATCGTCGGCGGGCTCGCGACCATACTCGGCAAGGGGTTCAACTACTCCATCGAATTCACCGGAGGCACCCTGCTTCAGGTCAGCTTCGAGAAAGCCGTAAGCGTGGGCGACATCCGCGCGGGTTTAAGCCGCGCCGGCCTCAACCCCGAGATCCAGACCGTCACTGCCGCGGGCGGCAAGGTGAGCTATATCCTGCGCGAGAAGGGCGACGAGAAGGCCATGACCGAGGCCTCCAGTCGGACCATGGACGTGCTCAAGGAAGCCTTCCCGAGCAATCCTCCGACTTTAGAGAAGAAAGATTTCGTGGGCCCCGTGGTGGGCAAGGATTTGCGCCACCGGACCTATTGGGCCATCTTCTGGAGCCTGTTCTTCATCGTCATCTACGTGGCCTACCGCTTCTCAAATCCGCTCTGGGGCCTCACAGGCGTCCTGGAACTCTTCCACGACGTGGTCGGCACGGCGGCGCTCTTCGCCATCACGGGCAAGGAGGTGGACCTGCTGATCGTGACGGCCTTGCTGACTATCGCGGGCTACTCCATGCATGACACCATCATCATCTTCGATCGGATCCGCGAGAACCTGCGCCTCAAGCGGGGAGCGAGCTTCGGTGATATCATCAACGCTTCCATCAATGAGACCCTGTCGCGGACCATCATCACGGTGTTGACCGTGCAGACCGTCTGCATCATCCTGTTCATCTTCGGGGGGCCGGTGCTGCGCAACTTCGCCCTGGCCATGGTCGTGGGCAACATACTAGGAACCTACTCCTCCATCGCGGCGACCTCGACTTTGATCTACGAGTGGGAAGTGCATATGGGCGGCCGCAAGGGCGCCGAGCCGGCCATGCCGGTCAAGGGCAGCAAGCCTCAGTTCAAGAAGCTCAAGGGTAATGCGTAAGATCCGGGGCTTCAAGCTCACCCTGAGGGTCGCGGATGTCAAGCGTCGAGCCAAGAAGTCAGGTTTAGACCTCGCGGCGCTTGGCTTTGGCGACGACCAGCTCCAGAAACTCCTGGGGCAGGCCGCCAAGACCATCGCGGCGGGCGTGCTCTTCGAGACCTTTAAGCATCCCGACGTCGACGCCGCGGCGCTCTCCCCTATTCCGGGCCTGGCCTACAGCGTGGTCCTGGCGACGCTGGGGCCGGGGTTCGCTTCGGCCAAAGAGAAGTCCAGGGAGAGTTCGGCGGAGCTATACGCTCTATGGGGCCTCGTAGAGGCCGCCGCCCTTGACGAGGCCGTGCGCTTCGCCGCGGCCCTGGTGGAGGAGGAGGCAGCCAAGGAATCCTGCACGTTGAGCCCCTGGAACGCGCTCCAGGAGCCTGCGGCCCTGGAGACCGTGCTGCGCAAGCTCGACGCCGGCAAGATCGACGTCCGCCTGCATGAAGGCCGGCTGGACCCAGCGGCTACGACTGCGGTGAGCCTGAGCTGGCTGGCTCAGGCTCGGGCGCGCAAGCCCAAGAAGGATTGAGCATCCTTCGTCGCCTCGCCCCGTATTTCGCCTACCTTTACGTCTCCGTCGTAGGCCTGACCGCGCGTTCGCGGCGGCTGGGCGCCGAGCATCTGGCCGCGGCGCGCCGGGTCAAGGGGCCGGTGATCTACGCCTTCTGGCACCAACGGCAGGTCTTCTTCACCTGGACCCACCGCGGGTCGCATGCCAAGATCCTGGTCAGCCGCAGCGCGGACGGCGAGATCATCGCCCAGGTCATGCGACTTTCCCGCATGGGCGCCTGCCGGGGCTCCTCATCACGCGGCGCGGCGGCCGCAGCCCGTGAACTTCTTGAATCCTTGAATGAGGGGTTCGATGTTGCCATTACCTGCGACGGCCCGAAAGGTCCGGCTCGTGAAGTCAAGGCGGGCATCCTTTATCTGGCGCAGAAGACCGGTCTGCCTATCGTCCCCATAGCCAACGCGGTGTCACGCAAGATCGAGTTCCCGCGTGCCTGGGACCGATTCCAGGTTCCCCTCCCTTTCTCCCGTGCCATAGTCATCCACGGGACGCCGATCTTCGTCGGACCTCAGGACGATCTGGCGGCCAAGGCCCAAGAACTGAAGATCGCCCTGGACCGCATCTATGAACAGGCCGACCGCGCGGTGACTTTATGATGGGTCTCGTGCTGCTTCTGATCAACCTACTGGCTCCCCTCGGCGTCCTGGGCATCGTGCTTAAGTTCCTGTTTTCACCGCGGCGCGGCCTATTGCGGGATCTTCCGGAGGAACTCAATGAACGCCTGGGCGGTTTGTCGGAGCAAGCGCACGCCAAGCTCACGGGCCGGCCGGTGCTGTGGGTCCATGCGGCTTCCGCGGGCGAGGTCGCGGCCGTCTCCGAGATCCTGCGCCGGCTACGCCAGCGATCGGAAGCGCCGGCGGTCTTGCTGACCACAACGACTCGCGCCGGACGTGACGCGGCCCAATGCCTGCCGAGCGTAGACGCCGCCGCTTTGGCCCCTATCGACTGTTGGCCAGCGGTGCGGCGCTTTCTGCGCCAGGCCAAGCCGTACGCTTTGCTCCTCGTTGAGACTGAGTTGTGGCCCAACATGATCGAGTGTTCAGCGCGCGCCGGACTGCGCATCGGGGTCGTCAACGGCCGCATCTCCGAACGCAGCTTCCCGCGCTACCGTTTCATCGCGCCGCTGCTTCGGCCATTCATCAGACGCATCGACCGGCTCGCGGCCCGGACCGCAGTCGACGGCCGGAGATTCGTGGCTTTGGGCGTCGTTGAAGACCGCGTCCTGGTCGCGGGCAACATGAAGTACGACCGCTTGTCCTCGAGGGACGAACGCGGTCGCGCCGAGCTCTCACGCCTGGGCTGGCAAGAAAATCCGGTGCTGGTCGCGGCCAGCACCCATCCCGGAGAAGAAGAGATTCTTCTTGAGGCGTTTTCCGGCCTGTGTCGCGGATTCCCAGGCCTGAAGCTGGTTCTGGCTCCGCGCCATGTGGAGCGGGCCGACGACGCAGCCGCGGCCTTGCGGAAAATGGGCCTGTCTTTCTGCCGGCTGGGAGCGCCGCCGCCGCCGGATGCCTGCGTCCTGCTTGTAGATGCTATGGGCTGGTTACCCTCCTTCTTCGCCTGCGCCAGGGCAGCTTTCGTGGGCGGGACCTTGCTCCCGGTGGGCGGACATAATGTGCTGGAGCCCGCTGCGGCCGGGATACCGGTCGTCTTCGGCCCACATGTGGAGCATACCCAAGAGGCGGCGCAGGCCTTGTTGGCCTGCGGCGGCGGTTTTCAGGTGGAGGACGCGGCGTCTTTAGAAGAGGTCCTGGGGCGGCTCTTCGGGACCACGGAGGCTTCGGCCTCGGCCGGTCGAAGCGCCCAGGCCCTGGTGCACAGCTGGCAAGGCGCCACGCAGCGGACTCTAGCATACCTGGAACCGGTCATCTCGCCTCCCCTGACCACCGGTCACGCTTCCTAGGGCCCATCGTAGAGAAAGCCAAAGGGCAGCACACCACAATTGGTACAATAGAACATGCGCGCGCCCGCATGACTATTCATGGCGAATAACATCCTCGTCATCCGGCTTTCCTCCCTGGGCGACGTCATCCTGACCGCGCCGGTCTACAAGAACCTCAAAGCCCATTGGCCCGACTGCCGCATCTCGGTCCTGGTCAAGCCCGCCTTCGCCGGCATCGTGGCCGGCATGCCGGGTGTCGACGAGGTCATTCCCTTCACCGGCCTTCCCGGCGCCCTGCGTCGTATCCGCAGCCGGGGATTTACGCATCTGCTCGACCTGCACGGCAACTTCCGCTCCTGGCTCATCCGGCAGCTCTGCGCCGTGCCGCAGGTGAGCGTCTACCGCAAGGACGCCTTGACCCGCCGCCTCTTCGTCTTCCTTAGGCTCCCTTTTCCAACCTTGGAGCGCCACAACGTGGAGCGCTACCTCGCGGCTCTGGATACGTGGCACGTCCCGGTCCGGGAGCGCTGGCTCAACTTGGGCGACTATGGCGACGGCCGCGCCACGGCGTCCTGCCCCCCCTCCGGGGCCAATGTGTTGATCCTACAGAGCGCCTGGCTGGGCGACAGCCTGCTGACCCTGCCTTTAGCTCGGGACCTTAAGAGCATACTCCCCGACTGCCGCGTGACCGTCCTGACTTTGCCCAAGAGCGCAGCCCTGTTCACCGACTCCCCTCATGTCGACGAGGTCGTCCTCGATGACAAGCGCGGCATTCATCGCGGCTTGCGCGGGACCTGGCGCCTGGCCCAAGACCTGCGCCGCAGGAAATTCGACTTGGCCTTGATCCCCCACCGCTCCCTGCGCAGCGCTATCCTGGCGCGGCTCTCCGACATCCCCCGCCGCATCGGCTCCGCCGCGAGTGCCGGCCGCTGGCTGCTCACCGATGCGGTGCCCTTCACCTGGCTGATGCACGACCTGGAGCGCAACCTGGCCCTGCTGCAGCCCTTGAAGCCCGATATCCGCCCCCGGCCGGATGAATCCGTCTTCGTGACTCGGGACGATAAGGCGACACAGACCATCGATATGCGGCTGCGCGACGAGGGCGTAGCCCTTCAGGACCGTCTCGTGGGACTGCATCCCGGTTCGGTCTGGGCTACCAAGCGCTGGTTGCCGGAGCGCTTTGCCGCGCTAGCGCTCGGCCTTCGCGCCGAGGGCCTGCGCGTGGTCCTCGTGGGAGGCAAGGGCGACCGGGAACTCTGCGGTCGGATCGCCCGTGATGGCGGCGCCCTGGATTGGTCGGGGCGTACCGACCTCATGGAGCTCAAGGCGCTCATGGGGCGGATGGTCTTGTTCGTGACCAACGATTCCGGCCCCATGCACATGGCCACGGGGATGGGCGTGCCGGCGCTCGCGCTCTTCGGGCCGACGACCCGGGAGTTGGGCTTCTTCCCGTACGGGACGGGGCATAGGGTCGTGGAAAAAGACCTGTCCTGCCGGCCCTGCAGCCTGCACGGGACCAAGACATGCCCAGCCGGGCATTTCCTCTGCATGCGACTCATCACGACCGAGGAAGTCCTCGCCAACGCCTTGGAGATGGTGGCGGGCCAGGGCCAGCCGTCCTCAAGGGGTAGCCGTTCTTCTCTTCCGGAGAGGACCAGGTGAAGATACTACAGATCGAAGGCGAGCCCTGGGATTCCGGCATCGCCCATTACGCCCTGACCCTCTCCGCGCAGCTTCAGCGCCTCGGCCATGAGGTCTATTTCTGGGGACGCGCCGGCTCTCCCCTCGTCGACGCGGCCCAGCGCGTAGGGCTGCGCGCGCGCGGCCTCAAGAGGCCCTGGTCCTCTCTGCACGGCCTGCGCGCCCAGGTGCGCGCGTCAGGCATCGAGCTCATCAACGCGCACACGGGCAGCAGCCACGCCCTGGCTGCGGCCTTGGCCGCCTTGACCACCGTGGCCGTGGTACGCACACGCGGCGATGTCCGTCCTGTGGCCGGGCACCCCCTGGCCCGGTTGCTGGCCCGGCGCACCGGCGGTTTCATCGCCGCGAACTCCGTCATTGCCCGAGATCTCGTCGCGACGTTCCCCGGCTCCGAGGTCGCCACCGTGTTCCAAGGCATCGAGGCTCCGCCAGCCTTGCCCCTGCCGATGGCGTGCGTCTTCGGGGTATTAGGCCGCCTGGACCCGGTCAAGGGACATGAGACCCTGATGGAGGCCGCGGCCCTGCTCCGAAAGGCCCACCCGGAGGCCCGTTTCCTGGCCGTGGGCGCCGGTTCGCCGCCGCGTCGTGCGCAGCTCGAAGGCCGCGTCCGGAGTCTGGGCCTCGAAGGAGTCTGGAAGTTCGCCGGTTTCGCGGCCGACGTCCCGGCCGAGCTTGCGCGCTGCCGGGTCGGAGTGGTGGCCTCTATTGGATCCGAAGCCGTCTCCCGCGCGGCCTTGGAATGGATGGCGGCCGGCCGGTCTTTGGTGGCCACCTCCGTGGGCTGCCTGCCGGATTTGGTAGAGGAGAGCGTGACAGGCTTCCTGGTCCCGCCGGGAAACCCTGAGCCCCTCGCCCGGGCTTTAGCCCGGTTCCTGGACCAGTCGGCTCTGGCTGAGCGCATGGGCGCCGCGGGCAGACGCCGCTACGAGAACCGTTTCAGCCTCAAGCCGTTCGGCGATGAAACCTTGAAAGTTTATGAAAGAATCCTGGCACGTCTTCCATCTTGACGGCGAGCGCGGGTTGCGCGGCGGCGAGCGTCAGCTCCTCTATCTCGCCGCGGCCCTGCGCGCCCGGGGGCACCGCAACACCGTGGTCTGCCGCCGGGCCTCTCTGCTGGAGGCCGAGGCGCGGCGGCAGGGTTTCCAAACCGTGAGCCTGCCGTATCTGTGGGAATGGGATCCGTTCTCCGCCTGGAAGCTCGCGCATCTGGCCCGCCGCTCCCGGAACCCTGTTTTGCATGCTCATACCGCGCACACGGCGGCGCTGGCGGCTTTTGCGGGTCCCCTGGGCGGGCTGCCCTGGGTCGCGCACCGGCGGGTGGATTTCGAGCTTAGCGGCAGGCTCAGCCGCAGGCTCAAGTACGACAGGGCTGGCCGCGTCGTGGCCGTGTCCCGGGCCATCGCGGGGATCCTGGAGCGTTCCGGCGTCCCCCCCTCCCGCATCGCCGTGGTTCCAGACGGGCTGCCCATCGGGGTCGCGGAGCGGCGCTGGACCGATCTGCCCGAAGACGTCTTTTGCCCCTCATCACCCGACGAGAAGGCCTGTCTGCGGCGAGGATTGGCGGAGCGCTTCGGGGTCTGCGAGTCCGGCGCATGGGTCGGCAACCTCGCCGCTTTAGTCCCGCACAAGGACCATGACACTTTGCTCGCCGCGGCCCTGCTCGTCCTCCAGAAGCGGCCGCAGACGACGTTCCTCATCGCGGGGCAGGGACCGGAGCAGGAGCGGCTCGTCAAGCAGATAAAACTCATGGGTTTGGCGGGACAAGTTTTCATCCTGGGGCACGTGTCGGACCCCGGGCCGTTGTTGAGAGCACTCGATGTCTTCGTCCTTTCTTCCTGGGGAGAGGGCATGGGCAGCGTGCTCCTGGAGGCCGCGGCTTGCGGCGTGCCCATCGCGGCCACCACGGCGGGAGGGATCCCCGAGATCGTTGCCGACGGCAGTTCCGGACTCCTGGTGCCAACGCGTGATCCCGAAGCCCTGGCCGGAGCTATCGGACGGCTGCTCGGCGACCAAGTCCTGGCGCAACGACTCGCGACTCAGGCCCGAGAGGACCTGCCGGATTTTGGGCTGGAACGCATGGCCGGACAAATGGAGGAGGTCTATGGCTCCCTTGCTTAGCGCCATTTTAATCGCCACTGACGAGGAAAAAGACCTGCCGGGATGCCTGGAGAGTCTCCAGGGTCTGGCCGAGGAGATCATCGTGGTGGTCTCCGCAGAGACCGGGGACCGTACCGAGGGTATCGCGCGCGCCGCCGGGGCCCAGGTCATCCGCCGCAAGTTCGACGACTACGCCTCTCAGAGGCAGGCATCTCTGGACGCCGCGACTGGGGAGTGGTGCTTCTGGATCGACCCGGATGAGCGGGTCGATCCGCCGCTGCGCGAGGCTATCCGCGACCGACTGGCGGCTCCGGATGCGCAAGCCTATGAAATCGGCTTTGAGGTCCGGTTCTTGGGCCGTCCCCTGCACTGGGGCGGCATGGGTTCCGAGCGGCACGTCCGCCTCTTCCAGCGTAAAAAGGGACGCTTTGTAGGTGGCCTGCTCCATGAGGGTCTGGAAATCGACGGATCCATCAGCCCCCTCCTCGTTGGGAAAATGATCCACACGCCGTATAAAGACCTCTCGGATTATTTAGGAAAACTTGACCGCTACACCTCGTTGGCCGCGCGCAAGCGCTGGGACCAGGGGCAGCGCTTCCATCTGGCGCACCATCTCATCCTGCCCTGGGAGTTCTTCGCGCGTGCCGTCCTGAAGTTGGGCGTTTTGGACGGACAACCGGGCCTCATCTGGGCGGCTCTGGCAGCGTTCCACAGCTGGCTCAAATATGTCAAACTAGGGCGCATCGCCGAGAGTTCACGCGATTCCCGAGCGCACTCGGTACCGCATGAAGATAAGCGCGGCGTCAAGGAGGGCTGAGCTTGCTGGAGACCGTCGCAGGCGGCGCCGCCATCGCCGGCATGCTCAGCGCACGCTGGAACTGGTGGCGGCCCCAGGCCCAGGGCCTGCCCACCCTCATGTACCACAAGATAGGCGAGCCTCCGCCGGGTTCACAGCTCGCCAAGCTCTGGGTCTCAGCGGCAGATTTCAGCCGGCAGATGGGATATCTTAAGCGGCACGGCTACACAGCCATGCTCTTTGCGGAGCTGCGCGATGCGGAGTGCGGCCGCCGCGACATGCCGGCCCATCCGGTCCTCATCACTTTCGACGACGGCTACGCCAACAACGCCGAGGTCGCCTTCCCCATCATGCGGGAGTTCGGCATGAAGGGCAACATCTTTTTGGTCTACGAGACCGTGGACAGGCATAACTCCTGGCACGATCCAGCCGGCGAGCCCTGGGTGCGCATGCTGACCTGGGCCTCTGTCGATGAGATGCAGCGCTCCGGCATCGTCGAGTTCGGCTCCCACACCATGCGCCATCCCGACTTGACTCGCACCCCCCTTGACTTGGTCCGCTGGGAGCTCTTCGAGAGCAAGAAGCGCCTGGAGGACAAGCTGGGCCGGGAGATGATCGGCTTCGCCTATCCCTACGGCGCGGGCGCCTTCATGCCTGAGGTCAGACGCCTGGCGCGCGAAGCGGGATATCGCTATGACTTCAGCATCAAGCAGGGCATCTCTCCCTGGCCCTGGGATCCGGCGGCGGGACCGCTCAAGAGGATCTTGATCCGAGGCGACGACTACCTGCTGGACTTCCATCTGAACCTGACGCGGGGCAAGGCCCGCTTCTGAGGGAAGTCACGGCATGAAATGGGAGAAGCGGCGCGCGCGTCTGGCTCAAGGCTTCTGGGGCCGTTGGCTCTTGTGGCTGCTTTCGATGGTTTATGGCGCAGGGGTCTTGGCGCGATGTCTGCTCTATGACCTGCGCGTGCTCAAGCCCCGTCGGGTCAACGCCAAGGTCGTCTGTATCGGGAACCTCACCACCGGCGGGACCGGCAAGACCCCGGCTACGATACTGGCGGCGCTGACCCTGCGTCGGCGCGACCATTCCGTGGCGATCCTGAGCCGGGGCTACGGCCGTGCGGGGGGGGCCGCCGGGGTCTGCGTGCTCCATGACGATGCCGAGATGGACTGGAAGCGCTGCGGAGATGAACCCTGGATGATGCACCAGCTCCTCAAAGGACAGGGGGTGCCCATCCTGGTCTCGCCGGACCGGGTCGGCGCCGCGACGCATGCCGCGACCTGCTTCCATCCCAGGGTATTGATCCTTGACGACGGTTTCCAGCACCGCCGCCTTGCGCGCGACCTTGACGTGGTTCTGGTCAACGCGCTAGACCCCTTCGGCGGTCGCCATCTGCTGCCCTTGGGCAACTTGCGCGAGCCCCTATGGGCCCTGCGCCGGGCGCATATCATCATGCTCACGCACGTTGATCTGGCGTCGGAAGAGGCGCTCGCCGCTTTACGGGAGGATATCCATAAGGCCAACCCGCGAGCGCCGCTGCTCGAGGCGGTACATAAGCCGGATTTCCTGCTCGAGGTCAAGACCAATAGCAAACATCGCTTCGATCAACTCAAAAATCAGCCTGTCTCGACTCTTTCTGGGCTGGCCTCTCCGCAGCAATTCGAGGCCTGCCTGGAGCGCAACGGGGTGTCCATCGCCCAGCGTTGGCGGTATCCCGACCACCACCGTTACACCAAGCGCGAACTGATCTCCGTCGACCATCTGCGGGCCGGATTGCCATTGGTGACCACGTTCAAGGACTTGGTGAAGTTCCCGGCGGACTGGCGCGACATGCTCGCCGGCGAGGTCTATGCCTTGGGAATAACGCTCGATATCATCAAGGGAAAAAATATCTGGAATGATACTTTGGTCGGATTGGCGGAGGGGAAGGCATGACGACTTTTGTCCCCCCAACGGAACCAGCGTCCCACCAGGGTGGGCGCTGGTGGCGCGCGGCCGTAGGCCGCGCGCTTGTTTTATTGATTTTGCCGGTTTCGTCGTGGGGCCTATCCATATCGAGCCCAACTCTTTCAGACCCGCATCAGCTCTCGGAAGGCAATGTCGAGATCTCGACGGACCTCGCCAGTCTGACGGCGTTTCCGGAGCAACTCTCTTATGACGTGTCATGGGGCATCATGGCCGTGGGCCAGTCCACCTTGGGGGTGCGCGAAGTCGTGCGCTTCAACGGGGTCCCAGCCTATCATGTGGTCTCCGAAGCGAAGTCCAACGCCTTCTGCGACACCTTCTATAAGGTCCGCGACCTCAACGAATCCTGGATGGACGCCAGGACCATCACCTCCCTGGGCTACTCAAAAAAGCTTCGCGAAGGACACTTCTTCCGGGACGAATGGGTGCTTTACGACAAGCCCGCCAGCCGGTTCCTATCCAAGAAGACCGACCGCGACGGGACGTTCACTTGGTCGGCAGGCACCATCCCAGTCCAGGTGCAAGACATCCTCTCCAGCCTCTACTACGTCCGCTCCCACCAGCTGGAGCCCGGGACCGAGGTGGTCGTTGACGTCAACACCAAGCGCACTTGGCCTCTGGTCATCCGCGTCCTGCGCCGCGAGACCGTCAAGACTGCGGCCGGGACCTTCCACTGCCTGGTTGTGGAGCCGGCCCTGCGCGAGGAAGGCATCTTCATCCAGAAGGGCCGCAAGCTCCAGATATGGCTCACGGACGACGCGCGCAAGGTCCCAGTGCTCATGCGCGTGGAGGTTTTCTTCGGGCATGTGACGGCCAGTTTGGCCAAAATGTTATAATCGTAAGTACTACAATATGACCATAGCGCATGCCGAGCGCTCCCGCCTGCAGGGTATCATAGACCGTTTCCCCGGGAAACGCATCCTCGTCGTCGGTGACCTCATGCTCGACCAGTTCATCCGGGGTGGGGTCTCGCGCCTCTCGCCGGAGGCCCCGGTCCCAGTGGTCCAGGTCCGCGCCGAAAGCTTCGTGCTCGGGGGCGCTGGCAACGTAGCCCACAACCTTTCCGCCTTGGGAGCCCGCGTCGAAGTCGTAGGCGTGCTGGGCGACGACCCGGCGGGCCGCATGCTGCTCGACGATTTCTCGGCCCGGAGCATCAAGGTCGGCCGCGTGGTCTCGGACCCCGCGCGCGTGACCTCCCAGAAATGCCGCGTGATCGCTGAACACCAGCAGGTTGTGCGCTTCGATCGAGAGACGCCCGGTCCGTTTCCAGCCCATACGGAGCGGAGCCTGCTCAAGAGTCTTCTGACGGCCATGCTCGAGTGCGACGCGATCATCCTTTCCGATTACGGCAAAGGCGTCATCTCACGCCAGCTCATCAAAACGGCCATCACCGGAGCCCGGCGGCGAGGCATCCCGCTCACCGTTGACCCCAAGGTGGAGCATTTCGGCCTCTACCGCGGCGTAGACTGCATCACCCCCAACACATCCGAGGCCTGGGCGGGCATGCGGCGTCCTCAGCAAGCCGGCGAGAGACCCTTGGCCGCGCTGGGATGGGACATCCGGGCCCGCTTGCGAGCCAAATCCGTCCTGATCACCCGCGGCTCGGACGGCATGAGCCTTTTCGAGGCCGGCGGCCGCCTCACCCATATTCCCACGGTGGCCCAAGAGGTTTTCGACGTGACCGGAGCCGGAGACACGGTCATCTCCGTGTTGACCCTGGGCCTGGCGGCCGGCGCGCGCATCCGCGAAGCCTCCGTGATCTCCAACTATGCGGCCGGCATCGTGGTAGGCAAGCTGGGCACCGCAGTCTGCACCGTGCCGGAACTCAAAGAGACCTTGCGTTGAACAAACAGGGCGATTGCCTCGTCGTGATCCCTGCGCGCCTGGGTTCCACCAGATTCCCGGCGAAGGTCCTGGCGCGCCTGGGCGGCAGGTCCGTGGTGGAATGGTGCTGGCGCGCCGCCCGTGCGGCCCGCGTAGGCCCCGTGATCGTGGCCACGGACGACGAGCGCGTGCGCCGGGCCGTGGCCGATTTCGGCGGCCAGGCGGTCATGACGCCGGTCTCCTGCGCCTCGGGCAGCGACCGCGTGGCCCGAGCCGCCAAAGGCCGCCAAGAGCCTTTTATCATCAACCTGCAGGGCGATATGCCCTTCATCAAGCCCTCCACGATCCGCCGCGTAGCCGAGCTCTTGCGCCGCAACCCCGGCGCGGATATGGCGACTGCGGTCATGCCCCTGCGCGACCGGCGGCGGGAGGCAGACCCCAACGTAGTCAAGGCGGCCCTGGCTCAGAACGGCCGCGCCCTCTATTTCTCCCGCGCCGCAATCCCGTTTGCCCGCGACGGCGGCAAGCCCCGACGCTTCGAGCACCTGGGTATCTATGGGTTTCGGCGCCGGTCCTTGGAGCGCTTCGTGCGCCTGCCTGCCACCCCTCTGGAGCGCTGCGAATGCCTGGAGCAGCTTCGGGCCCTGGAAGACGGCATGTCCATCTATGCCGCCGTGGTGGCGGAGCGGCCCGTGGCCATCGACACCCCGGCGGACCTCAGGCGCGCCGAACGCATGCTGAAGAGAATCAGAAAATGACCAAGTACATCTTCGTGACGGGAGGGGTGGTGAGTTCGTTAGGCAAGGGCATCTCCGCTTCCTCCATCGGCAAGCTCCTGCAGGCCCGGAGTTTGAACGTGACCATGCTCAAGTGCGACCCCTATATCAATGTGGACCCAGGGACCATGAACCCTTTCCAGCACGGCGAGGTCTTTGTGACCGAGGACGGAGCCGAGACCGACCTGGACCTGGGCCATTACGAGCGCTTTCTCGACAAGGAGATGCACCAGGCCAACAACTTCACGGCCGGCAAAGTCTACGAGACGGTCATCTCCCGGGAGCGCAAGGGCGACTTTCTGGGCGCCACGGTGCAGGTCATCCCCCACATCACCGACGAGATCAAGAACCGCTTTCGGGCCATCTCCAAGGGCGCTGACGTGGTCATCGTCGAAATCGGCGGCACGGTCGGCGACATCGAGAGCCTGCCCTTTCTGGAGGCGGCGCGGCAGATGGGTCTGGAAGGCGGCCGGGACAACGTGCTCTACGTGCACGTGACCCTCGTCCCCTACATCAAGGCCGCCGAAGAGCTCAAGACCAAGCCCACCCAGCACAGCGTCGGCAAGCTCCGCGAGATCGGGATCAACCCCGACATCATCATCTGTCGCAGCGAGAAGCCGCTCAACGCCGACATCAAAGCCAAGCTCAGCCTGTTTTGCAACGTACCCAAGGAGTCCGTCTTCGAGGCTCAGGACGCTTTCAGCATCTATGAAGTCCCCCTCATGCTCCATAAGCAGGGCCTCGACGACCAGATCGTCATGCTCCTGCGCCTGCGCACGCACTCCAAGGATCTGGAGTCCTGGACGGCCATGGTGGAACGCCTGCGCAAGCCCCAGCGCGAGGTCACCATCGCCTTGGCCGGCAAGTACACGGACTACAAGGACGCTTATAAATCAGTCAGCGAATCCCTGGTGCACGCCGGCATCGCGCACTCGGCGCGCGTGAACGTGCGCTTCATCGAGACCACGGACCGCGATCTGGAGTCCAAGCTCGCGGACGTAGGCGGCATACTCGTGCCCGGCGGCTTCGGCGACCGCGGCATCGAAGGCAAGATCCAGGTGGTGCGCCTGGCCCGGGAGGGCCGCATTCCTTATTTGGGACTGTGCCTGGGCATGCAGGTGGCTGTCATCGAGTTCGCGCGCAACGTGCTTAAGCTGGCTGGCGCCCACTCTACGGAGTTCGACGCGCGGACCCGCTATCCGGTCATCGACCTGCTCCCGGAGCAGAAGGCGGTCAAGGCCAAAGGGGCATCCATGCGCCTGGGCAGCTACGAGTGTGCAGTCAAGAAGGGCACCCTGGCGCATCGGGCCTATGGCGCAGCCACGGTGCGGGAGCGCCACCGCCACCGCTACGAGGTCAATAATAAGTTCCGCAAGCAGCTTGAAGGCTCCGGGCTCTGCGTGGCCGGCACCTACGCGGCCAAGGACCTCGTCGAGATCGTCGAGCTGCGCGACCACCCCTGGTTTTTGGCCGTGCAGTTCCATCCAGAATTCAAAAGCCGGCCGGAATCCCCGCATCCGCTGTTCAGGGATTTCGTGGCCGCAGCCCTGGCGCGGAGCGCCCAGAAAGCCCATGCCCGCTAAGATCCGCCAAGTTCGCCTGGAAGTGAGAGGGGCGGTATTCAGCAACGACGGCCCCGTGGCTTTCATAGGCGGCCTCTGTGCCCTGGAATCCGAGGCCATGCTCCGGCGGGTAGGCAAGTCGCTCACCGACTGCTTCGCCAAGCTCGACGCGGGCTTCGTGCTCAAATGCTCGGCAGACAAGGCCAATCGGACCTCCGCGGGCGCCTTTCGCGGACCGGGCTTCGAAGCCGGGCTGCGCATACTCGCCCGGGTAGCCCGCAGCCTGGGAGTGGCGTGCCTGACTGACGTGCACGAGCCGGCCCAGGCCGCGCTGGCCGCGCGCTACGTGGACATCCTGCAGGTACCCGCTTTCCTGTGCCGGCAGACCGAGATGCTCCTGGCTTGCGGCCGGACCGGCAAGCCGGTCAATCTCAAGAAAGGGCAATTCGTCTCCCCCTGGGACATGGCCCACGCGGTGCGCAAGATCGAGTCCACGGGCAACCGCAAGATACTTATCACGGAGCGCGGCACGAGCTTCGGCTACGGCAACCTCGTCGTAGACATGCGCTCGCTGGCCATCTTGCGCTCTTTAGGCTACCCCGTCATCTTCGACGCGACGCATTCCGTTCAACTTCCCGGAGGCCTGGGCCATGCCACGGGTGGCGAGCGTCGGCATATCTGGCCTCTGACCCGGGCGGCCACGGCCGTGGGCGTGGCCGGGGTGTTCTTCGAGGCCCATCCCGACCCGGACCGGGCTTTGAGTGACGGGCCCAACGCCTTGTCCTTGCGCGATGTGCCGAGGTTCGCCCGCATGGCGCGGTGTATAGATTCCGTTGTCAAACACATGACAGCCAACGCATTTACTGATGGCTGTCAGTGCCATCGCGCTGCCGCGCGAAGGGGACTCTTATGAAATGCATGAACTGCGGCCAGGAGAGCAAGGATACGGCCAAGGCCTGCAAGAAGTGTGGCCGTGACCTCACCATCCCACCGGCGTGGTTTCCGGACGCCAAGTGGCACTTGCGGACTTTGGGCATCATCTACGCCTGCCTCATCGTGTTCTATTTTGGAGTGAGCTACCTGCTGCGCAAGCTTCCCAAGCCCTACCACATCCGCCGGATCCCAATCGAGATGACCCCCTGGCTGCGCCAAGGCGACAAGTTCGTTCCCGACGACCAACTGCAGGCTCCGACCCAGCAGCCCCAGATCGATACCTCCGCGTCCGGGAAGAAGTGAACGCAGCCGCGCGCGCCGCCGCCGCCCTCGCCTGGATGGGCCTCCTCAGCGCGGGCGGGTGCCGCCAAGCCAGGCCGATCGCCTCCGAACCGCTCCAGACCATGGAGGATTTTGTCTTGGACCAGACGGTGCGCGGGGCTCAGGTCTGGGAGCTCACGGCGCGCAGCGCCGTCCTGCATGAGGAGGCGGGGGACGCGATCCTCGCCGAGCCGCGCATGCGCTTTTTCCGCGACGGTCGCATGATCTCCCGCGTGAGATCTCTGACGGGAAAGGTGCTCGTGGCGACCCACGACGTGTTCCTATCGAGCTCGGTCGTTCTTGAAGCCATCGAGGACCGCTCGGTCCTGGAGACGGATGCCATGACCTATTCGGCTAAGCGCGACCGCTTCCTCACGGACCGGGAGGTGCGCGTCAAGCGGCCGGAAGGCCGCTTGCGCGGGCGCGGCTTGGAGGCCAAGCCGGACCTCTCGGAGATCCGCATATTCAACCAACGCGCCGAGGTCGAGGAAAAATCCTCATGACCTGGCTTGCGGCGCTGCTCCTGTGCGTCCGGTTAGCCGCTGTTGAGAATGGCGCCGCCCATGATGGGCAGGCGGTCGTTGGCGGAGTCGTGCGCAGCAAGGAGTGGGTCATCCGGCGGACTCCGTACCGCGAGGAGGAGTTCGTCGGAGAGGTAAGCTATCACAGAGGCCCAAGCCTTCTGACCTCGGATTGGGCGCTCTTCAAGCACGAGCCGCAGACCTGGGACGCGCGCGGACATGTGCGGCTTCAACATGGGCTCAAGTCCGGCGACCGCATCGATGTAGCCGGCGAGACGGCCCAATACGACCAGAAAACCAGCCGCGGCCGTCTGCTCGGGCCACAGGGCGGGCTGGTGTCATATTCCCGGATCCCTTTGGAAGGCGCGCCTGATTCGGGTTCGGCCAAGCGTCTCGATTGGGAGGGGCAGGAGCGCATCCGCCTGACGGATCAAGTGCATGTGTGGGGCCCGCGTCTGGCACTTTGGGGCGACCAAGCGGATTATGAAACGGGCGAGGGGAAGCTGACCGTGACCGGAGGCCGCCCGGTGGTGCACGTTCTGCAAGGTGATTGGACCGGCGCGGTGCAGGGCGACAAGGTAGTCGCTTTGCAGAAGCCGGACCGGATTCAGGCCGATGGGCGGACCATGGGCTGGATCCAGTTCAAAGATAAACCGGGGAAAAAGAAGAAATGAAGTTGAGCGCCAGCGATATACGAAAGTCCTACGGGGAGCGCCAGGTGGTTCAAGGCGTGTCTTTAGAGGTATCCTCAGGCGAGATCGTGGGCCTGCTGGGGCCAAATGGGGCGGGCAAGACCACGACTTTCTACAGCTTGGCGGGCTTCATCAGGCCGGAGTCCGGCGTGATCGCCATAGACGGCGTCGACGTGACGGCCCTGCCCATGTACGCGCGGGCCAGGCGAGGCCTGGGATTCCTGGCGCAGGAGCCGACGGTGTTCCGAGGCTTGAGCGTGGAGCAGAACCTGCGCGCGGTCTTGGAGCGGACGGTGCCCAGCCGCTTGGAGCAGATGCGCCGGGTGAAGGATCTGCTGGAGGAGTTCGGCCTATGGGAGCTGCGGCGGCAGAAGGCCTGGACTTTGTCTGGCGGTGAGAAGCGGCGCTTGGAGGTTGCCCGGGCCATGATCAGCGACCCGAAGATCATCATGCTCGACGAGCCATTCGTGGGCATAGATCCGATCACGGTGGGCGATCTGAAGGCCATGATCTCGGCGCTCAAAGAACGGGGCATAGGGATTTTAATTACGGACCATAACGTGCGCGAGACCTTGCCCATCATCGAGCGCGCCTATCTGATGTTCGACGGGAAGATACTTGTCGAGGGGAACTCCAAGCAGCTCTTAGAAGATCCGAAGGCCCGGGAGCTCTACCTGGGCCATGACTTCAAGATCTAGGTGAACATCTCCAGATGCGTGTGGATTGCGGCCCGTCGGGAGCGGCGCACGGCTTGGTCGAAGATCCGCTCAGCTTCTTTTGTCTGACCCCTCGCGTGGAGCAAAGCTGCCAAGGCAGTCTCAGACAGGACCATTCCCCGCGTCTCCCCCCCCTTTGAAAAACCCTTCAACGCGACTCTCAAGCGCTTTTCGGCAGAATCCAGTTCCCCCCGCTTCAGGAAAATCTGACCTAACCCCCAATCCACATACGCCAAGTCCACCAAGTCGGCAATCCCCGTGTAGAGCTTGTGCGCCTGCCCGTAGTGCCGCTCAGCCTCGGCAAGTCGGCCCCGCTGACGGATCACATTCGCCAGCCCGCAATGCGCATAAGCCTGCCCGAACACATCCTCCGTCCCGGCCATCGCCTTAAGCGCCCGCGAGTAATACCTCTCGGCCTCGGCAAGCCGCCCCTGGATGCGCGTCACGCCGCCCAAACCGAACCAAGCATAAGCCTGCCCCGAAGAATCACCAGCCCGGCGGCTCAAAGTCAAACTCTCCAAAAAAGTCCGCCGCGACCCGCTCAGATCTCCCGCGAACCGCATTGCCCCGCCCAACGCCCACAGAACATACCCCGCCCCGGCCCAATCGCGCTCGCGCTTAAAGCGCGCTAAATGCCGTCGAAGCTTCTTCATGCAAGGCTTGAAATCCCCGGCCGCCCGTTCGATAAGCGCCCCTTCCAGGTCGAAACGTTCTTTCACCTCTCTCGTCGCCGCGACCTTCCGGCCCACAGACCAATACCGTCGAGCCTCAGACACTTCGCCTAGACTCCGCAGACATGCCACCAGCCCCAGACAACAATCCAGCCAAGAAGAACGGTCCGGGGCGGTCAATCTGTCTACAAGCTCTCGGTATAGGGAAGCCGCAGTCGCCAAAAAGCCTTGGCTGCGCAGGCACTCCGCCTTGAGGATGTCCCCCTCCGGCCGAAACGCCTTCGGAAGAGATTTTCGCAGGATCGACAAAGCCCTAGTGAAAGAACCTTCATCTAGAAGCTCCTTGGCCTGCTCCAACCGTAGGGCGGCAGACATGGCATCGTTCTTATTTGGCATGGGCTTGAATCGTACTACTTTTGTCCGACAATAAGCTCTTTGCCGCATCCAGGATGATGTGCGTCGCGGCCGGCCCGACCGAATTCGTCTCTTCGTAATGGTCTCCAGGTAAGCGCGGCGTCATCGTCAGATTGTGCCGGACTTTAAAGTCATACTCCGGCATGATATAGCCCAGCTCATCGTTGGCCAACCCAACGAACATCGCCACGGACCGATGGACCAGCTCGTTGAGGTATGGCGGCTTTGGTGCGCGGGCAAGGTCAGGCGGATCCGGATTGCCCGGCTTGACCAGCGGATGGCTGAAGCTGAACCGCCCGTCATAGCCACCCATGACCAATTCCGGGAATACTTCGCCCGGCATGCCCAACAGACGCGCCGGGCCCACATCGACCACGGAAACTTCGGTCTCGACCCAGGGCCGGCGCTCCGGGTGCAACATCCCCAAAGCGTGCTGGAAGACAAGCCCATACGCCTTCCAGCCCGATAGAACATGCCCAGCGGCATCGAAGAGCTTGTGCCCGGACGTCAAAGCAGGGAGGAAGAGCAGATAGCGTGAATTTTCCACCGGCACTCGCACTAAACTGATATGGAAAGACAGCTCGGCGCGTCCAGCGCGGGCCTTAGCCAATCCGCGCAAAGCCGCGATTGCCACAGTCTCCCCGATGCGCGTCGACTCCTGCCATGGCGCCCGATCCCTGACCGCGTCAGGCGTGAGCAGGCCCCCGATCGGCCCGTTAAAGAACAGACAAGAGCCGTCAGTGTCCCGCTCAACCTTCGCGCAAAGCGCGCCTGGGAAATCAGCCGTGATGAGCCTGTTCTCCTTGCCCAGCACCTCAGGGTGGCAGGCCCAGTTCACCACCGTGGCGATTGCACGGCCGTCTTTCCCCTTCAATCCCAACGCGGACAGGTCCGGGTCGATGATAACTGGGTCTCGACTGTCGAGGCACAACCCCTTCGGGTCCAAGGCGCCCTGCCAGCCGGTAAGGCTTACTTCCTGCATCCGTCCCTCTAAACCGCGCAGAGTTTCAGCCACATTCATCTTGAGCGCCCGCAGCCAGGCCTTGTTCACCCCGGAGATCCCGGGCAAAGGTCCCCAAAGCCCCATGGTGTCAGGTCCGGAATGGTCGTGGGTCGCGGCCACGAAAAGGTAGCGATCCGGCGAGTTGAAGCCGGCCAGGCGACGCAGGTCCTCTACATCGTTGCGAGAAAATCCTAGCAGGTCCAAGGACACCAGTCCGACAGTGCGCGGCCCGTCTTTGAGCAGAAGGAGATGCGCGTAAAGCGGGTCATGCACGCCCTCAGGCTTGCGTCCCTTGGCTCCGAAGCCGGCCAGGTACACGCTCTGATGCTCCAGGTCCGGCGTGATGTCCACCTTTCCGGCAGCGGCGGAAAGCCCCCAGGCGTGAGCTCCCAGGACCAGCAAGAGGCTAACGATCGCAGCCATAACGGCACACCTCCCGCAAAGGGCATTCAACGCATAGCGGCCCGGTCTTGCGGCAGCAGACCTTGGCGAAGTAGACGAGGACAGCATGGAACTCATTGTATAGCCTAGCATCCTTGGGAATCTGGCGGGTCAGATACGATTGAGCCCGAGCATAGGACGGCTTTCTGAACCAACCCAGGCGCTTGCCGATGCGCAAGGTATAGGCATCGATGACGAAGGAGGGCCGACCCGCCGCGTAGAGAAGGATAGAATCGGCGGTCTCCGGCCCGATTCCATAAAGCCCCAAGAGTTCCACGCGGAGCGCCTCAAGGTCGCCGGAAAGCCAGTCGGCGATCTTCCCGCCCCGGCCCGCCAAGTGCCGGACGAACGCCTTGAGTTTCTTTGCCTTCTGCCGAAAATAGCCTGATGAACGGATGAGCCTCTCCAGCCTCGGCTGGGACACTGCCAGCAGACCGTCGAGGTCCCGGATGCCGGCCGCGTGCAGTCGGCTCATGGCCTTTTCCACATTGCCCCAGTTCGTGTTCTGGGTCAGGATGGCGCCCACGCAGACTTCCAGGCGCTGGCGCTGTGTGAGACGGCCCAAAAATCCATGCCGGTAGCGGGGGAGATGGCCGCCTGTCGGAGTGACCGGCCACCAGCCCTGCGGGCCGTAAGCGCGCAGAAGGCGTCTGTAGACGGTGAGCGGGGCGAGGGTCAACGGAGCTGGCGCACGGCAGCGCGCTGGCACTGAGCGTCCTTAGAAAATGCGCTGATCGCCATTCAGTCCCTCACGTACTGCTCGGCATGACCGGCAAAGACAGGCAGAGCACCGTGTGCCCATCCGGGCCGACCTTCATCCCCAAGTCCCCGCCGCCGTGACGGGCCACTGCTCTCAGGACGCCCAGGCCCAGGCCGACTGCGCTGAGGACATGTCCAAAGCGGCTGGCGGGATAGAGCAGCTCTAGGCTGCGCTGGGCTTCGGCTTGAGAGATGGCCTGGCCAGCGTACTCCAACCGTAACGCCACCGAAGCACCTTGGTTCTCGCCGGTGAGGCGCAGGTCTCCGGAACTGCGGAACTTGCGGGCATGGAAGACGAGGCTGGCCAAGGTGCGGATGGTGCGCGCCCGGTCCACGCGCACCCGCGGCAGGTCCGCGGGCAAATCCGCGTTGACGTCGGCTTGAGAGGGCGACGCGCCTCGACGGATCGGGGCCAGAGCCTCTTCGATCAGTTCGGCGGGCGCTACGCTCTCAGCCTGCAGCACCAGGTCGCCGCAGAGCATGAGGTGAATGAGGTCGCGCAGCTCGCCCACCATGCCGTTGAGCCGGCCGACCTGATCGCGCATCATGTCCATCCATTTGACCTGGTCGGGCGGCATCTCGCCGAACACGCCGGAGAGGAAGTTCAGGGTGGTGATGTTAATGGCCGTGATCGGAGTATTGATCTCGTGCGCGGCGTGGGAAAAGAACCGCCCCAAGCGCAGGCTGCGCGCGTGGTCCCAGAAGAACACGCCAGCCGCCACGGCGGCGGCGCCGATGACCAGCCCGCCAAAAAACGCCAGCCAGGCCGCCATATGCCTTTAGAAGATCACCCGGGAGACGCGTTGGTGTTTCCGCGCCAGCTTCATATAGATGGCGGCGGATTGTTTGAGGCGGCGCAGTTCCGCCACAGTCAAGGGCCGCACCACCTTGGCCGGCAGGCCCATGACCAAGGAACGCGCGGGGATGCGGACGCCCTTGGGCACCAACGCGCCGGCGCCCACCAGGCATTCCCGACCGATGCTGCATTCCAGGACCGTGGCCCCCATGCCGACAAGGCAGCCGTCGGCGATCCGGGAGCCATGGATCACGGCGCCGTGACCTATGGTGACGCCGCAGCCGATCCGGGTTGGTCGGCCGTGGTCGCAGTGCACCATGGCGAGGTCCTGAATATTGGTCCCAGCGCCAATAACGACCGCGTCCACGTCGCCGCGCAACACGGCCATGGGCCAGATCGAGACCCCTGCCCCCAAGACGACCCGGCCTATGACCTCGGCCGAATCATGAACGAAAGCTCGCGGATGGATCCGTGGCCGATGGGTTTCGAAGCTCCGGATCACCTTAGGAATACCTCATAGTTTGATAGACTTTAGCATTCCCGCTCGGGCTAGTCAAAAACATGAAGCATTCGTGCGATTTCTTGGTCATTGGCAGCGGTCTAGCCGGCCTGCTCAGCGCGCATAAACTCTCGGCGCTAGGCACGGTCTATCTGCTGACCAAGAAGGAGGCCGCCGAGTGCAGCAGCAACTACGCCCAGGGCGGCATCGCCGCAGCGGTCGGCGTGGACGACACTCCGGAGAGCCACGCCGCCGATACCCTCAAGGCTGGGGCGGGCCTGTGCAATGAGGACATCGTGCGCCTGGTCGTAGATGAGGCCCCGGCCCGCGTCCGCGAACTTTTAGACCTAGGCGTGGCCTTCAGCGAGAAAGACGGCGCCCCGGATTTGGGGCTCGAAGCGGGACACGCCCGCCGCCGAGTCCTGCACGCCGGCGATATCACGGGCGCCGAAGTCGTCCGCGCGCTGCTGGAGCGCTGCCGGGCGGACCGCGGCGTCAGGATTTTCGAGAACCATATCGCGGTCAACATCATCCGGGACGACCGAGGCGTCTGCTGCGGGGCCTATGCCCTGGAGCGCGCCACGGGCGAGGTACACACCTTCACGGCCCGGGCCACGGTGCTAGCCACGGGCGGGGCTGGCAAGGTCTACATCTACACGACAAACCCGGACGTGGCCACGGGCGACGGCATGGCCATGGCCTGGCGCGCCGGCGCGACTTTGGCCAACATGGAGTTCGTGCAGTTCCACCCGACCTGCCTTTACCATCCCCAGGCTAAATCCTTCCTCATTTCCGAGGCACTGCGCGGCGAGGGCGGCCGTTTGGTTGACCGCCGAGGCCGCGCCTTCATGGCCGACTATCACCCCCAGCAGGAACTCGCGCCGCGCGACATCGTGGCGCGAGCCATCGATGCGGAACTCAAGCGCACGGGCGAGGAGTGCGTGTTCCTGGACATGACGCACATGAGCGCCGAGGCCCTGCGCGCGCGCTTCCCCAACATCAACGAGAAGTGCCGCGCTTTCGGCGTTGATATGGCCGTCGCGCCCATCCCCGTAGTCCCGGCCGCGCACTTCTTCTGCGGCGGGGTGCAGACCGACGCGGAGACGGCCACTACCATCCCCCGCCTCTTTGCGGTGGGTGAGGTGGCGCATACGGGCCTGCACGGCGCCAATCGGTTGGCCTCCAACTCGCTGCTGGAGTGCTGCGTGTTCGCTCACCGGCTCTATCGTCTGTTGGATCGCCGGCCGGAGTTGTGGCCACGGCCGGACTTTTCGGCACTGCCGGAGTGGAATCCAGGCCGCGCGGTCAAATCCGATGAGGCCGTAGTCATCGAGCAGAACTGGGACGAGATCCGCAGGCTCATGTGGAATTATGTCGGCATCGTCCGGTCCAAGAAGCGCCTGGAGCGGGCCTTGAACCGCATGCAGCTCCTCAACCGCGAGATCGAGCAGTATTATTGGGACTTCCTGCTGACCCCGGATTTAATCGAGTTGCGCAGCATCGCGGTGGTGGCCACGGCCGTCATTCAGTCGGCCATGGCGCGTCGAGAGTCTCGCGGCCTACACTATAACTTGGACTTCCCGAAGCCCATCGAGGCCGAGCGCAAAGACACGGTGCTCTCGCTCTACAACGTGCCGGCCTCGTCCCGCTAATTCCTACGGCGGCCGGCTTTGGGGCCAGCCGCCTCCGAACATCTGGCGGCCCCGCATCTGATTGTGGCCCCGGCAAAGCAGCCTGATGTTTCTGGGGTCATGCGACCTTCCACCCAAGGCCCAAGGCATGATGTGGTCGAATTCGAGGCTTTCCTGCTCAGGACAGCGGGTGCCGCCGGAAGCGGTGAAGGTGCAGCGGCCGCCGTCTCTGGCCCAGACTTCGTCCTTGACCCATTGCGGGATGCGCCGGCTCTCGGTGTCGGCGGCACTGGGAGGAGGACGGCGTTTGAGGAGCTTCTTCTTCTTCAGGCGGCGCTCAGGGTCTTTTTTGTCGAGCAGGAAGTCCAAGGCTTCGGCGAATATGTCCTCAACCCTGCCGGCCGGATGCTTGTGCCAGAGCACGGCACGGGCGCGTTCGAGCTTGCGCAGCAGGGCCTCATCGCAGGCCAGTATGAGTTCCTTCATACCTAACATACGACCGGGCGCGCGAAAAGTTCCAGGCGCCGCACAGATTCGGTACAATATACTTATCGGAATATGGACAAAATCACCATCCGCGGCGCGCGCCAGCATAACCTCAAGAACATCAGCTTGACGCTGCCGCGCGGCAAACTCATCGTGTTCACCGGCCTCTCCGGCTCGGGCAAGTCCTCTTTAGCCTTCGATACCCTTTATGCCGAGGGCCAGCGTCGCTATGTGGAAAGCCTATCCGCTTACGCCCGGCAGTTCCTGGAGATGATGGACAAGCCGGACGTGGATATGATCGAGGGCCTCTCGCCCGCCATCTCCATCGAGCAGCGCAACCCTTCGCGCAACCCGCGCTCCACCGTGGCCACGGTCACCGAGATATATGACTATCTTCGCCTGCTCTACGCCCGAGTCGGCACCCCGCACTGCCCCGAGTGCGGCAAGCGCATCCAAAAGCAGTCCGGGCAGTCCATCGTCAATACCGTCATGCGCGAGCACGACGGGGCCTCCGTCATCGTCTATTCCCCTCTGGTCCGCGGCCGTACCGGGACTTATGAGGATCTTTTCAAGCGGCTCAAGCGCTCGGGGTTTGTGAGCGTGCGCGTGGACGGAAAATCCCTGGATCTCGACTCCATCCCCAAGCTCTCCCGCTATCAGAAGCACACCATCGAGCTCTTTGTGGACAAGCTCCGTGTTCTCAGCGATGAGCGCCAGCGGATCGCTGATTCCATAGAGATCGCCCTCAAGGAGTCCAAAGGCCTCGTCCGCGTGGAACCCACCGGGGACCCCAAGGCCGGCAGACTCATGAGCGAGCACCACGCCTGCCCGGATTGCGGGGGGAGCCTTCCCGAGCTCGAGCCGCGTCTCTTCTCCTTTAATTCCCCTTATGGCGCCTGCCCGGACTGCGGCGGCTTGGGCCACAAGACCGAGGTGGAGCCCAGACTGGTCGTGGCCGATCCGGGTCTTTCCATCTCCGAGGGTGCGCTCACGGCCTGGGCCGACCCGGTCACAACACGCACTAACCGCTGGAAGCGGTCCTGGTCCGGCTATTACACGGAGATCCTCGATCAGGTCTGCCGTCAGCAAGGCATCGACCAGGACCGGCCCTGGAGGGGACTCACTGAGAAGCAGCGGCAGATCGTGCTCTATGGGGGTGGGACCTATAAGCCCCATTGGGCCAAGAACAACCAGGATTTCGAAGGCGTGATCCACAACCTGGAACGTCGGGTGGCGGAGACCGAGTCCGATTTCGTCAAGGGCGCCATCGCGGACCGCTTCATGCGCAAGCGGCTATGCCCCGCCTGCGCCGGAGCCAGGCTCAAGCCCGAGTCTCTGGCCGTAAAGATCGGGGGCCGGAGCATCTCGGAGCTGACGCGCCTTTCCGTTGCTAAAGCCCGTGACTTTTTCTCCGCCCAAGTCTGGGACGAGAACCAGCGGGTCATCGCCAAGCAAGTCCTCAAAGAGATCCGCAGCCGCCTGGAGTTCCTAAGCTCCGTGGGCTTGGAGTATCTGACGTTGGACCGAGCCTCCGAGACTTTAGCCGGAGGCGAGGCCCAGCGCATCCACCTGGCTACCCAGATCGGGTCGGGACTCACCGGGGTCCTCTACGTACTCGACGAGCCATCCATCGGCCTGCATCCCCGCGACAACATGCGCCTCTTGGCCACCTTGAAGCGCCTGCGCGACTTGGGCAACACATTGGTGGTCGTGGAGCACGATGAGGAGACCATCCGCAGCGCGGACTGGATCGTTGACCTGGGCCCAGGCGCCGGCATCCACGGCGGGCACGTGGTGGCGCAGGGGACATTGCGGGATATCCTTTCCGAGCCTAAGTCTCTCACCGGAGCCTACTTGAGCGGCCAGGTCGCGCCCCGGGCCCGTCCGCCCCTGCGCACGCCGAGCGGGCATCTGCTCGTCAAGGGCGCGCGGCAGTTCAACCTCAAGAACATCGACGTGGACATACCGCTCGGGCTGCTGGTCTGCGTGACCGGCGTCTCCGGTTCAGGAAAATCCACATTAGTCCATGAGGTGGTCTACAAGTCCCTGGCGCGTCGGCTCTACGACGCCAAGGACGAGCCGGGCGCGCACAGGGACATGGTAGGCGCGGAGAAGCTTGACAAGGTCATCGTGGTGGACCAGTCCCCGATCGGCCGCACCCCCCGCTCCAATCCGGCTACCTACACAGGCCTCTGGACCCCCATCCGGGAACTCTACGCGCTGCTGCCCCAGTCCAAGGCCCGCGGCTACAAGCCTGGACGATTCTCCTTCAACGTCAAGGGCGGCCGCTGCGAGAACTGCCAGGGCGACGGGACCCTGAAGATCTCCATGCAGTTCCTGCCCGACGTCTATGTCCAATGCAACGAGTGCCACGGCGCGCGGTTCAACGATGAGACTCTGACCGTGCGCTACAAGGGCAAGAACATCGCCGAACTCCTGGCCATGAGCGTGGAGGAGGGCCTGGGCTTCCTTTCGGCCCATCCGGCCATCTGCCGCACCCTGCAGACCCTCTCCGACGTGGGCCTGGGCTACTTAGCCTTGGGGCAAAGCGCCACGACCCTTTCCGGCGGCGAGGCTCAGCGCGTCAAGCTCGCGGCCGAACTCTGTCGTCGGGCCACGGGCCGGACCCTCTACATCCTCGATGAGCCGACCACGGGCCTGCACTTCGCGGACGTGGATAAGCTCCTCGAGGTGCTCCATCGCCTGGTCTCGGGCGGCAACACGGTGCTCGTCATCGAGCACAACCTCGAGGTCATCCGCCAGTCGGACTGGATCGTGGATCTGGGACCGGAAGGCGGGGACGGCGGCGGGAAGGTCGTGGCCTGCGGCCGGCCCGCTGACGTAGCCAAAGATCCGACGTCGTATACCGGGAGGTACCTCAAAGGCCTGCCTCTAGCCGTTTAGCTAACGCGGCACACTCCGGATGCCGCGCCACCGGCGCCCCTCTACTCTCTCAACGACTTGAAGCCCTTCATGGGCTGGAATCCGGAGTGTGAGAAGGGGGCCGTGGATTTGCTCCCCTCGGATTGAGTCTGGACTGGGGTATCGGCCAGGGCTGCTGCTACCTTATTGCGCAGCTCCGAGCGGCTTAGCCAACGCCGCCAATCCTTTTCCAAATCCGACAAGCCGTGATAGCGATAGGCGAGCCATAAACTCTGCTCCAAGCCTTTCCCGTCGCGCAGCTGTGCGCAGAAGTTTTTGAACTGTAGGCGCTGGTGGCCGCGGTAGAGGAAGTAGACCATCGAGTAGGCCTGCACGTAGAAGTCCCCGACATTCGTCGAATTCTGCAGGTCCTTGGCGGGGGTCAAGGTAAAGAACTGCTCCATGGGCAAAAAAGAACTCGGCTTGGCGAGCACCATGTTCTGGAACCAGGGCGAACGCTCTGGCCTATTGGGAGAATCGTCCTCCTCCATCATGGCCAGCCCCTCGTTGAGCCAGGAGGGAGGGTCCTTGCCGCCGGCCTCGTGCCAGTATCCCTCGAAGAGCAGGTGTGTGGTCTCGTGACTGATGACCCGCAGCAGGACCTTGCGGTCCGGGTTGTCCGGCACGGCCACGGCCTTGAGCTCGTAGAGAGCGAGACCGTTGGACCACGACGGCGGCTGGAACTCGCCCGACAGATAGGACGGGGAATCCTTGTAGAGGTAGAGCTTGATGCGCTCCTTTGCCATCCATGGGGAAAACATCCCCAGATCCATGCGCAGCCGACTATGCATCCGCTCCAGGCTCATGACGAACCCCGGGGGCGTCCAAGGCATCTCATGCTCCACCGTGAAGTGGGGTGAGGTGGTCTCCCGCCAGTTCCAGCCGCGTTCCTTGGGAGCCGCGTCGATTCGAGCAGCGACCATGAGCCCTATGGCCAACCAGGGAAGCATGTTTTTAGTTTACCAGAAATGCTCGTTGTTATCCATGAGAAATTTTGATAAAATCAATTAAATTCGCAATTCTTTACCAGCTGCAAGGGGTATGATGGGGACATTACGGACGCTGTTCCTGAACCCTCCGTCATACGCCGGATTCGACGGGGGTGCAGGTTCGCGCTACCAGGCCTGTCGAGAGGTCCGCTCTTACTGGTACCCGACATGGCTGGCCCAGCCTGCGGCCATGATCGCAAACTCCAAGCTCATCGATGCGCCGGCGAACGGCCTTAACGTCGAGCAGGTCCTTCAGATGGCCAAAGGTTTCGAGCTCTGCGTCATACATACCGCCGCCCCTTCTTTTTCCAATGACGCCCGCGTCGCCGAAGCCCTCAAGCGCGCCCATCCGGACATGACTGTCGGGTTCGTCGGGGCCCATGTGGCCGTTCTGACAGAGGAATCCCTGCGCGCCGCGCCAGCGCTCGACTTCGTGGCCCGCGAGGAGTTCGACTACTCCCTGCTCGAAATCGCCCAGGGTACGCCTCTCGCCCAAGTCCCGGGGATAAGCTTCCGGCAGGACGGCGCCATCCGCCGCAATCCCGACCGCGAGATCATCAAGGACGTGGACGCCTTGCCGAGCGTGCTGGACATCTATAAGCGGGACCTGAAGGTGGAGAACTACTGCATCGGATACCTCCAGCACCCCTATCTCTCGCTCCGCACCTACCGGGCCCGCAGCGCCGCCAACATGATCGCAGAGATGGCCCGGGCCAAGGAGCTTTTTCCCCAGGTCAAGGAATTCTTCTTTGATGACGACACCTTCACAGCCGACCTGCCCCGAGCCGCCTGTATTTCCCGCGGCCTGGGCCGGCTCGGGTTGACCTGGTCCTGCAACGCGCGCGCCAACGTGCCCCACGAATACCTCAAGATATTCAAGGAGAACGGGCTGCGCCTGCTTCTGGTGGGCTATGAATCGGGCAATCAACACATTCTCGACAACGTTCACAAGGGCCTGCGCCTGGATGTGTCGGAGGAGTTCTCGCGCAGCTGCCGGACCCTGGGCATCCTCGTGCACGGGACCTTCGTCCTGGGCTTGCCTGGCGAGACCAGGGAGACCATCGCCGAGTCCATCCGTTACGCCTGCCGCCTCGACATCGACACCATCCAGGTCTCGCCGGCCGCCCCCTATCCGGGCATGGAGCTCTACCGACAAGCTATGGCCGACAAGTGCTGCAAGCCCGGCAACCTGGCGCGCAACGATAGGGCCCAATCCTGCGCGTTGTCCTATTCCGATCTCTCCGCCGCCGACATCCAGGCCGGGGTCAAACGGTTCTATGCACGGTTCTATGCGCGGCCCACGCCGATCTGGCGCATGCTGGCGCGCATGACCCGGGACCCCGAGGAGCGGCGGCGGCGGCTACGCGAAGGGCGGGAGTTCCTGCGCTATCTGGGCAGCCGGACATCGGTGGCGGCCTGATGGACTGGCGACTGCTCATCTTGTTCATTCTGGCTGTCTATCTAGCCGGCAAGACCGTCGCGGTCTGGCTCGCCTGCCTCACAGCCGCCTTTGCCGGTGTCTTCGCCGTGGCCACCGTAGCCGCCGCCGCCGTCCTCCTGCGCCGGCGGCGGGCTGCGGCCGAGGACCTTCCTCCCGTCACCATCCTCAAGCCTCTCAAAGGGTCGGACTGCGGCCTCTATGAAAACCTGACCAGCTTCTGCGACCAGGACTACCCCCAGCTGCAGCTGCTTTTCGCAGTGGCTTCTCCCAACGACCCGGCCCTTGCGGTAGTGGCCCGTCTGCGCCGCGACCGGCCAGGCCTCGACATCGACGTCGTTGTCTCCGATGGCCGCCTAGGCTGCAACCCGAAGATCAACAACATCACCAATGCCTATCCCCTGGCCAAGCACGGCCTCCTGCTGCTCTCGGACTCCGATATCCGCGTGTCACCGGACTTTTTGAGGCGTTGCGTAGCCCCGATGGCCGATCCGAAGGTAGGCCTGGTCACATGTTTTTACCGCTGCGCCGAAGCGCACGGCCTCTGGGGAGCTCTGGAGGAACTCTGCGTCAACGCGCATTTCCTGCCACAAGCGCTTCTGGCCGGGGCTGCCGGCCTGCGCTTTGCCATGGGCGCAGCCACCTTGGTGCGCCGCCCCGTCTTCGACAGGGCAGGGGGCTTCGGCGCCCTAGCCGATCACCTGGCGGATGATTTTGCCTTGGGCACGATGGTGGAGCGGGCTGGCTACCGCATCGAGTTCGCCGACGTCATGGTTGAATCCGTTCCGCCGAACACCCCCCGGTTCTCTGAGATATTCCGCCACCAGGTCCGCTGGCAGCGCACGGTGCGCCTGTGCAACCCGGCCGGCTATTGCGGTTCCTTGCTTCTGCACGGATTCTCCCTGGCCACGCTGGCCCTGCTGATCTTTGGCCACAACCCGCGCCTGGAGGCCCTTACCGCGGGCCTCCTGGCCGCCAAGGTGGTGGCCACCGCGGCTATCCAGCGCCTCGGCGGCAAGCACCAGCGCCTGGCCGTGCTGGCCTGCCTGCCTTTAAGCGAGTGGTTGTCCTTCGGAGCCTGGCTCTCAGGGTTTGCGTCCGGTGCGGTGCTCTGGCGCGGCCAGCTCTACCGGATATCTCCCAAAGGACGGCTGGAGCCTGTGCCCATGCCGCCCCCTTCGGAAACGGCGCTTCCCAGGGCGCCGGAGACGGTCGAGTCCTGATCGGGCCCATGCCTCTGCCATGAGGCATTTCGAGCGCATCCTTCTCGCCGTCGGCCTCATCACCCTGGCCGTCTTGCTCTGGAAGTTCGAGCCCGCGACAGTCTGGGGTTTGGTCTGCCGGGTCGGCTGGGGATTCGTCATCATCCTGCCCATGCAACTTTGCGACCACATGATCAACGCCATGGGCTGGCGCTACGCTTTCGCCAAGATGGATGCAGGGCGCGTGCCGTTCTGGCAGTTGGTGCGCGTCCGCGTGGCCGGCGACGGGGTCAACTACCTAACCCCCAGCGCCACTATCGCCGGCGAGATCATCCGGCCCGGGATGCTGGAAATGTATCTTCCGGCCGAGGCGCGCAATTCCAGCGTAGTGGTGGCCAAATTCGCCCAATCGCTAGGCCAGGCGTGCTTTGCCATGGTCGGCCTGCTTGTGCTCATTCCCCTGCGCCTGGGGTTCCTGTCCGGCAGTCAGGTATGGGCCGGCCTGGGGGTCTGCGCGTCAATCATCGTTCTGGTCGGCGCGGCCATGGTTGGGTTCTGCGCCCGGCACCGCGACGGGACCTACTTCTGGCGCCTGCGCGAGCCCTTAGCCGGCCTGCGCGACCAGACGACGCGTTATCTGCGCGAAAGCCCGGGGCGTTTTGCCCTCTCAACGTTGTTTTTCCTCTTAGGTTTCGCCTGGGGTGCCTGGGAAGTGATGGTCATCTGCCACTTCCTGGGCATCCGCATGGACGCACTCACGGCCCTCTCAGTAGAGGTCCTCTCGGTGCTGGTGGACTCGATATTCATCGTGGTCCCGGCCAAGATCGGCACGCAGGAGGCAGGCAAGACGGCCATTTTCGCGGGGCTTGGCCTGTCTGCGAGCAAAGGCCTGGCCTTCGGCCTGGTACGCCACGTGCGGGAACTGGCCTGGGCCGTGACTGGGTTCGCTATCTACGCCTGGGACCGACGCCGTCGCGCTAGCGCGCAGCGCTCAGCAGTTGGATGCCCTCTTCCTGAAGGGTCTGCCGCACCCGGGGACTGATCAAGGCCGATAGTTCTGTCGAGCTGCGATGGGTGGGCGTCGGTTCGCCGTCGCAAGCCGTCTCCAAGGAAGGGTGGAAGTATATCTCGCTGACGCCTTGCGGCAGGCGGCGCAGGAGCCAGATCACGTAATCCTCCGTCATCATCCCAGAGTGGAGCATGCCGAAGGCCCGAGTGAGGCTCAGATCCCTAGCCTGCCGCCGCGATGCCAACCCCAAGGCGCCGTAGGCGCAGGAGAGCAGCAATTGCGGCATGATGGGCGCCGGGCTCTGGTTGCGCACCGGCGAACCGGTGACGAGGGCTCGCCAGTCCGCGAAGGCGTAGGCCAGGCTCGGGCCCAACTCGCCGGCGGGCCAGCGGATGCGGGGTATGCCGAAACGCCTGGCCAGGCGCAGGACCGCGGGAAATACCGCAGGGTGAACGTGCGCGTTGAAATGGCTGTCGAGATGCGTCGGGGCCAGGCCCAGAGCTAAGAAGCGCATGATTTGACCGCACATCAGAGCCTCGATTTCACCTCTGGCCTGACTGTCGCCTAACAGGCGCAGGCCCCAAGCCGCGGGGTCACTTTCGCAGAGCACCAAGTGCACGCCCACGCCGAGGCCGGGACACAGGCGGGCCGCCTTGGTAGCTTCCTCTGCGGCCGGAGCGTCGACCATGAGGCTGGCGAAGCCCAGGACGCCGTCCCGGTTGGCCTGCAGTACGGCCGCATTGACCTCCGGGCTGACACCGAAGTCGTCGGCCGTGGTGACGAGCTGGCGCGGGCTCAAGGCGGCGGGATTCCTATGATCGCGATCTGGCAAGGGTTAACGCCTAGGGCAGGACTGCATGCCCCCCCCTTTTCGTCCCAGCGGAGCACTACTGGACCGGCAGCGGTGGATCGTTCGTGCCCGAAGTCGTCCCGCCGCTTGGAAAGCACCTGACGACGCCGTTGACGTCCATGGTGTAGCCCCAACTGCTGTACGGTGTGGACCCCCCGTTGCGCTTGGCGCAAGCCACGAGACCTGTCCCGCTCATGCTCAGGCACGAGGATGCGTTGGCTGCGGCCGCGACTTGCCAGGACATACCGGTATAGTCGTTCGATGGCAAGTATTTGCAGCCGACCAAGTCAGTGGCGGGGAAAGGCGAAGCGCCGGAGCAGGTTTGTGCGCCTGTGAGAATCCGCGTTCCACTCGTACCACCAACGTAGTTGCCGCTATGGTCTATGGCGTACATGCGGTTGGCCGCGCCCACCATCTTCAACTGGGCCGCGCCGGAGTCCGCCTTGCTGTTCTCCACGCTCTTGAGATAGCTCGGTATCGCGACGGAGGCCAGGACGCCAATGATGATGACTACGACCATGAGTTCGATCATCGTAAAGCCCCTGTGTCCGCTGGACATGATGCGTGCCCCCATTTATTTGCCTCCCGCTCCGCCCCCCATGGTGGACAACTTGAAGATCGGCAGGAACACCGCCAGGACGATGATGCCGACAACGCCGCCGATGCCGACCACTAGGATAGGGTCGATGATGGCGGTAAAGCGCCGGGTGAACTGATCGATCTGTTCGCGGTAGAAGGCCGACAAGGTCACCAACATATCCGGGAGCTTTCCAGATTCCTCTCCCATGAACATCATCTCGGTCACCAGCGGCGGCAGGACGCCGGTCCTGCGGAAAGCCGCGGAGATGGACTTGCCGCTGGCCACGTCGTTCTTGACCGATCGCAGCAGGCGTTGGAAGATGACATTGCTCCCAAAGACCCCCTCCAAGACCGAGATGGCGTTGAGGATGCTTACGCCGCTCTCGATCAAAGTCGAGAGGGTGGTCAGCAGGCGCTCAACCATTATATTCTTGGCGAAATCGCCGAAGAATGGCACGCTGAAGATCATGTTCCATTTGGCGACCTGCCCCGGTTCGGTCGAGGCGTAGGCGCTCCACATGAACCAAAGGACCACCGACGCGACGATCATAGTGGCCAAATGGTGCACGAGCAGGTTCGACACCATGATGATAGCGACAGTCAGGGCCGGGAGCTTGAGCCCGAACTGCGTGAAGATGTCCGCGAAGACCGGCACGATCTTAATGACGAAGAAGGCCAGCACGCACGCGGATATGCCGCACAGCACGGCCGGGTAGGCCATGGCCGTGATGATCTTTCCCTTAAGCTCTTCCTGGGCGCCCGCGTAGGCGGAAATCTGTTTGAGCACCTTGGGGAGTTGTCCGCCCATCTCTCCAGCCTGAACCAAGGAGACCCAGAGGTGGTCGAATGACTTGGGATGGCGCTCCAGCGCCTTGTACAGGGCCATGCCCCCGGCCACGTCCTTGGTCACCTGCGCCAAGGCGAAGTGAAGGGCTTTGGATTGGGCATGTTCACCCAGCAGCGACAGGGCCCGCACCAGGGGCACGCCGCCGTTAAGGAGCGTGGCCAACTGCTCGCCGAAGAAGATGAGGTCGCGCGCGCCGACTTTACTGCCGGCGGACGCCTTGCCCGCGGCGGCATGCGCGCCACGTTCGGCGGTGACGGAAAGGATGAAGTATCCTTTGCCTTGAAGGGCGGCTATCGCTTCGTTCTCGTCGCCTGCCTCCAGATCGCCGGAGGTCGTCTCGCCTTTATTGTCTTGAACTGTATAATTGAATCTGGGCATATATTCGAGATTCTAACAGGGATGGACAGCTTTGTCAATGTGAATATTGTTATTTGATATTTCCGAGCGTGCCGAAGCGGGCTCCCTGTGATGCCTGCTCGACGCTGCTGAGTCTATTCTTCGATAGTGACGCTCAGAATCTCTTCCAGGGAGGTTGTGCCTGCGATGGCCTTGCGCCAACCGCTGGCACGCAGGGTCCACATGCCAGCTCGTTGAGCGGCGTCTCTGAGCCGCGCAAGGTCGCCGCCGTACTTGTAGATGATCTCACGCATTTCGGGGATGATCAGAAACACCTCATAGATGGCGGTACGGCCGGAATATCCGGTGCGCGCGCACTTGTCGCAGCCCCGGGCCTCGAAGAATGTGATCCTGGCCGGATCGGGAGGCGGGTCGAGCAGAGACTCGCGGATACACATCTCCACATCCTTGGCGTCCGGCTGGCAAGGCTTCTTGCAGTGCGGGCAGAGTTTGCGCACCAGGCGCTGTGCGGCCACCACGCAGAGACTGCTGGAAAGCAGGAACGGTTCGATGCCGAGGTCGATGAGGCGAACGACCGCGGAGAGAGCGTCGTTGGTGTGCAGAGTCGAAAGCACCAAGTGCCCGGTCAGGGCGGCACGCAGGCACGTCTGGGCCGTCTCCTGATCACGCACCTCGCCGACAAGGATGACGTCCGGGTCCTGGCGCAAGAACGAGCGCAGGGCCGCCGCGAAGGTGAGCCCGATGTTGGCCCGCACCTGCACCTGATTAAGCCCCGCCATCTTGATTTCGACGGGGTCCTCGATGGTCATGAAATTGAGCTCGGGGGTCCTGATGGTGTTGAGGATAGAGTAGAGCGTGGTGGTCTTGCCGGAGCCGGTAGGACCGGTTATGAAAATCAGGCCGTGGGGGCGATGCGCCCCGAGCAGAAAGTCCTCCTTCTGGCGGGGCTCGAAGCCGATCTTGTCGATGTTGAGTTCGACGGCGCCCTTGTCGAGGATACGCATGACCACCTTCTCCCCGAACACCGTCGGGCAGATGGAAACACGCAAGTCGATGTTGCGGTTCTGCACCTTAATGGAGAAGGTCCCATCCTGCGGCAGGCGGCGTTCCGCGATGTCGAGTTTTGAGAGGATTTTGATGCGCGAGATCACGCCGTTGAAGTCCTTCTTCAGCGGCGCCATGCGCTCATAGAGGACGCCATCGATGCGAAAACGCAGCATCACGCGCTCGTCGTAGCTTTCCAGATGGATGTCCGAGCCACGCTCGTTGATGGCCTGCTTGAGGATGGCGTTGACCAACGAAACGACTTGGGCGCCCTCGGCTCCCTTGACCATCTGGTCGAGGTCTACGCGCCCGTCGTTGGTGCTCTCCACCTCCTGCACCTCGTCAGGAGAGGTGGCGGCGGAGGCCATGGACTTCTCGATCATGCCGCCGCCGCTCGTGTAGAACTCGTCGATAGCCTTAAGGATCTGGGCTCGGGTGGCCACGAAGGACTGAATCTCCAGCCCTGCGGCAAGGAGCTTGAGGTTGTCCCGCAGCATTATGTCCTCGGGGTTTGTCAGGGCGACCGCAAGGACTCCCTCGTCGAGGAACAAAGGCAGGACGCAGTTCTCCCGGGCATAGGACTCGGAGACGACGTGCTCTAGATTCTGACCTTTTTCGACCCTGAGGATCTTGTTCTCGCGCGAGGCGTAGGGAACGCCGAACTGCTTGGAGATGGCGATGGCGATGGCCTCGTCCGTGGTAAACCCCAGTTTGACCGCGGCCTCGCCGAAAGAGCACTTCGAGGCGATCGCGCCCCGGCACGCCTTCTCCTTCTGGTCGGGTGTGATGACGCCGCTGGCGACGAGTATATCGGGCAGTTCCAGCTTATCGGACATGGCTCAGCCTATAGGCTGCTTAAGTATAACTGACTGGGAACGATTGTCAAGACCGAGTGCGCCGATGCGCCGGCTGATATCCATCAGGAGATGTGTCGGAAGCCATGCGCTAGTCGCTCACTATCGTAGGCGTCAGGAAGATGACCAGGTCCGTGTTCCTGCGCAGATTCGACGAGCTGGTGAAGAACCACCCGATGAGAGGAATGTAGCCCAGCAAGGGCACCTTGCGCACCACCTTGGTCTCGGTCGACTGCAGGAGGCCGCCGATGACCAAAGTCTGTCCGTTGCGCACGCGAACCAAGGTCGATGCCCCTCGAGTGACCGGGTCATAGATCGGATTGCTCGACGTGGAGAGGGGTGAGACCTGGACGTCGGTATAGCTGGGCTGGATCAGCATGGTGATGTAGCCTTCCTTGTTGATCTGCGGCGTCACTTTTAGGACGAGGCCGGTCGTGACGCGTTCTACGTTGGCGACCTGCGTGGTGATGCCGGTGCCTCCGGCGGTGGAGAGCTGTTGCCCAACGGCCTGGTCTGTCGCGATCTGCATGATGGCGGGCTTGTTGTTGAGTGTCAGTATCTTGGGCTTGCCCAGGAACCGCGCCTCGGAGCGGGCGACCAGAGCCCGCAAGGTGATCTGCAGGGAGGTCAGGTCAAGAAGAGAAGATCGCATGTTGCTGACGACGTAACTTAACGGGACGCTGGATGAGCCGGAAGTGCCTGAAGTGCTGTCCGAAGCGCTGCCCGAAGCGCTGCTCGAAGTGCTGCCCCCGCCGCCTATCGAGCTGGACATCTGCGACACTCCCGGCATGAAAGGGTCGAAGAAATGCGTATTGGAGAGCTTGCGCCCCAGATTCAACGGGAAGCTGGTATCACGCTGGCCGCCCGTGAATTGCGCCAATTGCCCGTCCGCCGCGCCCCATTCGAAGCCGATGTCGCGAGTGCGGCTGGAGTCGATCTCCACGATCTGGGCTTCGATCATGACCTGGGGAGCCTTCCGGTCGAGCTCCATGATGATCTGCTCGACCTGGGGGAAGACTTCCGGGATGTCGGTGACGATCATGGAATTGGTCCGCGGCTCCAGGGCCACCTGCCCCATCTTGCTCAAAACACTTTTAAGGACGGCGACGATGGGCACCGAACTGTCCGCACCGCTGGCCTGCTGGGCGCTACCCCCTCCGCTTTGGGACGAGGACTGGCCCGACCCACCCTGAGAGGAGGACACGAGCGAGGCCGAGTTATTAACCGGCGTGATGGCCGCGAGGTCACTGCTCATCCCCCCCAACGGGATCAGGGGGATATAGTTGAGCGTGTAGATGCGCGTGATGAGGTTCTCAACGGACTTGGACCGCGGCGCCACGACGTAGGTGTGGCTATGGCCGATCTGCTGATAGGTGAGGCCCTTGATTTCGAGAAGGACCTGCAAGGCCTCGGCCACGGTGACGTTCTGCAGAAAAGCGGTCACGCGCTTGCTCTCCAGGCCTTCCGATACGATGAAGTTTATATGGGCCTGGGCCTGAATGGTATCAAGGAAGGTCTCCAGCGGGGCGCCCTTGACTCGCACGGTCACCCTGGCCTCCAGGGGCGAGGTCGCGACCGCAGAGGCCGGGCGCGCGGGGGAGGAGGTGCCGATCTGGACTCCTTGCACGCTGCGCGGCGATACGGCCTCGGGCGCGGCCGGGGTCTCCGTGGTCGGGGTTCCGTCGATAGGGGATCCGGTTCCACCCGCCGCTTGCCCCCCGCCCGACAACTGAGACTGGAACTGTGCATTGGCCTCGGGCTCGCCGCGGCGCCGCTGCGCCTGCGCCGAAGGGACGGTCCCGGCGATAAGTTCGAAGGCCAGCGCGTACGCCAGCGCACCTCGAACAAAACTCGGTCTGCGATGATGAATGATCATATAGTCCCCCTCGACGTTACCGGTTCACTGCCTTTGAAAAAGTCTTTTGTTTATAACCAAAAATCACTTTCTGGATGGTGATGCGCATCACCTTGACCGGTCCAGCTTTAGTCTTTACAATGTCCCCCTCGGCGACCATGTCGTTGTTGACGATGGCCTTGTTCCGGCCTTCGATGGATACGATCCCCTGCAGGTCGATCAGCTTCTCCATATGGACCGACGGCGGCTTGTGCGGCGCTTTCGGCCTGTTGAGCGCGCGATCCTTGAGTTCCGCGAGGGCGAGCTGCTTCTCCAGTCCCAGGCGCTCGATCTCGACAAGGTCGTGTGGGGAGAGGGTCGGATCCCGCCAGGCTTGAAAAGGGTTGACGGCGGGAGTCGAGTGAGCCTGCGGGACCTCCGGAGTGGCCGCCTCCGTCGTCGCCGGGGCTGAGGGCACGACGGGCGTCGGCGAGGCGGACGCGGGGATGGCGTCGGCGGGCAAGGGGCCGCCGTCCTTGGATGGCAGGCGTTCTCCGCCACCGGAAAGAGCGACGGGCGGCGCACCTAACGCCAACCCGATTCCTGATGGCGTTTGAAGCGCGGCAACGGGAGCGACCGCCGGCGCGATGGGGTTGATCAGCTTGTCCTGCTTAGGTGAGTTGCGGAACAGATCCGTGTCCTTGAGGCGCACCTTCGTGGTGAGCGCCCGCTTCTTCTCCAGATCCAGATGCGTGTACCATTGGTAGAAGAGCACGCCTGGGACCGCTAGGGCGAAAGCCAGGATGAGCCAACCAACTGAACTTTTCGTCGCCATGCTAGAATCGCTCCGGCAGGATGATGGTGCTCAGACTGCAGGTCACATCGTTGAAACCGATCGGTTCGGTCTTCTTCATTATTGACATGCTGTTGATATGGATCAACGGCTTGCTGGATTCCATCCGGGCCAGAAACGCCATCAACTCCGGGAATTTGACAAGCATCGTGATGCTCAGACTCTGGACGACGCCCCCGGGCATATCGGCGTCGTTGGTCGGCTGGACGCTGGTGGGCACGATCCCTTCGGCGCGCAGGGCCTCTCTGACCGCGTCCGACAGAAAGTTGGCGCGGTCTTTAGGCAACGGCAACTGTGCATAAACGATATTGAGACGATCCTTAAGCTCCTTATAAGTCTCAGCGTGCCGCACGGTGTCGCGCGCCACCCGCAACTCGCCGTCCACCAGGGAAAGTCGCTTCTGCGCCGGCGCGTATACAAGTAAATAACAGCCGAAGGGTACTGCCAGAGCTGTGATTAGCGTGCGGTTGAATCGGCTGCTGCCCTTGTCCTTAAGAGTCGCGGAGATGAGTTTGATCTCATACTGGATTTTAGAGATGAGATGGTCGAAATCTATTTTGGCCATGGCTCAAAGCCCCTTGCTGCCCGACACGGTGAAGGAGGTGCGGGTTTCGACCGCATGGATATAGGCCTGGGAACTCTGCGCGGCGCCGGTCTCCAGGCCGGTCGACTCCGCCTGCACGGTCCCCTTGATCACCGGGAACAACTTGCCGGTGATGGGGCCCGTGCTGAGCCGGTCGCGGAAATGGGAAGCCAAGTCCTGTTCGCGGGCCATATCCTCGGCGACGACATGGCCGTTGAGGTTCAGGCTTGGCGAGACGTTGAGGCCGCCGCCCACGGGCCGGTCGATCGAAATCTTTTGGAGAAAGGCCTTCTCAGGCAGAGCCTCGACGACATCCTTAAGGATGTCGATCATCTTGACCCGGTCCGCACCGCAAAGGTCTATGGTGAGATTGTTCTGCGCCCGCATCCTCTGGAACATCCCATCGATGTCGGCCTCGGACTTGTTGCGGAAGACGTCCTCGATGACATGGTCGCGGTGCAGCGCCCCGAAGTCCCGGGCCCGCATCCCATAGATGCTCCAGTTCCAGAGCCCCATCAGCAGCAACCCAAGCGACACGACACCGCTGGCCAACAGGACGTCGCGGGCCACGGTCCTCTCATCTTCAGTGACCCGCCCGATCGCACCCAGGTCCAAGGTCACGGCGTTGGGAATCTGAAAACGCAGCGAAGCCCCGAGGGCCGAGTAGCCTCCCCAGTCCCCGCTCTTGAGCCCCAGCATCCCGGCGGTATCCTGAATGCGGACCGGTAGTCCCAACTCGCGAGAGAAAGCGTCCTTCCACGCCGGAAGATTGACGGTAGACCCACTGATGGTGATCTGACCCGATGAGCCTACGGCCAGCTGCTTCTGGGCGAATGTGATACAGCCGCCGAGGTCCAGTTTGCGCTGGTCCGAGAGATTGGCCTCCTCGCCGAGGAATACCTCGCGGACGAACACCGGGAAACCCTGGTCCGCCACGAGGATACGCACGTTGCCGCCGTCAAAATGCACCTGGCAGTACGACCCTGTCCCGACGCTCTTGTCCAGGGCCTGCCAGAGCTTGAGCGTCGAGCAGGGGGCGATCTCCATGCCCGCGATGGTCAGGCCAAGACTCTGCAGCATGGCCGTGATACTGGCGAGGTTCTGCTTCTGGGTCACCGCGATTAACGTCCCCTGGCGGGCGCGGTTGTCGGCGTCCGGCGGCAATGCTATGCACTGGAAGTCGTAACTGAGGGCTTCAAAAGGGATGGGAATGTATTTTTTGGCTTCCACGGGCACGGCCGATCTCCAGAACCTGCGCTCAATAGCCGGCATGGTAAAATAGCGCAGAAGGCCAAGGTGGTGGGAGAGCGTGACCATCACATGCTTGGTGCTCCACTTGAACTGCGACATGGACTGCTGGATGAGCGCGCCTAGCTTCGGGTTGTCCGTAAGGAAACTGGTATTGAGCGTGCCCGTCATGGTGCCGGGACTCTTTTTATCTTCCGGGATCGGGATCGGGATCGGGACCGGGATGCGCACCAGATGCTCGACGACGAGCTTCCCCGACCGATCCAGGCTGGTCTGCGCGATGTAGATAGTGTCGGGACTCAGGTAGAGCCCCAGAGTCGAGCTCAACTTCAGCGTGGTCTTTCCGAACGCCACGGTCTCGACGAAGTCGTCCCAATTCATCGCTATTCCTTTCCTGGGAACCGGATCTCGACTTTCATGGCGTCTCCGCTCTCGGAGACGTCAGGGCGGATATGGATCCGCTTCGGCTCGACTGAGTCCTTATTGATGAACAGACCGGCGATCATCTGAGCGCGCCGCTCGGCCAGCCGCGCCGCGTCTGGCTCGGTGGACCCGGCAAAACCATGAAGCTCTATGTCCTTCTTCGGCACGCTGCCCACGGCTGCCTCCGCCTGCGCCATGGTCTTTTCTCCTTCCGGGGTCATCTGGTGGGTCCCAGTCTTAAAAGCGACCACGAACACTCCAGGGACCGATTCCGCCTTGGCTGTGGGTTTGGCCTGGCTGTGTGACTTGGCTTTCGCACCGACCGGCTTGCTCGCCCGGGATCTCTTGGGAGGCTTGCGGCCCTTTGCGGTCCTCGACTTCGCCTTGACCTGGACGGCCTTCACCCGGGCCTTGACCTGGACGGCCTTCACTCGGGCCTTGTCCTTCTTAAGGATTGTCCTAGCCGGTCTCGCGGCATGTTTCGGGGCCGCCTTAACGGCCGGCACGACGGTCGCTAGAGCTAGTTTTCCCACTGTTTCCGCCTTCTTGGCAGCCGCCTTGGCGGCTGACGGGCCCGAAGCGACAAGCTGGACCCACCGGTGAAGGGTGCGGGTACGGTTCTTGGCGTCCGTGGCCGACACCACGCACTCGTAGCGCCCCCCGGGCAAGATTTTCCCGAAGTAGTTCTGGCGCCCATTCCAATATATCTGGTGGAACACCGGACCGCCGCCTGCGACCTCCTGGAGGGGTAAAAGTTCAGTGCCGCCCGAGGCCGGCTGCAGAAGCTGGAATTTCCAGGATACCAGACCCGCAGGAGGATCGGAGACGGAGAATTCGATGACAGCGCCTTCGTTGTCCTCCGGCCGGAAAGCCTGCGGATATACGCCGAGGCTGATGGGCGGGCCGGACTCCTCCCCCAGAGAGCCCTCACCAGCCAGTTCCAGAGGCCGATTGTGAACGAATATGATGACGACTCCTTTAAAATCTTGCAGAGGTTTGGGAATCTCAACCTGGCTGTTGAGCAAGTTTACCCTGACCCGTGGGGTCGCGACACCCGCGCTGAAGAGGTAGGCGCTGATGCCCATGCTCCGGCGCATATCCTGCACTTTGGCGTCGCCCGTGGCGGTGTCCTCGGGAAGGATGACCACCTGCGTGCTGCCCAGACTGTAGACCAGACGCGTCAAGGCATCGAGCAATCGCGCGGCATCCTTATTGAAGGTGATCCCGGAGGAGAAAAGCAGGGCCGACGGAATCCCCACGGCCTGCGGGTCCCCGTTTTCGAGCATCAGCACCCTGATGCCGCTGTAGGCCTTGAGTTCCTTGAGGCTGGTCTCCAGCAGGTAGCGCAGTTTGGCGCGAATCTCTTTCTTCATCAGGTCCCGGTTGGCGGGCGGCAAAGCCGCATCGCTACGCACCGCTGGGCGTATCACGGGACTCACCGCTGGGCGAATCACGGGACTTACCGCTGGGCGTATCACGGGACTCACCGCTGAGCGCATCACGGGACTCGCCTCTGGGCGCACCACTGGACTCGCCGCGGATGCGGACGCAATGGGTTGGACGGGCGGTTCCGCGTCGAGCTCGACGCCGGTGGCATCAGGCTCCGCGACGCGAGGCGCGACTTTGCGGGCCGGCTCAGCATCCACCGCCTCCACCTGAATGGCGGGTGGCGGGGCGGGTCGCTTGAAATCCTGGGCGCCGACGTTCATGCGGTGGGTGATCAAATTGAGATACTCGTTGGACATGGCCCGCTCCGACGGCTCCCCCTTGATCAGGATATCCATGAACCTGTCCATGGCCTGCATATCGTCGCCTTTCTCGTAAAACATGACGGCGGTCTTCATCGCGCGGCTCTGTCCTGAACCGGGATTTTCCTCATCCTCCTGTGCCTGTGCCGTAACGGCGAATGCCGCTGTTACGGCGAATATCCATACCAGCTGAATTCTCATAGGAATAGCGATGTAAGTCGCTTCTTGGATAAATCTTAGTTAAAAGGCATTACTGATTTATTTCAGACCCAAAGACCTTAAACCGGCCACTGCCACCGCATTGGCCGGGTCCAGGGAAAGAGCTTCCCGGAATCTCGCCGCCGCCTCGCGGATCCGGCCCGCGGCGAGGTCAGTCTGCCCCAGATTGGCCAGCGCCGCGACGTTCTTGGGATCATGGGACACCACCCATTCCAAGTGGGGCCTGGCCTGTTCAGTTTGGTGGTGATACAGCAGAAGACTTCCCGCCAGGAACCGCGCCTTGCTCATCTCCGGGAATCGGGCGGCCAGGCTCACGGCTTGATCCAGACTGACCTGGGAATAGTCTCCCTTGCTCAGGCGCGCATCAAGCTCGCGGAGGCGGGCTATCCCGTCGATTATAGCCGGGGGCGGACGCCCCCAGCGCGCCGCCACGGCTAGCAGGGCGGCTGCCGACGAAGTCATATCTGGAGCCAAGGCTAAGGCTCGGGAATAGGCGCCCACGGCCTCGGGCCAGCGCTTCTCCAGGGCGAAGAGGTAGCCCAGGTTGTGCCAGTACTGGGGGTTCGCGGGAAAGAAATGGGTGGCCCGTTCCAAAAGTTGGAGCGCCTCAGCTCGGTGGCGGGTTGGGTCCTGCAGGAGCAGGGAACTGAGGCTGTTGTAGACCTCCGCAGACAGAGGATTGATCCACCAGGCCATGCGGTAATAGTCCTGGGCCAGATCGATCTGTTTTAGACGGGAAGCCTTGAGCGTGGCGATGTTGAAATAGATTTCGTCGTAGCCTGCGTTGGCTCGGAGGGCATCGGCATAGACCTGATCCGCGTCCGAGAACTTCTCAGAACGCGCGTAGGCGTTGCCAAGCTCGTAGATGGCGTTGACCTCGCGAGGCCCCCAGCGACGCGAGGCCTCCAGTTCCCGAACCGCCATGGGCATGGCGCCCTGCCGGATGAACTTGAACCCCGCGAAGTAGTGCACCTCGCGCTCCCATACCCGAACCCAATACCAGGAGGCCGCCAGGGCCAGGATCACGGCCACCGCACAAACGGCTTTGGCGGCGGCCGTCTTGGGCATGGCCCGCCAACGCCCCCCCCCCGGTTCGCCGTCTCCGGTAAGAGGAACACGGCCTGCGCCGCCGCCGGCGACGCGCTCTGATTCGCCGCCGGCCCCCATGGCCAATCCGGCCATCCACCAGCACAAAAATCCCGGCACCGCGAAGTGCAGGGACACATTGAGCATATTATCCACCAACATGCCGGCGACGCCAGCTACGGCAGCCGTCCATATGCCGGGGCGGCGGCCCTGCCTCGACCAGCGTCGCGCCACGACGAAAAAAGTCGTCCACAGCCAGGCCCAGGCGCCCAGCCCGAGCAGACCGGTCTGGGACCAGATTTCAAGGATCTCATTGTGGGCGTTGTTGGCATGAGTTCGCATTCCGTCCGCAAAGACGGCGAATGTGTTGAGCATGTGCCCTTGATAGAAGGGGTAAAAGAGCTCGAAGAGGCCCCACCCCTTCCCCGTGAGAGGGTTCTCAGCGCCCATGAACCAGGCGCAGCTCCAGATGAGCACGCGCTGGTAGAGCGGACTGTAGGGGAGCGAGGACTTAGCGGCTTGGCCGATCTCGGTGAGGCGGCTGATGACGCTCGGCGTATAGCCCGTGGCGATGGAACTCGACGGCCAGAACAACACCACGGCCAGCGCTGCGGCGGCCAGCAATCCGCACGGTCGAGGCGCCTGCGCCGCCGCTCGGCGCAGGTCACGGGAGAGGACCAGGAGCAGCAGCACCGCTGCCAGGGCGCCGGCCCAGGAAGAGCGGGTCATCGTGCACAGGAGAGCCGCCTGTAGCGCCAACACCATTACTCCATAGACGAGGCGACGACCGACCGAGCGCGCTTCGATGAAGCAGGCCACCGCTGCCGGCAGCAGCAACACGTTGTAAGAGGAGAAGAAATTGGGATTGCCGAACGTGGAAACCGAGCGACCGCCGTAAGGATTAAGCACGTTGGGCCAGATGAACTCGAAATTGAAGTATTGACTGATCCCGTAGAATGAGGCCAAGGATCCCACGGCCAATGCAAGATGCATGAAGTCCATGACCCGCCCCCGTCTACAAAGCCAGAAAGCAGCAGCCAGGCCTGAGGCCCAGACTAATGCCCCGTAGGGGTCCCAGATATGAAGCCAGGGCTCAGCGGACGGGCTGCTGAGGGCGCGCATCTGTGGGAACTCTACCCACAGGAATCCCCACAGCACGGCGAAGGCGCACCACCAGCCTAGGGATACCTCCTCTCGGTCGGGCCGGCTGGCGCGACCTGGCGCGCCAGCCTCCCAAGGGATCGCGGCGGAAAGGTAATAGGGCAATAGCGCGTTACAGAGCAGGAAGAGCGCGTTGCGCGAGCCCTCGCTGATGATGGCGGGGCGGAAGAAGGCGACATGTCCGACATAAGCGACGACCCAGCTCGCGGCGCAGGCGGCCAAGGTAGCCAGCCAGGGTCCATCTAAGGGCGAGCGCGGGATGCGGACGCCTTCTGGCTTCGCTATCCCACGCGCGAGATAAGCGACCCCTGCCGCGGCCAGAGCGATATTGAGCAGGCAGATCTGTGTGATGTACGGATTGCGGGTCAGGTTGGTGAAAAACAACAAAGGAGAGACGAAGTGCGCGACGACAAGGCAGAAGATGAATGGAACGGTCATGAATGCTGGAGAAAAAATCCTAAGCCGGAGAAGGGACTCGAACCCTCAACCTATCGCTTACGAAGCGATTGCTCTACCATTGAGCTACCCCGGCACGACAGCGATTCTACCACATTATCACGTTCAAAGTTGAAGCCGATTAATGCACGACCGGGAAGCTGCGGTCCACGGCCTGAGCCCTGGTCATGGCGACAGTCATGTCACAGACATCGCCCTTCTCGTCGAAAGAGGTCACGCCCAGGAGTCCCGCGTGACGCGTCCGGTGGATGGCGTCGACGAGCTGAGCCCGGTCCGGTCCGGCGGACGCGAGGGCTTCCAGGACGATCTGCGCAGCCTCGTAGCCGTAATGGTCGAACGGCCGCGGGCCTTCGCCGTCATGGCCCCAGCGTGCCCGATAGTCCGCGATGAAAGTCCGCGCCTCGGGCAGCGTCTCGACGGGAGCTCCCGCCATAGTCAGATACGCGCCGTCGGCGGACTGCCCGGCCACGTCGAAGAGCCCCGGCGTCCGGGCCCCGTCCCCGGAACAGAAGAGCAGCTTCAACCCCAGCCGGCGCATCTCCTTCAAAATGAGTCCAGCCTCGGGATAGCGCCCGCCGAAGAAGATGCCTTGAGGATTGCCGCTGCGCAGGCGCCCGATCACCTCTTGAGGATGGCGGACTCCGACCTTGATGGAAGTTTCCGCCACGACCTGGCCCCCGAGCCGTAAAAATGTCTTCTTAAATTCCTCAGCCAGTTCCCGCCCGTAGAGAGTGCCGTCGTGCAGCACGGATACCCGTCTCTGGCGCAATCTCCCGCGCATGAACCGCGCCGCGAAATCGCCTTGAACGTCGTCGGTGGGCACCAGGCGGAACACGACCCTGGCGCCCAACCAGTGTGGCCGCAGTTGCGCGCGCGTGAGCTCCGGATTTGTCGAGGCCGGGGAGATCATGGCCAGCGGCGCGCGCGCATAGACCCGCGCCGCACGTTCCGAGCAGTCGGAACTGTAGTGCCCGATTACGGCCATGATCCGCGGGTCGTCAACGATGAGGTTGGCGACGTTGTAGGCTTCCGCCGGATCGGCACGGTCGTCGAAAGGGGCCACCTCCACTCGGAACGGGAGCCGCTTGGCTGCATTGACTTGCTCCACCGCCAAAACCACGGCACGCCGTAGGCTTTCGCCCTCGCTGCCCAGATCCCCGGTCAGGGGCACAGCCACCGCGATGCGCACGACCTTCCCGTTGGAACGGCATCCCAGGACGGCGCCGACCAGCAAGAGCGCGACAGCGCCGGCGAGGATATGCCCCGCCCCGGAGAGCTTTTTTTTTGCCATTGTTCTTTCTGGATTTTCCGTACCACTATAGCCAAATCCTGTTCTCATTGCAACCCGCCGGACCCTTTAAGTATAATCATAAAATATGATTAGAAGAATCGTCCCGGAGTGGATGGTCCCCCGAGGCGGCACCTTCCGAAAACCCAAGGACTGGGCGGAAAATCTCAAGCCGGACCCCGCGGCTCCCACGGCGCACCCTGAGATCCCCCACGACCTGCGCCAGGCCATCCGGAGAGCCCAGGAAGCGGTCCTGCGCCGCCAGGATAAGGAAAAGGGCTATTGGTGCGCGGACCTCAAGGCCGACACCACCATCGACTCCGACACCATCATGCTCTATAATTTCCTGGGCCGGAGCGGCTCCATCAAGATCCATAAGCTCGCCGGCCATATCCTCAACGAGCAGCTCCCATGCGGAGGCTGGCCTATCTACCGCAACGGGCCGGCCGATCTTTCGGCCACGGTCAAGGCTTATTGGGCGCTCAAGTTCGCCGGATATCCAATCACGGACGAACGCTTGGCTAAAGCCCGGCTCCGCATCCAGGAACTCGGCGGCATCCACAAGGTCAACACATATACAAAATTTTACATGGCCATCTTCGGTCAATACGATTGGCGAGGCGTTCCCACAATCCCTCCAGAGTTGATGTTGTTCCCGAATTGGTTCTACTTCAACATCTACGAGATGTCCTCTTGGACCAGAGCCATAGTGGTCCCCCTCTCCATCGTATGGGCCTACCAACCGGCAATCCCTTGCCCCCCGCACGCGGCGCTGGGAGAGCTGTTCCCTGATTCCCGTCGTCACGTTCCTCTCAAGGAGGCCGTCGAGCCGCACGGCCTGTTCTCTTGGACCACATTCTTCCTTCTCTGGGACCAGGGCTTGAAGGGCATGGAGGGTCGCGGCGGCCATTGGATCCGAGTATGGGCCCTGCGCCTGGCTGAAGACTGGATGCTCAAGCGACTGCAGGACTCCGACGGGCTAGGCGCCATCTACCCGGGCATCGTCAACAGTATCATGGCCATGAAGTGCCTAGGCTACCCGGACACGGACCCGCGCTTAGTCGAGCAGCTTGAGGAGCTCGACCGGTTGGAATTGCCCCACGCAAGCGGCGAGTCGACCGAATGGCAGCCCTGCCGCTCCCCGGTCTGGGACACGGCCATCTCCGTCATCGCCCTGGCCGAGTCCGGCATGGAGCGCGGGCATTCGGCCCTGGTGCGCGCCGCCGACTGGCTCATGAGCAAGGAGATCAAGACCGCAGGGGACTGGAAGGTGACCAACCCCGCCGGGCCGGTGGGCGGCTGGGCCTTCGAGTTCAACAACGCCTTCTACCCCGACATCGACGACTCCGCCATGGTCATGCTGGCCCTGCGCCACGTCCACCTCGACGAGCACACGGCCCACCGGCGGGAGAAGTCCTGCCTGCGGGGCCTCAACTGGCTGCTCTCCATGCAGTCCAAGGACGGCGGCTGGGCCGCGTTCGACAAGGACAACACCAAGGTTATCCTGACCAAGATCCCGTTCTCCGACCACAACGCCATGATCGACCCGCCCTGGGCCGACGTCACCGGCCGGGTGCTCGAGTTCTTGGGCTACATCGGCTACGACCAGAGCTATCCGGCCGTGGCCCGAGCCGTGCGCTTCCTGCGCAAGGAGCAGGAGGAGGACGGCTCGTGGTTCGGCCGCTGGGGGGTCAACTACATCTACGGGACGTGGCAGGTCTTGCGGGGCCTCACGGCGATCGACGAGGATATGAACCTGCCCTACGTGCGCCGCGCCGTAGAGTGGCTTAAGTCCGTACAACTGTCGGATGGTGGATGGGGCGAGACTTGCGCCACCTATGAGGATCCGTCGTTGAAGGGCAAAGGCCCGGCCACGCCCTCCCAGACCGCTTGGGCCCTCATGGGGCTCATGGCCGCCGGAGTCTACGATGATTCCGTATGCCGGGGTGTCGAATACCTGGTGCGCACCCAGAAAGCGGACGGGACCTGGGACGAGGCCGAGACCACAGGGACGGGCTTCCCCAAGGTCTTTTACCTCGAATACACGATGTACCGCAATTACTTTCCCATCCACGCTCTCGGCGTCTACCAGTCGGCCCTGGGAGAATCTTTCTCCGAGGGCCTCTAGCCTACAATGCCATCCTCCCTAGCTCTGCAAATGGCGGTCTTCCGCTACATCCTGGGCCGCAAGTTTCGCGGCGATGAACGCTTCCCTCTCGTGCTCATGCTCGAGCCCCTCTTCGCCTGCAACCTGGAATGCGCAGGCTGCGGCAAGATCCAGTTTCCCCCCGATATCTTGCAGAAGCGGCTCACCCCGCAGGAGTGCTGGGACGCGGCCGCCGAGTGCGGCGCCCCTGTGATCTCCATCGCCGGAGGCGAGCCCCTCATCCACTCCCAGATCGACCTCATCGTGCAGGGCCTCATCGAGCGCGGCAAGTTCGTATTCCTCTGCACCAACGGCCTGCTCCTGGAAAAGAACCTGCACCGCTTCAAGCCCAGCTCGCATCTCATCCTCTCCATTCATCTCGACGGCCCTGAGCCAGTCCATGACCGCATCGTCTGCCGCCCGGGCGTCTTCAAGACCGCGGTCTCGGCCATCCGGACGGCCAAGGCCAAGGGATTCCGCGTCATGACAAACTCCACCATCTTCCAGGGCCAGGATCCCACCGAGTTCCGCCGCTTCTGCGCGGAACTCGCGGCCCTGGGGACCGACGGCATCATGATCGCGCCCGGCTTCGCCTACTCCAAAGCCAAGGGCCAGGGGATGTTCCTCAAGACCGACCAGACCAAGGCTTGGTTCCGGGAGGCTTTGAAGGACTGGCGCAAGATGGGCTGGGACTTCAACCACAGCCCCTTCTACCTGGATTTCCTCGAGGGTAAGCGGGATTATGACTGCACGCCGTGGGGCCTGCCCCTGCGCACGGTCCTGGGCTGGCAGCGGCCTTGCTACCTCTTCGAGGAGGGCGGCTATGCCCAGACCTACGCCGAGCTGCTCGCGACCACTCCCTGGCAGAAATACGGTCGGGCCTCGGGCCACCCTGCCTGCGCCAACTGCATGTCGCACGTGGGCTTCGAGCCCTCGTCCGTGGTGGACGCCTTCTCCTCTCCCAAGAGGTTCCTGGAACTGATCTGGGATTTCGCGACCATCCGTGGCCCGCGCAAGACGGCCGGGACGGGGTCGTCGAGCTGATGGACACGGCCTTCGTCACCGGCGGCACGGGCTTCGTGGGCGCCAACCTCGTGCGCCTGCTCATCGAGAAGGGTCTGAAGGTCAAGGCTTTGGCCCGCAAGGGGTCCAACCGGAAGAACCTGGAGGGTCTCTCCGTTGAGATCGTCGAAGGGGATCTGCTCGACGGCTCGGCGCTGCGCGCCGGCTGCTCGGGCTGCCGCTACGCTTTTCATGTGGCGGCCGACTATCGCATCTGGGTCCCGGACCCTCAGGTTATGAACGCGGCCAACATCCAGGGCACGGTCAACGTGATCAAGACCGCCGCCGCCGCCGATGTAGAGCGCATCGTCTACTGCTCCAGTGTCGCGGCCATCAAGCCGCCGCACGTCCGCTTGCCGGCCGACGAACGATCGACGTATGGCAAAGTTGACGAGGTCCCCGGAGTCTACAAGCAGTCCAAGTATCTGGCCGAGCAAGCCGCTATGGACTTGGCCCACCAAGGTTTGCCCGTGGTTGCGGTCAACCCTGCCGCGCCCATCGGACCTTACGACATCAAGCCCACGCCCACCGGAAAGATCATCCTGGATTTCCTGAATGGCCGGATGCCCTCCTATATCGATACGGGCCTCAGTGTGGTGCATGTGCGGGACGTGGCCCTGGGCCATTGGCTGGCTGCGCAGAAAGGGCGGATCGGGGAGCGCTACATCCTGGGCGGCGAGAACCTGACCCTGAAGCAGATCCTCGACATCCTCTCCGGGATCACCGGCCTGCCAGCCCCGCGCTTCAAGACGCCCTACACAGTAGCCTACGCCTTCGCAGCCGCGAACATGGCTTGGTCCCGACTGACGAGCAGAGAACCCAGGGCTCCTCTCGACGCGGTGCGCATGGCGAAGCATTTCATGTGGTACGATTCCGGCAAGGCCGTGCGCGAGCTGGGCTATGCCCCGGCTCCGGCGCGGCAGGCCCTGGCCGACGCAGTGGCTTGGTTCAAGGCCAATGGCTACGTGAAATCGGCGGTGGCGGCATGACCAAAGCGAAGACGGCCCAAGCGACTGACGTTGTGCTGACCGCAGCGACGTGCTGGGAGGCCTCCCCGCTCTGCGCCGATCTTCGCCTCCGCCCCGCAGGACAGGGGATGTGGTCAGGCCGGATCGGAAACAGTCCGGTGACACTCATGAGGACCGGGATGGGCGCTCAAGCCGCAGGCACCGCCTTGTCGCGGATCGACGGCAGCCCGAGCCTGATCATCAGCACAGGTTTCGCTGGAGCCCTGCAGCCTGACCTGCGTACCGGCGATATCATCGCGGAAGAGCTCAGCTTTTGCCCTGCTGCTATCGCGGCTTTGTCGCGCGGCAATATCCATCATCATGCCGGGAGCATCGCCCACTCCAATAAGGTCTTGACCGAACCGGGCGAAAAGCTTGCTTTAGGCCGCAGTACCGGAGCCTTGGCCGTGGACATGGAGTCCTCCGCCATCCGCGCCTGGGCCCAAGAACGCGGGCTTGCGGCCTTGGCCCTGCGCGTCATCCTCGACGAGGCTGGTCGTGCCCTGCCGCGCAGCCTGCCCACGGGCGAGGACGCCTTCAGCTTGGCCTGCTACGCGGCGCTCAATCCCCTATCCTGGCCGCGTCTGGCAGCCCTCTGGCCGCTGCAGCGGCGGGCCGCCGCAGCGCTGACTGCGACCATGCGGGCTTTCCTGGAGGCCCTATGACAAGCTTGCTCAACCGCTTTATGGAAGGCACGTCCCGCCGCGTGGACGCGGTTCTTAACAGGCTCCTGAAGTCCAAGCCCGAAGAACCCGCCGAGATCCGCAAGGCCATGCGCTACTCGCTCTTCGCGGGCGGCAAGCGCCTACGGCCGTCTTTGGTCGCGGCCGCGGCCGAATGCTGCGGCGGGAAGGCCGGCCGGGTCCTCAAGACCGGCGCAGCCCTCGAAATGATCCACACCTATTCCCTCATCCACGACGACCTGCCGGCCATGGACGACGATGACCTGCGCCGCGGCAAGCCCACCAGCCACAAAGTCTTTGGGGAAGCTCTGGCCATACTCGCCGGCGACGGTCTGCTGACCTTGGCCTTCGAGACCGCGGCTGCCAACGCCCGCGACTGCGGCCTTGACGGCAGGGCGAGCGCCGAACTGGTCAAGGTCATCGCCGTAGGCGCCGGGACCTCGGGCATGGTGGGCGGCCAGGCGGCGGACCTGGGCGCTGAGAAGTGGCGGGGGCGCCTGCCGCGGGCCCGCGCCGGGCGACTCCTCGAGTATATCCATCTTCACAAGACCGCGTCTCTTATCATCGCCAGCCTTGAGGCCGGAGCCATCCTGGCCGGAGGGACGGCCGCGCATAGGCGCGCCTTGCGCGCCTATGGACGGGCCATCGGGCTATCCTTCCAGATCGCCGACGACATCCTCGACGTGGTCGGCGACAAAAAGAAGCTGGGCAAGAAAGGCTCCGACGCAGCCAACCAGAAGCTCACCTATGTCTCGCTCTACGGCCTGAGCCGCGCCAGCGCGGAGGCTGCCGCCTTGACCAGGAAAGCACACCGCGCCCTGGCTCCCTTCGGACGCCGCGCCGCCGTACTTCATGAGCTGGCCGATTACATCGTCACAAGGGATCGCTAGCTTGGAACTGTTGCCCCTCATCCAAAGCCCCGCCGACCTGCGCCAACTCAAGGCGCCGCAGCTGCCCCAGGTCTGCGAGGAGCTGCGCCGGAGCATCCTTAAGACCATCTCCCAGTCCGGGGGCCACCTCGGATCCAGCCTCGGCGCCACCGAGATCATCACCGCCCTCCATTACGTCTTCAAGACCCCTCAGGATAAGATCATCTTCGACACGGGCCATCAGAGCTACAGCCACAAGCTCCTCACCGGCCGCCGGGAGAAGTTCGCCGGCATCCGGCAGTTCGGCGGCATCTCGGGCTTCCCCAAGCGCTCCGAATCCGAGTACGACGTCTTCGGCGTCGGGCATGCCTCCACCGCCATCTCCGCGGCCCTGGGCGTGGCGGCCGCGCGCGACCTCAAGGGCGAGGACTTCAAGGTCGTGGTCCTGGTCGCCGACGGCTGCATGACCGGGGGCGAGGCCTACGAGGGACTGCAGAACGCCGGCATGCTGCAGTCGGACCTGCTCGTCATCCTCAACGACAACCAGATGTTCATCTCCAAACGCGTCGGCGCCTTAGGGACGTTTTTGACCAAGCTCCTGACCTTGGGCGCGGTGCGGGGGGCCGAGGATTCGGTCAAGAAGTTCCTGGAGCGCTTCAAGTTCTGGGGGTCCAGCATCCTGCGCCTAGCCAAACGCGCGCGCGTGCTGCTCTTTCCCGGCATGCTCTTCGAGGAGATGGGCTTCGCCTACTTCGGCCCGGTGGACGGTCATGACGTGGTCCAGCTCGTGGAGGTTCTCGAGCACATCAAGTCCCTGCGCGGCCCCATCCTGCTGCATTGCATCACTAAGAAAGGCAAGGGCTACCCGCTGGCCGAGAACGATGCCGCCATGTGGCACGGGCCCGGCCGCTTCGACTTGAGCACAGGGCAATTCTTCAAGAACCCGGCCATGAAGGACCCGCCCCCGAGTTACACCGCGGTCTTCGGCAAGGCCGTGGTCAAGGAAGGGCAGCGGGACTCGCGCGTGGTCGCCATCACCGCAGCCATGCCTGATGGCACCGGCCTGGACCGTTTCCGCGACGAGTTCCCCCGCCGGTTTTTCGACGTGGGCATCGCTGAGGAACATGCGGTGACCTTCGCGGGCGGCTTGGCCGCCGAGGGCTGCCGGCCGGTCGTCGCCCTCTATTCCAGTTTTCTGCAGCGGGGCTTCGACCAGGTGGCCCATGACGTCTGCCTGCAGAACCTTCCAGTCACCTTCGCCATCGACCGCGCGGGCCTAGTCGGCGAGGACGGCCCCACGCATCACGGGGTCTTCGACCTGGGATTGCTGCGCATGCTGCCGAACATCACCGTGATGGCGGCGGCTGACGAGAACGAACTGCAGCACATGCTGCGCACGGCGCTGACCCTTGACGGCCCGGCGGCCCTGCGCTATCCTCGCGGCCTCGGGGTGGGCGTGGCCATGGACCCGGAGGCGCATTCACTGCCCATTGGCAGGGGCGTGCGGCTCAAAGAGGGCGGCGCGGTCACCCTGCTCGCCATCGGCAGCCGCGTGCATCCGGCTCTGGCGGCCGCGCATATGCTCGACGACCAAGGAATCTCCACGGGTGTCATCAACATGCGCTTCGTTAAGCCCTTGGACGTAGAACTCATGCGCCAAGCCGCGGCGGCCACGCCGCGCCTGGTCACGGTCGAGGACAACGCGCTGTCGGGAGGGTTCGGCAGCGCGGTCCTGGAGGCTCTCGCCGGCCGTGGCGTTGATGTGCTGCGTCTAGGCATACCGGACCGCTGGGTGGAGCATGGGTCTTTGGGCCAGCTCTACGATCTGGTGGGGATTTCGCCTGAGAAGATCGCGCTGCGGGTCGCCGAGTGGTGTAAAAATGTCCCGGGAGGATATGTCCATGATCATCGATGAGACCAAGACTCTGACCGAAGAGGAGTTCGCCGTCCTGACCGAAGACAGGCAGGCCGAGGCTCCGGCCGAGACCACGAAGGAAGAGACGGACATCAAAAAGATCCCGCAGCGCCGCCCTCCCAAGGAAGGCCCTTGCCGCCGTTGCGGCCAGGATAAGCCACTCAACCGCCTGATGTTGTGCTATTCCTGCTGGGTCAAGACCGAACTAGAAAAAACCGGCTGGCGGGAAGGCATGCCCCACCCGGATTGGTGCCACTGCGAAGGCATCAAAGACCATCAGCGCAAGTCGGACGGCAACTGAAGCCGGAAATTCAAAATCCTATTTAAACACCATCTTCCGGTAGTACGCCAGCTCCGCGATGGACTCGCGCACGTCTGCCAGGGCCTCATGCTGCGTGGCCTTGGCATAGTGGCATTCCTTTCCGGGATACCATCTTTGCACCAGTTCCTTGACCGTGCTGACGTCGATGGAGCGATAATGGAAAAAATCATGCAGCAGCGGCATGTAGCGCACCAGGAAGCGGCGGTCCTGACCGATGGTATTGCCGCACAGGAGGGATTTTCCGGGCCGGCACCATCGAGCCAGGGATTCCAAGGTCCTCGCCTGCGCATCCGCCAGGGAGAAGGTGGACCGGCGCACGCGCTGCGTCAGGCCGGACTGCCCGTGATGCTCGACGCACCAGGGATCCATTCCGGCCAATACATCGTCCGGCTGATGGATGGCCAGGCAGGGGCCCTCGGCCAGCTCGCGAAGGTCGCTGTCTGTGATGATGGTGGCAATCTCAAGGATGGCGTCCTTTTCGGGATATAGGCCCGTCATTTCCAGATCGAGCCAGACCAGATTCTTTTCGCTCACCATAGCGCCGGGGATGATAGCAAATCTATGCCTGAACCATATCGGGATTTTCAGTCGACGATCACAGGATCAGAATCGCCTTGACATGAGTTTTAGGCTTCTGTTAGACTACCTGCGCAGGTACGCCGACTCGTTTACGGCAGACCGAACAGGAGGACTTAGGAATGTATCGACTCGCCAAGTTAGGGACTCTCGTCTTCGTCGCCGCGCTGACCGTCACGGCCGGCTGCGCGACTCACAAAGTTAGCCCGATCGCCAGCAACGCGCCGGAATGGACCAATAAGGGTTCCGGAGCCTTTAAGGACGCGCAAGGCAGCGCCGTGTTCTACGGCGTAGGTATCGCCCAAGGCATCCGCAACCGTGCCTTGCAGGTGACGGCCGCCGACGACCGGGGCCGCGCCGAGATCGCCAAGATCATGAACAGCTATGTCGTGGTCCTGACCAAGGACTACATGGCCTCCGTCACAGCCGGCGACATGAGCAAGTCGAGCGAAGAACAGATGGTAAGCCAGACCATGAAGAACTTCGCCAAGTTCACCCTGCACGGCGCCATACCGGTGGACCACTGGAAGGACCCGACGGACGGCACGCTCTTCGCCCTCATCAAGCTCGACATGGGCGCGGTCAAGAAGAGCCTCGACGAGTCCAAGGAGCTGGATTCCAAGATGCGCGACTATGTCAAGGCCAACGCGGAGAAGGCTTTCGACGAGCTCGCGGCTGAGGAGTCCAAGCACTAAGCCGGGCCTAGAGTCCCGAGGGCCGATCCCTACCGTGGGCGCATAGCGCCCACGGTAGGGACGATTCGACACCTGAAGGAGAGACCATGTTTAAATTTCCATTATTGTCCGTTTGTACCGCTTTTTTGCTGTTCCCAGCCCTGACCGGCTGCGCCTCGACCGAGGTCAAGCGCATGGATGTTGGCGAAGTCAAGGACATCAGCGGCCGCTGGAACGATACTGACTCCCGCTTGGTCGCCGAAGAGATGATCAAGGACTGTCTCTCCCGCCCGTGGCTGGCCAATGCAACCTCCTCCAAAGGCAAGAGCCCTACAGTCATTATAGGCACGGTGCGCAACCAGAGCAGCGAGCACATCGCCACCGACACCTTCGTCGAGGATCTGCAGCGCGAGCTCCTCAACTCGGGCAAGGTCGAATTCGTGGCAAGCAAGAACGAGCGAGGCGAGGTCCGCGACGAACGCCTCGACCAGGACACCAACTCATCCGAGGAGACCCGCAAGGAGCATGGCCAGGAACTTGGCGCGGATTTCATGCTCAGCGGGATCATCAGCACCATCACGGACCAAGAGGGCGGCCAATCGGTGGTGCTCTACCAGACCAATCTCAAGCTCCTCAACATGAAGAGCAACCAGATCGCCTGGAACGGCCAGAAGAAGATCAAGAAGTTCGTCAAGCGCGCCAAAGCGTCTTGGTAAGCCGGTGAACGCCAGCCACTGCCGTCCGGAGAGATTATGCTAAGAATCCCCTCACGCATCCCCATCCGGACGGTGGTGGCCGCCGTCCTGTTGTGCGCCGTGGCCGGTTGCCAATCTGGACCTTCCGGCTCATATAAGAGGAAGATCAACGCCGATATCGCGGCGCAGAACTACACCATGGCCGAAGTCGACATCGACAAGGCCAAAGAGGGCGAGTACGGCAAGAAGAACATGGTGCTGTACTACCTCGACAAGGGCACGGTCCTGCACCACGACGGAAAATATGGGGAAAGCGACGGCGCTTTCGACCAGGCCGAGCAGCGCATGGTTGAGCTCTACACCAAGAGCGTCACCAAGGCCGCGGGCATGATGGTCCTCAACGACAACACCGTGGACTACGCGGGCGAGCCGTTCGAGCGCGCGCTCACCAACGTCTACCGGGCCTTCAATTGGCTCCTCCAGGGTAAGATCGACGAGGCCCTGGTCGAGGCTCGCAAGGCCGGGATATTCCTCGATGAACTCAACCGCACCCTCGAAGGCAAGGCCAAGTATAAAGATGACGCCTTCGCCCAGTACCTCTCGGCCCTTCTCTACGCGGACGCGGGCAAGCTCGACGATGCGCGCATCTCCATGGAAAAGGCCATGGCTGCCTACGGTTGGTACCAGTCGTCCTACGGCTCCCCGACCCCGCACTTCGAATTCCCCAAGGAAGATCAGAAGGCGCCGCACGGCGAGCTAGTCTTCGTGCACTTCAACGGCGTGGCGCCGATCAAGATCTCCAAGACCTTCCAGGTCGCCTGGGGCAACGCGCTCGCCATCGCCAAGGAGAACGACACCGAGGCTCAAGGCGCGCAGTTCTCCAACGGCCTGCGCGCGGGAATCACGGGCAACTCCATCACGGTGTCCTACCCCGAGTACCAGGCCCAGCCGTTCAAGACCAAAAGCTCCGAAGTCCAGATCGACGGCGGCCAGGCCGTATCTTCCACGCTGATGGAAGACATCCAGGCCATCGCCACCAAGACCCTCCAGGACCGCGTGGCTCTCATCAAAACCCGCTCCATCGCCCGAGCCATGGTCAAATACGTCCTGGCCGAGGTGACCTCACGCGCCGCGGCCAAGGCCTGCGACCAGATGCCGGGCGGCTTCTTCGCCCAGCAGGCCTGCAAGCTGGCCACGCGAGGCGCGGCGCACGGGATCGCTGCGGCCAGCGAGGTCGCGGACACCCGTTGCTGGGGCACCCTGCCGGCCGAGATCCGCATGGCGCGCCTGAAACTGCCCGTGGGCAAGCACACGATCACGGTGAACTTCAAGGACGCCGTCGGCAACGTGGTCGGCTCGAAGATTTTCAACGATGTGAACATCACTGACGGCAAAAGGACTTATCTGAGCTACCGCACGGCGGACGCGATGCTGGCGGGACAACCAGACGCCGGCTCGCAGCCGGTGAAAACGGGGGTGAAATGAAGAAGATACTGCCGATACTCATCGCCTTGGCCTGCGCGGCCACGGCCGGGGCCGGTTCTCACGCCAAGCCGGAGTGGGTGGATGGCGCGAGCATGCAGTTCCCTCACGAGCACTACTTGACCGGCGTGGGCAGCGCCGACGACCGCGCCACGGCGCAGGAACGCGCCCGCGGCGAGATCGCCAAGATCTTCTCCTCCCAGATGACGGTCAACAGCGCCTCCCAGGCGACGGAATCGACGACTCAGGCGTCGGGCAGCAAGGACCAGAACTCCTTCTCTCAGTCGGTGGCCTTGAGCGTGGAGAACGTGTCCAAGAAACTGTTGGAAGGCGTCGAGATCCATGAGACTTGGCAGGACGAGGCTTCGCGCGTCTATTACTCCCTGGCGATCCTCGACAAGTCCAAGGCGGTCTCGGCCGTGACCGATAAGATCGCGGACATGGACGCCCAGGTCAAGCAGTATTACGCGCAGATGGCGCAGGCCACGGACAAGATGCCGCGGGTGAAGGCGGCCATGAAGCTTTTGGCCCTGTTCAAGGCCCGCAAGGACCTGGAAGCCGACCTGCGCGTGCTCGACGGCAAGGGCATGCCGAACCCGGTGGATGAGGCGGCCGTGAAGGCGACGGCGGCCAAGACGCTGGAAGAGATCGAGATCGTCGTGGACATCAACCAAGGAGCCTGATATGAGATCCCTCCTCTTTTTAGCCGCTCTGGCAGCGAGCCTCCTGGCGGCGCCGGCCTTCGCGCAGGACCATCCTCTTGTCCCGCCGCTGCCGGGCATGGACCTGAAGGACCGGAACATCGTGCAGTACGAGGAGATGAAGTTCCCCGTGGGCAAGATGTTCGAGAACAAGTTCGTCAAGGAGCTCGACCTGGAGGGCAAGGTCACCTCCCTGAAATACGAGTATCCGAAGGACCTGTCCACCCTGCAGCTGTTTCGCAACTACCAGGACTACCTGCAGAAGGAGGGCTTCGAGACGCTGTACTCCTGCAGCAAGGAGGAGTGCGGCAACGGCGACCGGGACACGAGCGACTCGAACCACATCGGCATCGGGCACTGGTCGCCGCGCTATGACACTCGCTACCTGGCGGCCAAGATCAGCCGAGGCGGTGGCGAGGCGCACGTGGCCATCAACATCTCGGGCTACTACCATAACATCTGGGTAACGGTGGTGGAGTCCAAGGGCATGGACACGTCCAGCATCAAGGCGGGGGCGATGGACGCGGCTCCGAGCCGGACTGTGACGCAGAGCGAGCCGGCGCCGATCGCCTCTGCCCCGCGCGGCGGGGCCAAGATCCCGGCCAACCAGATCGAGACCGGCGTGATCCAAGGACTCAACAACTTCGGCCTGCATGCCCGCGCAGGCACGGCGGGACCGAACACGGACATCCTCATCGACGGGAAGCTGGATGTCAGCCCGGTCGAGGGGACGGACCCGCGCTGGAAGTTCGCGCGCGCTTACTTGACGGTGAGCTGCAAAGACGCGAAGACCGGCAAGGTGTTCCTGCAGTTCGACGTGGCGGAGAAAGGCGCCGCGGGTGACTACAACACGGCGGTGCGCCGTGGCCTGGCCAACCTGTCGAAGAAGGTGGCTCAGCAGGTCAAAGACGGCATCACCGAGTACTTCGAGAACCAGTAAGACTTAGAAAAACAAGCCCCGCTCCCCATGGGATCGGGGCTTGTTTTATTACCGGCGAGCTATTGCCCGCCTTCCGATGGCGCGGCGGCCGGTTGCTCCTGCGCCGGCGCCCGTTGGAAGAGGTCCTTGATGAACTTCCCGAGCTGAGTCTTGGTCACCGGCTTGTCGAAGCTGCCCGTCACCTTGATGTCCATGGGCGCCACACGTCCCACCTGTGCGGTCACCGTGAGGTCGAGCCTCTCCGAGGGAAGGTCGATGGCCCCCTCGGACTGCACCTGAGCCGCGTCGCTGTAGAGGTGCGTGTCCTTCAGGGTCATCAGGCCCTTGTCGAAGGCATAGTCGCCGGCGATCTCCGTGAAGCTGATGTTGTTGAAGTCCGGAAAGATGTGGATGCCTCCGATGCTCCCGATCTTCTGGATGATGAGCAACGGAAAGATGAGAACCTTCACCAAGGGAGACTGCGTAGCGAGCTTGCCGATGTTGTTAAAGTCCCCCCCCGCCACCAGCAGCTTGGCATTGCCGCCCAAGGACTTCATGTCCGGCGTGATGCCATCGAGCTCCCAGCTTACCTTCACATCCTTGGCCGTCACATTAGGATGGCGCAGCTCACCCACGCTGAAGCGCCCCCGGGTCGCCAGCGGCGAGGCCTTGGACATCTGCTCGGCCTTGGGCTTGGCCGACTCCCGCTCCTTCTTCTGAGCGGCCAAGACTGCCTTCGCCGTCAGATACTTGCCCAGGTCAAAACGGTCCAGAGAGGCCACCAGATCGACGTATGGCGCGGCCCGATAGTTTTTCACGGTCAAATCCATCTGCAAAGTCCCGTCGGCCACCTTGCCCGTAAGGTTCGGGATGTCGATACGCCGCTCATCGAACGACGCCGTGCCCGTGAAATCGGACAAAGGCAGGCCCGCCACGGTCACGCCAAGGCTCTGGAACTTCATCTTGCCTGAAAGCAGGAACTTGGAGAGCGGGCCGCTCACGCCGATGGCAAAAAAGCCTCTGCCGCCCAACTTGAGCTCCCGGGTCTGCGAAGTAATGGAGGTCAACTCGTCAAGCACGAACGAGCGGCATTTGAACAGCAGGTCCAGGGCCGGGTCTGCGGAGCGCGCCGCCTTGACCGTGCCTGAGACCTCCAGGTCGTTCTTGCCCAGCACCGCATGCAGGCGGCCGATGTTGAGGGAGTCCAACCCCCCAGCAGCCGTGATCTCCCAGAGGGACGCCGGGACCGTCAGCCCGGCCGGCACCTGCGGGAAGGGGATATCCGAGGACTTGAAGGCAGGCAGGTCCAGCTTGGCCTGCACCGATAGTGCCGGCTCAGGTTTACCGGAAAGGACCTTGCGCACCATGCCTTTCACGTCCGCCTCGCCCGCCTGGGTCTTGAGATGCAGGGAGTCCAGGGTCACATCCTCCCCATCGGAGCGCAGGGCAGCGTCCACGACCGTAGCCGGGATGACAAGGCCGGGCGGCAATTGGACGAACGGGATATCCGAAGCCTTGGTCACCGGGAAGTCCAAGTGGACCTTGGCCTTGAAATCCTGGGCTTTGGGCTTTCCCATGAGGTCCCGGACGGCTCCCGAGGCTTCCACAAAAGAGCCCTCTGCTTTCAGGCGCAAGTTGTTGATGCTCGCGTCCCAGGCCTTCAACGTCAGGTCGACATCTACGACGCAGGCAGGGATCATGACGCCCTCCGGCAGCTTCACAAAGGGCATGGCCGAAGCCTTGGTCCTGGGAAGCTCCAGGTGGGCCTTGGCCTTGAGAGTTCCGGGCTGGGGCTTGCCCATGAGGTCGCGGACGGTCCCCGCAGCGTCCATGAAAAATCCTTCGGCTTTGACGCGCAAGGAATTGATTGCGATATCCCAACCCTGCAGTGTGAGATCCACATCCATCTTGGCAGCGGGCAGGACTAAACCGGCCGGCAGCTTGACGCCCGGAACAGAGGCGGCCTTGGTCTCCGGAACGTCGAGGTGGACGACGACCTTAAGGTCCGGCTCGGGTCTGCCCGAGTACAACCTGGCCAAGCGCCCCGAGGCTTCGACCGTGCCAAACTTGGCCTGCGCCTTCAGTCCGTCGAAAGCGAGCTCCTCTCCGGAAAGGCGCAAGCGGCCTTCCAGACTGGCCTCCGGCACCTTCACTGCCTTGGGCAAAGGGAGACTGACGAACGCCTTGATGGCGGCGTTCTGCGGGTCAAAACCGGGAGTATGCAGCTTGAGCGCCAGGTCAGCCGCCGGCCTGTGTCCGGTGTTGGTCACGACACCCTTAGCCTCCACGGAAGCCAGCTCCGCTCCGGAAAGGCTGAGCACGGCCGCCACATCGAGCTTAGGCGCGGTAAGGTTGGAAACCTTTCCGGAAATGCGCAGCTCGCGCCCGGAATCCTCAATATGGAACTGCTTGATGACCGCGGACATCCGTTCAGGATTGCCGTTGCCGATGTCCACCTTGCCGGAGAAGGACACCGCCGAGGCCACGGGCCTGCCGGAGACCTTGCCCTCGGCGCGCAGGTCCACCTCCGCGCTGAAGGGGCCGTCTAGACGGAAATCCGAGACCTTGGCGCTGGCCACCGCGACCTTCAGGTCCTGTCCGGCCGCCGCGTCCTGATAGGAGATATGCGCGTTGCGTAAGGCTGCCTTCTTGACGAATAAGGACAGGGCTGGCCCCGCGGGAGCCCCCCCGGTGGTTGGCACGGTGGAGCCCGCGAGGTCTGAAAAATTAAAGCTCCCATCAGCGCGCTGGATGACGGAGACCTTAAGCCCGTCGGCCACCACTTTGTCCACCACGAGTTGCCCGTGCAGCAGGGGCAGCAGACCCAGCCGCACGGAGAATGAGTCAGCCTCCGCGAACCGGCCCGCCTTGAAGTCCGGGCGTTCCGATATGGCGAACTTCTCCACCACCAAACCATGGACCAGACTCACGGATATGTTTCCCAGGCTCACCTCTCGCTGTAAAGACTTGCGCGCCTGACTGACGATTAAGTCGCGCACGCGCTGAGGGGTCAAATAGCGCTGCAACGCCCAGGTCCCGATACCCAAGCCGATGATTCCAAGGACCGCGAGGACGGCCCCGACTTTAAACAAGGTCTTTAAAAGTGATTGGGTTTTCATACGCGAGTGATTATAGCAAAGTGCCTGGGAAAGCTTGCCCGACCTCGCTTGAATTGATAAATTAAAGCCATGAATCCTAGAGCGACCCTCTCCCTTCTTCTGTCCCTATCTTTGTGCTTGGCGGCCATCCCGGTCCACGCGACCTCCTCCGATAGAGCCCGGCCCGTTCCTTCCAAAAGTCCTTCCATCTCATCGCTGCTCAAGCGCGTCGCAGATTACATCAACTCCGACCCGGTGCAGAAGGCACCGGTCGCTGTGGCCGTGGCCGCGGTTCGCGGCGGCATCCCAACGGACCAGGGCGAGAACCTCGACCAACGGCTGCTGGACCGGGCCGACTATCTTCGCCAGAAGCTCCTACTTGGGCCTTCCCCGAAGAACGACAAGCAGCTCAAGACGATTTACCGCGCCCTGGCTCTCTCCCAATGGGTCCAGGCGCTGGAACTCAACTCCAAGGCCGAAGTGGCGCAGGAGATATCGTCCGCTTTCAAGGAGTTCTCCGTCACGCCACCGGCCCTGCCCGAAGGGCTGCGCTCCTTGCTGATGGGCCCTGCCGACGCCATGAACGATAAAGCCTTAGTGGCCGCGGGCTGGGGCGCATATGTCCGGGATTTGACCCCGCCCGTGACGGACGAGGCGCCGCCGGCCACGAATTTGATGGCCCCGCCGCAGACCGCGCGCCTCGATGAGACGCTCAAGAGCCTGCAGGATTCCTGGACGAGGAAGGCTCTGCCCAAACAGCAGGAGGCAGAGGCGCATTTCCTGGCCGGGCAGATTTATGTCCAACTCACGAACGCGCAGTACCCGGGTATGGCGGCGGCATCCGAGGGAACATCGTCCATCGTCGGCGCTGCCGCGCCGACGCCCGTTGCGCCCCGTCTCGCGGCGGCGCAGCCGGATGAGCCGGCGCCCAGCTCCGGGCCGGAGTTCAACCCGCGCTCCATCTACGCCAAGGCTTCGCCCGCCGTGGTGCTCATCCTCTGTTCGGACAAGGACGGCGGCGGCGAACTGGGCAGCGGCAGCATCCTGGATGTCTCTGGAAAGATCTTGACCAACGCGCATGTGGTCATCCGCGACTCCACGCGCCAGCCGTGGCCCACCATCCGGGTCTACTTCAAACCGGCCAAGATGACCGGCGACCCGCGGCAGGACCTAGTCAACCCCGTGGATGCAGAGGTCGTGCAGTACGACTCCAGCCTGGACCTGGCCCTCATCCAGACCAAGGCTGCGCCGCCGCGGCCGGCGACCTTATCCTTGGGCGACCCGGAAGGAGTCTCGGTCGGCGACCGCGTGGCCGCCATCGGGCACCCGGAGCAAGGCGGCATGTGGACCTTGACCACGGGCATCGTGAGCACCGTGATCGCAAACCTGGGCAATGTCCAGGGCAAGAAGGGCTTCCAGACAGACGCCTCCATTAACCGCGGCAATTCGGGCGGGCCCTTGGTGGATGCCTCGGGCAACATCATCGGCGTGAACACCCTGATGTCGCGCAAAGCGGCCGACGGGCTGGCCATCACGGGCGTGAACTACGCGGTGCGCGCGGACGTAGCCAAGCGTTGGCTGGCTCAGAAGGCGGGCCTGCAGCTCGCCTATGCCGGTCCTGTGGTGGGCGAAGCCGCGGCCGCCGTGGCCATGAACGCTCCCGTTCAAGAAACAATCGTTCCGGCGCCTCGCAAACCCGTGGTCCTGCCCCCAGCCCAGCCCCCGGCGGTTGCCGCATCGTCTATCCCCTCTGAACTTCCCATAGCCAACCGCACCATGCCCCCGCCGCCGCCGACCATGCGCGAGGGCGTGACGCAGGCAGGCCGGGCGGGACGCATCCTGCCGCCGAAACCGGCGCGGGCCGCTGCTGCGACCCCGGCGCCGCCGGCCAAGGACGCCAAGCACCAGACAGTGACCGAAAGCCAGCCCTATGATCGTGACGCGGTCATCGAAGCCCAGATCAAGGAGATGGAGAACCTGGGCGAAGAGATGCACCAGGAAATCATGAAGCGCCAAGGGAGCCATTGACCATGTCCAAGACCATCCGCGCCGTCCTGGCCTTGCTGCTTCTGGGTTTGACCGCTGCCCCGTGCCGCGCCGAGGCCCGACAGAACCTGATCGAGTACGTCAGCGCGAACCTGAAAATGGACGGGGGCTTGCCCCCGGCCGAACAGGCTCGCATCGTCTCCGCGGTGCGCGCGCGCTTCGCGGACTACGGGCTCAAGGTGGTGCCGGCCAAGGACACCACGTCGGCTGATGTGGTGATGCGAATGATCATCGAGGGCGTGTTCGACCAGAGCCCTGAGAACCGGATCGCGGACGTGGCTTTCGCGGCCTGGCAGGCTCTGTCGCGAGGCGCTCCGCCTGAAGTGGTGGAAGGCATCGCGCTCTACGGCTACCGCAAGAAGATCAGCGGCGAGGTCATCAGCGCCTGGGCCAGCGGCTACAAGAACCTGACCGACGCGAAGGTTCCGCCGGAAGTGGCCGCGGATTTGATCCGCAACGCGATGGAAAAGGACTGGGATCTTTCGACCTTCAACCTCTTCAAACAGAACATGTACGCGGCGGCCAAGGCGCGCTTCAATATGCGCGATTATGCGACTTACCTTTTCGGGACCTACCTGGCGGGCCAGAAGCTGCCGGGCGCCACGGCCGCGGACACGATGGGCTATTTCAAGAAATGCGCCTTAGCCAAGATCCAGCCGAAGCTCCCCCCCTATCAGGGCGTATTCTCGACCAAACCGTCAGAAAAAATCGTCTATGAGGTCCAACCAATGCCAGAGGCTCCCGCGCCTCAGCCCGAACCGGTGCGGCCGACTGTGGAGCCGTCTCAGCCCGCGCAGCCAACCCCGGAGCCGGTCAAGCCGGCGGTGGAGCCGGCCGCGCCCGCGACCGAGGAGACACCTGCCCATCCGACGCAGACCGCGCCGGTAAAGCCCGCGGCTCCGGTCAAGCCGGCAGCGACGCCGAAGCCCGCGCCTCATCAGCCGACCCCTGCGGAATTGGGGCTGGCCATGGGTGCGCTGTGGCCCGGCCTGTATGCCTCAGCTCAGACTTATCTGGGCACGCCTTATGTCTGGGGCGGCACCACTCACCAGGGCATCGATTGCTCGGCCTTCACGCAGAATTCCTACGGCGAGAACAAGGTGCGCATTCCGCGCGTGAGCCGCGACCAATGGAAGACAGGCGACACTATCCAATGGAAGGACCTGCAGAAAGGGGATCTGGTGTTCTTCAACACCATGGGCGCGGGTGTCTCCCATGTAGGCCTGGTCGTGGACCCTGTAGGCCCCAAGTTCTTCCACGCTTCTTCGTCGCACGGGGTGATGCAGCAAGATCTCAGCAAGAACTATTACAAGACGCGGTATCTTGGCGCACGGCGAATAATCCCGTGACCTGCGCATCAGTCGGTTGACCCAGAAGAGTTAGCTGAGGAGGAAAAATGAAGAAATCACGATGGATATTCGCAGGTGTTTTAGCTGTGGCGGCAGTGGCTGCATTCGGACGTTGGACGCTCGGCCAGGAGTCTCAAAAAAAGATGCCTTCGATGGGCATGCCTCCAATGATAGGGATGATGGGCGGTGGCAGTCCCTCGGTCACGGCCACGGAGAAGGGGGTTTACGTCGTGGTCGGGAACAGGATTTACCGGCTCGATCCCGATACGCTTGCGGTGCGCGCTAAGGCTGCCCTGCCATCGCCATTATCGGGCTCGAAGGAAGATACGACGCCATAGGCGTCAGTGGTAGCACTCGATGGCGCCGGTGGAGTCCATGTAATAGGCATCCCAGCTCCATTCACAGGTAATCAGCGGAAACCACCAGTTGGCCCACATACCGCTCGAGACGTGCCCGGTCATTTCAATGGCGTCATAGGGGCGGCCGGAGGCTGCATAAAACTGGTATTTCGTTCTGCAACGGCCCGTAGCGCCGGAGTAACCTTTGGCCTGACAAAGCATGTCCCCGGCATCGGTCACGGAGTTGACGTAGCCAGATTGGCCCCATTGTTTAGCGGGCCACCAATAGTAGGCATAGCTACCGTTAGTAGCAAGCGCGGCCCCGCTGTCGGCCACCACTGAGTCGCTCATAGGCAGCCAGATGGTTTGACGGAAAGCCTGGACCCAGCTCGTCCCGTTATAATACTCCATCTCGTTGGCCGTCGTGTTGTAAATCATCAGACCGGCGACCGCGGGCGAGATCATGTCGCGCTGAGCAGTAGTCATCCGAGGCGGGAGCAAGCCGGCGACCGTCGAGGTGACGTCAAGGCTGGCGCTCGGATTCGGGGTGATGGTGCCGATACCGACATTGCTGCCTTGCGTCGCTAGGACTGTTTTCCCGGTCGTGCTTATCCGTTTGTAAACCCCGGAGGGAGCCGGGTAATACGTGGTCATCGTCATGCTCTCGGAAACCAATTCATTGGCGCTGCAGCACAGCATCAGGACCGCCGCCCCCCAGACGAACATCCGGCGCGAAACCTTGATGCGGATGGTGATATCACGGTCCATCATCACTGATTCCATATCTCCAATATCGCATCATATCATAATAGTCGCGGAGAAGAAAAAATCGACTCGGACGAAAAAAGTGACAGACTCGCTAGCAAGCGGACGCCCTTGCCTCGTCGACAACCACCGCCGGCAGCAGCCACCAGCAGGCGAACGTGCACACCGACCCGATTAGGATGAGTACGGCCGCGGCGCAATAGGCAGGATTGGCAGCGGCCGCGAACACCTGCCGCATCCGGTCGTACAGCATCCCGCCCACCGTGTTCGAAGCCAGCGCCGCCAGGTTGAAGACCGCCATATAAACCGCGAAAGCCGTGGCCTCGGCATGCTTCGGGCAGGACTGAGCGGCCAGGTCCATCAAAGCCAGCCTGAACACCACTCCCAAGAACCCAAAGATCACCGTCAGCACACCGGCCGACACCGGCCCCAGGTAGAAAAGATAAAGGAGGCTCATCGTCCCGGACACCAATATCCCGACACGCAAAAAGCGTCCAGCACCCCGCTGTCGGATCGTCGTGCCGAAAAAAGCCGCGCCTGCGACCCCAGCCGCCCCGCCCATAGTGCTCAGCGCCCCAATGTACACCGGCCCTAGGCGCAGAGCCTCGCTCTGATAATAGAACTGCGCCGAGCCCAGGAAAGGATAGAAGCTCCACAAAAAGATCATCAGGCACAAAGCCCAGAAGCTCTTCTTGCGCATCATCCCCATCAGGCTGCGCACCCCCTCGCGGGCCGGCTCGCGAGCCGGCAGTTCCTTCACCCAGACCGCGGAGACCGCGATCATCAGCGGGAACATCGCGGCCAAAGCGAACACCGTGCGCATGGAGGCGTGCGCTGAAAGCCAGCCGCCGCCGATCCCCGTCAGCGCCAAGGTCGCGTAAAGCGTGCCGATCTGCACCGACTGGTAGGTCCCGGTCTTCCCCGCGGCCTTGCCCGCCTGCACCATCACCCCGTCGCAAACCACGTCGCAGAAGACCACGGAGAAATTAACCGCGGTCAACAGGGCTAAAAGGGACGCGTAGCGGTGCGTCGGATAAGTCGCCAGGATCAGCCAGCAGGCCGACCCCAGCAGGGCTCCGAGGACCAGATGCGGCCGCCGCAGGCCCCCGGGCAGGCGCACCAGGTCTGTCAGAAGGCCGAAGAGCGGCTTGATCACGAACGGCGCCGTCATCCAAGCCACGAAAACAGCCGCTTGACCGGCGCTGAGTTTCAGACCGTCTTTGAGCAGATAGTTGACCGGCTCATAGACGATGCCGGCCATGCCTTGCGCGAAATAGTTGACGGCGCAGAACAGATAGAGGCTGTCGAATCCAGACACGGGCGCAGATTCTAGCAGTTTGGATTAAATCTATGTAGAATGGTGTCATGGCGACGCTTGCACTGCTGTTCTTCGGATTCCTCGGTTCCGCTCAAGCCCAGAAACACTCCGCTGATCCCGCCCCGGCACCGAATATGGAGGAGCGGTCGCAGGAATATCAATCCGATCAGACCGGACCGCAGGATCCGCCACCCGACTCGCCAGCCGACGAAACTTCCGCCGATAATAACAAGCAGTCCAGCTCCACGCCCATGGCCCTCGACGACGCGCGCCTGAATTTTCCCACCGTCATCGAAAGTTTCATCGCAGAGCATAGCCCCCACGGCTACTGGCCGCTCAAACAGAAGACCACGGGCAAGGTGCTCAAACTGAAATTCAAGAGCATCCTGCCCAAAAGCGTCCGCCAGCTCAAGGAGGGCCTCTACTTAGGCCGCGCGGTCCTGCGCGAGGTCCAAGCGGACTCCCCAATCACGGCCGACTTTACCGTGGACTTCAGCGGCAGCCGATGGAAGGTCGAAGGCATGCGCTTGGTCTCCGCCACCCCCCCGACTCGCAAGCCGCACCGTAAAGCCCCGCCCCGATCGCCCTCCAAAAAGAAGCCCGCGACGCCGGACTGATCAGCGCAGGACTAAAAGAGTCAACTCGAAGATGAGGATCGTGGGAGCGGCCAGGGCGATCTGCGAGAATGCGTCCGGCGCCGGGGTCAGCACGCCGGCTACGATGAAGGCGCCCAAATAGACGAAGCGCCAACGACTGCGCAGGGTCCGGCGCGAGACGATACCCATTCGGTTGAGCAGCACCAGCACGATCGGCATCTGGAACACTCCCCCGAAGGCCAGGGCCAGCCCCGTCACGAACCCCAGATAGCCGCTCAGCGTCATGAGCGGCCGTATCTCTTCGCTGCCGAAGGCCAGAAGGAACCTCATCGCCGACGGCACCACCACGAACATCGCGATGGCCGCGCCCAGAGCGAAGAGCAGATAGGAGACGGCCGCTAGGGCGAAGACCAGCCGGCGCAACTTCGGGCTGAAAGCCCGCGCCACGAAGAGCCAGACCTGGTGCAGGATCAGCGGCAGGACGGCCAGCAGTCCCGTGAAAGCCGCCGCCTTGAGCCGGACCATGAAGGCCTCGGTCGGCAGAGTGAACACCACGCCGCCCGCGCTGCGGGCCAACCAAGTCAGCAGCTTTCCCGACCATCCGTAACAGAGCGCCGTTCCCGCCCCCCAGTAGAGCAGACAGAAGATGAGCCTACGGCGCAGCTCCACCAGATGGGCCGTCAGCGGCTCAGCCGGGTCCTGAACGCTGCTGAAGTCGCTGCTGGAGTCCACTAGAAGACGTACTGGCACGCGTGGTGCTCCTCTTTGCCGGGGCTCCAGGGCAGAAAAACGACCCTCACGCCTAGTTCCCGCACGGCCGTCACTGTGGCGGCATCGGGCAGCCTTTGATCGTAGCCCAGGGCGAGTATGTCCACACGCTCGCGACGCAGGCTCTCAGCGAAGCTCCCCGCCGCGCCGACTACGACCCTGTCGGCCACACCCAGCGCCAGGATGCGCCGCCGGCGCTCCCGAATGGGCACCGCATTGGGCTTATGGTTGTGCGCATCGTTAGCCAGGACGACGACCAGCCGGCCGCCCAGCGCCCGGGCCAGGCGCAGCGCGCGCAGGTGGGCCTTATGCACGCGGTTGAAGCAGCCGGCTACGAAGACCGTCTCCTGATGTTCACTCACTGCTCTATGATTTTATCATTTTGCCTCTGCAATTCCGGCCGTGCTTGACAAGGCGTCAGCAACGGGATAAACTCTTTTTGTCTTGAAGCGTCCGTAAAATTTTAAATGCGGGACAAAGGAGAGAGCATGAGAAAGGGACTATGGTTCGTATTAGCCGCGCTGTCGCTGGCGGCAGTGGCACGCGCAGCCGATACCAATCCGAATATCGGTTGCGGGTTCGGTACCAGGTTTTTCGGGGACAAGGACACGAAGATCCCGCTGATCCTCGGCGCCACGACCAACGGCACCTACACGCAGACCTTCGGCATCAGCTCGGAGACGGCGGGCTGCACGGCCAAGGGCGGCTGGGTGAAGAACGAAAAGAAAGCGACGGTCTACGCCGAGGTCAACCTGCCGAGGATCTCCAAGGAGATGGCGCAGGGTGGCGGCGAGTACCTCAGCGCCTTCGCCGTTCTGATGGGCTGCCAAGACCAGACCGCCAAGCAGGCCTTCTTCAAGCTGACCCAACAGAAATACGAGTCTATCTTCACGACGGCGAGCATCGATGCGCCGACCATGCTCCGGAACCTCCGGACGGTCATGGCCGCCGACCCCAAGCTCGCGACGCTTTAAAGCGGGCTCGCGCTCAAAGCCAGCGGCCCAGACAGCGAAGCCTGTCTGGGCCGTATCGTTATCGCCCATGCGCCCATCCTTCAGCGCCATCCTCCTCGCGCTCGCACTCCTCTGGATGGCGAGCGCAGGCGCCACGCAAGAGTTCGCCTACCGCGACGAACTGATCGGGAGCTCGCGCGAGCTCAAGCTCTCCGCGCAGCGCAAATGGCACAGGCTCCTGCACTATCAGCCGAGCGGGCGCGGCTGGCGCAGCGAGGCCGACGGACCGCGGTTCTTTCTAGCCACCGAGGGCCGGACCGACTCCCAAGCCGAGCTCGAGGCGACCATTACGGCCTTCTTCGAGCCTCTATCGACCGATCCCAAGGCCCAGCATCCCCAGTGCCGATTCCCGGCGCGCTATCTCTGGCTCCAGAACAAGCTGTCCTTCGATCCAGTCCGCCTGCCGCAGCGCCCCTGTCCGGACTTCGAAGCCTGGCGTGAGGCCATCGGCGCACAGGCCGTCTCTTTGGTCTTCGCCGACGCTTTCCTGGGCAACCCTTCTTCGATGTACGGCCACACCTTCCTGCGTATGCATCGCCAAGCGAGCGGTGAAGGCGACGCCCTGCTGGACTACACCATCAACTTCGAAGGGACCCCGGACACGGACAACATGATCCTCTATACCCTCCGCGGGGTCTACGGAGCGTTCCGGGGCGAGTATTCTTTGCAACCCTTCTATCTCAAAACGCAGGAGTACAGCGATCTGGAGTGCCGGGACCTCTGGGACTACAGGCTCAACCTCGCGCAGGCGCAGATCGATTTCATGCTCAGGCATGCCTGGGAGATGGGCAGCACCTATTTCAATTATTACTTCTTCACCAAGAACTGCTCATATCAACTCCTCACCCTCCTCGAAGCGGCCGATGACGCACTCGACGTCAGCGCGGGCTTTCGCCTGCAGGTCATCCCGGCGGACACCGTGCGCGTGCTGCTGGCTCAGCCGGGCCTGGTGGGAGACGTCCATTACCGTCCCTCTTATGTGACCGAGACGAAGGCCCGTCGCGCCCGACTCTCCACAGATGAGCTTGCCGTCGCCACCGAGCTCGGCCGAAAGGTCGACGCTGCCGGGCTCGACGCGCTCAAGGCCTTCCCGCCCCAACGCCAGGTCCTGGTCCTCGACTCGGCCCACGACTACCTGCGCTACCGCAGCGGATTCTATCTCGACGAGAGCACCGAGACCCTCAAGGCGGAGCATGCCTTGCTCGTCGCGCGCGGGCGCCTGGGAAAACCGTCCCTGGACCTTGATATCCCGCGACCCAGACCCCTTGAATCGGGCCATGACACGGCCCGGGCTGCTTTAGGCTTCGGGATCAACCGGACCTCCTCTTTCGAGGAGCTATCCTGGCGCGGAGCCCTGCATGACCTGCCCGCCGCCGACGATGGCTACGCCCCAGACAGCCAGCTGGAGATGCTCGACGTGCGCTTGCGCTTCGACAACTCCAGCCGGCAGCCTTACATCGAGCGTCTCGATCTTGTCGACATCATCGCGCTGACGCCGTGGGATCCCTGGCTGCGCAAGCCCTCCTGGGAATTCTCAACCGGCGTCGACCAAGCCAAGGAACTGGGATGCCACGGCGCCTCCTGCATGTCATACGACCTCAGGGGCGGCGCTGGCCTCTCCACCCTGACCCACCTAGGCCGCCGCGAACTCTATTACGCCATGGCCGAGGCGGATTTCGGCGCCGCCCCCATCTTCGAGCAGGGTTGGCGCTCGGGTGCCGGCGGCAAGGCGGGAGTGCTGGTCGATGTGACGCATTCCTGGCGGACCATCTTCGAGGCGACCTACATCGGATATGCTCAGAGCCCGGCGCAGGAGAGCCTGCGGCTGGTGAGCGCCTGGCACCTGGGGCGCGACACGGAACTGCGCCTGAGCCTCGACCGCCGGGTCCCGGACCGGGAGGCGGGAGTCTCTTTTCACCTCTACTTCTAAACCATGAAACGGATTCCGCTGTTGCTGGCATGGCTCTCGCTCTCCGGCTGCACTTCGCTCTACTTTCAGCCGACGCGCCGGTTCTACGTCTCCCCCGACGAATTCAAACTCAAGTACGAGGCGGTCCGGTTCGCCTCACGGGACAAGACAGGATTGACGGGCCTGTTTCTGCACGCCTCCACGGCCCCGGTCCGCGGCACGGTCATCCAGTTCCACGGCAACGGCGAGAACATGACATCGCATTATGTCTACGCGGCCTGGCTCACGGCCCAGGGCTACAATGTCTTCGCCTTCGACTATCGCGGCTACGGGGCCTCCGAAGGCAAGCCGGGACTGCCGGGAGCTGTTAAGGACGGGATCGCGGCCATCGACTACGTCATGGGCCGTCAGGACGTCGACTCGACCCGGGTCGCGGTGTGGGGCCAGAGCCTAGGCGGAGCCTTGGCCGTGACGGCCATGGGTTCGCGCCAAGGGCCCGCGGTGCAGGCCTTGGTGCTGGAGAGCTCTTTCGACTCCTACCGCGATCTGGCCCAGGACGTTCTGTCGCGTAACTGGCTGACCTGGGCTCTGCAGTGGCCGCTCTCACGCCTGCTCATATCCGACCGCTACCGGCCAAACAGGCACTTCGCGAGCCTGCCGCCCTGCCGCATCCTGGTCATCCACAGCGAGGCGGACCAGGTCGTTCCCTATCGGTTCGGGAAAAGGCTCTTCACTCGCTTGCCTGAACCCAAGGAATTCTGGAAGGTAGAACGAGCCCGCCACTTGGAGATCTTCGCCGGCTACGGCGCGATCTACAGGCCGCGGCTGAAGGATTTCCTCGATCGCGCCATGTCGAGCCGCTGAAATCGCCTAGGTCCTTAGACCTATTTTGCCCTGGGCCTTCCGACCCTTTTTTAGGCCAAAGGACCCAGATAAAATACCCGCAAGTCCCAACCCAATGAATCCGACAAGGAGAACCCGAATGCAGCATGCTGAGAGACTTGCCTTGACCCTTGTTCTAGGCCTTCTGGCCCCCGCGGCCGTCCAAGCCAAGACGTGCCCGGCGGACACCAGCAAATTGCGCCGCCATATCGTGTCGTGCCGAGCCGAAAGCAGCATGGCAGAATGCCGCCAAGCAGTGGCAGCCATCAGCTGTTCCGTTCATCGTGAGCTCGCCCTTATCAACGCCATCGTCATCACGGTCCCGGAAGACGAGATGGGAATCATGGAGACCAAACTCGCCGCCGCTCCTGAAATCCAGAATTATGAGGAAGATAAGTACGTAAAGTGGATCAAGACCGAGACGCCGATGCTTCCCGCCTTCGAGTTCCCGTCTATCAGCAGGATGGTCCCGGCCTTCAAGCCCTCGGGGAAAAGCCGCAATCCCATCGACCCTCCATCCCCCAACCCGTTGCAGCCGCAAGCCAATGGACAACTGCCGTGGGGCATCGCGCGGGTCAACGCCCCCGAGGCCTGGAAGACATCCATGGGCGCTGGCGTGAAAGTAGCGGTCATCGACACGGGCATTGACTATAACCATGCGGCCCTCAAGGCCAATGTGAAGGGAGGCTTCAACGCCGTCGACCAGCAGAATCCGGACAACTTCATGGACGATCAGGGCCACGGCAGCCACGTCTCCGGCACCATCGCCGCGATCTATGGCAACGGAGCCGGCGCTGGGAAGTCGGGAGTCATCGGCGTAGCGCCGAAAGCTAGCCTCTACGGGGTCAAGGTCCTCGACGCCAACGGCGGCGGGAACTACTCCACCATCATCGCGGGCATCGAGTGGGCGGTTAAAAACGGGATGCAGGTGGCCAACATGAGCCTAGGCGCTCCAAAGGGGACGGAGGCCTTGCACAAGGCGATTATCGCGGCCCAGAAGGCCGGGCTGGTCATCATGGCGGCGGCGGGCAATGACTCGGGCGGGGCGGTGGGCTACCCAGCGGCATATCCGGAGACCATCTGCGTTTCCGCCTCCGACGACCAGGACGGCCTCGCCTCATTCTCCAGCAAAGGGCCGCAAGTGAACTTCATCGCCCCCGGGCAGGACGTCCTATCCGTGAAGCTAGGTGGGGGCTACATCGTGCACTCGGGCACGTCCATGGCGACGCCGCACATGACAGGCCTGGGCGCCCTGGCCGTCGCCGCCGGCGCAAAGGGCTTTGACGGCGTCAAGAGCGCTCTAAAGAACGCGGCCACGCCGCTGCCGAGTCTTACTGACGACGATCAGGGCTACGGGCTGGTCGACGCGGCCAGGGTCGTGCGCTAAGCTCTACCGCAGCCACAAAAGCCCGACTGGGGAATTGGCTCCCAGGCGGGCTTTTTATTTCCTCAGGTTGGACTTAAAGACCTTGCCGCCGTTAGAGCCTCGAGACCCCGCTGGTTTTGTATAATCGCACTGAAGACGGGACTTCCTAAGGAGAACGCATGCTAAGCATCCTAGGCCTTGGATACTCGCTCGCCAAGACCGAACTCAACAACGAATTTCTTCACAAAGAAGTCGGCATCGCCCTTGGCCCGGACTGGGTCAAGACTCGCCTGGGCATCAACAAGCGCTTCACCATCCTCACCAAGGACTACATCAAGGACACCAAGAACGCTGACCCCAGGGCCGCCATCGCGCTGGCCCGCAGTCAAGGCCAGACTCCCGTCACCTTAGGCGCGCAAGCCGCCCGCCAAGCCCTGGAGCACGCCGGCGTCAAGCCCGAACAGATCGGTCTCGTCATCGCCAACAACGACACCCCATTTGAAACCATCCCCAGCACGGCCAATCTGGTGGCCAAAGCCCTCGGCATCGGCTCCGGCCCCCATTTCGACGCCAACACCTCCTGCTCGAGCTTCGCCCGTCACATGCAGCTGCTCTGCGAGATGGAACCCAACCTGCCCGAGTACGTGCTGGCCGTCCAGACTTCGGCCTACACCACTCGCGCCGACTACACTGCTCGCTGCATGGACGGCTACATCTGGGGCGACGGGGCCGCGGCCCAGGTGCTCTCCGCCAAGCGGTCGGGACGGCTGAAGGTTACGCCCGTCGATTTCGGCACCAAGCCGGACGGCGCCGATGACGTCATCATCGACACGGCCGGTCACTTCCATCAAAAAGGCGCCGCGGTCAAGGAATTCGCCTTACAGAAGACCTGCGAGCTCTTCCAGGCCGCGGCTCAGCGCTACGGCCTGGACCTCAAGACCGCCTACACGATCTCCCATCAGAACAATTTCATAATGCAGAACAAGATCATCGCGAACCTCGGCCTGTCCGAGGACCGCCACCTGCGCAATGTCCAAGACCAAGGCAACACTGCGGCTGCGGGCGTGCCATCGGTACTGGCCCAGAACCTCACCCGGCTCAAGACCGGAGACCGCGTCGCCTACGCCGTAGTCGGCTCGGGGCTGGCCTGGGGCGCCGGCATCCTCGAGATCCTCTAGGAGGTCGATTGAGCCCAAAATACTGCGTGCTGTTCGCCGGACAATCCGTGCAGGCCCAGGGGATGTGCAAGGAGCTCTGGCGCATACCCGCCGCCCGACAGATCCTAGAGCGGCTCAAGCCAACCTTGGGAGATGACCTGGAGCACATCACCGTCGATATGCCCGGCCCGGAACTGGCCAAAACCTTCAACGCCCAGCGCGCCATCCACGCCCACCACCTGGGCAACTGGTTCGCTTACCAGGCCCTGCATCCCGAGACCGAGCTTAATGGCGCTATCGGGCATTCCATGGGCGTGGTCGCCGCCTTGGTCGCGGCCGAGGCCATGAGCGTGGAAGACTCGGGCCTTTTCATCCGGGCCCGGGCGCAGGCCTTCTCCGACGTGTGTAAAGCTTTCGCCGAGCCGCAAGGCATGGCCGCAATCATCAGCAAGGACCTGCGCGAGTTCAAAGACAGGATCGCGGATTACCCGGGCGTTGCTTTGGCCTTACACAACACCATAGGCAAGGGCACCATCGGAGGCAAGCTCGCAGACATCGAGGCCTTCGCGGCCCACGTCAAGAAAGAAGGCTGGCCTATGAAGGTCCTGGTCCTGAAGGTCGAGGGCCCATATCACACCGCGGCGTTCTCCCCATGCAGGCCCGCCCTTAAGTCCGCGGTGGAGAAGATCGCGGTCCAGTCCCCCCGGACGCCGGTCTTCATGGGGACCTCCGGGCTCGCTGAATCCGACCCGGCGCGCATCAAGGGACTTCTGGTGGAGCAGGCCGACCATCTGGAGCGGCATTTCGACGCGGTCCGGGCCGCCTATGGGCGAGGCTGCCGAGACTTCATCGAGGTCGCGTACAAGCCCCAGCCTATCACCTGGCTCTCAGACCAACTCGTCGAAGAAGACGGCAAGGCTCTGGCAGGAGTCAGCGCCGTTGCGGTCAAGACCGGGGAGCTCGGAGAAAAGGTGCAATAGACCCGATGTCCGCTGCCACCAAGAGCCAACATCCTCATTCGCCGGTCTTCTGTCGGGACCTGCCCCGGCCCTCGCCTCGCATCGTGCGCGGAGAGGACTGGTGGTCTGGTCGAACGTGGGCCAAACCGACGACGCCAACGGCGACCTAGTCATGCTCGCGCCCCAGTTCATCATCCAGCCACCGAAGATCGACTCGTTGATCTTCCTGTTCAAGACCGCTCTCAAGAAGACCGGGGCCGTCCAGACGGTTCATTCCTAAGAGATCGAAGCGACCTTGCTTCTCGGCCATTAGGGCTCTATTTGGATTATATCGAGAATATGTATAATCCTGCAGGCGTCGCCAAAGACGCTTCCGGACGCACTCTCGTCAGGAGAAACGCATGAAGAGGATCTGTTCGCCGGAAGAGGCAGTCCGCAACATCCATGACGGCGCCTCGGTCATGATCGGGGGCTTCATGTGCTGCGGCCAGCCCCTGCGCCTCGTCGACGCCCTCCTCGCCAAGGGCAGCAAGGACCTCACCGTCATCTGCAACGATGCCGGCTACCCAGATCGCGGCGTGGGCAAGCTCATCGTCGCCGGCCGAGTCAAAACCCTTATCGCCTCGCACATCGGGCTCAACACCGTGGCAGGCACAAAAATGGGCTCGGGAGAGTTGGCCGTGGAGTTGGTACCCCAGGGCACTCTGGCCGAGCGCATCCGCTGTGGCGGCGCCGGCCTCGGCGGCGTTCTCACCCCCACGGGGCTGGGCACCGAAGTCGAGAAGGGCAAGCGCACGGTCAAGATGCAGGACGCGACCTTCCTTCTAGAGGCGCCCCTGCGCGCGGACTTCGCCCTGATCAAGGCCAACATAACGGATTACTACGGCAACTCATTCGTGGCCAAGTCGGCGAAAAACTTCAACGCAGTCATGGCCACGGCGGCGCGCCACACCATCGTCGAGACCGATGAACTCGTCGACGCCGGAAGCCTCGACCCCGAGCGGGTCGTCATCCCGGGCGTCTTCATCAACGACATCGTCGCCGGAGGCTCCCATGGCTGAGGATCCCAAACGCGCCCGCATCGCCAAACGCATCGCCCGTGAGTTCCCGGACGGCGCTCTAGTCAACCTCGGCATAGGCCTGCCCACGCTGGTGGCCGATTACCTGCCCAAGGACAAGACCGTCCTTCTCCACTCGGAGAACGGCTTCATCGGCCTGGGCCCTCAGGCCGAGAAAGGCCAGGAGGACCCTGACCTGGTCAACGCCGGCGGTCGCCCGGTCACGCTGGTGCCCGGAGGTTGTTATTTTGACTCGGCCGCGTCCTTCGTCATCATCCGCGGCGGTCACGTGGACGTGACCGTTCTGGGAGCCCTGGAGGTCGACGAGGAGGGCAACCTCGCCAATTACATGATTCCGGGCAAAATGGTCCCCGGCATGGGCGGGGCCATGGACCTGGTGGTGGGCGCCAAGAAGGTCATCATCGCCATGGAGCATGTCAGCAAAAGCGGACAGCCCAAGATCCTATCCAAGTGTACCCTGCCGCTGACGGCCCGCCGGGAGGTGGACCTCATCGTCACCGATATGGCGGTCATCCGGGTCACCCGCAGCGGGCTCGTGCTCGAAGAGATCGCCGAGGACACCACCGTCGAAGAAGTGGTGAGCAAGACCGCGGCGCACCTGCACCTTTCGCCTAAGATCACGGAGTTCTAAAGGAGGAGCCATGGACAAGATCGTCATCACCTGCGCGGTCACCGGCGCCGAAACCACCCGTCAGCACAACCCCAACCTCCCGGTCACACCCGAACAGATCGCCGATGCCGCTTGCGATGCTCGCCGGGCCGGTGCCGCGGTCGTACACCTGCACGTGCGCGACGAGAACGAGAAGCCAACCCAAGACCTCAAGGTCTTTCGGAAGGCGATGGAGCTCATCCGCAAAAAAAGCGATATCGTCATCGAGGTCACGACCGGCGGGGCCGTTGGCATGACCCCGGAGGAACGCCTGCAGCCGGTCAAGCTGGAGCCGGAGATGGCCTCCCTGGACTGTGGCACGGTAAACTTCGGCGACGAGTACATCGTCAATACCCTGCCCATCATGCGCGAGTTCGCTTCCCAGATGAAGCGGCACGGAGTGCGCCCCACCCTGGAATGTTTCGATCTCTCCCACGTCTACGCCTCGCACGTGCTCATCAAGGAGGGCCTTGTGGAGCCGCCGTTCCACTACGGCTTGGTCATGAACGTCCCCGGCGGCGTCCGCTACGAACCCGACGTGCTGGAGCTCTTCGTGCGCAAGCTGCCCGCGGGCGCTTTCTGGACCGTGATGGGCATCGGCGGACGCGCCTCGGTGCTGGCCCACTACGGGGCCGTGGCGCTGGGCGGATTCATCCGCGTGGGATTCGAGGACAACGTCTATTACTCCAAGGGAGTTCTCGCCCAGAGCAACACACAGCTCGTCGAGCGCGCGGTCCGCGTCGCCCGCGAGGCCGGCCTGGAGCCGGCCCAGCCGGGCGACGTACGCAAACTACTCAAACTCAGAGGAGCCTAGTCATGCCGACCAAGACCATAAGCCGCAAAGGCAATCCATTCGGATCACACCGCGTGTTGGAGCCCATGGGCGTGCTGCCGCAACCCGCTCTCCGTCTAGATAACGACATGGACAAGATCTTCGACAACGAGATACTGGTCTCGGTCGACACCTTGAACATCGATTCCGCCAGCTTCACCCAGATCGAGGCCGAGTCCGGCCACGACATAGAGAAGATCAAGAGCCGCATCCTGGGGATCGTTAAGGAGCGGGGCAAGATGCAGAACCCCGTGACCGGATCGGGCGGCATGTTCTTCGGCGTCGTGGAGCGCGTCGGAGAGGCGCTGCAGGGCCGTTGCCCGCTCAAGCCGGGCGATAAAATCGCCAGCCTCGTATCCCTATCCCTGACTCCGCTGCGCATCGACGAAATCCTCGAGATCAAACCCGCCATCGACCAAGTCCGCATCCGCGGCAAGGCCGTCCTTTTCGAGAGCGGCATCTACGCCAAGCTCCCCGCGGACCTGCCCGAGTCCTTGGCCCTGGCGGTCCTCGACGTGGCCGGCGCCCCGGCGCAGACCGCCAAGCTGGTGAAGCCCGGAGACACCGTGGTCATCATCGGCGCGGCGGGGAAGTCGGGCGTTCTGTGCTCCTACGAGGCCAGGAAGCGCGCCGGGGTCACGGGTCAGGTCATCGGCATGACCAGTTCGCAGAAGGGCTTCGCCAACCTCAAGGAGTGGGGCTTCTGCGACGTCAACCTGCTGGCCGACGCCACCGACGCATTGGCCTGCCACGAAGCCGTGCGCCAAGCCACCGGCGGTCGCATGGCCGACCTGGTCATCAACTGCGTCAACATCCCCAACACCGAGATGGCCTCCATCCTGATGTGCCGCGACGATGGGACGGTCTACTTCTTCACCATGGCCACCTCCTTTACCAAGGCAGCCCTGGGGGCCGAGGGTGTGGGCAAGGACGTGAACATGGTCATCGGCAACGGTTACACGCGCAACCATGCCGCGATCACACTTAACATCCTGCGGGAATCCCAGGCCATCCGCAAGCTCTACGAGAAGCTCTATGCCTGAACGCAGCGATCCCTGCCGTCCCTGCATCGACTGGCGCCGGGCGTGGCATGACTGAGCCGGCCATGGACCTTATCGATAACCTGGCTGGCCGCACCGTCTTCATCGTCGGCTCAGCCAAGAACGCCGGCAAAACCACTCTGCTCAACTTCGCGCTGCGGCGCCTGCATCCGCTGGGCGGCGTTGGTTTCTTAAGCATCGGCGTCGACGGCGAGGAGCGCGACATCGTCTTCGGCTGTCCCAAGCCCCACATCCGCGCCGAGGCGGGTGACTTGCTCGTCACCTCGGACCGCATGCTGCAGGCCTCCGAATTGGGATGGGAACTCCTCGAAGTCTTCCCCGGCTCAACGGTGCTCGGCCGGCTCGTTCTGGCGCGGGTGAGGCGCGGTGGAACAGTGGAGCTCTGCGGCCCGGAGAACAACGAGCGGCTGGCCCCGGTGCTGACGGCCCTGCGCAACCACGGCGCGCGCACCGTCCTGGTCGACGGGGCCGTAGACCGGCTGACCCAGGTTGCCAGCCTGCCCGGCGCAGGCTTCGTGTACGTCGTGCGCGCGGACCCCGCGCGCCTGGACTCGATGCAAGAGACGATGAGGCTCCTGCACGCCTTGGCTGCAGTCCCTCAAGCCGAGGGACTCCCCGAAGATGGGACGGCCGTCCTGTCCGGAGCGCTGACCCGCGGCCGGCTGGCCGTCCTGCCCGCTGCGACCCACGCGCTCGTCCTGGAGGACTTCACCAAGGTGTTCTTGACCTGGCGCGAATGGAAGGCCGCGGCGAAGCATCTTGACATACGCTTCCAGAGACGATGGGAGATTTTCTTCTTCTGCGTGGTGCTCTGGGACGTCTCCCGCGAACGCTTCGCGTCCGGACTCGAACCCGAGCTGCTCGAGCAGGTCCTCTTCAATCCTCACGAGGTCGCCTGCGCATGAAGCAAGCCCGAGATTTCGCGGAGATCGACGCCTTCCTAACCGACTACCGGCCGCTTTCCCCTTACGGGCTGGCGGCCAAAGAACGCACCGCGTTCTTCGCGGAACCCGCCCCTCTGGAGCGCGAATACGGCCTCATCGAGAGGGGACTGGCCCTGCTGGCCTCGGCTCCGGCGGTCGCCGAGCGTTTGGGAGCGCGGCTCAAGCGCCTGCCGGCCCTGGATTTTGACCTGGAGGGCTCCCTGGGGCTCAGCGAGCTCTTTCTTCTGAAGAAGTTCCTGCTGCACGTCCGCGGTCTCTTCATGGACCTCCCCGAAGACCTGCGCGCCGCGGCCGGAGCAGACTGGCACTCCGAAGACCTGCACCGCCTGCTGGGCCAAGGCAGCCCGGTCCAGGAAGAAGAGGAGGAGGCTTTCCGCCTATCGGAAAGCCACATACCGGAGCTGGGAGAGGTGCGCGCCGGCCTGGAGAAGCTGGAAGGCGAACTGCGCGCTCTGCGTGAATCCTGGCTTCAGGGATTGCGGCAGCGCCTCGGCCTAGATTTTTCCGGCCGGGATTTCCTCCTGGTCCCCGCGGAAGAGACCGGGCGCCTGTTCGGCGAGCCGGACCTCCTCATCGAGCCTTTCGACGGCGCCCGCGTCTCGGTCAAGCTCGGGCTCGGCGCGCGCGGCCTGGAGCTGGCCACGCAGCGCGAGCGGCTCATCGCGCGGGAGCGCGCGTTAGAGGCTCAGGTCTTAGCCGGGCTGGCCGCGGCCGCGGGCCAGGAAGCCGCTAGAGTACGAGGCTATCAAAAAGCTGCCGAGCGCGTCGACGTCTGGCTGGCCAAGGCACGGCTGGCGGCCGCGCACCGGCTGGCACGGCCGCGCCTGCGCGAGGATGGGGCGGCCATCGAGATCCAGGGCGGGCGGCACGTGCCCCTGGAAGCGCGAAACCGCGCCCTCGGGCTCGACTACACTCCATTGACCTGCGTCTTCGACGCCCGGGTAGGGATCCTGCACGGCTCCAACATGGGAGGCAAGACCGCCGCACTTAAGACCGTGGCCCTGCTGCAGTTGCTGGCTCAGTCCGGGTTCTTCGTGCCGGCGGAATCCTTCGCCACTCCCCTTTTCGAGAATATCGACTACGTCGGAGAGGACGTCCGCGAGCCGGTCGCGGGCTTGAGCTCCTTCGGGCTGGAACTAAACGCCGTGCTCGGCCTGCTGCGCCGACCCGACGCTCGGCGGCTCGTGCTCATGGACGAATTCGCCAAAACCACGAATTCCCGCGAAGGCGCGGCCCTGCTCTCGGCCTTGCTGGCGGCGTTCTGGCGCAGGCCAGCCTGCCGCGCCCTGGCGACCACGCATCTTGCCGGCCTGACTCTGCCCTCGGGAGCGGCCGCCTACAGGATGCGCGGCTTCGACGCGGGCGCTTTCCGCGATTTCTTAGGCGCCGAAGCTGATTTGCCCCTGGCCGAGCGTCTGGCGCGCATCCACCGCTTCATGCGCTACGAGCTTGTCGCCGACGACGGGGCGCCGCGCGTCGGAGACGCTCTGAAAGTCGCCCGCGTGCTGGGGCTCGATGCCGAGGTGGTCGACGAAGCCGAACGACTTCTGGAGAGGAGCCGATGAAAGCCAAGTTGGGATTATCCAAAGCGAAGATCTCTCAAGCCCGCCGCCGGGCGGCGGGCATCGCCGGGCCGGTGCGCGAACACATCCGCCGGCATACCACGGTCGCAGTGGAGCGCGCCACACTGCGCTTGCTCGGTGCCGACGGCGCCAACCGCGACGGCGTGCCCGTGCCCAACCTGGTCCTCGAAGCCCTGCGCGGGCGCGTCGGCGAGGGTCTGAGCAAGCACTACATCAGCGCCCTGCTGCGCGAAGGCAAGAGCCCCGTGGAGCTCAACGCAGCTCTCGCCGAAGGTTTCGACATCGCCCAAGTTCCCCTGCTCGACCAGGGCCGAGTAGCGGCCAAGGCGGCGGAGCTCGTCCGAGAGCTGGAGGCCCGCCTGCGCGCCAACATTACGCATCGCGATGCCCGGCTTAAGGAGTTCTCGCCCAACGCCAAGAGCCCGATGCTCTACGTCATCGTAGCCACCGGCAACATCCACGAAGACGTCAAGCAGGCACGCGCCGCCGCCCTGCAGGGCGCCGACATCGTCGCGGTCATCCGCACCACGGCGCAAAGCCTGCTGGATTACGTTCCTTATGGGGCCACCACCGAGGGCTTCGGCGGGACCTACGCCACGCAGGAAAATTTCCGCATCATGCGCGCAGCGCTCGACGAAGTCTCCCAGAGTCAGCGCCGCTACATCCGTCTGGTCAACTACTGCTCGGGCCTGTGCATGCCCGAGATCGCGGCCATGGGAGCGCTGGAGCGGCTGGACATGATGCTCAACGACTCCATGTACGGCATCCTCTTCCGCGACATCAACATGTACCGCACCTTCGTGGACCAGAACTTCTCGCGCATGATCAACGCCGCCGCGGACATAGTCATCAATACCGGGGAAGACAACTACCTGACGACCTCCGACGCCGTGGAGAAGGCGCACACGGTGCTGGCTTCCCAGTTCATCAATGAACGCTTCGCCCTCGACGCGGGCATGCAGCCGCGCCTGATGGGGCTGGGCCACGCCTTCGAGATGGACCCTGCCATCAAAAATGGGTTTCTACTGGAACTGGCCCAGGCGCAGATGGCCCGGGAGATATTCCCGGAGCATCCTCTCAAGTACATGCCGCCGACAAAGTTCATGACCGGCGACGTGTTCAAGGGCCTGGCCATGAACGTGTTGTTCAACTTTGCATCCAAAGCCACGGGGCAGAGCATCCATCTGCTGGGGATGCTCACCGAGGCCATCCACACCCCTCATCTCCAGGACCGCTATCTCGCCATCCAGAACGCGCTTTACGTGATGAATTCCATGGCCGACTTCGCAGACGAGGTGGAATTCAAGCGGGGCGGCCTCATCAAGCGGCGAGCCCAGCAGGTCCTTGACGAGTCTTTGACTCTGCTGGCCGAGGTGGAGCGGCTGGGTCTCTTCACAGCCATCGCGCAGGGGCTCTTCGCCGAGGTCAAGCGTCCCCAGGACGGGGGCAAAGGGTTCGACGGGGTCTGCGAAAAGGCGCCAGGGTACTGGAATCCCGTCGAAGATTGGCTGGAATGCCGGCTCAAGATCGCCGGTTGAGCGAGGTGGACATGTACATCAAACCCTACGGAGATACTCTCAACGATGGCGCGGTGCAGCTCTCCTTCTCCATGCCGGTCACCTGCAGCGGCAGGGCCAAGGAGGCCGCGCGCCAGTTGGTCCTGAAGATGGGCTTCGCGCAGTGCGACATCGTGCACGCCCATCCTCTCTCGGATGAATTCACCTTTTTCGTGGCCTACGCCAAGACTGCCGCGAGCATCGACTTCGACCGCGTCGAGTACGTGGAGGCCCTGGATGAGAAAAGCCTCTCCATGGACGAGGTCAACGCCTTCATCAAGGCCGAGTTCAAGCGCAAGCTCGTAGTGGTGGGCGCCTGCACCGGCTTCGACGCGCATACAGTCGGCATCGACGCCATCATGAACATGAAAGGCTATAACCACCACTTCGGACTGGAGCGCTATCCCATGATCGAGGCCTTCAACCTCGGCGCCCAGGTGCCCAACGAGAAGCTCGTGGAGCGCGCCCGAGAATTGCGGGCCGACGCGGTGCTCATATCGCAGGTGGTCACGCAGAAGGACACCCACGTGCAGAACCTGACCCGTCTCATCGAACTGGCCGAAGCCGATGGGCTGCACTCGCACTGCCTCATGATCGTGGGCGGGCCGCGCATCGGCAACAAACTGGCGCGCGAGCTCGGTTTCGACGCCGGGTTCGGCAGCGGCACCTACGCCGAGGATGTCGCCACGTTCATCGTCAAGAAGCTCAAGGAGCGCCAGACCGCCGGACCCAGGAGACAACAATGAGCCAGAAGCTGAAGCTGACCCGTTCGGAGTCGCTTTACAAGGAGTCCCAGGACCTCATCCCCGGCGGCATGATGGGGATCCGCCGGCCCTACAATTTCGTGACCGGCGAATACCCGATCTTCTTCGAGAGCGGGCAAGGCGGCTGGGTGCTCGACGCCGATGGAAACCGCTTCATGGACATGCTCTGCGCCTACGGCCCTATCATCATCGGACATCGCGAGGGTGAGATCGATGACGCGGTCATCGGGCAGATTCGCGGCAAGGGCTTCTGCCTGTCTCTGGTGCAGGAGGTCCAGAACACCCTGGCCAAAACCTTGCGAGACCTCATTCCCTCCTGCCAAAAGTGCGTATTCGTCAAGACCGGCTCCGACGCGACCACCACGGCGGTCCGCATCGCGCGCGCCTTCACCGACAGGGTCAAGGTCCTGCGCTGCGGCTACCACGGCTGGCACGATTGGTGCGTGGAGGTCAAGGGCGGCATCCCGGTGAAGTTCTACGAGGACGTGACGGAATTCCATTACAACGACCTAGCCCAGGTCGAGGACCTCATGAAGAAGAGCGGCTCCGAGGTGGCGGCTATCATCGTCACCCCGGTGGGCCATCCGCTGGCCCATGAAGTCGAACTGCCCAAGCCCGGCTACCTGCAGGGGCTCAAGACGCTGGCGGAGCGCCACGGCGCGGTCCTCATCTTCGATGAGATCCGCTCCGGCTTCCGCGTGAACCTGGGCGGCGCGCAGAAGGAGTTCGGTGTGACTCCCCACCTCTCCGTCTTCGGCAAGGCCATGGCCAACGGCTACGAGATCAGCGCGGTGGTGGGTCGGGCCGACATCATGGACATGCTGGTGCAGAAGGCCTTTTTAAGCTCGACCTTCTTCCCCAACAGCCTGGCGCAAGTAGCGGCGCTGGCGACGATCAGGATGCTCCAACGCGACCGGGTGCTCGAGGTCATCCGCCAGCGCGGCCAGGCCTTCGCCGCAAAGGTGCGGCGCATATGCGCCGACAGCGGCATCGCCTGCACCTTCAGCGGGGAGCCCTGGATGCCCTACATCACCTTCGACCGGGACGCAAAGGGGCTTTACAAGAAGCTGCGCCCGGAGTTCTACACCCAACTCATCCGGCGTGGCGTGTTCCTGCAGCCGTTCCACCACGGCTACATCGCCTTCCGGCACACGGAAAAGGACCTCGACTTTGCCGCGGGCATGATCGCCGAGGCGTTCGAAGAGACAAAGAAAAATATACTCAAATAGGAGCGGACTACCATGCAACAAGCTTTCATCATTTCGAGCGCGCGCACCGCTATCGGCAGCTTTCGGGGCGGACTCGCGGACGTAAGCGGAGCCGAACTGGGACGGGTCGTCCTATCGAGCCTGCTCCAGCGCGCGGATGTGGCCGCGGCGGACGTGGAGGAGGTCATCCTGGGCTCGGTGCTGCAGGCCGGTCTGGGCCAGAACGTTGCCCGGCAGTCCGCAATGCTGGCCGGCATCCCTCAGGAGCGCACGGCCATGACCGTAAACATGGTCTGCGGCTCGGGGCTGCGCAGCGTAGCCCTAGCGGCCCAATCCGTGCGCTGCAGCGACGTGCGCCTGGCCGCGGCCGGAGGTGTGGAGAGCATGTCGAACACCCCATACCTTCTCAAAAAGGCCCGCGGGGGACTGGGCATGGGACACGCCGAACTCACGGATTCCATGATCTACGACGGGCTCTGGGACGTGTTCAACAACTACCATATGGGCGTCACCGCTGAGAACTTAGCCGAAAAATACGGATTGACCCGGCAGGCCCAAGACGAGTTCGCGGCCCAGTCCCAGCAGAAAGCCGAGAAGGCCATCGCCGCCGGGCGCTTCCAGGACGAGATCGTCCCCGTTCTCATCCCCCAGAGGAAGGGCGATCCGGTTAGCTTCGCCAAGGACGAGTTCCCCCGGCCTGGAACGACCGCGGAGAAACTCGGCAAGCTGCGCGCGGCATTCAAGAAGGACGGCACGGTGACCGCGGGCAATTCCTCGGGCATCAACGACGGCGCCGCTGGCGTGCTCGTGGCCTGCGAGGACGAGGTGTCCAAACGCGGCCTCAAGCCGCTGGCGCGCATCGTCTCCTACGCCTGGGCCGGCACGGACCCGGCGATGATGGGCATCGGTCCGGTCCAGGCCGTCAAGGACGCGCTGGCCAAGGCCGGCTGGACGCTCTCCGACGTCGAGCTCATCGAAGCCAACGAGGCCTTCGCCGCGCAATCGCTGGCCGTGGCCATGGAACTCGGCTTCGACATGAGCAAGGTCAACGTCAACGGCGGCGCTATCGCTCTGGGCCATCCCATCGGGGCCAGCGGAGCGCGGATCCTGGTGACTTTGCTCCACGAGCTCAAGAAGCGCTCGCTCAAAAAGGGCCTGGCCACTCTATGCATCGGCGGCGGGATGGGCATTGCGATGTGCGTGGAACGGGTCTGAACGAATGCCTAACCGAACTGGGCGCCTGACGCGCGGACTGGCCGGCATTCTCTGGGCCGCCGCCCTCTGCACGACCCCATCGCCCGTCCAGGCCGGGCCGTCGCCCCTGACGCCCAACGCAATTGCTGATGAGCGTCAGGCCGGTGCCGCATCCGCGTCTCCGGTCGCCTCCACTGGGACCCTCGGTCTTCCCTTAGACATCACCAGCCAGACGGGACTCTCCGCGATCATAGCCCGGGCGCGCGAAGCCCCAACGCCGCAAGAACGCCAGAAAGCTATCCGCGCTCTGCGACAGCCCACCTATCACGGCCCGGAGGCCTTCCGCGCTTTATCGGCCGTTATGTCCGCTGATCGCAACAACGAAGTCCGGCAGGCCGCTGCCATCGCGTTGCTGGACTATAAGAGGAGCGAGACCCTCAAGCAGATCGAGGCTTTCTTCAAGGCGGAATTCGGGGATGAAACGCGCCGTCAGGTCTGCGTAGCCCTGGCCACGGCACCGGCATATGCCCAAGATCCCGGCGTCACCAGCCTCCTGAGCGGTCTACTGGCTGAGGACCCATCGGCGGCGGTGCGCTGGGCCGCCACAGAGGGCCTCAGCGCGCGTCGGGACCTAAGCGCCCTAGGAGCGCTCCAGCGCGCCGCGGCCTGGGACCAAGATCTGATCGTACGCGCCGCAGCCGCTGCGGCTTATCGACAGCTCTCCCAGCCGCGCCGGATAAAGACGCCGCGGCCCAACAAACTCCAGCGCGCCCCATTCGACGCAGTCCCAGGAAAAGACCCCTGCCCACCCGGCAACGGCTGGTGCGCCTGTTCCCGGCCGCCGGTGAAGATCAAGCCTCACTGCGTCCCGCGCGCGGACTGTGTGCATACATTTTTCAACACCTTTCAGAGCCAGGGCTACTCCTGCGATTGGGACGGAGAGACCATCAGGTAGCTCTGAAAAAAATAAACGCCGACGGCTTGGATCCCGGCGCCAGGAATACAGCGCGGCAATTTAGCTAGAATAGAAGAATATGGCAACGACGACAGACACCAAACAGATCATCTACTCCATGAAAGAGGTGGGCCGCATCCACCCGCCCAAGAAGCAGGTTTTGAAAGACATCTTCCTATCCTTCTACTACGGAGCGAAAATCGGCGTTCTGGGAGACAATGGCTCTGGCAAATCCACCTTGCTGCGCATCATGGCGGGCCAGGACCAGGACTACGTCGGCCAGATCACCATGTCCAAAGGCTATACCGTCGGGATGCTGGAGCAGGAGCCCCATCTCGACAAGACCAAAACCGTCAGAGAGATCGTCGAGGAAGGCGTAGCCGAGACCAAGAAGATCCTCGACGACTACAATGCCATCAGCGAGAAGCTCTCCGACCCCGCCCTTACGCCTGAGGACATGGAAAAACTGCTCGACAAGCAAGGCAAGCTCCAGGAAAAGATCGAGGTTTGCGGCGCCTGGGAGCTCGACAGCCGGCTCGAACTCGCCATGGACGCCCTGCGCTGCCCCGCTGCCGACCAGATCGTGGGCAACCTCTCCGGCGGCGAGCGCCGCCGCGTGGCCCTGTGCCGGCTCCTCCTGCAGGAGCCGGACATCCTGCTTTTGGACGAACCCACGAACCATCTCGACGCCGAGTCCGTAGAATGGCTGGAAGTTCACCTGCGCCAGTACAAAGGCACGGTCATCGCCGTGACCCATGACCGCTACTTCCTCGATAACGTGGCCGGCTGGATATTGGAACTCGACCGCGGGCAAGGCATCCCCTGGAAAGGCAATTACGCCTCCTGGCTCGAGCAGAAACAGGACCGCCTGGCCCAAGAGGAGAAGAGCGAGTCCAAGTACCGCAAGAATCTGGCCCGCGAGCTGGAATGGGTGCGCATGGGCACCAAAGGCCGCCAGGCCAAGAGCAAGGCGCGCCTCAAGGCCTACGACGAGATGCTGGCCGAAGGCGAGAAGGATGAGCGCAACGAGACTTCGGAGCTCTTCATTCCGCCGGGGCCGCGCCTGGGCGACACGGTCATCGAGGCGCAGGGCGTGTCCAAGGCCTACGGAGACAAACTCCTCTTCGAGAACCTCTCTTTCCGCCTGCCGCCCAACGGGATCGTTGGCGTCATCGGCCCCAACGGCGCGGGCAAGACCACTCTCTTCAAGCTCATCACCGGCCGCGAGACGCCGGACGCCGGGACCTTCAAGACCGGCGAGAGCGTCAAGCTGGCCTACGTGGATCAGGACCGCGACGTGCTTGATCCCAAGAAGAACGTTTGGGAGGCCATCACAGACGGTCTCGACGTGGTGGCGCTAGGCAAGAAAGAGGTCAACTCACGGCAATACGTGGCGCGCTTCAACTTCTCCGGGACCGACCAGCAGCGGCCCGTGGGCGTGCTCTCCGGCGGCGAGCGCAACCGGGTGCACATGGCGCGCATGCTCAAGGAAGGAGGCAACGTCCTGCTTTTGGACGAGCCCACCAATGACCTGGATGTACACACTTTGCGGGCCTTGGAAGAAGCGATATGTAATTTTGCCGGCTGCTGCGTGGTCATCAGCCACGACCGATGGTTCCTGGACCGCATCGCCACCCATATTCTGGCCTTCGAGGGCGAGAGCACGGTGCGCTTCTTCGAGGGCAACTACACGGCCTATGAAGAGGACCGCAAGGCTCGGCTGGGTGAGGCGGGCATTCAGCCCCACCGGATCCGCTACAAAAAGCTCACGCGATGACGTGCCTAAGCGGCGCGATTTGCGTCGGCCTCTGCGCCGCGGAAAATAACCTATAATAACCCATCATGGAAAATGCAGACAAAATAACACTCCGTGCCGGACTGGTGGACTCGGTTTTGCTCATCGACGCGGACAACGATCCTCACCTGCCGTCCGACTTCCCCCTCAGCACGGCCACTTTAGTCCGCGTCTTTCTTCGACCCAAGGCCGCCCTGCCCAGGACCTTGCAAAAACGCATCGCAGACCTGCCTCTATGCGCCACCATCTCCGCGCCTCAAGGCGGAAAGAACGCGGCCGACTTCGTCATGTCCATGCACGCGGGGCTGCTGCACGCAAGCCTGCCCATGCACATCCCCTTCTCCATCGTCACCAACGACAAGGCCCTCTCGGCCATCGTCCAGGAACTCCAGCGTGTAGGACGCGTGGCCACCTTGTGGACCTCACATCCAGACCGCCAGGAGCAGGCCCAATCCTCATCTATCCGCCGGTCCTCCTCTCCGCGTCCAACTCGGTCCCGGCGCGGCGGCCGGGGACGCGGCCGCAGTGCCAAAATCGTCCCTGCCCCGACCATGGCGGAACCTCAAAGTGCCGGAGTCAAGCCAGCCACCATCCCGGCCCCACCTTCGCCGAGCCGCTCCCTCGCGGACGTCACCGCGACCTACGAGCGCATGCTCTCCCGAGCCAAGAATCCACCCAGCCGGCTCAAGGCTCTGCTCAACGACATCTCCAATCGCACCATCAACTTCGGTTATCCGGCCGACGCTATCCTCGAAGAGCTCAAGCGAAGCCACGGCCTGAGCATAGACGAAAGGGGCCACGTCAGCCGGAAGTAAGGCTTTGAGCGACATCCAGCTGGCGGTCCTGCTCGCGGCCCTCGCGGGCCTGACCTGGTATGTGCGCGGCGGGTTGGAGCGCGCAAGCGGTCCCAGCGGCATTCTCGACGCCAAGGCTCCCACCCCCGCAACAGACTGCGCCGTAGCCGGCGTCCAATCCTTATTCTGGGGCCACTTCGCGAGCCTTCTGATCTGCATACCGCTCTTAGCCGACTCCCCCTTCAGTCTTGACGAAGGGCATTCCATGGGCCGCTGGCTCCATGAGTTCCTGGCGGCTTGGCTGCGTTGGACGGGGCTCATCCAACTGGCCTATCTAGTTCCGCTGTGGCGGAGCCTACGCTCCAAAGCCCGGCCCGCGGCGGCTCACAGCTTGCTCCTGGCCGGCGGCGCCACAGCTGCGGCGAGCGCCCTATCCTGGGCCTTCGCCCTCAACCATCGGCACACGTCAGTATCACTGCAGGCCGGCTCCGGCATCCTGGCCCTGGCATCGGTCGTGGCTCTCGTTTGGTTCGGCCGCGAACTGCGCCATTCCTTGCGCGCCTGACCGCAAACCGGCTACAATAGGCGCATGAAGACGACAGCCAAGTCCGTCAAGGCCCCCGCAAAGCAGCCTTTCCAATATCCCCTCCAACGGCAATATGCGGAGCCGGACTGGCACCGCCTTCCCGGCTACAAGAACGTCACGCAACAGGAGTGGGAGAGCGCCCTCTGGCAGCGCCAGCATGCGGCCAAGAACCTCTCCGAACTCAAGGCCGCGCTGGGCAGCTTCCTTGACGACGCCTTGCTCGCGGACCTGGAGGCTGACCAGCGCGATTGGGCCACCATGTCCATCCTCATCCCGCCCCAGATGATAAACTGCATGGATGAGAAGAATCTACGCGAGGACCCGGTGCGCCGCTACATGCTCCCCGCGGCCAGCGACCGGCATCCGGATTGGCCCAGCCATCCCATGGCCTCGCGCGACAGCCTCCATGAAAGCGAGATGTGGGCTGTCGAAGGATTGACCCACCGCTATCCCACCAAGGTCCTGGCCGAACTGGTGGCGACCTGCCCCCAATACTGCGGCCACTGCACGCGCATGGACTTAGTAGGCCTCTCCACACCCCAGGTCAAAAAAGGTCGGTTCCAAACCCCTCCAAAGGAACGCTTCGAGAAGATCCTCGACTACCTGCGCAAGACTCCCGCGGTGCGCGACGTGGTAGTCTCTGGCGGCGACATCGCCAACGTCCCGATCCAGCAGCTCGAGCCTTTCGTCTCAGCGCTCATGGATATCCCCAACATACGCGACATCCGCCTGGCAACCAAGGGCCTGCAGGGCCTGCCCCAGCATTTCCTGCAGGATGAGGTCCTGCGCGGACTGGAGCGCCTGGCCAAGAAGGCGCGCGAGCGCAACATCGACATCGCCATGCACACGCACATCAACTGCGCCTCCCAGGTGACGCCACTGGTGGGCAAAGCTGTGCGCAAGATCCTGGAGGTCGGATTCCGAGATGTGCGCAACCAAGGCGTGCTCCTGCGCGGGGTCAACAGCACGGCCCAGCAGATGCTGGAACTCTGTTTCATGATGGTGGACCACGCCCGCATCATGCCTTACTACTTCTACATGTGCGATATTATCCCGAACTCCGAGCACTGGCGCCTCTCCGTGGCCGAGGCCCAGGCCCTGCAGCACGATATCATGGGCTATTTGCCCGGCTTCGCCACGCCCCGGGTCTGCTGCGACGTCCCATTCGTGGGCAAGCGCTGGATTCACCAACTCGCAGACTACGACCGGATCAAGGGGATCTCCTACTGGACCAAGAACTACCGCACCTCCATCGAGCACGACGACCCCGAGGCGCTCTCGCGGCGCTACGAGTACTACGACCCGGTCTACACTTTGCCGCCGGAAGGAATCGAGTACTGGCACAAACAAAAGATTCAGACCCCGGCGCACTCCTGATGCCTTTCAAGGCTTCTCCCTATCAACTCCAGGGGCTCCTAATCATCGAGGGCCGCTCATTCCCTGACGAACGAGGCTTCTTCGCGGAGAGTTCCCGCGACGACGAACTGCGCGGACTAGGCCTGCCGCCATTGGTGCAGGACAACCTCTCCCGTTCCCGCAAAGGCGTGCTGCGCGGCCTGCATTTCCAGAAGCCGCCTATGCCTGTAGGCAAGCTGGTGCGCTGCGTGCGCGGCCGCATCTTCGACGTGGCCGTGGATCTGCGCCGGGGGTCGACCTCCTTCGGCCAATGGGCGTCCATCGAGCTCTCGGATGAGGGCAACCGCATGTTCTGGATACCGACGGGCTTCGCCCACGGCTTCTGCGTGCTCTCGGACCAGGCGGACGTGCTCTACAAGGTCACGGACTACTGGAAGCCCGAGGTGGACGGCGGCATCCGCTGGAACGACCCCGCCCTGGGCATCCCCTGGCCGGAACGACGGCCCACCATCACAACCAAGGACACGTCCCTACCTCTGCTCGCCGACGCCGGCGTCTTGTTCTGAGAATTGCTCCGGACCCTGGAAAGACAAGCCATACCGGCCTAGGACCTCCAAGAAATCCTCTCCGGGAGGGGCGCAGAGACGATAGCAAGCCTGATGCAGCTCGAAGTCGAGCCGCCACGCATGGAGCATGAGACGTCCCACGCCTCCCACGGGCCGATTCTTGCCGTAGAGCGGATCTCCCAAGATGGGATGGCCAAGACTGTGCAGGTGGACCCGGATCTGGTGGCGCCGGCCGGTCTCAGGCGCGGCCTTGAGCAGGGCAGCCTGCTCGGCGCGACCCAGAACTCGGTAGCGCGTCAGTGAAGCTTTCCCCACACCGGTTGAGGCTAGGCCCATGCGTCCGGAACCGAAAGCGCGCAAGGGCCGGTCCACGGCGCCATCCGCTTCCAAGCGCCCCTGGACCAGAGCCAAATAGAGCTTGTGCATTCGCCGGCCTTCGAAGAGCAGACTGAGGTCACGATGCGTGGCCGCGTCCTTGGCGAAGATGACCAGTCCGCTGGCGCCGCGGTCGAGACGGTGAACCACGAAGACCTTGCCGCCCAAAGCGCGGCTCGCCAGCAGGCTCAGGGGCTCCTCCACCAGCCCACGCCCGGGAATGACGGCAAGGCCTACAGGTTTGTCCACGGCCAGGACGCGGCCGTCCTCGTAAACGACGCTCAGCCGTGCCTTGTCCATCGCAGCCGCCGGCTCAGTAGCCGGTCAAGGATAAGCGGCTCATATGAAAAGAGGCACGACTTTGAACTCAACCGCGTCGATGAGTCCACGGTCCGTGATCTTGAGCTCGGGTATGGGCGGCAGGGTCAAAAAAGACATGGCCATGTAAGGGTCTTTGAGCCTCGATCCCATGCCGTGTGCTGCGGCGATGAGGCGGTGAAGCTTCTCGCGCACGAATTCGGAGCTGCGGTCGGACATGAGGCCGGCGATAGGCAGAGGCAGGGCTTCTATGACCTGGCCATTGGACGCGGCCACGATACCGCCCTGCATCTTGACTACCTGGACCGCGGCGGTGTACATGTCCCTGTCGTTCACGCCGATGACCACGATATTGTGAGAGTCGTGTGAAATGGAGGAGGCGATGGCGCCTTTCTTGAGGCCAAAGCCTTTGACGAGACCCTTAGCAATGCGGCCGGAGGCCATATGCCGTTCGATGACCGCTATTTTCACGATGTCCTTGTCCGGATCCGCTGTCACGAATCCGCCGTCCGTCTTGACCGGACAGACGAGGCTCTTGGTCACGATCTGGTCCGGCACCACGCCGATGACGCGAGCCCGGCGGCCTTCGGCCTTGATGGCGAAGTCATCGCACTCTATCCAACGCACATTGACGGTGCCGCGCACCTTCCCTTTATAATCCGTGACGGCCGAGGGCGCAAGCACACCGTTCTCAGCAACCAGCCTGCCGTCCTTGATCACTTTGGATATCTTGAGCTTCTTGAAATCGTCGAACACGATGAGGTCGGCGCGATATCCCGGCGCCACGGCGCCAAGGTCCTTGATGCCGAAGTACTCGGACGTGTTGATGCTGGCCATCTGGATGGCGCGTATGGGGTCTACGCCCAAGCGGATGGCGCAGCGCACCAGATGGTCCATGTGACCCTCGGTGAAGATGTCGTCTAAGTGACGGTCGTCAGTGACGAACATGCATTTACGGGAGTTCTCGGAATTGACCAAGGGCAAAAGGGCCCTAAGATTCTTAGCCGCGGTGCCTTCCCTTATCATGATGAACATGCCGGCGCGGAGCTTCTCGCGGGCCTCCTCGACCGTAGTGCATTCATGATCGGACTTGATGCCGGCGGAAATGTAGGCATTGAGGTCCTTGCCGCTCACCATGGGGGCGTGACCGTCGATGCGCTTGCCGTGGGCGATGGAGATCTTCTCCAAGGCATCCATGGATCCATTGACCACGCCAGGGTAGTTCATCATCTCGGCCAGACCAAGGACGCGTTCGTCGTTGAGCAGGAGGCTCAGGTCATGGCCGGAGAGTTCGGCGCCGGCGGTCTCCAGGCCGGTGGCTGGCACGCAGGATGGCAGCATGATGTAGACGCCCAGCACCGAGTTGAGGCTAGAGGCGAGCATGTAGCGGATGCCATCCAAGCCCAAGACGTTGGCGATCTCGTGGGGGTCGGCCACGACGGTGGTGGTGCCGAGAGGGACGATGATGCGGCCGAACTCAGGGACTTTGACCATGGTGCTTTCAATATGGACATGGCCGTCGATGAAGCCGGGGGCGAGATAGGAACCGCGCAGGTCGATGGCGCTCTTCGCTTTATACGTACCGAAGCCGACGATGCGGCCGCCGTGGAGCGCGACGTCGGTCTTGTGGATGTCGCCGGAGAAGGTGTTGATGACCCGGGCGTTGCGCAGGAGGAGGTCGACGCGACGCTTGCCGCCGGCGATCTCGATGGTCTCGCGGATGTCCGACATGGGTTTATCCAAAGTAGGATTGCTCATTATGGTTGCCCTCGCAAACAGGATTCTATCATTACGTGGGGGGCTTGGCCTAAATGCTTTTTGCTATACTGCCCTACGATAGAATTGTATTAAATCGGAGGACAACACATGCCTGCCAAGAGCCAGACCAAGAAGAACCTCATCATCATGGGCGCCGCAGGGCGCGACTTCCACGATTTCAACGTCTATTGGAAAAACCAATCCAACTACCGCGTCGTGGCCTTCACCGCGGCGCAGATTCCGGACATCGCCGGCCGGTCCTATCCCAAGCAGCTCGCCGGCCGCAACTACCCCAAAGGGATACCGATCAAGAACGAGTGCGAGATCACCGACCTCATCAAGAAGCACAAGGTCGACGAGGTGACGCTGGCCTACTCCGACCTCAACTACCTCGATGTCATGCACAAAGCCTCCATCGTCAACGCCGCAGGCGCAGACTTCCGCCTCATGGGCTGGAAGCAGACCATGCTGAAGTCTAAAAAACCCGTAATCGCGATTTGCGCCGTGCGCACCGGCTGCGGCAAGAGCCAGACCACTCGCAAGGTCTGCGAGTACCTCAAGGCCATGGGCAAGAAGGTCGCGGTCATCCGCCACCCCATGCCTTATGGAGACCTGGTCAAGCAGGCCTGCCAGCGCTACGCCAAGCTTTCGGACATGGACCTGCACAAGTGCACCATCGAGGAGCGCGAGGAGTACGAGCCGCACATAGCGGCAGGCAACATTCTCTACGCGGGCGTGGACTACGGCGAGATCCTGCGCCGCGCCGAGGCCGAGGCGGACGTCATCCTCTGGGACGGCGGCAACAACGATCTGCCCTTCTATATGCCCGACCTCCATATCGTGGTCACGGACCCGCATCGGCCCGGCCACGAGCTGGCCTACTACCCCGGCGAGACCAATCTGCGCATGGCGGATGTCGTCATCATCAATAAAGTCGACACCGCCGAGGCCTCCAAGGTCGCGCTCGTTGAGAAAAACATCCGCGCCGCAAACCCCAAGGCCAAGATCATCCGCGCCGCCTCCCCGGTCACCGTGACCGATCCGAAGTCGGTCAAGGGCAAGCGCGTACTCGTCGTCGAGGACGGCCCGACGCTGACCCACGGAGAGATGCGCTACGGCGCCGGCCATGTGGCCGCGCGAGCGGCAGGCGCCAGGAAAATCGTCGACGCCCGGCCCTACGCCGTGGGCTCAATCAAGACGACCTTCCAGAAGTACACCCACATCACGGACATACTTCCGGCCATGGGCTACGGGGACAAGCAGATGTCGGACCTGCGCAAAACCATCGACGCCACACCCTGTGATCTGGTCATCATCGGCACGCCCATCGACCTGACCAAGCTCCTGAAGCTCAACAAGCCATCGGTCAGGGTCACCTACGACCTCAAGGAATCCGGCACCTGCTTGCGCGACTGCATCGCCAAGGTCATGGCCGCCTGAGGAAAAGACATGATCACCACTGCCACCCCTGAAACCAAGACCCCTACCCAGGAGTTCATCGAGTATACCGAGATCTTCGGCACCCCCAACTACAAGCCCCTGCCCGTAGTCATCTCCGAGGCCAAGGGCGTCTGGGTCAAGAACCCGGAGGGCTGCAAGTACCTCGACATGCTCAGCTCTTATTCGGCCCTGAACCACGGCCACCGCCACCCGGCCATCATCAAGGCCTTGATCGACCAAGCCAAGAAAGTCACCTTGGTCTCACGCGCCTTCCACAGCGACCAGTTGGGCCTCTTCCTCAAAGAGCTCTCGGATTTGACCGGCTTTGGCCGATCCCTGCCCATGAACTCCGGGACCGAGGCCGTAGAGACCGCCATCAAGACCGCGCGCAAGTGGGGTTACATCAAGAAGGGCCTGCCCCAGGGCCAGGCCGAGATCATCGTGGCGGCCAACAACTTTCACGGCCGCACCGTGACCATCGTGAGCTTCTCCACCGACGAACAGTATCGCAAAGACTTCGGGCCGTTGACCCCGGGCTTCAAAGTCGTTCCCTTCGGCGACGCCGAGGCCATAAAGTCCGCCATCACGCCCAACACCGTGGCGTTCCTGGTCGAGCCCATACAGGCCGAGGCCGGCATCCTCATGCCGCCCCCGGGCTATTTCCAGAAGGTGCGCGAGATCTGCACACGGAACAACGTCCTGTTCATGCTCGACGAGATACAAACCGGCATGGGCCGCACCGGCAAGATGTTCGCCTTCGAGCACGAAGGCGTGCGCCCCGACGTGCTCATCCTGGGCAAGGCCCTGGGCGGCGGAGCTATGCCCGTCTCCGCGGTCTGTGCTTCCTCCGAGATCCTGGGCGTGTACCAGCCCGGCGACCACGGCTCCACCTTCGGCGGCAACCCCCTAGCCTGCGCTGTGGCCCGCGCCGCCATCAGGATCCTGAAAGAAGAAAATCTAGTCGAACGCTCGGCGCAGATGGGCGAATATCTCATGAACAAGCTGCGCACACTCAAAAGCGGCTACATCAAGGAGATCCGCGGCCGAGGCCTGCTCATCGGCATCGAGCTGCACGCCGCGGCCGGCGGCGCCCGCCGCTTCTGTGAGGCCCTCATGCATCGAGGCGTGCTCTGCAAGGAGACCCACGAGCATGTCATCCGCCTAGCCCCGCCGCTAGTCATTACGGAAAAGGAGATCGACTGGGCCTTCTCGCGCCTCAAGAAGGTGCTTGGGACCTGAGCCGAAAACGCGGCCATGGAGCATGAGCTCTTCGTCGTAGCTTTGGGCGGGAACGCCCTGCTGGGCCCGCACGAAAAAGGCACGACCGAAGAACAGATGCGCAACGCCGAGCGCACCTGCGAACAGCTCGCACCCCTGCTCAAGCCGGAGTTCCACCTGGTCATCACGCACGGCAACGGGCCGCAGGTAGGAAACATCAACTTGCAGCAAGAGCTGGCCGCCTCGGAAGTCCCCCCCCTCTCTTTAGACGCATGCGTGGCCATGTCCGAAGGGAGCATGGGCCACTTCCTGCAGATGGGCATGCTCAACGTCCTGCGCCGGCACAATTACCGGCGCTACGTGGTCACCACCATCACCCAGGTCATCGTAGACCCCCAAGACCCCGCTTTCCAGAACCCCACCAAACCGGTAGGCAGCTTCTACACCGAGGCGCAGGCCCAGAAGCTCATGGCCGAGCGCCAGTGGATCATGCGCGAGGACTCCAAGCGCGGCTGGCGCCGCGTGGTGCCCTCGCCCAAGCCGGTCAAGGTCATCCAGCGCCACATGATCAAGACCCAGGTTCTCTTCGGCGACATCGTCATCTGCGTCGGGGGCGGCGGGGTGCCGGTCATGAAGCTGCCGGACAAGACCTACAAGGCTGTGGAAGCGGTCATCGACAAGGACCTGGCCAGCGCCAACCTGGCCAGCACTATCCGCGCCGACTGCCTCATCATCCTCACCGCCGTGCCCAACGTCTGCCTCAACTATAAGACTCCGCAGGAAAAACAACTCGGACACGTGACCACCAAGGAGCTGCGCAAGTATCTCGAAGAAGGCCACTTCGCCGCGGGCAGCATGCGTCCCAAGGTTGAAGCCGCTCTTTACCATATCGCCAATGAAGGGCGCCGAGTCATCATCACGGACATCGAAAGCCTGCCCAAGGCCCTTGAGGGCAAGGCCGGGACGCACATACAACGATACCACGAGGACTAATATGAAAACAAAGCACATGACCAAGACCCGCAAGGACGTGACCAGCCTCTCCGACGTGACCAAGGCCGAGCTGGAGGCCTGGTTCGATCTCGCGCTCAAGCTCAAGGCCGAGCAGAAAGCGGGCAAGACCCACCCCATCCTCGCCGGCAAGAATCTGGCCATGATCTTCCAGAAGTCATCCACCCGCACCCGGGTCTCCTTCGAGATCGCCATGCGCCAGCTGGGCGGCGGAGGGCTCTACCTCTCAGGCAACGACATGCAGCTGGGCCGCGGCGAAACCGTCGCGGACACCGCCCAGGTTCTCTCGCGCTACTGCGACGGGATCATGGCCCGGGTCTTCGCCCACTCCGACATCACGACACTCGCCAAGTTCGCCAGCGTCCCGGTCATCAACGGGCTCTCCGACTACTCGCACCCCTGCCAGGCCGTGGCCGACTATCTGACCGTCCTGGAGCACAAAGGCAGGCTCAAGGGCCTGACCTTGGCCTACGTGGGCGACGGCAACAATGTGGCGCACAGCCTGCTCTTCGGCGGCGCCAAACTGGGCGTTTCGGTCACCATCGTCTGCCCCAAGGGATACGAGCCGCAGAAATCCGTTGTGGATCAGTGCATCGAAGACGGCAAAGTGACCGAGTCCCGCATCCTGGTCACTAACGACACCGCCGCGGTCAAGGGCGCGGACGTCATCTACACGGACGTCTGGGCCAGCATGGGCCAAGAAAAGGAGCACGAAACGCGCGTGCGCCTGTTCAAGGATTACCAGATCAACGCCACTCTCATGGCCAAGACCGGCAAGAAGGACACTTTATTCATGCACTGCCTGCCCGCGCACCGCGGCGAAGAGGTGACCGACGCGGTGGTGGACAGCCCGAACTCCGTGGTCTTCGACGAGGCCGAGAACCGCCTGCACGCACAGAAGGCTATCCTGGTCAGCCTCATGGCTGGACGCTGAGACCAACTGGACCGATACCCTCGGCCATGACTGTAAACGCTGTACGTGAGAAGCGCCGCGTCGCGTTCCTGTCGGTAAGCGCCGCCATCCTACTTACCGCCACAAAGCTCGCGGTCGGTCTGTGGACCAACAGCCTCGGCATCCTCTCCGAAGCCGCCCATTCAGGCCTTGACCTCCTGGCTGCGGGCATGACCTTCTGGGCCGTCTCGGTCTCGGGCCGGCCCGCGGACGAGGAGCACCCCTACGGTCATGGTAAAGTCGAAAACCTCTCCGCGCTCTTCGAAACGCTCCTTCTGCTTCTCACCACGGTCTGGATCGTCTGGGAAGCCCTGGAGCGCCTCTTCTTCCTCGACGCGCGCGTGGCGGTCAACGCCTGGTCGTTCCTGGTCATCGCCCTCTCCATCGTCGTCAACACCGTGAGCTCAAAGGCCCTCCAGCGTGCGGCGGTTAAGCACTCCAGCCAGGCCCTGGAGGCCGACGCCCTGCATTTCTCAACGGACGTCTGGTCCTCCTGGGTGGTACTCGTGGGCCTGGCCGGCGTGCTCGCGGCCCAACGATTCGGCATGCCCGTCTTGACCAAGGCCGACGCCGTGGCCGCCATGGGGGTAGCGCTCATCGTCCTGTGGGTTTGCTGGCAGCTGGGCAAGAAGTCCGTGGACGACCTCCTCGACGCCACCCCGAAGGAACTTCACGAGAAGGTATTGGCTGCGGCCCGGGTGGAGGGCGTCTGCCTGGTCCGCCAGGTGCGCGTGCGCCGCAGCGGACCTTCGATCTTCGCGGACGTGATCATCACGGTGAGCCACGACACTCCTTTGGAACGCGCCCATGAGACCGCGGACCGCTCCGAGGCCGCGGTGCGCGCCGCCCTGCCCGGCGCGGACGTGGTCGTGCACGTGGAACCCAACGCGGACGACGACAGCCCCCTCACCATGGCCCGAGTTCTGGCCGCGCGCCACGGCCTGGGCGCCCACGGCATCCGCATCAGCGAGGAAGACGGCCGGCTCTCCATGGAGCTCCACCTCGAGGTCCGGGAGGACCTCTCCCTCGACCAGGCTCACGCCTTAGCCAGCCGCTTCGAAGCCGACCTGCGCGGCCGCGTGCCGCGGCTCTCCTCCGTGGTCACGCATATCGAGCCGGGGGGAGAGTGTCTCCTGATCCGGCCCGACCAGGATGGGGAGCGCCGCGTCCGGGAAAGTTTGGATAAGTTCATGGCCGCTGAGAAGTCTCCCCTCACCCCTCACGACCTCAAGGTGAGCGCCGCGGGAGAGGAGCTCTCCATTTCCCTGCATTGCGTGCTGGCCCCGCAGACGGCCATCAAGGCCGCCCACGACCTTACGGTGCGCCTAGAGAAGCACCTGCGCGCCGCCATCCCGGAGCTGGGCCGCGTGGTCATCCACGTAGAGCCCCCCGAAGCGACGTAACCGGGACGCCGCGGCCTGACCTGATTTGTTAGAATCCCGATAAGCTCAAAGCCCGAAAATCAAGGAGGCACCATGATCCACCAGCTGCCCGAACTGCCCTACGCCAAGGACGCCCTCGCTCCGCACATTTCAGCCGAGACCATCGATTTTCACTATGGCAAACACCACAAGACCTACGCAGACAACCTCAACAAGTTCCTGGCCGGCACCCCCCTGGAACAGGAAACAACCCTAGAAGCCGTGGTCCGCAAGGCGCCACAAGGCCCGATCTTCAACAACGCGGCCCAGGTCTGGAACCACACCTTCTACTGGAACAGTCTCAAGCCTAAGGGCGGCGGTGAGCCGACGGGCAAGCTCGCCGAAGCCGTAACCAAGGCCTATGGCTCCTTCGCCAGGTTCCAGGAGGAGTTCACGGCTAAGGCTGTAGGCCACTTCGGTTCAGGCTGGGCCTGGCTGGTCCTCAAGGACGGCCAGATCTCGATCGAGGCCACGCCGAACGCCGGCACGCCCCTGACCTACGGCTGCACGCCTCTGCTGACCTGCGACGTCTGGGAGCACGCCTACTACATCGACTACCGCAATGCGCGGGCCAAATACGTTGAGAACTTCTGGAAGATCGCGAACTGGGAGTTTGCAGCGAATAATTTGGAGGCGGCGGCCGTGAAGAAGTAACCTCAGGTCAGCCGAGGAATGGAAAGGCGCCCCCTGCGGGGGCGCCTTTCGACTTCCGGGTCGCAGTGCGACCCGGAAGTTCATTCTACGGCAAGTTAGCCGCCGTATCGCTTAAACAGCAAGCAGGCGTTCGTGCCGCCGAACCCGAAAGAATTCGACATCGCGCACTCAACATTGGCCTCGCGCATCTTATTGGGCACGCAATCCAAGTCACATTCCGGATCCGGGTTCTCATAGTTGACGGTCGGCGGGACTTTCCCATGAAAAATCGCCAACGCCGCAATGCCTGCCTCCACGCTGCCCGCCGCGCCCAGCATATGCCCGGTCATGGATTTGGTCGAGCTGACCATCAGACCCTTCTTGGCGCAATCACCGAAGACCTTCTTGATAGCCATAGTCTCAAGCTTGTCGTTGAACGGGGTAGAGGTACCGTGTGCATTGATGTAACCCACCTGCTCCGGCTTAATGCCCGCGTCGTTGAGCGCGTTCTGCATGACACGGCAGGCACCGTCACCGTCTTCGGAAGGCGTGGTGATGTGAAAGGCGTCGCCGGACATACCGTAGCCAACCAGCTCGACGATGATCTTAGCGCCACGCGCCTGAGCATGTTCGAGCGCCTCCAGCATAAGTATGCCGGAGCCCTCACCCATAACAAAGCCGTCGCGCTCCTTGTCGAACGGCCGGCTGGCACGCTGGGGCTCCTCATTTCGCCTGGAAAGGGCGCGCATGTTGCCGAACCCACCCACGGCCAACGGCGTGATAGCCGCCTCGGCCGCGCCGCAAATCATGACGTCCGCATCGCCACGCTGAATAACGCGGAATGAGTCTCCAATAGCGTGCGCGCCCGAGGAGCAGGCCGTGCAGGTCGCAGTGTTGGGGCCCTTGGCGCCATGGCGGATGGAGACCTGCCCGGCCGCCAGGTTGATGATGCTGCCGGGGATGAAGAACGGTGAGATCCGGCGCGGTCCGCCCTTCATGAGCTCGGTGTGCTCATTTTCGATAGTGGAGAAGCCGCCAATGCCGGAACCGATGTTGACCCCTACGCGAGGGCCGTTCTCACCGTTGATGACCAGGCCCGACGACTTGACGGCGAAGTCGGCGGCGGCGATGGCGTACTGGATGAAGGGGTCCATCTTCTTGACCTCCTTCTTCTCGACCCAGAGCAACGGGTCGAAGCCTTTGAGCTCGGCCGCGATCTTCGTGGAGAACTGGGTGGTGTCGAATTTAGTGATGAGGCCCACGCCGCTCTTGCCCTGCATGAGCGAGCTCCAGGTCAGCTCCGTCCCGATGCCGACCGGAGTCACCAGGCCGATTCCGGTCACGACCACTTTGCGTTTCACGATGACGCCTCCTGAAAATTCCAGATTACAGCGAAGCCTAATGATACCAAAATGCCCCACCCTTGTCCTCCCTTTAGGAAACTAAGACGAGGAAGACCGATTTTTGATATAACTCCGTGATGCTCGAAATAGTACCCCTGCGCCCCCTCACCGCCCTGGCTTCCCGCTGACCATGTCAGCGCTGGATCACCTCTCGTTTCTAGCCAATCCCGATCCCACTCTGGCCGCCGATGGCCTGCTCCATGCGCTCTTCACGGACAGCGCGCGGCGCCATGGCCCGCTGCCGGCCCTGGAATGCGAGGGTCGTCGGCTCTCCTACGAAGATCTCGACGCCGCCTCCAATCAATTCGCGCATCAGCTGCGCGCCCAAGGAGTCATTGCCGGAGACAGGGTCTGCATCCTGCTCAACAAGTCTCCCGAGATCTACATATCCTTGCTCGGCGTCCTCAAAGCCGGCGCGGCTTATGTCCCGCTCGATCCCTCCTATCCGCCGGAGCGCGTGCGCTTCATCACCGAAGACTGCGGCGCCGCCCTATTGGTCACAAGCCTGGAGTTTCTGCCCGTCGCAGGAAAAGTCGCGAGGCAGAAGTTGTATTGGAACGAAGCGCGCCACGAGATCGCCCGGCAAAGCACAGTGCCTACGCACTGCGATCGCATGCCGGAGGACGAGGCCTACGTCATCTACACCTCCGGCACCACGGGAAACCCAAAGGGCGTGGCCGTGACCCACGGCAGCGTTTTCCATCTAGTGCGGGCCGAAGCCAAAATCTATCAGGTCCGAGGCGATGACCGGGTGCTGCAAGGCTTCTCCGTGGCTTTCGACGCCTCCGTGGAGGAGATGTGGGCCGCTTGGAACGTGGGTGCGACCTTGGTGGCAGGCACCGCGGCCATCATGCACTCGGGACCGGATCTGGGCCGACTCTTGTCCGAGCTGAAGATCACGATATTCTCGACCGTGCCCACGCTGTTGACCATGCTCACGGAGCCGGCGGCCTGCGTGCGCCTGCTCATCCTCGGAGGCGAAGCCCTGCCCGCGGAACTCATCCGGCCGTGGCTTTCTCCCGAAAGGCGCATCTACAACACCTATGGTCCGACCGAGACCACGGTCATCGCGACGCTCTGCCTGTGTCGGCCGGAAGCTCGCGTCACCATCGGCCGGCCATTGGCCAACTACACAGCCACCATCTGCGACGAACGCGGCGCCATCATTGAGAGAGGGCAGGAGGGCGAACTCCTCATCGGAGGTCCGGGCGTCGCCAAGGGCTACCTCAACTGCGATGGACTCACCCGCGCGAAATTCGTGCGCAATACCCACGCCGAACTGACCGGCGATCAGAGCCCCATTCTATATCGCACCGGGGACCTGACTCGTATCGACGGCGACGGGGACATCGAGTTCCTCGGGCGCATCGATACCCAGGTCAAGATTCGCGGCTACCGCGTGGAGCTCGCGGAGATCGAATCCTTGCTGCGCGAGCTTTCCGGAGTCCGCAACGCGGTCGCGCTGGTCCAGGAAAGCCCGGGCGGCAGCGTGTTGGGCGCCTACGTGGAGCTCGCGGCCGGGACGGCCTTCGACGAGGCCGATGCGCTCGCGGGGCTCAAACGGCGCCTACCGCCCTACATGGTCCCCCTTTTCATCGAAACCCTCTCCAAATTCCCCACGCTGGCCAGTGGAAAAGTCGACCGGAAATCCTTCCCGCCGCCCAAAAGGAAAGTCGTCGCAGGCAGACGGCCCGATTTCGGATCTCCGCTCAAAAATGCCGTTTACGAAGCCTGGGCGCGGCTCTTCGAGAACGAGCAGATCTCCGAGACCGACAATTTTTTCATGGACCTCGGGGGCCATTCCCTACTGGCCGCGCAATTCATATCGGAGATGCGCCGGGAGGAACGCTTTGCGGAACTCGCCATCAGCGACCTCTACGCTCATCCCTCTATCTGCGAGCTGGCCATTTGTCTGGAACACAAGCTCGCGACACGGCCTGCAGCCGGCTCACAGGGCCAGTCAGCCGCCGATTTCCATAGCGTGCCGCAGTGGCAGTACCGTCTGAGCGTTGTGGCCCAGGTCGTCATACTCTATTTCATCAACGGCTTCTTCGCCCTGCAATGGATCACGCCCTTCATGGCTTACAGCTTCATGAGGGCCTATGAACGGCCTTACTTGGAATCCCTGCTCATCGCCTTCCTGAGCCTATGCTGCATCTACCCCCTTATGCTGCTGCTGGGTATCGGGGCCAAATGGCTCATCCTGGGCCGCCTGCGGGAAGGCGACTATCCCATCTGGGGGACCTACTATCTGAGATGGCTCATGACCCAGCGTCTGCTGGCCGCGGTACCCCTGCATTTTTTAGCCGGCACGCCGCTGATGGCGCACTACCTCAGGCTGCTGGGATCAAAGGTCGGGCGGGACGCTTACATCGATTCTTATCTCATTTCAGGGCTCGATCTTCTGGACATCGGGGACCATGCCAGCATCAACGCGGAAGCCAACATCTCGACCTATAGCCTGGAAGACGGGTTCCTCAAGCTGCGCCGCGTCGAGATCGGCGAGGGCGTCTCGGTGGGCGCCCGCTCCGTTGTAGGCCCGGGCGTAGTGATCGGCGCCGGCACGGTGATAGGCGACCTCAGCTGCATCCGCAGCGGCCAGCGGGTCGGCCCCGCGCAGTATTGGTCGGGTTCGCCGGCGTGCCAGAGCACGCCGACGTTTCTGGGCAGCCCTTCTCCTCTCCCGAAAACGGCCGCCACTCATATCCCCGACTGGCTGTCCACGGTCTTCTACACCGCCTGCTTCTTCACCCTTCCGGCCCTGGGGCTGCTGCCCATCTTCCCGGGCATCATGCTGATGTACCACATGGACCTCAGGACCGAGCACTATGCTTACCTCCTGCTGGCACCACTGGTCGCGATCGTCTTCGTCGTGCTCTCAGCCCTCCAGGTCCTGGCCTTGAAGTGGCTCCTTCTGGGACGGCTCAAAGAAGGCGTCTACCGTATCAAGAGCTGCTTCTATATGCGCAAATGGGTCTTAGACAAACTCATGGAAAACAGCCGAGAGCTCCTGCAGACGCTCTATGCCACTCTCTACCTCAATCCCTGGTACCGCGCCCTGGGCGCAAAAATCGGAGAGAACGCCGAAATATCCACTGCCTCCTTCATCCTGCCCGACCTCCTGCATGTCGGAGCGGGGAGCTTCATCGCCGACGGGGCTGGGCTGGGCCCAGCCAAGGTCGTGGGCGGGGAAATCATCCTAAGGAAAACCGAGCTAGGGACGCGGACCTTCATCGGCAACAGCGCCTTCGTGCCGGTGGGCTCGCGGCTGGGCGACAACTGCCTACTGGGCTGCCTCTCCATCCCGCCCGGCGAGTCCACCCCGGACGGCACCTCCTGGCTGGGATCTCCGGCCGTGAACCTCCCCCAGCGCCAGAAGCCCGCCAATCAGTTCGCCGAGGAGAGGACTTATCATCCCACCCGAAGCCTCTATGGCCAGCGTCTATTCATCGAATTCTTCCGAGTCATCCTGCCCTCCACGGCTTTCGTAGTCTTCACGACACTGATGCTCTCCTTCGCCGTCCAGATGGAGGACCTGCATGGGCCTCTGCTGACCGTCCTGATGTTTCCTGCCGTCTATATCGTCTTCGGAGTCGTCGCGATGCTGCTCACCGCGGCCATGAAGTACGCGATCGTGGGACGCTACCGTCCGGACGAGCAGCCGCTCTGGAGCACCTTTGTCTGGCGCACGGAGCTCATGACCGGTTTCTGCGAGAACTTCGCCAACGAGTTCTTCGTCCGCCAGCTCGAGGGCACGGTGTTCTTGCCCTTCTATTACCGGCTCCTGGGCATGAAGGTGGGCCGGCGCGCCTGCCTGCTGACCACGGATTTCACGGAATTCGACCTCGTCGCGCTGGGCGATGACGTGGCGCTCAACGAGGACTGCACCATCCAGACCCATCTCTTCGAAGACCGTGTCATGAAGATAGGCCCGGTCAAGATCGGCTCGCGCGTTTCCATCGGCAGCAATACGGTGATCCTCTATGGCAGCGTTATCGAGGACGACGTCAAGGTGGGAGATCTTTCACTGCTGATGAAAGGCGAGCGCCTGCGCGCCGGCTCGCAATGGGCCGGCTCCCCCCTCAAGAGCTGCCGGTAGACTCCCGAATTGATTTTCCTCCCAGCACCTGTCCGCAGACCGCGCAAGCGATGAAGGCAGGTATGGCCCAGAGACTGACGTGACTGACAATTCGCAGGCAGATGATGAAGGGGACGGAGAGATGAGCGTAAAGGAACCAGGCCGTTGAGTAGACGCGACTCCTCACCCGGAAGCGTCCCAGAAGCACATTCGCCGATAAGGCCGTCAAACCGATGGCCACGGTCGTCGCGCCAGAGGTCATGATAAGAGTATAGCAGATGATCCCAAAAACCAGGCTCGCCCCGTCAATGGTATGATATCTTCAGTCATGCCTACCCCAGATTTAAGTCCTGAAGACCTTTGCCGCTATAGTCGACAGATCGTTCTGCCCGAGCTCGGTTTCGAAGGGCAGAAAAAGCTCAAGGCCGCACGAGTGTTGGTGGTGGGCATGGGCGGTCTGGGCGCGCCGCTAAGCCTTTACCTGACCGCAGCCGGGATCGGGACCTTGGGATTGGTCGACCATGACGCAGTCGAGCTGGCCAACCTGCACCGCCAGATCCTCTACGCGAACGAGTCCGTGGGCCGATCCAAGCTGACCGAGGCCGAGACGCGGCTCAAGGCCCTCAACCCCGGGGTGAAGATCATCCGCCACGAAGAGCGCTTGACCTCGCGCAACGCCCTGAACATCATCAATGGCTACGACGTGGTAGCCGACGGAACGGATAATTTTCCGACCCGCTATCTGATCAACGACGCCTGCGTCCTGGCCGGCAAACCCAACGTGCACGCAGCCGTGTTCCGCTTCGAGGGACGACTCTCCGTGTTCGATGGCCGCAAAGGCCCCTGCTACCGCTGCCTCTTTCCGCAGCCGCCCGTGCCCGGCACGGTTCCGGACTGCGCCGCCGGCGGGGTGCTGGGCGCTCTGCCCGGCGTGATGGGTTCGCTGCAGGCCGTAGAGGTCGTCAAGCTCATCCTGGGCGCTGGAGTGCCGGCCATAGGCAAGCTCGTGGTATTCGACGCGCTCTCCATGGAGTGGCAGACTATATCCATCCGCAAAGACCCGCGCTGCCCGCTCTGCGGGGCCAAGCCCACGATCCGGGAATTGGCGGACTATGAAGCCTTCTGTGGCGACGTCATGCCAGAGGCGTCGGTAGAGGAACTCAAGGCCAAGCTGAACCGCAAGGACGACTTCCTGCTGCTAGACGTGCGGGAACCGGCGGAGCACGCTCTAGCCAACATACCAGGCGCCATGCTCATCCCTCTTGGTGAACTCCCAAAGCGCCTGCAGGAGCTGGAGCCGTATCGGAGTCAACCCATTCTAGTGCACTGCCGCACGGGAAATCGTTCGGCTACCGCGGTCAGACTATTGCGCGAACAAGGTTTCCCTGGCGCGGTCAACGTGGCGGGCGGCATCGCGGCCTGGTCCGAGCGCGTCGACCCGTCGGTTCAGAAATACTAAATTTCTTTCCTTGCCGGGGCAGCATTTTCCAATCCAAGAATGAGCCTGAATGACGTTGATGGTTTGGCGTAGCTTTTAGGTCCGTCTCCTTTGTTGTTGTTGGAAAGATTATCTGAAGAGATGTCGTTGGTTGGGCCGTAGCCGTTATCCGTTCCATTTTCTATTGTTGAGAAGCCGTTCTGCTTCGAACGTTTTAAAAGGTCGGTCACGTGCTGCCTGCATCAGAACGGCGGCTTCATGGTCCGTCTGCTTGGCCGCGATCACATCCAAGGCCTGGAGGTTGACGCCCTCACGTAGATACTTCTCGACGTTTTTGATTGATCTGAGGCGTTCGTAGGGCGTCTGGTAGGTCTTGTATTTCTTGCGTCTCCTGCCCTTCTCATCGACCATCACCGTCGCACAGCCTAGTCTTGGTCTGTCGGCCAATGTTTGCAGAAATCCTCTAGGAATTCGTCCCAAGACCGGAGGCCGTACCTTTGAAAATAGGTGTCCGGAAAAGAGAAGCCGTGGTCGATGCCGACTATTGCGGGTTCAGGATCCTTCAACTGATAAAGTAACCAATGGGCTAGTTCCTTTCGTGTCCAGTTCCAACGCATGTGCTTGGAAGTGGTTCCATCACCGGTCGTTGTATTTTGCTCCGTGGGTTGCCCGCCCGAGACAGCCATGAAGACTCTCAAGCCTGACAGCCGGCTCGTCGGGGTCTCGGCGCCGGAGTAGTCAATTCCGATGTAACGTCCGAACCGCGTCTGGCTCACCTGTCGCTCATCCAATCCGGCAGGTCAATCTCCGTCTCCTGGACCTGGTAGTAATCGCGCTCCACGACATGGAGATTGGTGATGAACTTCGGCAACTCCTCCGCCCGGGCATCAAGCTCGTAGCCGTCCACGGCGGAGCGGAAGCGCTCAATGAGCCGGTCGTGCTCAACCACACCCGTACTTACCATGGCCTCAACGTCGTCAGCATCATTGGCGTTGAAGCGCTTAAGTTTGCTGACTACAACATCCACCGTGTCCAGTGCATCCACCACAAAGTTCTTGAGTCCCTTAAGGCTCTCTACCGGCCTATAGTCCGGCGGATGCGGCAGGAAGGGCGTAGCGCGGGCGACGATATCCAGATACATGCCGTAGCGTGTGTGAAATTCGGTTTTCTGCCCGGCGATTTCCAGCAAAGCCTTCCTGACCGGCTCCGTGATGAAATCCGTCTCTATCACGTCGCTGTCCTTGGTCCGGCGTTCATACTCGGTGAGAAGCATGAGCGCCGCAGAGCCGATGACCCGCAACGGAATGCGCGCCGCCTGGGGCTGCTTCCAATGCCGATCCAGGTCGATAAAGAAATCTCTAATCAGCGCCATGGGCTTGCCTCAGTGCGTGGACGAAATCTTCCGTCTGAAATCGGGTCACGATGCGCCAAGCCTTGGAGATCCTGGAGGATGATGCGCGAACCTGCTCCACGGTTTCCTGACTGGCAATCCCCTTGTCGAGGATATCCTCAGCAGGTGTGCTGGCAGAATTGTCTCTCTCATTCAGCCAGGGAGCAAGGAAATTCTCAAGGACAGTCTCGGCCCTTTTGTATCGGACCCGCCACTCGCGACTGCGGGTCGGGTCCTTCTCCTGCCGCAGTGCCTCAAGGGTGTTCTCAAGGACCCAGCCCAGGTGTCGTTCGAAGCCGGCTTGCCGCAGGTCCTCTCTCAGCTTGGAGAGATTGATCCTGTTGATGTTCGCGACGATGACAGGCGCCAGGGCCGAAGTCTGTCTTGGCGACTCCCCGCTGACCAAGGTCTGCAGTATTACCTCGTTGACCTCCTTCAGCGCTTCGGTGGGCAAGACTTCCGAACTTTCGAAGAGGTGGCTGCCGCCAAGACGGGCCAGGGCGTTCTGGAGTTGAGATTCGGCCGAGGCCTTGGAAGAAGCAAAGTAGTCCACCGGGACATTGAAGGTCTTGAGGACAACAAGCAACTGCTCGGCCGTGAAAGAGCCCTGGCCAAGCTCTATCTCTGATAGGCGGTTCTGTGAGAGACCTAGAAGCTTGGCCAATTGTGCCTGCGTCCACCGGCGCTCGGTGCGCAGCTGGCGCACCTTGCCGGCGATGGATGTCCGCAGCTTCTCTGGGGCGTCTTGTTTCATATCGGATAATCGATATTTATATCGATATATCGATAGTATATGATGAAATACGTTATTTGTCAATGCTTTAATTGTTCGACACAAAAATACAGACTAAGTGCAAAATTCCCCATCTGATGGAATTTCAGGCGCTCACACTGTTACTGAGTAAGCGGTCCATGGGCGAGAACTTACGGTGCTGTTCGTACACGTCCCGGCTGGCCAGGTTAACGTAGTTGCGCACCATCTCCAAGGTCAAGTGGCCCAGGATCTCCTGCAGGCTGAAAGGGTCCCCCCCATTGCGGATATATATGAAGAGCAGCCGGCAAAACGCCGCCACTTCGCATGGAAGAAATCGCTTCCCAATGCCAACGACCCACCGAAACCAAGTTCTGTGTCCGAACCTAAAATATCCACAAATGAGCATGAATCGTCGCTTGAGGCCGAGGGCGACGACGACTCCGGCCGACAAATTGACGATATCCCCCGAGAGGACATCCGCGAAGCGCTCCGACATCTGGTTCCGAAGGGGTTGAGAATAGAGCGAGAAGACCTCCTAAAGAAACTGGCGACAGCCCTTGGCCAACAGCGGCTAGGGCGCAAAATCCGTAGTCGGCTCAATCGAGCAATCGGAGGTGAGGCTCGTGCCGGGAACCTCGAGACCGACTGGGATTTCGTCTGGAGGACGCCTGATACAGGACCTTAAGACGCGAATCAAGGGACTACAGGCCTTCGGAGATAAGCTCACAAAAAAGGCTCGAGTCGATTCCCGGTTCGCCGCCGCTTGGATTCGTCGCCAGAAACAGAACATTCAAGAAAGGTCGAACTGGATATTGCGGGGCGGATTCCTGATTACCCACTTCGGTATCATCGACCGCATCAAATTGTCATGAGCCCTCGCGAATTCGAACTGGACCATATCGAACGGCCATCAATGCATGACGATCTTCCTGGAAGCCCCCGGCATCGGTCCCATCAAGTCGATCGGCGAATACTTCTTGTGCTGCAGCGCCACGTCGCGGTTGGCCAGCCGCACATAGATCTTCACCATCTCCAACGTCGAGTGCCCTAGTATCTGCTGCAGGCTGAACGCATCACCGCCGTTGAGGATATACTGCGTCGCGAACGTATGCCTCAGCGTATGCGGCGACACCCGCACCCCCTGGATGCCGGCAGCGGCGCCGTAACGCTTGAGCGTGATCTGGAAGTGCCGCTGGCAAATCTGCCCACCGAACTGGTCAAGGAAGAAGATATCCTGTCCCGGCACATCCCCCCTTCGCAGGGAATAGTCCCATAGCGCCTTCTTAACCCCGGTCCCGAACGGCACGGCGCGTTCCTTGTCCCCCTTACCCTGCACAAAGACTCGGTTGCCCGGCCAGTCGATACGGTCTCGCCGCAGGCCCAGGACCTCCCAACCGCAGCCCCGTGTCCACCAACGTCAACATCATCACCCAGTTCCGAAAGCCCACGAACGTCTTAACCTTCGGCTGGGCCAAGAGCAGCCGGACCTGGTCCATGGACAATGGATGGATCAGCACCTGGCTCTTGCGCGGCTTCTCGACCAAGGTCACCGGGTTCTGCGGGATGAGCCGCTCCTGGGTCAGGTAGCGGAAGAAGCAGCGCAGGCCGCCGTAAGTCCGGTCGACCGTGATGGACGATATCCCACGCTCGCGCAGGTGGTCCAGGTAGGCCCTAAAGTGGTTCGGGGTAGTCTCGCGAGGGGACGGGGCCCCATTGGCCTCCAGGAAGCGCGTAAAGCCCCCTAGGACGAACTTGTACCAGTCCAGGCTATGGTGAGACAGGTTGCGCGACCGGCAGCGCAAGGAGAAGAGCTCCAGCGCCTGCCCATAAGTGACGGCTTGCGAGCCCACCAAGGTCGGCCACAATCTGCGCATGTTCGCCTCCCGAATTTCGGCTAACCTTGCGAACTCGCAGACACCCTGGAAAATCGGCTTTCTCGTCGGGAGACGCCGATTTAGCTTGACACCACCACCTCCCAATGCTATGCTTATCCTGCGGGGTAGAGCAGCCCGGTAGCTCGCAAGGCTCATAACCTTGAGGTCGCTGGTTCAAATCCAGCCCCCGCAACCAGCTTAGTAAGATAAGCGTTACCGAAGGCTGAGGCAAGAGTCGGATGCCTCCCTTCGGTAACTTCTTTTTGGGGCCTCGGGACCTTGTAAAAGTAGTGCGTGGCCTGGGGCCGGCCGGAAGCGTGGGCGATGCGCGTCTCGTAAAGGAACGCTCTCAAGAAGGCCTTCCTCTCGCTGTTGTTGCCGTTCTGGATGACGCCCTCGAACTCACCCAACAACTCCTTCATCTCGCGCACCACTTCGTCGACCGCGATGTGCGCGCATCGGCGCTTGAGGATGTTGTCTTTCTCTTCCATCAGCTGCCGCCGCGCGGCCTCCAAACGGCCCAGCTCCTCGCGCACAAACGGTGAAAGCAGCCCGTTCTTGATGGCGTCCAACAGATTGTCGATCTGCTTCTGGTTGCGGGCCAGGGAATCCTGTATATCCTCTGCCGTCAACCCAGGTTTCTCGCGCAACTCCGTCTCCACGACCTGATCGATCCGCTCCCGCAAACCGTCCATCCACTCCTTATCGCTTATCCGGCGGCGGATAGTCTCAATAACGAAAAGCTCCAGGGCCTCCCTCGGCACATGAATGCTCCTGCAAACCTGCGTGCCCTTCATGACATACCCGCCGCAAGTATAGTATTCGGCGGTCCGGCCGTTGCCCTTCTTGGTCAGCCCCTGGAATCGATGACCGCACTCCTGGCAGACTATGAGCCCGCTGAGCAGCCAATTCTTCCTCCGGTTGGCGGCGCCATGGCCGAACGGCCTGGACTTAAGCTTCGCGTGAACGCTTAAAAACAGTTCCTTGGACACGATCGCCTCGTGCGCATCCTCGCAAACGATCCACTGCTCCTCGGGCTTGATGGATCCCCGCTTGGTCACACCAGTACGGTCATGGAAGCTGTGCTTATTGTAAACGCGCGTCCCGATGTAGGCGACGTTGCGCAAGAGGTAGTGGACCTGGTTCTTGCTCCACGCCCCGCCTGCGGGTCCGGCAATCCCTTGCTTGTTCAACTCATCGACAATCATGAAGAGGCCTTTGCCGCGGTTCGACATCTCGAAAATGGAAAGGACGACCTTGACCTTCTGCGGGTCGCCGGGCACCCACACGATTCTCTGGAGCTTGTCCGCCTTGTGCTGGCCGGGCCCGAGCCGCTTAACCTCCGCGCCGGAAGCATCCATGATCATGCGGTCATAGCCGTAAGGCGCCCGCCCGCCGCAGCTGGTCCCCCGCGCCGCGTGGGTCTTGCAGCCGCGCAGCGTGTCCTCGGAAAGCTTGATGCTGTACTGGTGGGCCTCGCTGTGCTTGACGGCCCGCATGATCACGTCGCCGATGGAGCCGTCGTTCTTGAAGTCGTCCTTGACGTAGATGATCTGGAGGCCGCCCTGTTTCTTAAAGCGCTGCTCCCAATAGATCTTCGCCTCCGGGTCGAGGCGGCCGAAACGGCTCACGCTGTAGATTATGAGGCAGGAAGCGCCGTGGCCGCCCGCCTCCGCCAGCCGGAGCATCTCGCGGAAGCCGGGGTCTTTGTCGATGGTCAGGCCCGAGGCGTAGCCCTTGGGTGGGACGAACTCCCTGGAGATAACGCACCCCATCTCCGCGGCCTTGGCGCGGCAGGCAGCGCGCTGGTCGTCGATAGAGACCTCCTGCATGTTCGTGGAACGCCTGTAAAAAGCCCATGCATTCTTCATGGCTCGACCCTCCTGACCGGCAGCTTGTCGAAATCCCTGTCGAACGAGGCTACGCCCTCCATCCCCTCCTCAATGGAAGCGGCGGCCAGATAGCAGTCAATAAAATCCACGTTGTGGACCGAGAACAGTTCCAGCGCCCTCATCATGCGGTCACGATGCTCGATGGCCAACATGGGGGCGGCGATGATCGGCTCCACCATCTCGGCCACCTGGGCCGGCCGCAGGCGAAAAACCCGCTGGAGGACCCACACCACTTCAGCGACGACGATGTCGGCGACCCAGACCAGAACGCCCGTCTTCTCCGCGGTATGAAACAGCCGAGCGGCAGCCTCGGCCTGCGGCCGGTCGTCGTTGGTCAGCCAGCGCACGAAAAGGTTGGCGTCGGCCGCGATCATGCGCCCTCCGGGCGGATCGACTGGCGCGCGCCCCGCCATTTTCTGACCTCTTGCCTGACCTTCTTCCAGTCCCAGGACTTCTTCTTGGCGTACTTCTGCAACGCGCCGCGGACGCTCCAAATGTCGCCCTTGAGCGGCACCATGATGGCTCTATCCCGGTCTGCCACGAAATACACCTTGTCTCCGGTGCGAATGCCCAAGGCCGCACGCACCTCTTTCGGCACCGTTACCTGCCCGTTCGATGTCACGCTAGTCCCCAACATAGCCTCCCCCCATTATCTAATAGAGCAGTAGATGCACTATTAGTATAACAGGCTATCTATTAATTTTCAAGACCTTATCCCGCTGGCCTTATGCCCTGCGTTTCCGATATTCAACAAGCAACCAATAAGCGAGGAGTCGCTGGGCCTCAGCGACCGCCTCAGGCGGCGCTTGGCAGTCAAGCTCAACCGCGATGTTTTGGATACTGGCGTCGTTCATGTCCCTCCTCAATATTCGATTCTTTGGGGCAAGTAGACCCGCAGGCCGGTCTCCGCGTCGACCGAGATGCTGGTTTTGACTTGCTGCCTTTGGGTCTCCAGGGTGCTGGAAGCCTCGTTGGTCAGCCCCTGGGTCGCCCCTGCGGCGATGGGGCTGATGCCGGAAATGACGAGGGCCTGCTGGGTCCCGCCGAGCACCGACCTCAGGACCGTGTTGGCCACGGCGGAGTCCTTGTACGTCTCGACCTTTCCCTTGATGCCCGCAGAGCCATCGAGCATAAGCCCCATGCCTAGGAACTTCACCTCATCGCCCTCCGGAAAGACGAGGGTGTGGAAGTTGATGAGGATGCGGTCGTGGCTCTGCTGGACCGTGACGGTCCCGATCACCTTGGTCCCGGCCGGGATGACGACCTTCTTGAGGTACTCTACGCCCCGCTCCACCACGGCTATGGCCGGCGTCTCCACGTTGTAGGAGTAGACGGCGTTCTCAAGCCTGGCCGGGAAGGTGAAGCCCGTGGGCAGGAAGTAGCGGCTCTTCGTCTCCACCTTCAGTGTCACCCCTTGCCACCCAGCGGCCTTTTCATCCTTCGCCAGGACGTTGTCGAAGAGGCTGGGGTCCAGGAGCGGCTGCCCGGCAGCGCACCAGGCGGGCAGGAGGAGCAAGAGTACCGCGGCGAACCGCATTCAGAGCACCTCGCTGCGCATGAAGTGCAGAAAGGCCCGCCGGTAGACCTCCCGGGAGAGCGCGTCGCGCAAGGTCGCCGGCGTGGCCCGGTACTGGAAGGCCATGGGGTGCTCCAGGGCGAAGTCCAAGGCTGCGTTGACGATGTCCGACATGCTGATGGCCTCGGTCATCC
>CAIKVT010000061.1 GCA_903830945.1 uncultured Elusimicrobia bacterium
CATGAGCTTGTTTTCCGGCATGAGCCGCCTGATGCTCATCCCCAAGGCTTCCGCTTCAGTATAGCCGTACATCTTTTGCGCGCCCTTGTTCCAGGCGATGATCCGATCCTTGAGATCGCAGATGAGGACAGCGTCGTTGGAATCGAGCACCAAGGTGGCCAGCCGCAGCACGGTTTTTTCCGAGAGCTTCCGGTCGTGGATATCGATGAGTGCCATTACGGCGCCCTCGGTCCTGCTTCTTTCGGTCTTGCTTTTGTCGGTCCGATAAGGCCGAAGAATGAGGGAATACCAACGACCTTGAATATCCTGGACCTCCAGCTCTTGGACATGGCCGGTCTTGATCACGTTCAAAAGTAGTTGTTTTAGGTCAGGGAGGAGCAGCGGGAACTTAATGTCCACGACGGACCGTCCGATCCGGTCCGAGGAGAGGCCGAGCGCTTTCTCCGCCGACGGCGTGAAGCGATGGATGGTCAGGTCGGGATCCAGCAGGACGACCGGGATGTCGATGTTGGCCAAAAAATTGGAGAGATCGTTGTTGGCACGGCTCAAGATCTGATTGCCGCGTACGATTTCCTCGGTCGACGTGATCAGCTCCTCGTTGCTGGACTGAAGTTCTTCCTTGGTGGTCTCGTACTCCTCATTGATACTTTGCATTTCTTCGTTGTTGGAAAGAAGGTCTTCATTGGAAGACTTAAGCCTCTCGTTGGTCGACTCCTGCTCTTCGATGATGGCTTTAAGGTGCTGGGCGGAGACCTCCAGATCCTCTTTGAGCTCGATGACGCGGCGACTTTCCTTTTCCCGCCGCGTCTTGCCGACTCGCTGCTTGTCGAGTCCCACGACGGCGGTCTCCTCAAAGAGAATGAGAAAACATTCCGTACGCAGATTGGAGGCTTTGATCGGCAGGACCTCGATCTGGACGCGCCTCGGGGTTCCAAGCGAGTGAGGCACCGCGATCTCCTTGCGTACGACGCAGGCCGACTTTTTCGACACGTGGATGGCCGCCCGGAGCTCCAGAAGAAGCTCTTCTGAAGCCATGCGGCGAAGATTCATGCTCGGTTTGCCGGGCGCCGGTCGGAGATAAGAAGCGGTGTTCCCCAAGAACCGCAGGATCTCCAGTTCAGCGTTGACGATGACGCCATTGGGGATGTAGCGGGCGGGCAGGACGCTGTCGAGTTCGTCTTGTAGGTCGAAGGTGTCCGGAGCCGGTCTGCTTGAACCCACCCCACCGAGCTTCGAGTCTTTAAAGGCGGACTCTGTCTCCAGGAAACGGCCGAATTGGATAAAATCGAGGCGCGCCTTCGAAGCTGTCATCCGCTCGAAAAAGACCTTTCTTTTCGCGTTCAGAGACGAAAAACGTCCCGAAAAATCGCCGACGGTCTCCGAACGGCCCAACATGAGGATTCCGCGGGGCTTCAAGGCGTATTGGAATATCTGCAGGACTTTTTCCTGGAGCGTTGGACCCAGGTATATCATGAGGTTGCGGCAGCTGACCAGGTCAAGGTTCGTTAAAGGCGGATCCTGCACCAGGTTTTGGGCGGCAAAGACGCACCGCTTTCGGATGGACGGAGCGATGCGATAGCCGTCCCCTGTCTTGACGAAGAAACGCCGCAGCCGCTCGGTGGAGACCCCCGCCGTCATCTTCTTGGAGTAGAGTCCGACGCTGGCCTTTTCGATGACGGCGAGGTTCACATCCGTCGCGAATATCTGGAAAGGTATTTCGGAGGCCCGAATGCCTAGGAACTCGATCAAGTTCATGGCATGGGAATAGGCCTCTTCGCCCGTGGAACAACCGGGAACCCAGATGCGGATCGGCGCATTGGAGGACCTATTTTTGAGGATGCGCGGATAAATCATACTTTTCAAGGTCCGGAACGATTCTGGTTCCCGAAAAAAAGACGTCACGGAGATCAGGATATCGCGGTAGAGCAGCCCGAGTTCCTCGGGGTCTGTTTTCAGCGCACGGAAGTACCTCTCTGGATCGCGGGCTCGGCTCAGGATTATGCGCCTTTGGATGCGCCGGCGCAGCGTGCTCCATTTATAAAACTCAAAATCGATTCCCTTGGCGGTCCGCAGAAGCTCGATGATTTTGTTGAAAGCTTTTTCGCCCTTGGGTTTGTTCTTTATTCCTTTCCCGTTCTGGTATTGATCGTCGTCACACAGCGCGTAGCCGAGCTTTTTTCCGATCTCGGCCGGGGATAGGACAAAGTCCACGCAGCCGGAAACAACGGCTGAATGAGGCATGCTGTGATGCGCCGCGGTCTCCCCATCCTGCGCGAAAGTCGTTCCGCCGCGTTCCTTGATGGCCTGCATGCCTTTTGTCCCGTCGGAACCTTCTCCCGATAAGAGGATCCCGATCGCATTTTCCCTCTGGTCATCGGCCAATGAGCGAAAGAAGCTGTCGATAGGCTTGCGCCAGTCGGACTTGTGTCCGAATGAGGAAAGGTGGAGGACCCCACTCTTCACAAGCATTGCGCGGTTGGGCGGGACGATGTATATCCGGTTGGGAGAGACCTTGTCTCCGCTTTTGACTTCGCCGACCGGAAGCTTGGTGCTGCGCGCCAGGATATCGGCCAAATGACTCTTATACTGGGGGGCTAGGTGGGGAACAAGCACGAACGCCATGCCCGGCTCCGGCGGCAGGGCTTTCAAGAGATCCTCGAACGCCTTAAGCCCGCCGGCGGAAGCGCCTATGGCGACGACGGGAGACGCTTTGGGCTTGTTGGATTGTTTCATGGAATTTTCGTTATTGTACTACTTTGTTGGATGAGACGCCGTGCTTGCTGCTCGCGTCAGATTGTAGTCTCGATAAACTGGTTTCTGAGAGACAGATGGCACGTTATCGTGAGCTGCTTTCCAATCTATGGGGGCCTGGCGAACGTTGTAATACCAAAACTTCGCCGGAGTGTGCCGCTGGATCGGGAATGATTGGTTAGGCGGGCAGCATCGAGGCAGAGCCGTGGCTAAGCCGAGTGGAACTCATCCGCCGGAGGGCCCCGCCTACTTCTGCGCCAGGAGCTTTTCCATCTCGTCCATGGTGTCGTTCATCTCCCGGATGGCCGCGTTGAACGGCCCGGAGGTCGTCATGTCCACTCCGGCGTCCTTGAGCAAGGAGAGCGGGTACTGGGACGAGCCCGAAGAGAGCATCTTGAGGTAGCTGTCGTGGCTCTTGTTGGTCTTATCCGCGCGGATGTTGGCCGCGATCTGCGCCGAGGCCGTGATGCTCGTCGCGTACTGGTAGACGTAGAAGTCGTAATAGAAGTGCGGGATGTAGGCCCACTCGATGCCGTAGAGGTCGTCGACCTTGCAGACCCCCGCCGCGTCGCCGTAGTATTCTTTGAGCAGGCCGCGGTATATCTCGGTGAGCTTTTCGCCGACCAAGGGCTCGCCCTTCTCCGCCAGCTCGTGGATCTTGAGCTCGAATTCGGCGAAGAGCGTCTGCCTGAACAGCGTCGTGCGCAGGCCGTCGATGTAGCTGCCCAGCAAGGAAAGCCTGGCGGCTTTGTCCTTGGTCTGGCCCAGCATGTGGTGCAGGAGCAGGTTCTCGTTCAAGGTCGAGGCCACCTCGGCCACGAATATCTTGTAATCGTGGGTCGGGTAGGGCTGGTTCTTGTCCGAGAGGAAGGTGTGCATGGAATGCCCCGACTCATGCGCCAAGGTCGAGACCTCCTCATAGATCCCCGTGAAGTTCTGCAGCTGGTAGGGGTGCACCCCGTAGGCGCCGGTCGAATAGGCGCCGGACTTCTTGCCCGTGGTGGGCATGAAGTCCACCCAGCGCTCCTCGTAGCCTTTTTTAAGGTCCGCCACGTATTGCGGCCCAAGCGGCGCCACGGCCTTTTCGACCAACGCCTTGGCCTCTTCGGGGCTATAGTGCAGCTCCACCTTGTTGACGATGGGTGCATAGAGGTCCTCGTAGCGCAACTGGTCCACTCCCATCATCTTCTGGCGCAGCTTGAGGTAGCGGTGCAAGGTAGGGAGGTTGGCGTGCACGTCCTTGATAAGCTGGGTGTAGACGCTCGTCGGGATGTTGGAGTTGAATATCGCAGCCTCCAAGCAGCTGGCGAACTTATGGACGTTCTTGTCGAAGACATGGGTTTTGACGTGGGCGTCTAAAGTCGCGCCCATCGTACGTTCGAAATCTTTGTACTTCGTCCAGAAGGTTCTAAAGACTAGATCCCGATCGGCGCGGTCGGCCGCGGTGCGGTATTTGGTGTAGGCTTGGGCGTCGAGACGCACCTTCTCGCCTGATTTGAGCGTCACCTCGGAATAGGGCAGGTCCGCGTTGGTGAAGGTGTTGTAGGCGTTGGAGGCTCCGTCGGCCATGATCGCTGCCTCGGCCGCCACTTTCTCCTCGGACGCCGTCATGGTGTGCGGCGCGTAGCGCAGGATGTCGTCGAGCCAAGGGCCGTAGGGTGCCAAGCGTTGGTCCGCGGCAACGAAGCCCTTGACCTTGGCATCGCCTAGGGCGAGGACCTCGGGGCGGATGAAGGCGGCGGAGGCCGCGAATTTTACGCCCAGGTCCTCGGCGGTCTGTTTCATCTCGCGCGGTTTGCTCACGCGGGTGTCTTCGTCGCTGCGCATCGAGGCGTAGGTGCCGAGGTGGGAGAGGTCTTTGTCGATGGCCATGAGAGCGGAGAGGGCCGTGTAGAATGAGTCGGCGGAGGCGCCGAGTTGGCCCTGGAAGGCCGCCAACTTCGGGATGCGGGAGGCGATGTCGTCTTTGGCTTGGGACCAGGCTGCCTCGGATGCGTAGAGGTCGGCGGTGTTCCACTTATACTTCTCCGGCACTTGCGCGCGCTCTGCGGCGCGGGCCGTCTGCGTGAGAGGGTTTATCATTGCCATAGCGATTAGGGCCAGGAACCATCCAATTGGTTTCATTTGAGCTCCTTTGTCACGGATGATAGCAATTCTGTAAAATAAACGAGAGGATTAGGAATGAACGGCTATCATAAGTGGTACAGTCCGCGCCTGGGCGATGATTTTGAGCTGAAGGTCTACGGCCATGGGGGCAGGCCCATGCTGGCTTTCCCTTCCATGGGCGGGAGGTTCGGCGATTTTGAGAACTTCGGCATGGTCGAGGCCTGTCGGCCGTTTTTGGATTCGGGCCGCCTGCGCATATTCGCGGTTGACGGCCGCGACTGGGAAAGCTGGCGCAACGAGGGCGCTCACCCGGCCGAGCGCGGCCGCCGGCACGCGGCCTGGGAGGCCTGCCTCCTGCATGAGGTCATCCCTTTCGTGGGGTCGCTGACCGGAAGCACCGCCCCGCGGCAGATGATCGTCACCGGCTGCAGCGGCGGCGCTTTTCACGCGGCCAACTTCTTCTTCCGCCATCCGGACCTCTGCGGCGCGCTCATCGCCTTGAGCGGCGTCTACAGTCTGGAGCAGTACCAGCCTCTGGGGGACTACTGCGACGACAACATCTACTACAACGACCCCCTGCGCTACCTGCCCGGCCTGGAGAGCGACTGGTTCCTGGATCTTTATCGGCAGAGCCGCATCATCATCTGCGTGGGCCAGGGCGCCTGGGAGCACATCTGTCTGCCCGAGAGCCGCCGCCTCTCCGAGGTCCTTAACGCCAAGGGCGTGCCGCACTGGCTCGACCTATGGGGCCAGGACGTGAATCACGACTGGCCCTGGTGGCGCAAGCAGCTGCCTTATTTCTTGGGGCATGTCCTCTCCTGACACTGCTGCAATCCATCGACGCCGCCGCGAAGCCGGTCTGCCAGATATCTCTCGATGCGTCCTTGCGGATCAAGCGTGTGCAGCAGACTCAACACGGCTTCCGTCAAGAGTTCCTGGACGTATCGCGGCCCGCGGATTTCGCCGTGTTCGATCAATTGGAACCACGCTGAGCCGGTCTGCCCGGCAAATTCCTCGCGCGCAAACTCTGCGGAACAGCCCACCACTCGAGCCGGCATGCCGGCTGCCGCGAAATACCGCTTGGTGCGGCGAACGTGGTACGGATGCGTGATCACCAGCGGGTTATGACGGCCTGACTCTTGCAGCACGGCGCGGATTGCGGCGACTTCTCGCGCGGTGCAGTTGCTGAGCGCGCGCGCCACGATCCATTCGTCGCTCACACCGGCCTGCAACAAAACATCTTTTACCACGTCTGCGCCGGAACGACCTGGCTCATCGAGATCGTGCCCCTCGACGCAGATGACCGGCGCTTTCTGCGGCAACCGATGCCAAAACAGCGCGCCCAAGGCCGCCCGTGCCACCAACTCCCGCGGGCCGTCGTGCCGCCGGGGCTTCTTGGCCATCACCACGATTGCGTCCACCATAGGATTGTTTTCAGCCGTGGGGTTGATCAATGCGCGGCAGTCAGTCGATGTCCTTCCGGCCGCTTGATGATCATCCCCGAGCAAGGGGCTCATTTTTAAAGGCGTTTTGCTATTATAGCCTTTGCCAGGTCTTTATGGGGATATGTGACCCGGAGGCCAGTTGATCCTTAACAATGAATCTATGAACGTCTTGCTCCTTTCCCCATACTTCCCGCAGAATTTCCAGCGCTTCACCTTTGCCCTCAGGGAGGCCGGCGCCAACGTCCTGGGCATCGGCGACGCTCCGGCCGACGAGCTCGGCGCAGAGCTCCGGTCGGCCCTGAGCGAATACTGCCATGTGCCAAACATGGCCGAATACGAGGAGCTCTACCGCGCCGTCGCTTACCTCATTTACCGACACGGCCGCATCGACCGTATCGATTCTCATGCCGAGCACTGGCTGGGCCTAGAGGCGCAGCTGCGCCAGGATTTCGGCATCCCTGGGCAGAAGCCCGCGGACCTGGATTTCAACCGCCGCAAGTCCGGCATGAAGGAGATCTTCCGCCAGGCCGGCGTGCCCGTGCCTCCAGGAGAGAAGGTGACCTCGGCGGAGCAGATCCGCGCCTTCGTGGCCCGTCATGGCTTCCCGGTGGTCTTCAAGCCCGACATCGGCGTGGGCGCCCAGAGCGTCTTCCGGGTGGACAACGAAGGCCAGCTTGCCGGGGTCCTGGATTATCCGCCGAAGGACTTCTTCATCGAGTCCTTCTTCACCGGCGATCTGGTCTCTTTCGACGGACTCACCGACAGCGAGGGCGGCATCGTTTTTTGCGCCTCGCATCGGGTGAGCTCGGGCATCATGGAGATCGTCACTGAGATGCGACCCACCCACTACTACTACCGGCGCTTCATCCCGCCCGAGATCGAGGACCTGGGCCGCAAGGCCGTGCGCGGCTTTCGCATCCGCGAGCGGTTCTTCCATACGGAGTTCCTGGTGGGCAAAGACGGGACCTGCGTTGGCCTCGAGATCAACGTTCGGCCGCCGGGGGGGCATTCCCTGGATCTGATGAACTGGGCCTGCGATATCGACCTCTACCGTCTGTGGGCGCGCTCCGTGGTCTGCGGGGAAAGCCACTTCGACTACGAGCGCAAGTACAACGCGGCCCACGTGGGCCGGCGGGAGCGATTCCGCTACCGGCACGCGCACGAGGACGTGCTGCGCGAGTTGGCCCCTCTGCTGATGGCCCACACCCCGTACCCCAAGGTCTTCAGCGTGGCCATGGGCGATTACGCCTATTTCCTGCGCCACCCGGACCTGGAGACGCTCCGGGCCGGCATCGCCTACATAGAGGAGCAGGCCTGACGACAGCGCTGCCTATTCGGCCTTTCCAGGAACGGATCGTCGGGGCTTTAGCGCGCAGCGGCGCCCTCATCCTGACCGCTCCCACAGGCAGCGGGAAATCGACCCAGACGCCCCAGTTTCTTCTTGAGCGCCGGGATGACTTTCCGGGCCGGATCCTGGTCCTGGAGCCCCGGAGGCTCGCGGCGCGAAGCCTGGCCGGGCGCGTGGCGTCCGAGACGCGGACCAGTCTGGGCGAGAGGATCGGCTATCAAGTGAGGTTCGATAGCCGCTGCGGCCGGGATACTCCCGTGGTCTTTCAGACCTACGGCGTCTTCCTGCAGCGCATGCTCGAGGACCCGGCCTTGGGCGGGGTGGGGACGGTTTTGCTCGACGAGTTTCATGAGCGGACCTTGGAGAGCGACCTGTCCCTGGCCTGGCTCAAGGCCCTGCGCCAGGAGCGCCGCCGCGACCTTCGCATCGCGGTCATGTCCGCGACCTTGGCCGCGGCGGAGCTTCTGCGCTACCTGCCCGACGCGGTCCACGTCGATGTGCCGGGCCGGCTCTTTCCCGTGGAGGTCCGGCACTTGCCCGCCGAGTCGCGGGAGGACTTGGCCCGGCACGCCCTGCGGGCACTGCACCTCCTGCTTCGGGAGGGTCTAGGCGGAGCGGCGCTGGTCTTCATGCCCGGCATGCGCGAGATCCTGCGCACGATCGGCGCGCTGGGGCCGCTATGCCGGGAGCAGGGGCTGCTTTTGCAGACCCTCCACGGCTCCATGGAGCTTTCCGAACAGCAGAAGGTCCTCGATCCTGACCAAGGTGCTGCGCGCGTCATCGTTTCGACCAACGTGGCGGAGACCTCGGTCACCATACCGGGCGTGGTCGCGGTCATAGACAGCGGCCTGCACCGCATCGCGGCCTATAGCCCTGCGCGGGACATCAACACCCTCTATCTGGCCCGCATCAGCCGCGGCAACGCGGCGCAGCGCGCGGGCCGGGCGGGACGCACCGCGGCGGGACGCTGCATCCGGCTCTGGTCCCAGGCCGAGGAAGACTCTATGCTTGAAGCAGTCCTGCCCGAGATATCGAGGCTGGAGCTGAGCTCGCTCTTGTTGCGCGTCGCTTCCTTGCCCGGCCCGCTGGACTGGCTGGCCCCTCCGCCGGAGCCGGCCCGGCAGGCGGCGCAGGGCGCGCTGGATGCTCTCGGCGCGGTCGCTCAGGGCCATATCACGGCTCGCGGCCGGGCTCTGCTGCGCTATCCGGTGGGCCCCCGGTTGGGGGCTGTGCTCCTGGGAGCGCGGAGTCTGGGCGCTGATGCTTTTTCATCGGCCTGCGCCATGGCCGCGATCCTTGAGAGTTCCGCCTCTCGGCTCCAGGGTCGGGCCGCGGACCTGTCGGTCCTGGCGGAAGGCCTTAGAAGAGGGGGAGATGAGGACCTCCCTTGGGAAGCCGGCGAGATCTTTAAACAGTTGCAGAGGCTGGGCGAGGGGGGGCCGTCGGACGCGCCGGAGCGCGGCGCTGCCCAGGATCTGGCCGGTGTGTGGATTGAGGCTTACGCGGACCGGCTGGCCGCGCGGCAGGGCGAGAGTCTGGTCTACCGGCTGCTTGACGGGCGCCAGGCTCTTCTTCCCTTCGAGAAAGGCCGCCGGCCCCCGGCTCTTATCCTGGCCGTCGAGATCGAGGAGACGGCCGGCGCCGGAGCGGCCCGGCAGACCAGCGTGCCGGTGTATCTGCCCTGCGAGCCGGATACGGTTCGGGAGCTGTTCCCCCGGGAATGCCTCTGGCGCACGGACCTGGACTTCGACGAGCGCCAGCGCAAGATCCTGAAAATGGAGAAGCTGATCTTCCGCGGCCTGAGCATCGCCAGCCGGCAGGCGGAGGCCGCTTCCGCGGACCGCAAAGCCATGGCCGCGGTTTGGGCCGAGAAGTTCGCCTGCGGAGAGCTTCAGCATCCGGGCCGCGATGAGAAGGTCGAGCAGCTGCTGGTGCGCGTCCAGCTGGCGCGGAAGTACTATCCCGAGCTCTCGCTGCCGGAGATGGACGCGGACGATTGGCGGCTTATCTATGAGGACGCCTGCGCGGGCAGGAACTCGTGGCCGGAGATGGAGAGGGTATCGCTGGAGGCGCAGATCGACCGGTATCTTGGAGCGCCGCTGCGGGGCTTCCTGGAGAAGGCGTTCCCTGTGCGTAAGAAATTATCCTCGGGCCGGATGGGGAAGCTGACCTACTTCGAGCAGCAGCCGCCGGAACTGGCCGCGCGGATCGAGGATCTGATGGGGACCAACGGCGCGTTCAGCCTTTGCGAAGGACGCCTGCCCGTTATTTTCGATATACTATCTCCGGCCTTTCAAACGGTGCAGAAGACGCAGGATCTGGGATCGTTTTGGAAGAACGCTTATCCGTCCGTGAAGAAAGAGCTCCAGCGCAGATATCCGAGGCACCCTTGGCCATGAACGACCACCGACCCGACCGCCCCGCCTGGCCGCAAGACCCGAGCGCAGCGCCTCTCAGCCTGGGAGAATCCATCGCGGTGGATGTCGGCATCGTAGGGGCCGGCATCCACGGCGCGGCCCTGGCCCGGGAGTTGTCCCTGCGCGGCTGCTCGACCGCTTTGGTGGATCGCGGCGGGGTTGGCGCGGGCACCAGTCAATGGTCCAGCCAATTGCTGCACGGGGGCATCCGGTACATGCTCATCGGCGACATTCGCCAGATGCGTGAAGGCCTTCAGGAGCGCGCGGCTTGGGCCCGCATCGCGCCGCGGCGCTGTTGGTGGGAGGCATTCTGGATGCCGCACCGCAACCCGCTGGAGGGCCTGTCCCATCGTTTCGGGATCGGGCTCTATGACTGGTGGGGACGCGATCGGCCGGGCTGGCCCGCCGGGCTCGCGCGGGGAGCCGTTGCCGCCAGGACTTTCCAGGCCGATCCGCGCTCTGCCGGCGGGCCGTTCTGCGGAGCCACGGCTTACGCTGATTTGATCACCCGGGACCAGGACCTGGTCCGGGACCTGGCCGCTTCCAGCGATGCGGTGCTGCTGGATTTTCATGACGTCGAGGCTTGGGAGTCCGATGGGCAGGGCTTGCGGTGTGCGCGCTTGCGCGACCGCCGTGACGGCCGCCCCCGCAAGCTCGCGGCTAAGCGGTGGGTCTTCGCATTGGGGCCGTGGACCGACCAGGCCATGCGTTCCTGGTTCCAAGAGGACAGTCGGCGGCTGCGCCTCTCCGCCGGCATCCACTTGTGGTTCCCGGCCGTGGCTGGCTGCGAGCGGCCCTGGACCATCCGGCGGCCGGGCGGCCGGGTCCTGTTCATCATCCCCCGGGAGGGGCGTCTGCAGGTGGGGACCACGGAGCGCGAGGTGGAGGACGGATGGGCGCCCGTCATCCAGGCGGAGCGCGAGGAGCTCTACCAGGCCCTGGAGCGCTATGCCCCCGCGGTTTCCTGGCGCAGTCTCCCGGTCCTCGGCGAGGAACTGGGCGTGCGACCTCTGGTGCGAGGCTCCGGCCTAACGGCGCGGTTGAGCCGCGAAGCGGTTATTGAGTCCCACGCGCGCCTGCGCAACTTGAGCCTGGTCCTGGGTGGTAAATTGACCACCGCCCGCCGATTGATGGCGGAGTTGGCGACGCGGCTGACCGGGCGCCCCTGCCCCGAATCCCGCAGCCTTCCGTTAAAGACTTGGGATGCTCACGGCGGCCCTGGCAAAGCCTGAATAGTCCGCCGGGCCGTCGCGCGAGTCTTTATCGGTGCTTCCCTGCGCGAGCTTCAGGACGCTCACTGCTCGCGAACGGGTTGGACATGGGCGCTTGTCCCACCATCGTCCCGCGGGGTTGATATTTGGAGGTCGCCAATTCCACCCTCACGTAGCTTAAGACGGCGAATATCGGGAAGAGCATGTCGAAAGCTAAAATGCACCAGGACCAGGGGACGGCCCGGCGTCCGGCCGGCAGGCTGGCGCTCCGAGAGCCTTCGGCCTGCTGCGGGCCTCCGGGGACGATCGCTCCGCCGCCGGCCGTCGGCAGGCAGTCGGGAGTCGCCGCTCCGGATTTTGGAAGGCTGAAGAAGAAGGTGCTGCCTTGGCCCGGGCCGAGGCTGCGCACTCCGATCCGACCGCCGTGGGCCGTCACGATTCCTCGGGCGATGTAGAGGCCGAGGCCCTTGCCGTGCCACGTGTCCCCCGGTACACGATAGAACTTCTCAAAGATCCGGAACTGCTGGCTTGGTTCGATGCCCGTGCCGTTGTCGGAGACCTCGACGATCACTTCTCGGTCCATCTCTTGGAGCGACAGGAAGATCGCGCCTTCGTGAGCGCTGACGTGTCTTAGCGCGTTGCCCAGGAGGTGTCCCAGAACGCATCCGATCTGCTCGTCGTCAGCCGTGAGGCTGATCGGCCCGGCCGGCATTTTTAGGGAAAGCTTGACCCCTTTTTGACGCATATAGTCATGGCAGGAGTCGAACGACTCCTTGATGAGCGCCTGGAGATCCGTTATTTTCATCTTGCACGGGAATTCCGCCGCGTCCTGCGGGGCGCTGAGCGCAGGCGCTGGGTTCTCTGTCGTTCGGCTGACGGCGTCCGAAGTTTGGGAGTCTGTGGTCATATCTCCTCCGCTGTCGATGACAAGGTATCAGGTGCCGATTAATGCGGTACAAAATTATGTTAAATTGTGTTAACGTCCGCTTTTTCGGGCCGGCTTCATTCCGCGTGCAGCGCTCTCCGTGACCGGAGTCGGTTATTTTGGTATCCTAAAACGCATGTCCATTCAGACGCGCCTGACGCTCACTATTTCGGCGCTCATCACATCGACTTTGGTGGCGGCTTTCCTCATTTGGGGCCTGACTGAATTCGTCCACCTTAAGAACGAACAGACCAGGGAACAGCAGCTCACGCTGGAGAAGCTTTGCGGAGTGTGCCGCGAAGCCGCGCTGAACCAGAACGACGTGATCTTGATGAATTACATCGAGTTGCTCAAGAGCACCCCGGGATTCGTGTATGCCGCTTTTTTGGATTCCCGGCGTGTGACGCGCGTCCATAGCGACCCGGCCCTGCTCAGCAAGATATTGGACGATCCGGTCAGCCGCGCCGGCGCCCAGGCCGAGGCGCCGCTCAGACAAGTCTACGTCGGCGCGCGCGGGTCGAGGATCGTGGACTGGGCGGCTCCTGTCAATAACAATGGCCGGCGTCTGGGCACGGCGCGCCTCGGCCTCGACGAAGAGGCTCTGCGGCGGGTCATCCGCGGCGTGCTGACTTTGACGCTGCGCCGCTTCCTGTGGGTTGCCATCGGATCCCTGTTCGTCGGTTTCCTGGGCGCCGCGTTCCTGGCCCGTGGTTTCAACCGGCCCATCACGCAGCTCTCCGAGGGGGTGCGTAAGATCGGGGAGGGTGATCTGGACTGCCGGCTCGATCTCTCCCGCAGCGACGAGTTGGGATATCTGGCCGGCGAGTTCAACCGCATGGCGCAGAAGCTCAAGGAGCTCGACGAACTCAAGGAGAGCTTCCTGAACAACATCTCCCACGAGATGCGCTCTCCGTTGACGGCCATCCTGGGTTATGTGGGCGTCCTGGCCGCGGACAAGAAGACCGTCCCTTCCCCGTTGATGACCAAGAGCCTTAAGATCATTCAGGACGAGGCCAAGCGTCTGGCTGGGTTCATTAACGACATCCTGGATCTGGCGAAGATGCAGGCCGACAAGATCGAGTTCGATTTCAGGGAGATGGATCTGGCGACCCTGGCCCGGGAGGTGGGGGACTTGTTCCGGCCGAATGCCGAGCAGTGCCAGATCCGCCTGAATCTCGCTATAGACGATGCTCCTGATCCGGCGGCCTTCCATGTCCGCGGCGATCGCGAAGCCCTGCGCCGGGTGCTGGTGAACCTGCTCTCCAACGCCCTGAAGTTCACGCCCAATAACGGGGTGGTCCAGATCTTCGTCCAGGATCGCGGGCAGGAGCTCATGTCGGGCGTGCAGGATAACGGCATCGGAATCCCCAAGGAGAGCATCGACAAGTTGTTCACCAAGTTCACCCAGGTCAAGGAGACCCGCAACATGGTGCGCAAGGTCTCCGGCACGGGCCTCGGACTGGCGCTGGCAAAGGAGATCGTGGAGGCCCACGGTGGGAGGATCGGGGTGGCCAGCGAGATCAACAAGGGCGCCGCGTTCTATTTCATCCTGAGCAAACAGGGCCCTGCGGTCGAGCCGGCGTCAGGGCAGACGATTCCTCCGAGGCTGCTAGGCTGATTCCCCCAGGAGAGAATAATGGCCAAGATCGTGGTTTGCGACGACGAAGCCAACATCCGCGGGGCGGTCATGGCATTGGTGGGCATGTTGGGCCACGAGGTCACGGGCTTCGCGGACGGCGAGGAGCTCCTGGACAACCTGGGCTTGGGCGAGCATTTTGTGAGCCCCTTGACCCCTGACTTGCTTATCCTGGATATAAGGATGCCTAAGCAAGACGGATTCTCGGTCTTGGCCCGGCTCCAGGCGGACGAGCGCTGCCGGAAGATCCCGGTCATCATATTGACTTCTCAAGGCAAGACGAAAGAGCTTTTTCAACTGGCCGGGGTCAGCGCCTTCCTGGAAAAACCGTTCGACCCAGAAGCCTTGCAAAAAGAGGTTCAGCGGTTCTTGCCCTGAGGATCCGGCAGGCCTTCCCTGTTTTCCTGTTGTAATTCCAGTACTTTGTTGGTAGCCCCAGGCTTTATCCTAATTTTTAACGATTTAATTTAATTTATATATTCCTGTAACAAAATCGTTATAGTTTGGGGTCATATATACATATATATGTCCGAACCGTCCTATCGCGGTTTATCCGGTCTAACTTCGTCAGCAACCATTGCATAATGCTGAAAATCTTAGCATCGAAAGCCCCCTTCGCTCGCCTGCGGGCGTGTTCGCGCGTGGCGGTATTTTTATCGCTGCTTGTCGTGGTCATTTTTTCCGCTGCGCCGGCCGCCTTTGCCGCAAGCGTGAGCTGGGTCGGCGGGAAAGGCAGCAATTGGTATACGTCGGCCAATTGGAGCCCCAGCCAGGTTCCCACTTCGGGCGATGACGTTACTATCGCCCTTGCCGCCGCGGTCGTCGTCAACGCATCATCGCCTTCCATCAATTTCAATAATTTGTATTTAGGCGTTTCCGGAAGCAAGATAGCCGCATCGCTGCAGCTATCAACGACCGTGGCCTCCGGGGGGAGCATCACGATCAATAACGGCGCGCAGCTCATCCAGGCGAGCACAGCACAGCTCAACATCACCGGCAACCTTGCCGTGGCCAGCGGGGGTTTGATCACGCACGGCAGCAATACGACCGTGCGGGCCAATGTGATCAATATCAGTGTTGGCGGGATCTTCGACCTGCAGGCCGGGTCGAGCATAACGGTGGACGGGCTGGGGTATGGGAGCGGTTCCGGCACCGGCCATGGGGTCAGCAAAACCTATGGTGGCGGCGGGGCCGGACATGGTGGTGCTGGAGACAATGGTTCCGACGGCAGCGGCGGCTCGGCGTATGATCTAACGGCTACGGATCTTGGCTCTGGCGGCGGTTCGAGCATCAACTGCACCGGCGGCAGCGGGGGCGGGGCGGTCATCCTGACGGCAGGCACGCTTCACTTGAACGGCCGCATCAGCGCCAAGGGCACGGCGGGGACTGCGAGCCTCTGGGCGAGCGGCGGCGGTTCGGGCGGGTCGGTCAACATTAGCGCGACTAATTTCGACGGCAGCGGGGCAGTGTATGCCGACGGCGGGGCGGGCGGACGCGACCATTACCAGGGCGGCGGTGGCGGCGGTGGCCGGGTGCTCATCGTGAGCGACAGCAGCCTATCCTGCGGTGGTGTGACGATCACGGTCAATGGCGGTGCTACCGGCAGTGGCTATGCCGCGGCCGGCTCGGCGCTGGTCTATGTCCGGTCGGTCTACAGCAAGCTGTGGATCAACGGCAGCGGGGATGGTTTATGGAGCACGGCAAGCAATTGGAATCCCTCGGGGGTGCCAGGTGCGGGCGATAGCGTATCGATCGCGGTGGGCGCGGCGACGGCCAGCGGAGCGGGGATCAACTTCAACACATTGACCATCGGCAGCACGGGTTGTTATTCCACCAGCGGGTCGCTGCAGCTATCCACGATCGTGGCCTCTGGGGGGAGCATCATAATCAATAGCGGTTCGCAGCTCATCCAGGCGACCACAGCGCAGGTCAATATCACCGGCAACCTTGTCGTGGCCAGCGGGGGCTTGATCACGCACGGCAGCAATACGACTGCGCGGGCCAATGTGGTCAATATCAGCGTAGGCGGGACCTTCGACTTGCAGGCCGGGTCGAGCATAACGGTGGACGGGTTGGGGTATGGGAGCGGTTCCGGCACCGGTGTCGGTGCCAGCGGAGGCTCCTACGGCGGCGGCGGGGCCGGCCATGGCAGGGATGGTGGCAGTGGCAATGGCGGCAGCGGCGGATCATCGTATGATCTGGCGGCTATGGATCTTGGCTCTGGCGGCGGGCCCGGTTATAGCGGCAACGCGCTTGGCGGCGGCGGCGGCGGGGCGGTCATCCTGACGGCAGGCACGCTGCACTTGAACGGCCGCATCAGCGCCAAGGGCGCAGCGGGGGCTGTGTACGCATCATACTGCGGTGGCGGCGGCGGGTCGGGCGGGTCGGTCAACATCAGCGCGGCCAATTTAGACGGCAGCGGAGCGGTGTATGCCAACGGCGGGGTGGGCGGGAGCGGCGGCGACATTAGTAGCATGGGCGGCGGTGGCGGCGGTGGCCGGGTGATCATCGCAGGCGGCAGCGGCCTGTCTTGCGGCGGGGTGACGGTCACGGTCAATGGCGGTGCTGCCGGCGGCAGCACCGCCGCGGCCGGCTCGGCGGGGACAGTAGTCTATGTCCGGTCAGGCTACAGCAAGCTGTGGACCAACGGCAGCGGGGATAGTGTGTGGAACACGGCAAGCAATTGGAATCCCTCGGGGGTGCCAGGGGCGGGCGATAGCGTATTGATCGCGCTGGGCGCGGTGACGGCCAGCGGAGCGGGGATAAATTTCAACACGTTGGCCATCGGTAGTACGGGTTGTTATTCCACCAGCGGGTCGCTGCAGTTATCCACGACCGTGGCCTCTGGGGGGAGCATCATGATCAATAGCGGTTCGCAGCTCATCCAAGCGAGCACAGCACAGCTCAATATCACCGGCAACCTTGCCGTGGCCAGCGGCGGCTTGATCACGCATGGCAGCAATACGACCGCGCGGGCCAATGTGGTCAATATCAACGTGGGCGGGACCTTCGACCTGCAGGCCGGGTCGAGCATCACGGTGGACGGGTTGGGGTATGGGAGAGGTTATGGTACCGGCCATGGGGTCAGCAGCAGCCACGGCGGTGGCGGGGCCGGCCATGGCGGGGCTGGGGGCAGTGGTTCCGACGGCAGCGGCGGATCGGCGTATGATCTGGCGGCCAACCCGACGGATCTTGGCTCTGGCGGCGGCAGTGCAAGCGGCCGCGGGTACGGCGGCAGCGGCGGCGGGGCGGTCATCCTGACGGCAGGTACGCTTCACTTGAACGGCAGCATCAGCGCCAAGGGCACGGCGGGAACTGCGAGTCTCTGGGCGGGCGGCGGTGGTTCGGGCGGGTCAGTCAACATCAGCGCGGCCAATTTCGACGGCAGCGGGGCGGTGTATGCCGACGGCGGGGCGGGCGGACACGACAGCTACTCGGGCGGCGGCGGCGGGGGGGGGCGGGTACTCATCGTCGGCGGCAGCGGCCTTTCCTGCGGCGGGGTGACGATCACGGTCAATGGCGGCGGCAGCTCGGCCGTGGCCGGCTCGGCCGGAACAGTGGTCTATGCCCCAGCCTACAGCAAGCTATGGACCAACGGCAGCGGGGATGGCTTGTGGAACACGGCAATCAATTGGAAGCCCTCTGGGGTGCCAGGCGCGGGCGATAGCGTATCGATCGCTCTGGGCGCGGTGACGGCTAACGGAGCGGGGATCAGCTTCAACACGTTGACCCTCGGCAGCACGGGCTGTTATTCCACCATCGGGTCGCTGCAGCTGTTGACCACCGGGGCCGGCGGCAGCGTGATGCTCAATAACGGCGCGCAACTCAGCCAGGGGAGCTCGGCGCTGCTCAATGTCAGCGGGAACCTGACGCTCAATACCGGCGCGCAGCTCAGCCAGGGGACCTCCATCTATATCACCGGCGACGCGGCAATCAACAGCGGCGCGCAGCTCAGCCAGGCGACTTCGGCGCAGCTCAACATCACCGGGAACTTTGCCGTGGCCAGCGGGGGCTTGATCACGCACGGCAGCAATGCTACTACGCGGGCCAATGTGGTCAATATCAAAGTAGGCGGGACCTTCGACCTGCATGCCGGTTCGAGTATAACGGTGGACGGGTTGGGGTATGGGAGCGGTTATGGTACTGGAGCCGGTGGCTACGGAGGCACCCGTGGAGGCGGTGGGGCCGGCCATGGCGGGGCTGGGGGCAGTGGCACTGGCGGCAGCGGCGGATCGGCATATGATCTGGCGGCCAATCCGACGGATCTTGGTTCGGGAGGCGGGGCCAACAGTTACGACGGCACGCTCGGCGGTAGCGGGGGCGGGGCGGTCATCGTGACGGCAGGCACGCTGCACTTGAACGGTCGCATCAGTGCCAAGGGCGCGGCGGGGACTGTGTATGCAGGATACTATCCAGGCGGCGGCGGTTCGGGCGGGTCGATCAATATCAACGCGGCCAATTTCGACGGCAGCGGGGCGGTGTATGCCGACGGCGGGAATGGCGGGAGCGGCGGCAGCAGCAGTTACATGGGCGGCGGAGGCGGGGGGGGGCGGGTGGCGATCGGCGTGACAGGGTCCGGGTCCCGTTGCGGCCTCAATCTTTCTGTTGCCGGCGGGGCCTTTGGCGGCGGATCGTCGCATCCAGGCAACGTCGGCACCATCAGTTCGACCAACACTTTGGCCCAGCCCCAAAACTTCTCCGGGGCGGCGGTCAGTTCGCAAAGCATAGCGTGGTCCTGGGCTCTGCAATCATGCGACGGCTTCCGTGTCTTGTCCTCCACCGGAGGGTACGAATCCTCCCCGCTGGCGCCCTCCGCCACGTCGTACCTCGAATCAGGATTGCTCCCCAACACCACTTATGAGCGATACGTCGAGGCCTCATACTGCGCGAC
>CAIKVT010000062.1 GCA_903830945.1 uncultured Elusimicrobia bacterium
GCCGGAGAAGACCGTGCCCACCCCGCCCGGAGCGGCGCCGCCGCCGCTGGAGGCCCCGCTTGCGGTGAAGGTGGAAACGGAGCCCGAGAAGGTGTTGGTGTTGGCGGCGGCGAAGATGCGGCCGCCGGCCCCGCCGGCGCCATACCCGCCGTTGATGATCGAACCGGCGCCCCCGGTGACGCTCAAGGTGCCGGTTCCGGTCAGGGATCCGGCCGAGAGGTTGATGCTCCCGCCCGCCCCGCCGCCGCTGCCGCCGTAGCTGCCGCCCGACGCGTTGGTCCCGTTGGCCGTGATGATGCCGTTGATGGACAGGGTATTGCCCACGCTGATGATGGCCGCGCCCCCGCCCGTGCCGCCGTAGGCGCTGTAGCCGCCGCCGCCGCCCGAGCCCAGGTCCGTGGGATTGCTCAGAGAATCATTGGCCGTGCCGCCGGCATAATTGCTGCCGCCGCCGTTGCCCCCATGGCCGCCGCCGCCGGCTCCCCAGCCGCCATTGGTGCCGCCCACGCCGCCGCCCGGGCCGGAGCCGTTGCCTTGGCTGCCCCCCGCATAGCCCAGGCCGTCCAGCGGGATCACGGATCCGCTCTGCAGGTCGCAGTTGCCGCTCACCGTGATGCCCAGGTCGTAGATCCGGCTGCCCCCGTTGCCCAGGTGCGTCAAGACGCCGCCGGACTGCACGGTCAAGTTGCCGTTGACCGTCACCTGCGCTATGGATTTTTGCCGCCAGGTGGTGCCGTTGGTAACCACCACGCCGGCATTGAAGGTCAAGGTGGAGTAGGTCAGTACGTTGGTCCCGGTGAAGACCGGGCTATTGAGGACCGTGGCCGCGCTGTTGGCGTCGAAAGTCACCTGCGCGTTGGCCATGGTCATGGAGGCGATGAGCAGGGAACTGCCCTGGTCGAAGTTCAGCCAGGCGTTTTGAGCGGTGAAGGAATCGATGGCCAGGGGCGTGCCCGTAATCGGCGTCCAGGCTCCGGCCGTCACGGTCGGGCTGAGGGCATACAAGCTGAAGCTATTGGTCTGGCCGTAGCTATAGGTATAGATCGTCCCGGCCCCGCCGCTGGCTGAACTTCCTCCCGAATTGGCGCCGGCCCCGACCGAGAGCGCCAGGCTGGCCGGCATGGCGCTGCCCGTAATCCTAAGAGAGATCCGTCCGCCGCTGCCGCCGGCGCCATACCCGCCGTTGATGATCGAACCGGCGCCCCCATTGGCGCGCAAGGTGCCGGAGCCGGACATGGTCGCGGCCGTGATGTTGATGCTCCCGCCGGCCCCGCCGCCGCTGCCGCCGTAACTGCCGCCTGACGCGTTAGCCCCGTTGGCCGTGATCATGCCGTTGATCAGGAGGGTATTGCCCACGCTGATGAGCGCCGCGCCTCCGCCCGCGCCGCCGTAGGCGCTGTAGCCGCCGCCGCCGCCCGAGCCCAGGTCCGTGGGATTGCTCAGAGAATCATTGGCTGTGCCGCCGGCATACCCGCTGCTGCCGTTGCCGCCCCAGCCGGCATGGCCGCCGCCGCCGGCTCCCCAGCCGCTATTGGTGCCGCCCGTTCCGCCTCCCGGGCCGGAGCCGTTGCCTTGGCTGCCTCCCGCATAGCCCAGGCCGTCCAGCGAGATCGAAGACCCGCTCTGCAGATCGAAGTTGCCGGTCACCTTGATGCCCATGTCGTAGATCCGGCTGCCCCCGTTGCCCCAGTGCGTGAAGATCGAGCCTGACTGCGCCGTCAGGTTTCCGTTGACGTTGATCTGCCCCAGCGAGGACTGCACCAAGGTCGTGCCGTTGGGTATCGTCACGTTCATGTTGGCGGTGATAGTCGAGTAGGTCAGCCGGTTGGTCCCGGAGAAGGATGCGGAGGTGTTGATGGTCACGAGGCTTCCGTCGTCGAATGTCACCTGCGCGTTTTGCATGGTGAACATGTCGATGGTCATGGGCGTGCCCGTGACCGGCGTGAGCGAGCCGGCCGCATTGCTGGGGCTGAGGAAATATAAATTGAAATTTGTCTGGCCCTGGGCCTTGGTGTAGATCGTCCCGACCCCGCCGTTGGCGGAACTGCTTCCTGAATTGGCGCCGGCCCCGACGGTAAGCGTCAGAGCGGTCGGCACGGGGCTGCCCGTGGCCTTAAGGGCGATCCGGCCGCCGCCGCCGCCGGCGCCATAACCGCTGTTGATAGCCGAACCGGTTCCTCCATTGGCGCGCAAGGTGCCGGCGCCGGACATGACCGCGGCCGTGATGTTGATGCTTCCGCCGGCCCCGCCGCCGCTGCCGCCATAGCTGCCGCCTGAGGCGCTGGCCCCGTTGGCCGTGATCAAGCCGTTGAGCGTCAGGGCATTGCCAACGCTGATGCTGGCCGCGCCCCCGCCCGCGCCGCCGGTGGCGCTGTAGCCGCCGCCGCCGCCCGAGCCCAGGTCCGTGGGACTGCTCAGCGAATCATTGGCTGAGCCGCCGGCATAATTGCTGCCGCCGCCGTTGCCTCCATGTCCGCCGCCGCCCGCGCCCCAACTCGCATTGGCGCCGCCGCCGCCGTAGCCCAGGCCGGAGCCGGCGCTTGTCATGCCTCCCGCATAGCCCAGGCCGTCCAGTAAGATCGTTGATCCGCTTTGCAGATCGAAGTTGCCTCCGACCGAAAGGTTGACGACGCTGGCCTTGGTCCCGGAGTTGGCCGCATGCGTGATGCTGCCGCCTGAGTACACGGTGAGGTTTCCGGCGAGGTTCAGCGGCAGGGCCGTGTTCTGGGTCAAAGTGGAGTTCCTGTAGATGAAGAGGCTCGTTCCGGAGGCCACGGTGGTCGAAAGGGTCAGCCCGACCGTGTTTCCGGAGGCTCCGCCCAGCTGTAAGGAAAAGAAGTTGATGGCGGGCGAGGCGGCGCTCACGTTGCTGGCGTTGCCGGCGTCAATGACGACGGCGTCGGTGTTGAGCGGGACCTTTGCCGGGCTCCAGTTGGCGGCCGTGTGCCAATTCCCGTCCCCGCCCGCGCCGGTCCAGGTTTTGTTCCCGCCCAGGGCCACGGCCTTGCCGGCGAGCGTCACGAGGTTGGCCGCGTAATTCCAGTTGAGGCTCCCCACGCGGAAATAATAGGTCGTGGCGACGGACAAGCCTGATATGGTGAGCGTGCTTAAGGCCGGGTTGGGCGTTGCGCTGGAGAACATGATGCCGGAGAAATCCGAGGCCGTGGAGGTCTGCAGGAGGTAGCCTTCCGAGGTCATGGAGGAGGCGTCCGGCGGGCTGGAGGGCAGGGCGGTCCAGTTGACGGTTATGCTGGTCAGATACACGCCCGCGAACATGGGATTTTGCGTGGCACTGGCCAAGGTCGATGTCGAGACGGGCGTGCTGTTGGCATAATAGGTGGTCTGATACCACAGGGCGCCGGCGCGCAGGTAATAGGTGGTGTTGGGGTAGAGGCTTTGGGGCGCCAGGGTTGAGACCTCGGCTAAGGATGCGGAGGAATAGATCGTGCCCGTGAAGTCCGGGGCCGTGGCGGCTTCAACCACATAGCCGTCCGCTCCTAGCACGCCGTAGCTGACGCTGGCGCTCGAAGCGTAGACCTTGACCACGGCCGGATGGGGAGGCGTGGGCCAGTGCACGTAGGCGTACGGGTCGTTGGCCAGGGCGGCACCGGTCTTGGCGCCGTTGGGCCTGAGCATGTAGATGCCGGCGCCGCCGGTCAGGGCGCGGGCGTTGATATTGACCGCGATGTTGGAACTGTAGAAGCCCATCGTGGTGAAGGTCGAGACGAACTGCCCGCTCAGGAAGTTGACGGCCGTGGCGCCAGGCTGCAGGGCCTGGAAGCTCATGCTGGTTATGGCGAGGCTTGTGAAAACGCCGCCCGTGCCCTGGGCCGATAGGCTGAGGCCGTAAGCCGCGAGCTGGATGGTGTTGGAGGAAAGCGAGATGGCGCCCGTGTTGTATCGGTCGAGAGCGATGCCGGAGCCCTGGGAACCTCCCAGGATTATGTTGTTCGTCACAAAAAGGTTGACGCTGCCGCCGGCCAGGCGCAGGCCGATGCCGTCGCTGCCAGTGGCTGCCAGGACGCAGGAATTGATGGTCGTGCCGGTGGAGCCGTAGACATAGGCGGCTGTCGGGCCCTGGGCATAAGAGTCCTGGATGGTGTTGGACGACACCTGCTGGAGAGAGAGCGCCTGGTAGCCCGAGCCATTGCTGGCGACGGTGGAGTTCTGGATGGTGTTGTAGTTCGAACCGGATTCCAGCCGCGCGCCGTAGCCCGAGGGGTTGGAGATGAAGGAGTCGGAAATGGAGTTGGCGGAGGCCTGGGTGAAAAAGAGCGCGGAGGTGGTCGCATGGCTGGTGATGGTGGAGCGCTGGATGGTGTTGCGGTTGGAGTTGGAGAGGTAGGCGCCGTAGCCCGCGAGACCGTTGGCCGAGAGCGCGTTGAAGGTGTTGGATGAGGCGTCGGCCAGGTATAATGCGGCATAGGAGGAGCCGTTGGTTTGCGCCGAGCTGTAGGACACCGTGGTCATCATCGAGCCCGGCAGATAGAAGCCGTGGGCATTTTTCACGCTGACGCTGGAGCAGCTCACCGTGTCCCAGTTCGACAGGGACATGCCGGCCAGCTTGATGCTGCCTCCGGGGTCGACCACGCTGATGCTGGAGAGGGTCACGTACGCCGAGGAAACGAGCACGCCGTAAGTCACCGTGTTCGTGGTGATGACGTTGACGTTCTGGAGGGTGACGCTGGCGTTGGCGATCTGGAACGCGGCGGTGGAGCCCGCGGGTGGATCGATCGTGGGCTTGGAGTGCAGGGTCGGGTCGGCCATGATGATGAGTTGATGCCCGTTGTTGGAGATGCCTTGGACCGTGACTTGCTCCGAGTAGGTCTGCGCGTCGTCGATCACGATGCAGGTTTGCGTGATCAGATCGGTGCCCGAGAGGGCGTTGGCCGCGGCTTGGAGCGAGTGGTAGTTCACGAAAGCGTTGTGGCCGACGCGGTAGGTCAGGTTGCAGCCGGCGGGCGCCACGCTGGGCCAATGCACGTAGCCGAAGGGGTCGTCCGCGAAGGTGGCGCCGGTCCAGGGGCCCGTGCTGGTGCGCATGAATATGCTGGAATCGCCGAGGGAACTCGCGTTGACATTGGTCCGGGATGGGCCGTAGAAGCCCGCGGCGCTGAGCGTCGAGATGAACTGCCCGCCCAGGAAGTTGATGGCCGTAGCCCCCGCCGGGAGGTTGGAAAAGAACAGTCCTTCGGCGAAGAGGACCATGAAGACGCCGCCCGCGCCCTGGGTGGCGATGGTCAGTCCGTAGAGCGAGCCCGCGATGGTGTCGGAGGAGAAGGTGAGCGCCCCGGTATTGTAGGCGTCGAGATAGATGCCCGAGCCCTGGCTGCCGCCCAAGAAGGTGGAGGAGGAGACCGCCAGACCGGCGCTGCCGCCGGTCAGGTACAAGGCTGAGCCGGCCGTGTCGGCCGCCTTCAGCACGCTGGCGCCGATCGCGGTGCCGGTCGAGCCCGAGATATAGACCGCGGTCGGGCTCTGCAGGTAGGAAGCCAGGATGGTGTTGGAGGCGGCCTGGCGGAGATAGAGGGCGTAGAAGCCGGCGCCGCCGGCCTGGGCCGAGCTGTAGGAGACCGTGTTCCGCGAGCCTCCGTCTATCTGCAGGCCGTGCGCGTTCTGAACCGTGATGCTGGAGAGGGTCACCAGGTCGTCGTCGGAGAGCGCTATGCCGGCTGCGCCGATCTGACCCGCGCTGTCTATGTTGAGGATGCGCAGGGTCACGGTGGGCGAGGCGGCCAGGACGCCGTAAGGCATGGGATTGGTGCCCAGGATGGTCAGCATCTGGACCGTAACGCTGGCGTTGCGTATGACGAAAGCGGCGGTGGAGCCCGCGGGCGGGCTTATGAAGGCGGTGCCGGGCGAGGAGGGATCTTTCGTGATCGTGATCGTGTAGCCGTTGGTGTCCTTGTTCCAGACGTTGACCTGCTCCGCGTAGGTCCCCGCGTCCTCGATCATCACGCAGGCGTTGCTGGAGAGAGACACGCTCACCGCGTCCACGGCGGATTGGATGGTCGAAAAGGCCTGGCCCGCGCCCACGAGATAGTACGCGTCGCAGGCCAGCGTGAGGTTGCCCATGGAAGCCTGGGCCGTGTTGCCGTAGGAGCCCTGGTTGGCCCTCCCGCCGTTGGGGGCGGGTTCGGTGGTGAAATTTTCGGACGGATCGCCCGCGTTGACGGTGAGCGAGGTGACCTGGTCCTGCACGAAGCTCCGCGCGGCGGGGTTGTAGCGCCCGTCCTGGGACAAGGGATGGAAGTCCTCGGCGCCGGCCGTGGTGTCGCGCCAGCGGGGATCGGAGACTATGGAGTGGGCATCCTGCGAAGCGTTGGCCCGCCACTCGGCCGGCAGCTGGTAGCTCGCGGTCCCCCAAACGGCGCTGTTGAAAGGATTGGAGCTGAAGAAATCGTTGTAGTCCGAGGCCCAGCCGCTCTGGCTGTCCTGGGATACCGCGATGGCGGCAGATGAGCCGCTTACGCTCAGGGAGCTTGCGAAGATGTTGTCCTTGACCTGCGCGCCTGTCGAGCCGTCGGCCAGCCGCAGCAGGAAGGCGTCGGTGAGAGTGTCGCCGGCAGCGCTGATGTCGTTGAATTTGAAGACCGCGGCGTCCGCGTTGTCGAGCAAGACCGCCTGGAAGCTTCCGGCCGTGATCATGCCGGGCTGATTGATGCGGTTGTGGTCGATGAGCAGGCCCGGTGAGTTTGCGGCATAGATGCCGTAGCAGGTATAACCCGCGGCCGAGCCGGAGGTGCGGTAGTAGATGTTGTTGCGCCGGATCGTGGCGCCGCTGAGATCCTCCAGGAAGATGCCGTAGGTGTCCTGATCGGTCGACGGGACGGGTTCGATGGTCGTATCCGTGATCGAGAGCCCGCTGCCGGCCTGGCTCCAGGCGCGGATGCCGTACCTGCCGCCATGGATGGTGTTGTTCCATAAGGTCGTTCCGGAGTTGGCCAAAAAGACGATGCCCGCGCCCTGGGGGCCGGGGACTATGGTGTTGGAGGACAGGGAGAGGGCGACGTTTCCGGAAAGGCGTATGCCCTCGCCTGTCGCATCGAGGGCCGTGATGACGCAGGAGTTGATGCTGGTGCCGGTCGAGTCGACGATATAGACGGCGGTGGAGCCTTGGATGGATGAGCCCTGGACGACGTTGGAGGATGCTTGGTTTATATAGAGGGCGTAGGAGCCCGCGGCGCTGCTGGTGAGCGTGCTCAAGGAGATGGTGTTGAGGCTGGAGTTGCCGTCAAGCTGCGCGCCGTTTCCCGCGGGGTTGGAGGCCAGGAACACGTTGAAGGTATTGGCGGAGGCGCCGGCCAGGTATAGGGCGGCATGGGAGGAGCTGTTGGTTTGCCCTGAGCTGTGGGACACCGCGTTCATCATCGAGCCCGAGAGATAGAAGGCGTAGGCGTTCTGCACGCTGACGCTGGAGTAAGCCACCGTGTCCCAGCTGGACAGGGACACCCCGGCCACCTGGATGCTGCCATCGGGGTCGACCACGCTGACGCTGGAGAGGGTCACGTAGGCCGAGGAAACGAGCACGCCGTAGGCCATCGTGTTCGTGGCGATGATGTTGATGTTCTGGATGGTGACGCTGGCGTTGGCGATCTGGAACGCGGCGGTAGAGCCCGCAGGCGGGCTGACCACGGGCGCGGAGCTGATGAAGCTCGGGTCGGCCATGATCATGAGCCGATAGGAGGGGTTGGCGGCGACGAGGCCCTGGACGGTCACCTGCTCGGAATAGGTCTGCGTGTCGCGGATGACCACGCAGGCGTTTCCCGTCAGGGGGTAGGGCAGGGCGTTGACCGCGGACTGGATCGTGGTGAAGGCGTTTCCTGCGCCGGTTTTTTTCACGTTGAGGTCGATGAGGCAGCCGGGGGGGACGACGTACGTGGAGGTGTCGACGAAGAAGGAGAATTGCGTGGAGTAGCCGGTGTCGGTGCCGTCGGTGGCCGCGACTTTCCAGTAATAATTGGTCTCGACCGGGAGGGGGTTCGCGCCCGGCACCACATATTGGGTGGTTATGATGCCCGCGGCGGTGTTGGCTACGTACGAAAAGTCCACATAGCTCGAAATATACACCGTGTAGGAATTGGCCTGGGGGACGCTGGTCCAAGTCAGCGTGGGCGTCGCCACCAAGGAGCGGCTGGCGTCAGCCGGCGTCAAAAGGGTGGGCCCGGGGAAGGCGTTGTTGATCGTGAAGGCGGAGACCGGGGAATACGGCCCCGCGTTGCCCACCCAGTCCGTGGCTCGCGCGTGCCAGTAGTAGGTTCGGTTCGCCAGGGCCTCCGCCGGCAGCAAGGCGTACTGGCTGGTGGTCGGCGTGAACAGATCCCCGGTGAGGATCCGCCGGGAGAGCGCCAGGGGCGGGGCCATGGGCGAGTTGCCGGCGACGTCCAAGGTGTAGGTGAGGCGGTTCAAAGGCACGATGAGCGAGCGGGGCGCTGATGCGGCGTCCGCGGTCTCCACGCGCCAGTAGTAGGTGGCGCCGCGGGTCAGCAGTTCAGGGGCCGTGCCGTTCAAGGTGTAGTTGTCCGTGGAGATTCCGGTCTGGGAGAACAGCAGGGGGCTGAAGTCCGAATTGGTCGAGAACTTCACGGTCGAGATGTATGAGCCATAAGGCGTGATGCTCCACTGCACCGTGGGCGTGCGGTCCGAGGTCGTGCGGATGTCGGGCGGGTAGAGCAACTGGATGGTCGTGGCGTGAAGCGGCGTTACGCCGGCGAGGGCAAGAAGAGCCGCCAGGAGCAGGCGCGTATCCTTCATGATTTTGCCACGGGCTCTTTGACTGGCTTGTACATGACTATTGTGCGCGTAGATGTATTCTTTATAGCTAATCTTTGCGAATTTATTGTTACACCACTGCGAAGTCGTCACGAAATCTTTAGTGGTGCCTGTGCGCATGTCGGTCCGACCGGATTCAGCGGATTACGCCGATTAAAATTATATGTTAAATTTCGCGCTAGCGCAAGCGCGCGTATGAAAGATAGTGTGGCATTATGTGGAAAAGTTGCGCTCATGATGTTTATCCAGCGAGAGATGGGCTTGGAATGGACTTTTATGTGACCTGGGGTTTGAGGTATCATTTTGCTGAGGTCCGACCGGTTTAATAAAATGAGATCGAACATGAGCCCGCCGCGCCGCGCCGCCCGCAACATCCTGGGAATCATCTGCCATCAAGGGCACGCCTCCGCGGCGGCGCTCATCAGGGACGGGGTTCCTACTGACGCGGTGATCGAGGATCGCTTCACGCGATGCAAACAAGACACGGCGTTCCCCGCGCACGCCATACGCCACATCCTGGAGCGCAACCGCCTCGATATCGCCGACATCTCCGAGGCGGGTTTCGCCTGGTCGCCAAGCCGGAGTCTGCGCGGTCAGCTGCGGCAGATGCTGAGATTCGGGCCGGCGTCCTGGGATTATTTCTTCGCCCGGCGCGCCGACCATGCCGGACTTTCGCGGATGGATAAATTCATGCGCATGCGGGGGGTGCGCGCGGATTTCGTCCGTCACTTCGGACATTGCCCGCGGCTCACCTTCGTGCCCCACCACCTGGCGCACTCCTACTGCGCCTGCATGGCGGCGCAGGGCAAGCAAAGTCTCTTCTCGATCGTCGCGGACGGCACGGGAGAGGAGGCGGCCGTTTCATGCTATCAAGTCCTTTCGGGCCGGCATCGGCGCGTGAGTGAAACCCTCTTCCCCCATTCCTTCGGCAGCCTCTATTCCGCCGTCACCCAGCTGCTGGGTTTTGTCCCGGACCTCGATGAATATAAGGTCATGGGTCTGAGTTCCTATGGCGGCATCGAGCCGGACCCGCGGCTCCAAGCCAAGATGGACGCTCTGGCTGCGGTGAGAGGCGGGCGCCTGGAGTTGGATCTGAAATATTTTCGCATACACCGCAACGCCAGCCGTTTTTATTCTGAGAGCCTGGCCGCGCTTGTGGGCGGCCCCGCCGCGCTTGCCGCCCTGGAAGACCGTGCCCGGATCGCCCGCTGCCTGCAGGATCTTCTTGAGCGCCGGATGGGCGAGCTCATCGAGCAAGCCGTGTCCCGCCTCCCGCAGCGCCCGGGCACGCTTTGCACCAGCGGCGGGGTTTTCCTCAACTGCCGGCTGAATCAGCGTCTTCGGCGCCGCTTCCAGGATCCCGCCGCGCCGGTGCGATTCGAGGATTTTCACTTCTCGCCCGTGGCCGATGACAATGGCACCGCGCTGGGTGCCGCGGCCTATCTGCACCACCAGCGCTCGGGATGCTGGCCGGAGCCCTGCCGCTATCTGAACCTGGGTCCCGAGTATTCGCAAGCGCAGATGCTGGCCGCCATCAAAAGCCACCCCGGGCATGCCTGGAGGCGGATCGAGGACCCGGCGCCTGAGATCGCGCGGCGCATCGCCCGGGGGCGGGTGGTCGCTTTTTTCCAGGGGCGCGCGGAATTCGGCCCGCGCGCTTTGGGGTTCCGCAGCATACTGGCGGATCCGCGCCGCGCGGATATGCGGGACGTGTTGAACCGCAAGATCAAGCTGCGCGAGCCTTTCCGCCCGTTCGCTCCCAGCGTCCTCGAGGAAAAGGCGGCCGATTTTTTCTTGCTGCCTGGCGGCCCGCATTTCCCGTACATGATCGAGACGGTCCAGGTCCGCCCCGAGCGGGCCGCCGCGATCCCCGCAGTCGTGCACGTCGACGGCACGGCGCGCATCCAAACCGTCTCGCGCGCGGAGAACCCCGCCTATCACGCCCTGCTTTCGGAATTCGACCGCCTCACGGGGCTGCCGCTGCTGCTCAACACGTCGTTCAACCTCAACACGCAGCCCATCGTTAATTCCCCGGAAGACGCCCTGCGCTGTTTCGGCGACAGCGGGATCGACGATCTCGCCATGGGGCCCTTCCTCATCGAAAAATAAGGCATTGGAAGTAAAGCCCCCCCTTTCAGGGGCGGGGTTCTTTACTTGGCGGCCGACGGACGCCGATGCAGGCGGCTCATGGCCGCCGCGTAGACCTCATCGACGGAGACGGTCTTGAGGCAGGAGTTGTCGCGGCAGAACGATGTGCGGTGGTTATAGGCCAGGAAGCACGGGCTGCAGGCGAAATCCTTGTAAATGACCGTCAGGTTCTGGTTCAAAGGCGCGTAGAGCGCCGGCGTTTCGGGCCCGAACAAGACCACCGTGTCGAGAGCGGTCAAAGATGCCAGATGCGCGATCCCGCAGTCATGGCTGATGAGCAGGCGCGATATGCTGCAGAGGTCAACGACCTCCGGAACGCTCGTGCGACCGGTCATGTCGATGACCCGTGGCCGCGCGGAGAACTCTTTTATCCGCTCGTCCGATCCGCGGACATGCTGGACGCCGAGCAGGACGACGAAGACGTCATCCTCCTCAAGAAGCCGTCCGGCGAGCTCCAGATAGTTCTCCAGCGGCCAAACCCGTAAAGGCAGATGGTCCCCCACCCCGAAATTCAACAGGACGAGCCGGGCGTCCTCCGATGCCTTCCCGTTCGCCGCCCTCAACTTGGCCCAGATACCGGCCCGGCGTCCGGCATCCGGAACGATCCGGGGCGCCTCGGTCGCCGCCTGCGCCAGCGAGGCTTTCAGCAGGGGGATCGTCCGCGCCGGCTCTCGCAAGGCGAGCACCAGGCTCAAGAAGTTCCGGCTCATGTGCATGTACGCGTTGTACACGACTTTGTGGGTGTACACGTCCGCCCGGGACAATCCCTCCATGCTGTATTTGTGGAACCCCACCCGACGCTTGGCTCCGCTCAGGTAGACCAGCAGGCTCGTGAATCTGGAAAAGAGTTCCAGGTCGATGATCACGTCCATGCCTTCGCGCCTGACGCGGCGCAGGGCCTTGAGCGTATCCAGGAACAGCGTCAATAGATCGTCGGTCCGGATCGTGATGATGTTTTCCTCCGGGATCAGTCCCGGCAGGGCCACGCTCTCGGCATTTTCCTGGAATATCCAGAAATACAGCTGGGCCTCGGGGTAGAGCTGCTTGGCCTTTAAGATCGCCGAGTAGGCGAGTATGGCGGAGCCCATTTCGGAAAGCTCCAAGAACAGCATCTTCTTGGGGGTGATTGCTTCGCTGTCCGCGCGGGGGCACAACATCGCCGCCAGCTTATGGACGCCGGAGACGAGGAGGCTGGCCGGGATCCCGACCCAGAAATCAATGCGTCTTGCCAGGTTAAGGTCGATGGCTCTTGTTCAAGGCGTCCCTTTTTTCCCGGGCGCCGGCGTGTCCGGGATCGAGTTTAGGCGCTTGCCTCCCATTTGCTCATGCAGCCTGTCCAGTTCGTGATGCGCGGCGGCGGAATCGGGCTCGATTGCCAAGGCCTGGGTGAAAGACTCCTCGGCATGGGGCCAATCGTTCTTGGCGGCATACGCCAAGCCGATGTTGATGTGGATGCTGCCCAACCGGGGATTGAATTCCAAGGCCCGGCGATATTGCTCGATGGCGTTGTCGTATCGTCCTTCCTTGAAATAGCCTATGGCCAGGTTGTTGTAGGCCTGCGACAGGAACGGGTCCAGGCGTATGGCGGCCTGGAATTGCTCTCTGGCCCGTGCATACTCCTGCCTTCTTAAGAACACTCGTCCCAGCTGATTGTGGTTCATGGCGCCTTCTGAATACAAGCGCACGCTCGTCTGCGCCGAGCCCGCCGCGGCATCCAAAAGTTTATGGTCTATGGCCTTATCCGGACGCAGGCGCAGCGCAGTCTCGGCATAGCGCTGGGCCGAATCGTAGTCGTTCATGTCCAGGTAGACCTCGGAGAGTTTTTTGTGCGCATCATCATCGTACGGATTTATCTTTATGGCTTGCTGATACGCCGCTATCGCTTCGGGGAACATCCCCCGTTTGAAATGCGCGAAACCCAGGTTGGCATAGGCCCTTGCGGTGGCGGGCGGATGCATCGTGATCTCGCGCCAGAAGACGAGCCGGTCGCTCCAGATCTTGTTCCGGTTGAAGGTGAGGATGGAATAACCGATCAGCACGGGCACCAGCACTATAAACAGCGGCTTCGTCCGGCTCGGGCCGGCGGGCGTGGTCTCGCGGGTGGTGAAGTAGTGGGGATGGACCAGCATGGCCGCCAGGAAGAGGCAGAATCCGGCGGTGGCGGCATAAAGGTAGCGTTCGGCATAGGGCTGGTTCAAGGGCATGATGTTGGCCGCCGGAGCGAGCCAAATGAAGAACCACAGCACGCAGAAAGAGAACAGGCGATGCTTCCAGAGATTGCGGAGCGTGAAGGCCGCCAGCGCCGCCAAGGCCGCGACCGATGCGGCGGTCCGGGGCTCCAGGATGGAGCGCGAGGGATCGATGATATAGCGATAATAGCCTTCCGCCGAGAGCTTGATAGGGAGGGCGAGCAAGGATAGATAATTCATGAAGATGCGGCTGGACGTGAGCAGGGCGGTGTAAAGACTGCCTCCCGGATGACCCGTCCCGGGCATGGCGCTGCCGAGCACTCCGGGCTTCACCATCCAGACGAAGCGGATATAGACATAGATCAGGAGGGCCGTCAGATGCCAGGCATAATGGCTGAGCTTGAACTTTTCCGGGCCGCTCCTGTTCGCGGCCGCATCCTTGCGGCGATATAGGTCGGTCAGGACGATGATGGCTATCAGCGGGAGCGCCGATTCCTTGCTCAATAAGGCCAGCAGATAACTCAGGGCCGAGAGGATCAGGAAGCGCCGCTGCGTCCTGTGGCGATATGCCGCGAAGGAAAGAAGCGCCAGCAGGGAGAATGCGGTATAGATGAGCTCTTCGCGGAACCCTATGCTGTCCACGGCTTCGGTCTGCGCCGGGTGCGCCACGAACAGCAGGGCCGCGAACAGGGCGATCAGCGCCGGGTCGCGCTTGCGGTCCAGGAAAGGTATGAGGTCGAGCAGGAAGAAATAGAGCAGGATTCCGCAGGCGATGTGCAGGGCCAAGCTGGTCTGGTGGAAGGCCGCCGTCTTCCCGTGGCCTCGTATGGAGTCGAAGAAATAGCTCAGGGTCACGCCCGGCCGATAGGTTTCCTCCCCGGAGCCGGAGAAATACCGCGGGGTGTCGAAATAGCGGATATTGCTCCACGAGGAGAGGAAGTCATTGCTTTCGACCACCTGCTCATCGTCGTAGAGAAAGCCGTTGTTCAGGGAATTCGCATAGACGATGCAGCCCAGGGCCGCGATCAGTATGACGGCGAATATGTTCCGGCGCGATTCGGTCAAGGGCTTTTATCCAATGCCGCCAATCTTTCCCTGGCCGCGACATGTCCGGGATCGATCTTCAGCGTTTGCTCCCATTCCATCTTGGCCTGCTCCTGGCGGCCCATTTTCGCATGCAGCCGGCCCAGCTCATAATACGCGCTGGCGGATCCGGGCTCCACTTGCAGAGCCTTCGCGAAGGCCGCCTCGGCGCGGAGCGGGTCGTTCTGCGCGGCATAGGCCATGCCCATGTTCACGTGGATGCTGCCCAGTCGGGGATTGAATTCCAGGGCCCGGCGATATTGCGCGACGGCGTCGTCGTAGCGTCCTTCTTTGAAATAACATATGGCCAGGTTATTGTAAGAGGGCGCCATGAATGGGTCCAGGCGTGTGGCGGCCTGGAATTCCTCGCGGGCCTTCTCATACTCCTGCTTCCTTAAAAACACCCGTCCTAGTTGATTGCGGTTTATGGCGTCTTTTGGGTGCAAGCTCACCGCGGCTTCGGCGTGGCGCTGGGCCGCTTCATAATCGCCTGATTCCAGGTAGACCGCGGACAGGTTCTTATATGCGTCCGCATAATGCGGAGTCGTCTTTATGGATTGCTGATATGCGGCTATGGCCTCAGGGAACATCCTCTTCTTGAAATACGCGAAACCAAGGTTGGCATACGCCCTTTCGCTCACGGGCGGCCGTGCCGTCACCTCGCGCCAGAAAACGAGCCGGTCGCCCCACACCTTGTTGCGGTTGAAGGTGAGGATCGAATAACCGATCAGTATGGGCACCAGCACCACGAACAGCGGCCGGGCCTGGCCTGAGCCCGCGGACGGGGCCCGGCCCTGTGTGAAGTAGGACGGGTAGGCCAGCAGGGTCGCCAGGAAGAGGCAGAACCCGGCGGTGGAGAAATAAAGATATCTCTCGGCCATGGGATTGTTCAGCGGCATGATGTTGGATGTCGGAGCGAGCCAGAGGAAGAACCACAGCACGCAGAAAGAGAACAGGCGATGCTTCCAGAGATTCTGGAGCGTGAAGATCGCCAGCGCCGCCAAGGCTGCGACCGATGCGGCGGTCCGGGGCTCCAGGATGGAGCGCGAGGGATCGATGATATACCGATAAGAGCCTTCCGCCGCCAGCCCCACGGGTAGGAAGAGCAGGGACAGATACCTCATGAAGATGCGGCTGGACGTGAGCAGGGCGGTATAAAGGCTGCCTCCCGGATGACCTACCCCAGGCAAGGAGCTGACCACCCCGGATTCCACCATCCAGACGAAGCGGACATAGATATAGATCAGGAGGACCGCCAGATGCCAGGCATAATGGCTGAACTTGAGCTCAGCCGGGCCGCCCTTGTTTCCGGCCGCGTCCTGGCGGCGATACAGGTCGATCAGGAAGATGACGGCGATCAGCGGGAGCGCCGATTCCTTGCTCAACAAGGCGAGCAGATAACTCAGGGCCGAGAGGATCAGAAAGCGTTGTTGCGTCCGTCGGCGATACGCCGCGAAGGAAAGCAGCGCCAGCAGGGAGAATGCGGCGCAGATGATCGCTTCGCGAAATCCTATGCTGTCCACGGCTTCGGTCTGCGCCGGGTGCGCCACGAACAGCAGGGCCGCGAACAGGGCGATCAGCGCCGGGTCGCGCTTGCGGTCCAGGAAAGGTATGAGGTCGAGCAGGAAGAAATAGAGCAGGACCCCGCAGGCGATGTGCAGGACCATGTTGGTCTGGTGGAAGGCCGCCGCCTGACCATGGCCGCGCATGAAGTCGAAGAAATAGCTCAGGGTCTTGACCGGACGGTAGGTGTGCTCTCCGGACCCGGAGAAATATTGCGGCGCGTTGAAATAGAGGACATTGCTCCACGAAGAAAGGAAGCCGTTGTCTTCAACGACTAGTTCGTCGTCATACACGAAGCCGTTGTGCAATGAGTTCGCATAGACGATGCAGCCTAAGGCCGCGATCAGTATGGCGGCGAGGATATTGCGGCGAGCCGGGGCTGGATCAAGCGCGATAGGCTTGTTTGCCGCCATGCTTAATAATACTAAAATATAAATCTTTCCATGGTTGAGCTTTAGATGAGAATAGCGGGATCCATGAAGGCAGTCCGCCCCCCGACCGGGGCGGTCGGCTGGCTTAGGAGGATGTGCGCCATGTGCTGCTCCGTCCAGATCAAGGAAGTCGACAGGGATCCGAATTCCATCCAGAGCCAGGGGACAGCCCTGCTTCCGGTGCGCCTCCTCGATGAGCCGTCGCAAAGCCGAGTCCTGAAGATCCGGGGAGACTTCCCCATCCTCTCCCGGCGGATCAACGACAGGAGCGTGGTCTACTTCGACAATGCCTGCATGTCGCTGCGGCCCAAGGCCGTGGTCGAGGCGATCAACGGCTACTACCTGGAGTACTCGGGCTGCGCCGGACGCGAAGCGCACCATTTCGGGGCGACCACGACGCGCGCCTACGCCTCGGCGCGCGAGGCGGTCCAGCAATACATCGGGGCGCGCCGTTCCTCGGAGATCCTGTTCGTTCGCAACACGACCGAGGGCATCAACATCGTGGCCAATATCCTTCCTTTCAAGCCTGGAGACGCCGTGCTCTGCTCCGACATCGAGCATAACTCAAATCTCCTGCCCTGGCAGATCCTGCGCCAAAGGAAAGGTGTCGATCACCGCATCTTCCATACCGCGCCGGACACGACCTTCGACTGGGATTCTTTCCGCCGCAAGCTCGACGGCTCCGTCAAGCTCGTCGCTATCCCGCACACCTCCAACCTTTCGGGGGTCACCTTCCCGGTGAAGGACATCATCCGGGAAGCTCATCGCGTCGGTGCGCTGGTCCTGATAGACGCCGCCCAAGGCATGCTGTATCGTGATATCGACGTGCAGGAGTTGGACGCCGACTTCCTGGCCTTCTCCGGCCATAAGATGCTCGGGCCCACCGGCAGCGGCGTGCTCTACGCCAAGGAGGCCCTGCTCAAGACGTTGCCCTGCTTCCTGGTGGGCGGCGAGACGGTGCTCGATACCACCTACACGGACTTCACTCTCGGCGATGCCCCCGACCGGTTCGAAGCGGGCCTGCAGGATTACGCCGGGGCCATCGGGCTGGCCGCCGCGATCAGCTACCTGGACTCTATCGGCGGCAAGGCCATCAAGAAGCAGGTCCATGAGCTCAACTCCCTGGCCACCGAGGAGCTTTCAAAGACCAAGGGAATCAAGCTGATCGGCCCGCGGGATCCGGGTCAGCGCACCGGGATACTTAACTTCTGCGTGGAGGGCATGGCCCCCTCGGATGTCTCCTACCTCCTCAATCAGGGCGCCAACATCATGACGCGGTCCGGAAGGCACTGCGTCCACTCATGGTACAACGCGCGAGGCCTCTCCGGCTCCATCCGAGCCTCCTTCTCCTTCTACAACACCCCCGAAGAAGTCGAGTTCTTCGTCTGGACGCTGCGGGACATCATCCGCCTCTACGCCAAGGCGGGGTGAGCGGCTTTAGGCTTCGGATCGCGGGGCGGTAGGTCGAAAAGTCCGCTTTCAATCACCCGGTTATCCCCGCTGCTGCTCCTGTTTGACGACCTGAGCAGTTATTATTTTCTCAAGAATAACATTCGCGATATCCTGAGCTAAAAGCCGGTTGCCTTTTTCCGTGCAGTGGCCGAAATCACCGGCGAACATATCCCTGAAATATTCCCGATAATTCGCGCTCTTCAGCGCTCCCTTGAATGCGCCCTCGTTGTCCACGAAGACGACGCCTTTATCTTTCTCGAATATTTTCCTTAACGGATCCACATTGCGCATCGGATACTGCACGCAAATCAATCTGATTCCATTTTTATCTAACATTCCTTTCAGCTTGCGGTAGTTGTTGACTGTGATCAGATTGTATCGCCACGATTTCAATTCATCGGACCTTTTTTCATATTCTTTTGACAGCTCCAGTTTTCCTGCTTCTCGATATAATATGGAGAGGGCCCCATAGGCGCGGTCACTTTGGGGATTAAGCTCTATGGCTTTCTTGAATGCGTCTTCTGCTTGTGGGATTTTGTTTTGATTTATATAAAATCCACCTAATGCGGAGTAGGTATTATCGTTTTTCGGGTTAAGTTCCAAAGATTTTTTGAACGCATTTTCAGCCCAAGAGAATTTGCTTTGCGCTTGATATAGCCATCCGAGTCCAACGTAGGCATTATCGTTTTTCGGGTTAAGCTCCAAGGCTCTCTTGAAAGCATCTTCAGATCGGGAAAATTTATTTTGATTCACATAAAGTTGTCCTAGTGAAACGTAGGCATTATCGTTTCTTGGGTTAAGTTCCAAGGCTTTCTTGAAGGCTTCTTCGGCCTGAGAAAATTCGCCTTGCTCTTGATAAAGCCATCCGAGCCCAACGCAGGCATTATCGTTTTTGGGGTTAAGCTCCAAGGCTTTCTTGAAGGCGTCTGCGGCCTGAGAGAATTTTATTTGACTTCGATATAGCCGCCCCAATGCGACGTAGGCATTATCGTTATCAGGGTTGAGCCCTATGACTTTCTTGATGGCCTCTTCGGCCTGGGAAGATTGATCTGATCCATTCGCTCCATATATGCCCTCTGTCCTTATTTTTTTTAGAATATGCCCGTATATGAGCCGGCTAAAGACATATGCCCGACAATGCCTGAATAGCCAGGTATCGACCTCGGGTATATCCTGATAATACATCACCCCATGGTCATTGCAGCCCATCATCGTAACGACCATGTCCGGGTGATACTTGGCCAAATAAGACTCTACGTGGTTTAATATGGCCGAGGTGTTCGCCCCTGCCATGCCTTTATCTATGACGCTGAAATGCTTTCCTATTTTAGACTGATTTAAGACTTGCTCGAGGAATGGCGGATATTGATTTTGAGTTGTAGATTCCCCTAAGCACATGATGCGATAAGCGTCTTTTTGTTTTATTGACTGCAAGTTCCTGTGTTCTTGCATATATAGAGCGACAAATCCGCCCAGGCGCAGGCTGCCTTCCGAAAGCACAAGAAGCAATAATACTCCCGATAAAAGCAGGGCGGTTTTTTGTTTCAGTGTGATTTTTGATTGCAAAATTTTATTTTTTTTCATATTAATCCTGCCTTTCGGGGCTCTTAGCCACTATAGAAATCGCGACGCTCCGACGAGCTTGAGCAGTTCGGCTTGCTCGGCCGAGCAGCGCGTCGTCCATTCGGAAGTTGTTTTTCCTGCTTGAACACGAACGAGATGAACATCCTCGACGAGACTCAGAGCCTTGCTCACCGTCAAACCGGGGAATTTCCTCTGTATCCGCTCTTGGGCGCGACTCCACAGCAAGTACGCCAGGTAGATCGCGGTCGTGTAGCCATCTGTCCGATCTCGTCGCCTGTGGCGGACCGGGCCCAGGGATAAATCCCCCTCGATCGTTTGAAATGCTTTCTCAATCTCATCCTTCTGACGGTAGATCCGAAACATCTGCTCTGCTCCCAACGTTCCGTCCGTTGAAAACATCAAGAACCTTCCATCGCCGCGCCCTTCCTCGGCGGCGCCGGCCGTATCCACGGCAAATCCCCTGCGTTCCGACGCGGGAATCGCTAGTGTTCCGAGATCCTCCCGCAGATCGCGCAATCTCTTTGGGCTGGTGGTTTTCTCCGCGGCGCTGATGAAGCCGTCCCTTTCAAGGCGCTCGCGTGCCGCGCGCATCGAGTCTACAACCAAGGCGACGCGCATGCTCTTGCGGCCAAGCAGCGGCGCGCGCCATGCCCGCGCATAGATCTTCGCCCCAGAACTCCGCTCCACCAGGTACTGCGGACGCTCCAGTTCCATGCCCGGCCAGCGTGTCACGTAGTCCCATGCCTCCTGGTTCGTCTCGGGGACGAGCCCGACCAGATCGAACCCGGACTTCACGACGAACTCCACGCTTTCGCGCGAGATCATCCCGCGGTCCAAGATCAGGGTGAGGTTCCTGAACCCCTGAGCCTTCAGATGGTTGACCACGTCCTGCACGGTGAGCGTGTCGCTGCGCGAGCCGCGGATGGCGCGGCACAGGACCGGATGCTGTCGGTGGCGCGAGGTGACCAGTCCAAAACCCAGCGCGTTCTTATTCGTTCCCCCTGGGAAGTATCCGGGCTCGGCATAAGGGCAGTCGTTGCCATAGTGCACCTGGCGTGTGATGTCGTAGTAGAACTGCGCGGGCTCGCGCGTATCGCCCCGCCAAACTTTCGTCATCGCCTCTTGAAGCTTCAGGCCGAGGTCTTCGAGCCCCCCGTCTGCGGTCGTGTGGCAGAGCCTGTGGCGTGCCCGCTCAAAGGATTCCCGATCGAGCCGCCGCACGTCCAGGCGTTCCCATCGCGGGATCGGACTGCGAGCGACCCAGGCGGGAAGATCGCTCAGAGGTCGCCGGGGTCCGATCTGGTTGAGGACGAGGCAAAGAACATGAACGGCTGAGTCATGATCGACGTCCAGCACCTCCTTGATGTGGGACACCATGTCCAATTCGCGCGCCACGGCGTAAAATAGGGCCAGCGCCCCCACAGGCAACGAACCCGAGATCGAGTCCACGCGAATAGTAGGAGGGATGACGACGCGCCCCTCCTTGTCCACGCGCCCAAGGAAATGCAGCACGCGTTGGCGGGGTTGTTTTTTGACGGGATCCCGGTACGACTCCACCTCATAGCGGTAGAGGTACTTCCCGACGCGGCGAGTCACCCGGTAGGCCATTGTAGTATCATATATCACTACCACAGGCTTGTCAACAACTCGATTCTGTTTTGATTCTCAGGCGGGGTGAGTTTGTCCGTCGGACGCGTGCCTGAGGTCGAGGTTCAGACCTCGAAGTACTTGTCGTAGACGAACTCGGCGATGAGACCACGTCGAGCGAGCCATCGGACGAGCGGCTTCAGGCGCCGGATCGCGGGGTAGTAGGTCGGAAAGTCCGCGAAGCTCCGCTGGGGCTCCGCCATGATCCCGTCGAACTGGGCTCGGGAAAGGCCTAGACGGCCGAGGACGGCCTCGGTGTGGCCCGGGTCCTCGCTCATGGGGTTCTCGGCGAAGAACTTGAGCGCGTCGGCCCGGGAGATCCGGCCGCTGCGCACGAGCGCGGCGGGCGCCTGCTTGCGCAGCTCGTAGCCGAATTTCTTCCAGATGAGGTGGTTGCGAAATGGCGTGTAGAAACAGTCGGAGTGCTTGCCGCCGCCGATCCAGCCGAGCTCGTTTGTGAGCAGCTCCTTGATGCGCCGCTCGTCCCAATCGAGATAGACGGGCAGCATGATGATCTTCGTGCGCCGCACCAAAGTGTGGTAGAGCAGGTGCGAGGCCTTGAAGCGGTTGAAGTCCCGGACCACATCAAGATCCTCGCCCGTTCCGTGCCGCTTGATGACCGATTCCAGGTAGCGGCCGTCCACGTAGCTCCATCTTAAAGGGGCGATCCCCTCGGTCATGGGCGAGTAGCCATAAAAGATGTGCCGTATCCCCTCTCGGGCCGCGGCCAAGTAGGCCAGGGACTGGGTCGCCACGAGGCAGGGCAGGCAGGGTTCGGGGATGGAGGCCTTGAGGCAGGCTACGTAAGCGCCTTTGAGCTTCTCCCAGGGGTACGCGAGCGTTTTCACCGGGACGCCGAGCTTGCCCGTGATCTGGGCGATGTTCTTTCGGGCGACATCCGACACCCAGCCGTTGTCGAAGTGATAGGCCAGCGGCCTGAGGCCTAATTTCTTGGCCATATAGAGCGTGTAGCTGCTGTCGGCCCCCCCGCTGATCATGACGATGCAGTCGTGAGGCTTTCCCTTGCCTTCTGCCTTGATGGCTTCGAGCATGCGGCGGAAGCGCTTCTCCTTCTCCTGGTCCTGCTCGATACAGTACGTGCGGTTCAGCCGGTCTTGCACATGACAAAGATGGCAGACCCCTTGGCTGTCGAAACGCATTTTCGGGACCGTCTCGTCCATGATGCAGCGAGAGCAGGTTTTCAATCTTTCCTCCGCGGTGCGGGAGAATCTCGTTCGTCAACCAAAATCGGCAGAGACGGTGCGAGATGAGCCTTCTAAAGACTATAATACCAATAAGCTGTACGGCACAGGATGCGCATGTCTTCTCATAATAAGAAAAAAGAGCGGCTCGAAAAACTCCCCCTCCAGAAGACGATCGTCGTCGCGATGGGGGTCCTGTCGTTTTTTGTCATCATGGAGATCGCCCTCAGAGCGGGCGGATTCGCTTTTTCCTGGCTTCAGGAATATCGGAACACCCGGGCCTTGCGCGAGAAGGGCTCGGTCTATCGGATCATGTGCCTGGGCGATTCCACCACGGCGTTGGGAGGCAAGGACTCCTACCCCTTGCAGCTGGAGAGGATCCTTGATGAAAAAAAAGGCCGAGCCGCGTTCAGCGTCGTTAATAAGGGCGCGATACTGGTCGACACCACGCATATCCTCGAACATCTTGAGGAAAATATCGCCAAGTATGACCCCGACCTGGTCACGCTCATGGCAGGCACGAACGACAGGTATGCTCCCTACCTCGGTGCCATCCCCTGGAACAGCCGTTTTCCGTTCGCCAAGCTTAGGACTTGCAAGTTCCTGATGCTGGTCGCCAGGAATCTGCTGGACAAAACCAGGCAAGCATCCCTGCCGGCTTCGGGGCAGGCCGATGCGGGCGACGCCCCCATTGAATATCAATTAAAACAAAGGCTGGACGGAAATCCCGGCGAGGGGAGCCTTTATCACGAACTCGGCAGGTTCTACCAGGATAGGGGCAGGTACGCGGAAGCGAAAAACATCTTCAAGAAAGCCCTTGATCTCGATCCGCGAGATGCCAACGCGTATTTTGCGATGGGCGTGATCTGCATGGACGAGGCCCAGTATGGCCAGGCCGAAGACATGTTCCGGCGGGTCATCCAGCTGTCTCCGCGATCTTTCATGGCTTATATGGAAATGGCGTTTGTCTATAAAGCCCAGAAAAAATTCGGGGCGGCGGAGAGTATAATCAAGGAAGGGATGGCTCGGGATCAAGGAAAAAACACTTGGGCCTATTCGGAGCTCGGGTTTATCTATAAAGCTCAAGGGAAATATGTCGAAGCTGAAAAAATGCTGAACATCTCCACGGAGCTCCTGCCTCAATATTTCTGGGCTTACGCGGAATTGGTCGATTGTTATAAGATCCAAGGCAGATATCAGGAAGCGGCGAAGGTCCTGACAAGGGCCATACAGGCCAATCCCGAGGATGACAAGGCTGTCGCCGAGATGGGCAGGCTTTATCAGGCAATGGGGAAGCGTGAATATGCCGCGGAATATCTGGACAAGGCGAGCCGGTTAAGGAGCAGTCGGTATGCCGCGTTGACGGGGTACAATTTCCGCGCCATCAAGCGCATCCTTGATCGGAAGCGGATACGGCTGGTCTGCGTACAATATCCCATGCGCAGCGTGAAGCCCTTGCGGGATATATACCGGGATGAACCGGGTGTCATTTTTGTGGACAATGAGAATACCTTCAAAGAAGCGGTGCGAAAATCGAGGTTCGATCGATATTTCGTCGACATGTTCGCCGGGGATTTCGGCCACTGCAGCCCCGAAGGCAACAGGCTTCTGGCTGAAAACATCGCCGACGCCATATGGAGAGAGTTGAGGATCCTCCGGTAAATCGCATCATGCCCGCCAATATCATCGGTCTGTCCTGCCACTACCATGACTCCGCGGCCTGCCTCATGCAAGAGGGGCGTCTGGCGGCCGTGGCGCAGGAAGAGCGGTTCAACCGCCGCAAGAACTCGCCGGACTTCCCCCTGCAGGCCCTCAATTACTGCCTGCAGGCCGCGGGGCTCTCGGTCTTCGATCTTGACGCCGTGGTCTTCTATGAGAAGCCCTACCTCAAGTTTGCCCGGGTCCTCATCAGCCATCTGCGGGCCTTCCCCCGTTCCTATGGCAGCTTCCGGCGCACCATGCCGTCGTGGCTCGCGGACCGGCTGGCCCTGCCCTTGGTCCTGCAGCGGGAGACGGGGTTCTCCGGCAAGACGCTCTTCATCAAGCACCATCTGGCCCATGCCGCCTCGGCCTTCCTGGTCTCCCCGTTCGAGGACGCCGCCATACTCACGGCTGACGCGGTCGGCGAATGGGCGACCATGGCGCGCGGCCGCGGGCAAGGCAGCGCTATCCGTCTCACCCACGAGATCCATTTCCCGGATTCCCTCGGGCTCCTTTACACGGCCGTGACCACGTTCCTTGGGTTCGAGGCCCATGAAGGAGAAGGCAAGGTCATGGGGCTGGCGGGTTTCGGCAGGCCGATCTTCCTTGAAAAAATCAAGAGCATCGTAGCCCTGCGGTCGGACGGCAGCTTCGCCATGGACCAATCCTATTTCGACTTTTACAGCGAGGATCGGATGTACAGCCGGCGGTTCGTGGAGTTTTTCGGCAAGCCGCGCGAGCCTGGCGCGGAGCTTGAGGAAAGGCATTACGACTTGGCCGCCAGCCTCCAGGCTTTCATCGAAGAAGCGATCATCCTCGCCGCCCGCGACCTTCATGCGCAGACCAAGACGCCAAACCTCTGCCTGGCCGGAGGCCTCTTCCTCAATTGCGTCATGAATCAAAAGATCCTCGAGGAGACTGATTTCAAGAACCTCTTCGTCCAGCCCGCGGCCGGAGACGCGGGCGGAGCCTTGGGGGCCTGTGCCTTCGTCAGCCATTCTTTGCTTAACCGGCCGCGGGACGGCCGCATGGACCCTTATCTGGGGCCCGAGTATCCGGTGTCCCGCGCCAAGCGGGTCTTGACCAATGCGAACCTGGCGTTCCGAGAGCTTTCGGACGAGGAGCTTTACCGGAGCGTGGCGCAGAAAGTGGTCCAGGGACAGGTGGTGGGCTGGTGCCAGGGCCGGATGGAGCTGGGGCCGCGGGCCCTGGGAAACCGCTCCATCCTGGGCGATCCCCGTAATCCCGCCATGAAGGAGATCATCAACGAGAAGGTCAAGCATCGCGAACCTTTCCGGCCTTTTGCCCCGGCGGTGCTCGAGGAGAATGCGGCCGAGTATTTTCATCTGACGCAGTCCTCGCCTTTCATGCTCCTCGCGCCGCGGGTGCGCCAGGAGAAAAAGTCCGTCATTCCCGCGGTGACCCATGTGGACGGCACGGCGCGGGTCCAGACCGTCAGCCGCGGCCTCAACCCGCGCTTCTGGAGCTTGATCCATGCCTTTGCGGACTTGACCGGCCTGCCCATGCTGATCAACACCTCGTTCAACCTCAGGGGCGAGCCCATCGTCTGCACCCCCGAGGATGCGGTCTCGACCTTCCAGCGCAGCCGCATGGATGCCCTGGTCCTGGGAAATCTAGTGGTGGAGAGAGGAGCGCCTTGACATGCCCCTGATCGAGAACCTGCGGCGCATGCATCGCGGCCTGACCGCGGCCCTGCGGCGGGTGCTGCTCCCTGGCTGCCTCTTCATCGCTTATTTCTTTGGGCTGGGCCTGACCTGGATCGTGGTCAAGCTTTTCAAGTCGCGACTCTTGAAGCCCGCGGATGTTCGGGCGCGGAGCTTCTGGCATGACGCGGATGGATATGAGCCGGATCGGGAGGATTGCCTGAGGCAGTCATAAACGAAACTATGAATAAAATTAAGCTCGTCGTCAAAGAAGCCTTTTACCTCATCAAGAGGCATAAACTTTTGTTTCTGCTGCCTTTCCTGATCCTTCTGGCTATTCTGACCATACTGGCGATAGAACTCGGCCCGGCCGTGGTCGTTTCGTTTATTTACGCCGGGGTCTGAAGAATTATTACAATAAACGCGAGGGAACCTTGGAGATATACCTCGACAACGCCGCCACGACGCAACCGGCGACGGCCGTGCTCCTGGCCATGTCCGAGTGCTCCCGGCGCTGCTACGGCAATCCAGCCTCGTGGCACCGGCTGGGCGTGGAGGCGGCCAAGGTAGTCGAGCGCTCGCGCCAAACTCTGGCCGAGGCCCTGGGCGCCGAACCGGACGAGATCGTCTTCACCTCCGGAGGGACCGAGTCGAACAACCTGGCCGTCAAAGGCACGGCCTGGGCGGCCGGCCGGCGCGGCAAGCATATCGTCATTTCGGCCGTGGAGCATCCCAGCGTCACGGCCGCGGCTCTGTCCCTGGAAAAGCTCGGGGTCCGCGTGAGCCTGGTCGGCGTGGACAGCGAAGGACTCGTGGATCCGGCCGCAGTCGCGCGAGTCCTGACTTCGGCCACGATCCTGGTGAGCGTCATGCACGCCAACCATGAGATAGGCGCGCTCGAGCCGGTCCAGGAGATCGGCAGGCTTTGCCGCGGGCGAGGCATCCTTTTCCATTGCGACGCCTGCCAGAGCTTCACCAAGGAGCCCCTGGACGTCGCGAAAGTTCCGGTGGACCTGCTGAGCGTCAACGCGCACAAGCTCCATGGCCCCAAGGGCATAGGCGCTCTTTACGTGCGCAAAGGCACGGCCCTGGCGCCTCTTTTTGACGGCGGCGGACAGGAGGGCGGACGGCGCTCCGGCACCCTCAACACCCCCGCCATCGCGGGATTCGCGGCCGCGATAGAAGCCGTCGACCTGCGAGCGGCCTCCGTCATGCGGCGCCTGCGCGATCGCTTATGGGACTCCTTGCGCCGGGCCGTGCCTGGCATCCGGCTCAACGGGCCCAGGAAAGCTCGCTTGTGCAACAACCTTAATGTCATGCTGCCGGAAACGGAGTCCAAGCCCCTTTTGCGCAAGCTCAGCGCCGCGGGCATCTATGCCTCGGCCGGCGCGGCTTGCTCCTCGGCCAAGCCGGAGCCCAGCCCCGTGCTGCTTGCCATAGGCCTTTCGCCGCAGGAGACTGTTCGCAGCCTGCGCTTAAGCCTCAGCCGCTGGACCACGCAGGCCCAGGTCGACGCGGCGGCCCGGGCCATAGTCCGGCTCGCAGGAGGCTCATGAGCCGGCCCGCGGAGACCCTCGACCTCACCGGTGTCCCCTGCCCGGCCAACGCCGCCCGGGCGCTCCTGGTCATCGAAGGCTTGCCCGCCGGAGCGTTCCTGCGCATCAGCCTGGACGACGGCGAGCCCATACAAAACGTCCCCCCCGCACTAGAAGAGCAGGGGCATGTGGTCGTCGATAAGGTCCGGATCGGGACCGGCTGGCAGGTCCTGGTCAAAAAAGGGGAAGAGGCATGATAGAAAGGCCCATCTGCAGCCGCTGCGTGCTGCCGCATTGTCCGCCGGATATCAGCATCGACGCCGAGGGGGTCTGCAACCTCTGCCGCGAGCATGAGCGCCGGCCCGCGGCCTCGGCCCAGGCCCCGCTGCTGGAGACCGATTTCACCAAGCTCATCGCCCAGCACCGGGGCAAGCACGAGTTCGACTGCCTGGTCATGTGCAGCGGGGGCAAGGACAGCACCGCCGCGCTCTATTACGCCAAGCGCCGTTACCAGCTCAATGTCCTGGCCTTTACCTTCGACCACGGCTTCGAGACCGAGGATGCCATGGCCAACGTGCGCCGGGCCGTGGAGAAGCTCGACGTCCCATTTTTGACCTATCGCTCCACCTTCATGCACGACATGTTCGCGCGCATCATTAAGACGGATTCGCCCGCGATCATCTGCCACGTCTGCGCCATCTGGTACATGGACCTGACCTTTCGCATGGCCGAACGCTTCGACGTCCCTATCATCATCGCCGGCTGGACCAAGGGCCAGATGACCAATCAGCCGGTCTTGACCAAGTGCGCCTGCAACGTCTCGGCCCCGGAATACGCCCGGATGGGCCAGGCGACCAAGGAGTTCCTTGCCGGGCTCAAGGGCGATCCGAAATACGGGGACTTCCCGGATAGCATCGAAGAAGTCGTGGCTCGGGCCCGGAAACGGCACAAATGCCTGGTCCTTTCCCCCCATTGGTTCCTGCCCTATTCGCCCGAGGAGTACGTGGCCGTGATCCAGAAGGAGATGGGCTGGAAGTATCCGCGCCTGAGCTATCCCGCCAAGACCACCAACTGCTACCTCAACTTCATCTCCGTGCACCGGGCCCTCCAGAAGTACGGCTACACCCACTATCACGTTGAGATGAGTAAGCTGATCCGCGACGGCCTGATGACGCGGGCCGAGGCCCTGGAGCAGCTGCGCGTCGATTTTTCCGCGGAGCTCCTCGACCGCATCGCGGAGCCATTGGGCTGCCGTCGCGACGAGGAAGGGGCCGGCAATGAAAAAAAGGACTGACCCTAAGCCAGAGCGGGCACGGGGCGACGTTCCCATTAAGGAAAAAGCAATCGCCAGTGCCCTTGGTCTCGCTTTTTGCGTGGTTTTCCTTGAGGTGGGCCTGCGCGTGTTGGGCGCGGCGGTCATGTTCGCGCAAGAGCATGTCAATAGAAGCGCTTTTGATAAGACCGGGGCGTATCGGATCATGTGTCTCGGGGAATCCACCACCGCCGATCTTGGAGACGGAAGGTACTCTTACCCCAGGCAGCTCGCGCAAATACTGACAGAGCGGGGCCGCGGCAGGAGATTCAGCGTGATCAATAAGGGCATACCTTCCGGGGACACGTCGTTGATTCTGGCTGAACTCGAAGGGAATCTCGATATGTACCGTCCGGATATGGTGATTGCGATGCAAGGGATTAATGACACTCATGCGATGAGGTCGTTCGATGAGACCCGCGGAAAAAATCCTTACCGATTTGGCGATATATTCAAGACGTTTAAACTCGCGGGATTGTTGTCCAAAGACCTGGAGCGTAAGAAAACCACCGAATATTTTCTAAAGGCAGGCGCTTATATCGATCCCTGGCACGGCACGAAGTGGAAAGCTGAAGCCATGGCGGCCTGGGCGGCAGCGGCGGGCTTGTATAATTCCGCCTGGATGCAGAAGCAGTCCGGACAGTATGCCTCGGCCGAGGAGAAGTATAAAACACTGCTGAAGACGCACCCGAATTGCATGATGTGTTATATCGGCCTTGGGGAATGCTACAGGAAACAAGGTAAATATCAGGACGCCGAAGAGCTTTATCGCGAGATAATCAGGGAAAAGATGAATGAAAAGTCCGTTGCTACGGACCTGCCAAGTCTGGAAACAATTCAGTTCGGCGGGATGCCGTACGAAAGGGACAGAGAGGCCTTTGGGGATGCTGTCAAAAACAACCGGTACCAACTGCAAGCTATGGTCATGCATGAATTGGGGCGGTGGTACACGGAAGAGCGCAAATATAAAGAAGCCGCGGATGTTTATGAAGCCCTCGTCGGCATAAGCCCGGATTCCGCGTATATGGGCCTGTCAAAAATTCGTGCCGCACAGGGGCAATACCAGCAGTCCCAGGAATTTCACAAGAAAGCGGAGGAAAGCAGGGCGCAATATTATGCCCCGCCGACGGTGACGTGGAAGAATTATAGAAAACTCATGGGGATTCTGGACGCACGTGGGATCCGGTTCGTGGCCGTCCAATATCCGCAGAGAAGCATCGAGCCCTTGCAAAAGATAATCGGCGGCAAGAAAGGCGTCATTCTGGTGGACAATGAGGCCGTGTTCAGAAAGGCATTGGAACGCGGGAGTTACGACAGATATTTCGTGGACAGGTGCTATATCGATTATGGCCACGCCACCAAGGAAGGGAACAGAATTTTGGCGGAGAACATCGCGAATGTCTTGCTTGCGGAGGTCTTCAACAAGCAGCCAGGCCCCTCCCAATGAAATTTATTTGATGACGAAGACGGTCCCGGTGTAGGTCTTACCTTCGCTGACGATCTTGTAGATGTAGGTCCCCGTCGGCACCGGCCGGCCGCCGGCGGTGCCGTCCCAGATGAGGCTGTAGGGCACGGGGCCGGCCGGCAAGGAGCCTGCCACGAGCCGGCCGCGCACATCGTAGATCTTGCCGTTGACCGGGGATCCGGCGGGATTGTCGAATATGAAGACCACGTTGTCGTTCTTCTTGTCGCCGTTGGGGGTGATGAAGCGGTTGGTGAGCCCGGCGGCGTTGAAGACGAACCCTGCTGAGCGTGCCGCGAGGCGCAGCTGATAGGGTCCGAAGAACGCCGTCTGGATGACCATGGCCTGGCCGGCTGAGTTGAGCTTGCCATAGAGCTGCAGCCAGTCGGCGTTGTTGTACCAGAATACGCTGAGGTTGCCCGGCTGGGACGCGGGCAGCCCGTCGCCCAGGCTGGAGACCGTGATTGAGTCGCTTGCGTCGTAGTGCAAGCTCAGCGTGGCCATGCCGCTGATGGTCAGCTTCGTGTCCAGGACGCGGCCGCCTTTATAGGCCGTGAACTGCACGTCCTTCATGATGCCGTGCGTCGGGTCCGGTGTCTCGTTGCTGGGCTTGATGAGATAGGCTGTGTCCGGCTGTCCGGGCGTCCCCATGATGGCCTTGATCCCCTGCGGCGGGATATTCATGTAGGAGCCGTCTGAGGCCACGATCCAGACGCTCGGGTCGCCTGCGCAGCGCACCATGGACAAGGGTGATTTCGCGGTGATATTGACGGCTTTGATGCCGTAGCAGTATCCGAGGACACCGGCGGGGTCGGTCCAGGTGAGTGCGCTGCTCGTGGAGAGGTTGACCATGAGGTTCCAGGACGCCAGGATGGGGGCGGTGGCGCGGTAGACCTGGTAGCGGCTGAGCTCATTGACCGTCGTATTGGCCGGGTCGGCGAAAGGCGTTAAGTCAGTGAAGTTGCGTACGGCCATCCAGGTCAATGCGACGCCGGAGGAAGTGGTCGCGATGTCCACGCCGAAAGGCGCCTGGGCCGGGTGCGGCGGGAGCGGGGGCCAGTGAATGTAAGAGAATGGGTCGTTGGCGTATTCCTCGCCTGTTTTGATACCGGATGGGGCGACCATGTAGATGCTGGTGCCGGTGTCGAGGCCGCTGGCGTTGATGTTCGTCCAGATGCCGGCGCTGTTGAAGCCCACGGCGGTGAAGGTGGCGAGGAAGGTTCCGCCCAGGAAGTCGATGGCCGTGGTGCCCGCTGGCAGAGGGTCGCGGAAGGTCATGCTGGTGATGGAGAGTCCGGTGAACGCCCCCCCCGCTCCCTGGGTGGCGATGATCAGGCCATAGTAGGGCGAGCCCGCGGGTCCGGCGATGGTGTCGGAGGAGAGGTTGATGATGCCCGAGTTGTACTCATCCAGGAAAATGGCGGCGCCGCCGATGCCGCCCAGGATGGTGGAAGAGGAGAGGGTCAAATTGGCGCTGCCCCGGCTGAGCTGCAAGCCGATGCCCTGGGCCCATGTGCTCACCAGCGTGCTGTAGGCGATGGTCGTGCCCGTGGATCCGGAGACGAAGACGGCGGTTGAGCCCTGGATGTAGCAGCCGGCGGCCGTGTTGGACGCGGCGCCGCTGAGGCGCAGGCCGTAGGTCCCGGTCATGGTGCTCCGGCTCATCGAGTTGCAGTCGGAGGCGAGCAGTTCGGCGCCGGTCCCCGACGGGTTGTCGGCCAGGAAGTCGGTGAACGTGTTGGACGAGGCGTTGGTGAGGTAGAGCGCGCAGCGGCCCGGGCTGTCCGTCTGCGCCGTGCTGTAGGCGACCGTGTTGTTGGCCGCAAGCGTGCTCAGCCAGATGCCGTAGGCGTTTTTGACCGTGACGCTGGACTGCGATATGGCGGCCCAGCTTGAGGAGAGGGCGATGCCCGCGGTCGTGATGTTGCCGCCGGGGTCCTGGACGCTCATGCTGGAGAAAGTCGCGTAGGCGGATGAGGCGAAGATGCCGTAGGAAACGCCATAGGCCGGTGCGATGATGATGTTCTGGATGGTGACGCTGGCGTTGGCGATCTGGAAGGCGGCGGTGGAGTCGCTTACTGGGGGACTGACGACGGGCGCGGAGCTGGTGAACGTCGGGTCGGCCATGATCATCAGCCGATAGCTGGGATCGGAGAAGTTAAAGCCCTGTACCGTCACGGCTTCGGTATAGGTCTGCGCATCCCGGATCACGATGCAGGTGGTGGTGCTCAAGATCGTGCCGCCCACGAGGCCGGGCAAGGCATCGAGCGCTGACTGGATGGACTCGAAGTCGCCGTTGTCGTCCTTGGCCACGTTGAGGCTGTCGGTCCCGCAGTCCGGGGGCATGATGTAGTTGTGATGCAGCGTCATGGTGGCGGCCACCGCGCTCCACGCCGTGGTCAGCCCGTTGTTGTTGGTGGCGGCGACCTGGAAGTAATAAGTCTTCTTGGCGTGGAGCCCGCCGGAGCTTAAGTACACGTTGTACGTGCTCGACCTGGTCACCACTGCCCCGGCGCTGGGCGAGGCGGGGCTGGGGTCAGTCGAGGTGAGCACGGTGTAGAGCGTGCCGGGCCCGCCTGAGGCTGACCAGTTCAGTTTGATGTCGGCAGGGGTGACGTCGGTGAAAATCAGCCCTGTAGGCGGCACGGCCAAGGTCGACGTGGCCGCTATCGCGCTCCACGCGGTAGGCAGACCGTTGTTGTTGACGGCGCGGACCTCGAAGTAATAGGTGGTGTTGGCGGCCAGGCCGGTGGAGCTTAAGTACACGTTGTACGTGTTCGACGCGGTCTTCACTGAGCCTGCGCTGGGCGAGGCGGGGTAGGGGTTATTCGAGGTGAGCACGGTGTAGAGCGTGCCGGGCCTGCCGGTGAGCTGCCAGTTGAGCTGGATGGTGGATGCGGTGACATTGGTGAAGGAGAGCCCCGAGATCGGCACGGCCAAGGTCGACGTGGCCGCTATCGCGCTCCATGTGGTGGTCAGGTCGTTGTTGTTGGTGGCGCGGACCTCGAAGTAATAGGTGGTGTTGGCGGCCAGGCCGGTTGAGCTTAAGGCCACGCTGTATGTATTCGACGTGGTCACAATGGAGCCGACGCTGGGCGCGGCGGGGTTGGAGTCGGTCGAGGTGAGCACGGTGTAGAGCGTGCCGGGCCCGCCGGAGGTAGTCCAGTTGAGCTGGATGGCCGACGCGGTGATATTGGTGAAGCGGAGCCCTGCCGGCTGCGCGGCCAAGGTCGAGGTGGCGGCGATCACGCTCCATGACGTGACCAGGCCGTTGTTGTTGACGGCGCGGACTTCGAAGTAATAGGTGGTGTTGGCGGCCAGGCCGGTTGAGCTTAAGGTCAC
>CAIKVT010000063.1 GCA_903830945.1 uncultured Elusimicrobia bacterium
ACTCCAACACCGACCCCTACCCCCACACCCACTCCTACCCCGGTCCCTTGCCAGGTGCTTCCCTGGGCTTTCCCCAATCCCTTCAAGTTGACCAAAGAGCAGATCGAGATCGCCTATGAGTTGTCGCAAAATGCCCAGGTGGATATCAACATCTACGGCCCAGGCGGAGCCTTGGTGCGGACCTTGAGCTACACTCCCGGCTCTTCCGGAGGCGCGGCCGGGGTCAACAATGTGTCGTGGGACGGGAAGGACGGGCAGTCCCAGTACGTCTCGCCGGGGACATACGACGGGGACCTGGTCGTCAGCAAACCGATGACGTGCCGCGCCTTGATCCGGATGGGAGCGCGGTGAGGCCAAGGCCCCGGTTTCTTGGGGTCTTATTTCAGGCGCGCTGCATTTTTCTGCCGCATCGGACGAGCCAGCAGCCAGGCGCCGATGACCACCGAGGAAATCCCAAAGGCCAGCAGGACGCCGAGGTTTCGAGCTAGGCCGGGCATTTCCGTGTAGAACAGCGCCTCGCGAAGTCCCTCCACCGCGTAGTAGGTAGGCGTCGCCCGGGCGGCGGCTTGCAGGAACGGGGGCAAAAAGGCGACGGTCGTAAAGCCCCCGCCGAGCAGGAATGACGCCGACGCGACGTTGACGCCCAGGAGAACCGTGGTCGTGACCCGGCGGGTGGCAAGGCCGACCAGCACGCCGACCCCGGTCGAACCCATGGCCGTCGCCAGCAGCAGCGCGGCGATCGCCGGCCAACGGCTCGGCGGCGCGTTCAGCGCGCCCGCCAGCGCCAGCGGCACCAGAAGCGACGTCGTCAGCAGCATCGCCGCCGCCACGCCCGCGGCGAGATGCCCGCAGACGACGGCCAGGCGCGACGCGGGAGCCAGGGCCAGTATGCGCAATGTTCCGCTTTCGCGGTCGCCTGCGATAGAGAGCGCGGTCACGAGCAGTCCGGCGGTCAGCGCCAGGAGCGCGAACACCGACACCATCTGGTAGATGAGGAATGGGACGTCCGGCCTGCGCAGATCGATCTCGGAGAGGTCCACCAGGTAAGGGTTGGCCTCGGGGCGGGACTTGACCTTGCCGCCCAGGTTTGTTTCGGACTCGTCTTCCTGCCCAGCCAGCGACGGCGCGTCGAGCGATACGGCGGCCTTTGAAACCGAGCGCCGGATATCGTCTGAAAAATCGAGATCGACATTGTTGATGAGGGCGTCCAGATGCCCCTTGTTGCCGGCCGCCGCCTCTTCGATGTCCGCCGGTATGGTGATTGCGCCCGCCACCCACTGTTTCCGCAGGGCCCGGGCGGCCTGCTCCGGCGTATAGGGCTTGAGCCAAAAACCGTCCGACTCGCGGAGGATGCGCTCGAGACGCTTGGCCGTCGGTCCGTGGCCGAGCTGCACCAATGCCACCGGCTGCCGGCCGACGGCGTACGTCAAGGCCAGCACCATCAGGGTCATCCCCAGAGCGGGGATCAGAGTCGCCGCCAGAAGTGTTGGAGAACGGAGCCAGCGCGCCACGTCGCAGCGGGCGACCGCGAATGCGACGCGGATCATCGCCGCGCCAGCTTCCCGACGAGCAGCGTCGCCGAGGCCGCGACCAGCGCCAGGACAGCGTATAACGACCAGAGCGGCTCCGGGGTCACGATAAGACCGTGGCAGGCATGCTCCATGATGCCGACGCCGTAATAGGCGGGGGAAAGATGGGAGAGCCAGAACAAGACCTTGCCGTCGAACCGCTGCGGCTCGAGCGCGCCGCTGTCGAGATAGAATGGGAGGGTGATCCCCAGGATGAGCGGCGTGATGGGCAGGGTGCGGCGAAGGAGGACCCCGACCAGGCCGCCCAGCGCGGCGGCGGCTACGACCGTGAACACGATGCCTCCCGCCAGCTCGATCGGGTGGGCCGCTGGCACGCGGAATCCAAAGACCACGACCAGCGCGCTGACGCTGCTCGCCAGCGCGGCCCAACCCGCGGCCGCGGCTAAGCGGCCGATCAGCACGGGGCCCAGGCCGCAGGGCGCCAGCCGCATCAGCCGCGCCGTGCCGGCCTCCCATTCGCGCGCGGTCACCAGTCCTCCCAGGATGGCGCCGGCGATGACGGCGGCCAGCGCGATGGAGCTGGCCGCCAGGTATGCGATGTAGCCGGTGTCCTGGGCCAGCATGTCGGTGAGTCTTGGCCGCACCGAGATCGCCGGGAGGCTCAACCGCGTGGCGAATATCGAGACCGCCGCGGGAAACGCCCGGCGCACGTCTTCCGCCATGTCCAAGTTGACGTTGTCCACCGTGAATCGGACCAAGGCCGTACGGCCTGAGCCTACGAGGGCGTCGAACCCGCGCGGGATCTCGACGGCCGCGACGATCCGGCCCCGTCTTAGCAGCCGATCCGCCTGCGCGCGGTCCATCGGCCGCAGGTCGAATGAATGGTAGGCGTCGCGCAGCGAGTCCACGAAGGCGTGCGCCCGCGGTGTGTCCTCTTCCAGCACCAGCCCGGTGGGGGCGTTGTAGCCCGTGAGCGCGAAGAGGCTCATGAGCAGCAGCAGGTTCACCGGCAGGATGAAGACTAAAATCGCCGTGGCCGGGGACCGGAGCAGCGAAAGCGCCTGGACACGCGCGGCTGCGCCCGCCACCCGCAGCGTCGTCCTCATTCCCGCAGCGCTTTCCCCGTGAGCGCCAGGAACACATCCTCCAGGTTCGGTTCCTCCACTCGCACTGAAGTGACCTTTGCGATGGCGTCCGCGGCCGCCACGATCTGCGCCGTCGCGGCCTCGTTGACCGGACGCACTCGCACGCAATGGCTCGATTCCGCCACGTGGAGCACGTCTGCGCGCGCGCGCAGCGACGCGGCCACCTGCGCCGTTGCGGATGCGCAGGCCAGAACGAGAGCGACGCCGGCGCCGCGGCGCAGTTCCGCCGGCGAACTGCAGATGAGCGTCCGTCCGCGATCCATGATCGCCACGCGGTCGCAGAGCGCGGAGGCCTCATCGAGGTAATTGGTCGTCAGCAGCACGCTGCGCCCTTCCTCGCGTAGGCGCAAGATGTGCTCCCAGAGCGCCCGCCGCCCTTGGACATCCACGCCTAGCGTGGGCTCATCAAGGAACAGAAGCGCAGGATCGTGGAGCAGCGCGCGGGCCAGAGCCAGCCGGCGGCGCATGCCTTTTGAAAGCGTGGAGACTCGCTGGCCACGACGGTCCCATAGCCCCATGAGCCGCAGCGTGCCCTCGATGCGGGCTTTGGGCTGGCGGAGGTCGTAGAGGGCGGCGGCGAAATGGAGATGCTCGTAGGGACTTAACTCCGGATATAACCCTGAATCCTGCGGAACGACGCCGATGTTCGCGCGCAACTGGCGCGGCGACTTCACGGCGTCTAAGTCCAATACGCGGGCGGTGCCGGAGGCCGGGACGCGCAGCCCGCAGCATACGTCCATAGTGGTGGTTTTGCCAGCGCCGTTGGGCCCCAGCAGGCCGACGATCTCGCCGGGCGCGACGCTGAGGGTGAGCCCGTCGAGAGCGACCAGGTCTCCAAAGACCACGCGGACTTCGTTCAATTCTACGACGTTGCCGGCCGAGCCGGCTCTTCCTGGCGTTGAGATTGTCGAGGACATCGCTTCCCGGGGCATGGAAAGATCCATAAGATGCTATCAAAAATCCAAGGTTTCATGTTCCGGGTGACGTACCCCTTTCTTAACATGGCTTAACAATAAATAATCACGCCTTAACTTCTGGCGCCTATGCTATGGCATATGAACCCTTCGACACGCGCCGGAGCCTTATCGTCGGGTTCGCGAGGTGCACTTCGATGAAAATATTCGCCGCCGCAGCCGCCTTAGCCAGCATCGCCTTCGCCGCGCCCGCGATATATCAAGAGTCCCAAAGCCATCAGGACCAAGCGCGCCTGCTCAGCGAGGAGCGGCAGGTGCTGCGCGACGCCCCGAATTCCGACCCGGCCGAGATGGCCAGACTCCGGCCGGCGAGCTGCGAGATGCAAACGATCGCGGCAGGACAGGAGGCGGCGGTGACCCTCCCCGCCGGCGGCGACAATGATCTCTGGTGGTTCCCGGACTCGCATAGCTCCAGCATGTTCTCCATCACGGGATACCGGCGCGGCCAGGGAGTCGAGAACTACACCCTGCACGGCCTCAAAAAGGGACAAACCGGAGTGTGGTTCAAGTTGATCAGGGAAACCGATGAAAACGGTGTTTTCGGCACTAAATGCTTCGCGCTCAACATCGAATGAAGCATAGGCCGTGGCCCAAGGATGCCATTTGTCTTTGTAAAGTGACCAAAAAAAACTAGAATAATCAGGATTCGGAGGTGCCATGAGGCTATCTATCGCGGCGTTTTTACTGTTGTGTCTCGTTTTTGGAACGGGGAGCGGCTACGGCCAGACTCAGGCTGCCGGCCCATTGAGCGCTCACGTCAAGTGCTATCAGACCTTGCGCGGTTATTCCCAGGGAGCGGGGGTCGATCTTGACGACAGCGGCAACATCCTGCTGCCGGCAAAGCAAGGCTCCGATTATGGATTTTACATCATAAATCCCCAGGGGACATTGTTCCAGAAGTTCCCGCAATCGTCGAACGCCCCGGCATCCATTCGGGCTATGAGCTCGAAATATAGACATTTCTTTTATAAGGTGCCTATCAAATCGCAAAGCATGCGCAGCGACGTCCTTTATGTCGCCTATTCCGTCCCGATCGACAATCCATTGGATAATCCAGGGATCGTCTCCATGGGACATCCTGATCCTAGTATCAATTACATCTCGCTGACCCTACCTTCAGGCGATAAGCCGACCGATACTGCTGGCGTGGCGGAACTTTCCGATGAACTGCTGCGCCGAGTGCCCACCGTCGATCAGATGTCCCAGGCTCGTGTGGCTGCAGAAAAAGGGGAGCGGGACACTGCGCGCGCGCCCGTCAATGAGGAAGCGAGGGAAATGCTGGATATGCGCAAAAAGGCGGCCCGTTCCTTGGATGGTTGCGCGAACGTCAAGCATGCCGGCTTGCAGAAAAAAGTGGCGGCTGAAAGATCCAAATTCAACGGCCAGTGAACTGCCGGCTAAGTCAAACGGCCGCCTGGACTTCCCTAATGAGGTGATCATGATCGATTTTGGAACATTTTTGCTCTCCGCCGCCTGGCTCTATGCCGGCAGCCTCCTCTTGGCGCTGGCTTGCCTGCCTTTTTGCCGGAATTACGCCCTGGCTCGCGTCGCCGCCCCGGTGGCTTTCGTCCTGGCCTTCCAATTCATCGAGCATTTCATCGGGCTGGGCAGCCTGTTCTGGCTGAGCCCCGGGCTCTGCGCCGCCCTGATTTACATCGTGTACCGTCGGCACGGATTCGCCGCGGTCAGGCATAATCTGGGCACGGAGCTGGCCGTGCTGGCCGGCTTTACCTACTGCCTGCTCTGGCGGTCGGCTTTTCCGGACATCGGTCCTTCTTCGGAAAAGATGGCGGACCTGGCCTTCATCTGCGACTATATGCGCGCGACCAAGCTGCCGCCATTGGACGGCTGGCTGCCGCCGTTCCGGTTCGATTTCTACTACAGCCTGCAGCACTACGCCGCGGCTTTGGCGGGACGGCTGCTCGATCTTAAAGCCGGCGCCGCCTTCCACCTCGGCTATTGCCTGCTCGCGGGACTCGTCGCGGCGGCGGCCTACGGCATCGCGGCGCAGTTCGCCCGGGCTCGGGCGCATCGCCTATTGGCGGTCGCCGCCCTTTTCTTGGGCGGCACGGGCGCCGTGGTGTTCGTGCCGTTCATGTGCAAGAACCACGCTCCCCTGCACGCCTCCATGCGCTTTATGGGTTCGTTCGCCAGGGCCGACATGCCGGACCTCAATGCGTTCGGTCTTAAGATAGCGGCCCTGGGAAAAGTCGTGGGCCCGGATCTGCCGGTCGAGATCTTCAGCTATCTCGTCTACCTGGGGGATTATCACGCCCCGCTGGGGGGCTTTCTTCTGCTGACCCTCGCGCTGTTGGGCATGGCTTTGGTGGAGCGCGACATGAAGGAAAGCCGCCGGCCGCCGGCCCTGCTTTACGGACTTATTCTCGCGACCGTTCCAGCGGCGCTCATCACCAATATTTGGGTCGCCCCGCTGCAGGCCGTGCTGATCGCGTCCTGGATCTGGTACCCTTTATGCCAAAGCAAGTACAGGCCTGATTGGCGCGGACCGGTCTGTGTCTTGTGCGTGGCCGTGGCTCTCATTTATCCATTCCTCAAGAATTTGGCGCCGCACACGTTGACGAGCAACTCCGGGCTCAAGCTGGTGCTCTCGGCGGATCGGCCGTCGCTCTGGCACTGGCTGATGGTTTTCTGGCCGGCCCTCACGCTCTTGCTCATCGCGGCGAGCCTGCGCAGCGACCGTCAGATCAGCCGCCGCTGGGCGCTGTCCTGGAGCTTGCTGCTGATATGGGCGGAGCTCTTTTATATCAAGGACATCTATTCCGGCCAATTCAGCCGGTTCAATACTTATTTAAAATGGATGCCTTGGATCTACAACGGTATTCTGCTGACCTTGGGGCCGCTATGTCTTGGTCAGGCGCCGAAGCTGCGCCGGTGGCTCGCCGCCGCGGTTTTAGTCTTGGTCTGCGTCTATGCCGCGGCCCTGGGCCGGCAGTTTTGGGAGACGTCAAAGCCCTTCGCGGGCCGCATGGACGGCGACACGTGGCTGACCCAGGACGCGGCTCAGCGCGCGATCATCGAGCGCTTGGCCCGCCTGCCGCAAGGCGTCGCCTTGGAGTATCCGGAAAATACCGGCTTCGCGCGGTCTCCAGGCATGGCCATGGCCGCGGGCCAGCCGGCCTTTGTCGGTTGGATCGGCCACGAGCAGCTGTGGAGGGGCGGCCGCTACGACATCCAGAAGCGCTACGACGACGCTCAGTCTTTTTATAGAGGCCTTGGCGCAGACAGCCTTCAGTGGCTGGAGGCGAATAGGATCCGCTACATCATCTGGTTGGCGGGACAAAATACTGACCCTACGGCGTTCTCGAGGCTATCCGCCATCTTGGGCACCGGCTATCTTTGGCAGGAGACCTACCGGGCCGGAGATTTTAGGGTCGGGTTCTGGGAGAAGGCCGGGCCATGAATCCAGCCGCGGAGCTCATCGGTACACCTTCCCACTAGGCCGGTCAGCCGCTACGGGCTATTTATAGAGGCGGATGTCGTCGACGTGGACTATGTAGCCGGCATAAATAGGCGACCACGTGCCACTTTGATCCCAAGAGTATTTTATGATCGGGACACTGTCGCTCTTAACGCCATAAGAAAGGAGGCCGACATAAGGCTGGTTCCCGACAGTCAAAGCGAGCTGCCCGTTTATGTTGAAATTCGCGCAGTAACATTTGTTGTATGGTCCCATCTCGGTCGCATCGACGCGGCAGTCGTTGTCCTGGTCCGGCGCCACGTAGAGAGAAAAAGAAGTCAGATCGGAGACGTATGTGCCGTTAATGCGCAAACGAAGCCTGAAAGAAGTCGTCTTGGCTGGGCCCATGAACGCCGTGGGAGAATTCCCGCTTGCCGGGCTGCTGCACAGCACTTCGCAGAGCCTGCCGCTGGCTGCCGCGGTATATAGCCCAGCTCGGGTGACTTTAACAGTGCTCCGAATGAAGTCATTGTAATAATACAGCTTCCCCGTCGTGACGTTGAGGGGCCTGATCCACGCGTAGCTATTGTTCGGCTGAGGGAAATCCATCGACCCTTGCGCCAAAATATTCTCCGGTGTATCATCCAACATGATCCGGGACCACTGGGTGCTCGTGCCATTGGCCTGGCTCGCGTAATATCCGCCCGTCTCTTGACAGTACGCAAAAGTGCCGAGATCCGGCATGGGAGCGACGTCCATCTCCGCACGCGTACGGTACGGGATGAACTTGTACGTCCCCGCCCGAAGCCTCTTGTAGACGCCGGATGGAGATGGATAGTAGGTCGTCAACGTCATGCTGTCCGCAGCCGCTTCATATCCGCCGCAGCACATAAATAACAGCACCGCGCCCCATGCGATGGCCCTGCGAGAAGCGTGGACACGAACCCCATGATTATCCATGTTTGGCGCCTCCGAGTTTATAAAAAATATCCAGGCATCACAATGCGCGCGTGCGTTCATAGTTTAGGAGCCGGAGATGAAGGCGGGATTATTTTTTGTTAAGAGATGTTATCCTAACAAAGCGAGGCGCCAAGGCAAGCGTCGTTCTATCGACTGCCTTGGCGCCTCAGAGTCTCGGACGACCCGTCCTGAGTCCGGCATTCACCGCGACTGCAACGGCTGCTGACGTATGCTCCGATGCGGCACCGACTGCGACCTCTACGCACGGTCCGTTGAAACCACTTCTCGCTACCGACCGCTTCGACGACTCCGGACTCAGGACATTCACACGAACGTCCGACGCAATGAGTATAGCTGGATTCCGCGATTCGTCAAGACCCAGGGCGCACTCCGGCGGCGTTTTGCTATTATAGCCTCTGCTAGGCACTATCGGGGGCCTGAGCTGGCAAGTCGTGCCGGATAGTGTCTGGTGTGTTTCATCGGAACCAGTTCATCTGGACTGCATTCTCTAACAAGATCAGGACTTGCCGCAGGGGGGGATAAATGGGGAAGAAGCTTTATGTCGGAGGCCTACCGTCCGAAGTCACGGACATCCAGCTCAACGCCATGTTCGCCGCTTGCGGCGTTGTTACCAGCGCCGAGATCAGGATGGAGAAAAAGACCGGACAATCACGCGGCTTCGGCTTCGTGGAAATGTCCACCTTCGCAGAAGCTCAAGAGGCCATCAAGAAGTTCCACGACACCACCCTCGGCGACAATAAGCTTGTCGTCAACGAGGCCCGCCCCATCCCGGAGAAGCCCCAGAAAGGATTCCGCGGCTTTGACGGCGGTGGCGGAGGCTACGGCAGCCGCGGTGGAGGCTACGGCGGTCCCGCCGGGAATGTCGGCAGGTCCGGCGGCGGGTTCAATCAGAAAGGACACGACCGCAGAGGCGGCGGCGGCGGCAGCGGTAAAGGCGGCAGTTGACTTCAAAGTCCAAGCCCCACGACTAGCCCAAGATCCTCCGCGCCTGGCAGTCCCGGGATTATCCTTGTATAATAAGCGCACTGCCGACGTAGCTCAGCGGTAGAGCAACCGCCTTGTAAGCGGTAGGTCGCCGGTTCGATCCCGGCCGTCGGCTGCGATTTTAGAGCGGTTCTCGACGGAGAATCCATTTTTTCCTTTCCCGCCATTTTGACCGAGATTGATGGTTTTTGAACCATTTAGGCACAGTCCCCTGAGACGGGGGGGCGGAAAATGGCACAGTTCCGACTCCCGCTACGGTGCCGGCCGAGGCTGGAAATGTGCCGACTTGGTGGCTTCTTCGGCACCAAGTCGGCACGGCCCATGTCTAGGATCTTATCCTTAGTTTATTCCCTAGCACTAGGGAATAAATCCTTCTCGTGCTGACGGTGGAACGTGACGATGCCGCTCTTTATGCTTGCCAATAATGGCAAGTATTTTCTGTGAACTTTTCTGGGCATCGATCGTTCGAGTGAACTTTTGACCTGCCGTCAACTTTTCTACGACCTCCGCCGACCTTTTCGGCGCGAGGAGCCGCGGCCCGGCGGCGGTCCGGATGCAGCCTTCCGCGCGCGGGTGCGCCGAACGTCCGGAACTTTTTTAAGATTCTGCGAGCTGCTGAGTCGGGCCACGGCAGGCGGGAAAGACCTGGCTGGTGTGCGATCTGGCTTATTTGTGATATGCTAAACTATATTTTTTAAGTATTGACAAATATGTCTATACATATTAAACTTATGGCGCACTTCGGGGGACAGCGCGCTATGAAGAGAAATAGACTGCCTGTATCGAGCGAGCATTTGCTGGACCAGATAGTTTCCTATGGGCGCAGGGCCCCGGAGGGACTGGAAGCCCTGCCGGTGCATGCTCTTATTAGGATGGTGCGAAATGCGGTTCGGATGACCCAAGCCCAACTGGCCGCGCGCGCCAACCTGCCGCAATCACACCTGGCCGTGATCGAATCCGGGAAAGTGGGCCTGAAGTTGGCGACCTTGCGAAAGATCTTTAGAGCTCTGCACGGCGACCTGGTGATCGTCGCCCGCTTCCGAAAGACGCCTGCCGCCATGGTCGCGGAACGCATACGCGAGGTCGCGCGCAAGAAGATCGCGCGCGTCTCCGGCAGCATGGCGCTGGAAAAGCAGCTGCCGGATGACGTTATGACCAAGCGGCTGATAAAGGCGGAAGAGGAGCGTATGCTGCGCGAGCCTTCGACAGAGATTTGGGAGGAGTGATGGTCCACTTTGACACGCCGGAAGGCGCGACGCCAATCGAGGACGCTTCGGGCTTGCTTATCGACGGAGTCCTCACTTATGCAGCCCTAAACGCGGTGGAAACCGAGAATATCGTGAGGGCTGTCAACGCCCATCTGCGACGCCGGAAACGGCGCGGAGCGGTTTGGCTCATCGAGGAGTATATCCGGCATGTGCATCGAGACATGTTCGACAGCGTATGGGAATGGGCCGGCCGCTACAGGGATGCGGCGTTGAACATCGGCGTCCCGGCGTCCCGCATCCGGGAGGAAGTCGCCAAGCTTTGCCAGGACGTGGCCTTTTGGGACGCCCAACAGGATAATCCTTTGCCTGTCTTGGAGCGCGCTGTGCGGCTGCACCATCGCCTTTCCTGGATACACCCATTTCCAAACGGCAACGGCCGCCATGCGCGTCTGATGTCCGACATTTATCTGTACGTCAACGGCTGCCAGCAGCCGGAGTGGCCTAGTTCCGCGATGAGCGGTGCCGGAGGCGTGCGCGCGGGCTATCTCGATGCTCTGCGGAAAGCGGATGGCGGAGACTTCGGGCCGTTGATTGCCTATACACGCCGGTTTCTTCCAAAGGAAAAACATGGCTAGAGCTATCGGCAGCCGAGGGGGGGGGCTCTCCAGAGACTCGACCGCGCATCACCCATTTTAAGTTTGGACTTCGATTATTAAACCAAACTTACTATAATAACATTGGTTTAGATGCGCAAAAACAAAAGTTATGAAAAGACCAGAACTGGCCGCCCCCCTTAAAGCCGCCTACGACAAACACCGCGGCTTCGGCGCGATCAAGGTCCCCGATGCTGGATACGAAAACATCTGGTTCATCGTTCCTCCCCCGCCGCCACGGAAACTCATCTGTGACCTGCCCCTGCGCGCCTTAGCGAAAGCCTGCTCAGTCCTGGCGCGCCAGCCGGATTTTGCCTCCTTAACCTCCTTAGACAAACTGGTCAGCTACTACTTCGTGCGGCGCGAGGCGGTTGAGTCTTCCCGCTTGGAGGGCATATGGTCGACGATCGATCAAATCCTCACACCTGGCACTGTCGCGGACTCTCAAGGAGCCCCGGATGGCCGACAATCCGTCAGGGGCTACGCGCACACAATTGAAAAGTATTTGGCTAGGGCTGCCGCGCTTAAGGAGCGCATATTCACGCAAGAAACCGTGCGCCAGATCCATAAGGAAATCGTAGCCAAAGATCCGCGCTTTCGAGGCGTGCCCGGAGCCCTGCGCTCCCCGGGCAAGCCCGGTGCTATCGTCCAGATCGGGGGATCGTTTCGCAAGGAGGAATCAACCTGCAATCCGGCGCCGCCCGCCTTCGTTGCTTCAAGCCTCCAGGCCGTGCTGGACTGGCTTAGCGACGAAAAATTGGCCCAGAGCGGCGATGCCGGAATAGGCGGCTTCACGCTGCCTGTGCGGCTGGCGCTGGGGCACGCCCACTTCGAGGCCGTGCACCCATTCTCCGATGGCAACGGCCGCGTCGGCCGGGCGCTCTGGCCGCTGCAAATGGTCTGCGCGGCCCATTTGCCCGTATATCTCTCGGGCTTCGTCGAGGCTTACCGCGGCGATTATGGCCGCGCCTTGCAGGCCGCGCAAAAAAAACTCGCCTACGGCGAGATCATTGAATTCATCTGTGAGGCCATCGTCCGGGGCCAGGCTGAAGGCGCGGCCACGCGCGCCGCGATCGTTGGTATGCCCGCTCTCTGGATTAAGCGCGCTAGGTTTCGCGAGGGATCCGCCGCTCTGCGTGCTCTTGATGTGCTGCAGCGCCAACCCATAGTGACGATAGCGCTTTTGCAAGGTGAGCTAAAGATCACCAATGAAGCGGCCCGCTTGGCCCTGGAGCAGCTCATAGAGCGAGGCGTTGCGCGCAATCGCGGCCGATTCGGCCGCGAACTGGTCTTTGCCGCGGAAGAGATCATTGCCCTGCTCTCACGTCCCTTCGGCTCCGACGTCGTTCAGGCCCTCAAAGAAGGGCAACGAGCGCTGAAAAAAACCGTCAAGCCTAGCTAATTATATGGAAGAGCCGGCACCCTGCGTGGCATCGGGGGTTGCTCTTAGAAGCCGGAAAAAATTTAGGCACAATTTAGGCACAGTCGGGGATTGGCGGACAGACCCGTCATCAAATTATTATTGTAGAATAAACGTAACGCCAACGTCCGGATCTGGAGGGCCTAACCTCTTGTAAGCGGTAGGTCGCCGGTGTGATCCCGGCAGTCGGCTGTGTCATCTGATCCATGAAGAGCCACGCCCAGGCCCACCCTCACGAGAGCCCCCACCACCCTCATAGGCCGCTGGCCGTACTTTTGTTCGTCTTGGTCTTTTTGACGGCCGCTTACTCCGTTCACGAGACCGGAACTTGGCTGCACATTCGTACCGGAGCCGAGATGCTCGCCCGGCACGCCATCCCGGAGGCGGACTCTTTCTCCCATACGGCCTCCGGACAGCCATGGTCCACGGACTCTTGGCTCAGCGACATCTTGTTCAAAGAGCTGGACCGCAGCGGCGGGCTGCTGGCCCTGGCCCTGCTTAAATGCAGCGTCATCGCCGCGGCCTTCGCTCTGCTCCTGCCGCTCTCGCCCGGCAGTCCCTTGCTCGCGGCCGGGGTGTTGGCCTTGGGCGCTGTCGCGGCTTGGCCGGGCATGATCGAGGCCCCTGGTTTTTTCGACTTCCTGTTCCTGGCCCTCCTCATCCGCGTGTTGCGGCCTAAGCGTTCCTTCACCTGGGCTACCGTGGTACAGGTAGGCATCGTCGAGCTGCTCTGGTCCAATCTCAACGGTTCCTCCGCGTTTATTGGCCTGGGACTGGTGGCCGTCAAGGTGGTCAAGACCTCACTCCGTGCCGGCCGGGGCGAGGGCCTGCGCTTCGTGGCGCTGATCGCCGCGGTCTTGGCCGGCATGGCCCTCAACCCTCATGGGTTCTCCATTATTAGGCACACTTTTCTCAACACGGCCCCCGTCTTGAGATCGCACTTGCCGTGGTTCAATTTCTACAGCGTTTTCGTCCTGGCCGGTGCCGCCGCGACCTGGATCTGCCTTCAGCAGGAGTTCTTCCTGTCCGTGTCCGCGGCCGGCCTGCTGGTCCTCTCCTTGGTCGCCCCGGTCCAGCAGCCGCTTTATGTCCTGGCCGCCTGCCCGCTTATCGCCCTGGCATGCGGTCACTTCGTGCATCCGCCGCGCGACACTCTCGGCCGCGTGGCGCGCATGGCCTTGGGCTTTGCCGTTCTCTTCGCTTGGCATTGGTACACGGTCTATGTCCCTTTGGGGCGCCTTCCCGGCTACGGGAGGCCCGCTCTTGGGGGGGCGGTGAATTTCCTCAAGGCCAACGGGGTGACCGGCCGCATGTTCAACGAACCGGAGACCGGCGACGAGCTTCTGGCCCTCTCGGATCGGCCCGTGTTCGTGGATAGCCGCGCCGATCTCTATGGGGCTTCCTTTATGAACGATGCCGAGCGCTGGCCCGCCCGCTTCCGGCAGTTGGCTGAGGCCTATCGGTTCAATTATGTCGTCATCCGCAATCGCCGCGCGGCCTATCCGGCGCGGGTGTTGGATGAGGACCCGGACTGGCGGTTGGCTTACGCCGACGACGCGGCTTTGGTTTATCTGCGCCGCTCCAGTCCGGCGGGCTGGCTGGTCGCGGGCGCTTCCCGGCGGCTGGTCGCGCCCAACCAGCTCTGGCCTGAGGCCATGGACGCGCTGTTGGTGCAGCCGTCGCGCGGGGCCAAGGTCCTGGCGGAGCTCGACGCCTGGATCGTGCAGTCCCCGGAGAGCGTCGAGCCCCTCTTGTGGAAGGCATACGCCTTGGATCGTATGCACATGTCACCGAAGGCGGAGCGGCTTCTCGAAGTGGCTCGCGACCGTATCGCCAGGCGGCGTGATCCGGAACTCATGGCCGGCCTCGGCAGTGTCCTGGAGCGGCGCGGGCTGGTTCAGGAGGCGATACGTCTCTACCAGGGCGTAGCGCTCTTGTCGCGGCGGCAGGGTGAGCGCGGCCTGGAGGCGGCGGTGAGCCTGCGTCTGGCCGCGGCTTGGCGTCAGGCCGGCGACGCGGCACGGGCGGGCCGCTGGGAGATGCGGGCAAGGGAGCTCGCATCTTTGAACGAGGATTGAGGGTCAGGAGGGACCGTTTCCTGGACAAAGCGGTTTTCTCCTGATATACTCACAGCGGGCTTTATGAAACGGACCTTGGCGGCGGCGGTTCTGGCGCTTGGAGGACTGTTCGCCATCGGTTGCCAGCCGCCCTCTCATTCCCTCTATACGTCCCCAAATCGGGATTTCCAATGCAACGTCCCCTGGGCCTGGAACGTGATGTACGACTCCGAGGGGACGCACTTCACCAATCTCACCTTCATCGGGCCATTCGAGTCCGAGTTCTATCTGGGAGCACCGAGTTTCAGCGTGCGTTGGTACACGCGCTACGCCACGCACCGCTTGCGCGACGGGATGCTGGAGATGTACGGCAGCCCGGAAGATTTCACCAATCAGACCCTGGACGCGGTCTACGGGAAGGAGCGCCGTATGGACCGGCCGGTCCAGGACCTGGCTGTCGAAGGACGAAGATTTAAGTATTTCGTCGTGGTCTCCGCCGGGCCCGTCCAGCCCGGGGCGCGGTGGGGCACCGCCGTGGATGGGGCCGGCAAGGTCATCAATCCGCGCAAGCACGCGTATGCGATCCTTCCAACGCCGAGCGGCTTCTACGTTCTGACCTATCCGGCCACGCGTCAAGCCTATGCGAAATATGAGACGCAGTTCGCCGCGCTGGTGAATTCATTCGTGCCGCTTAAGGACGGCCCCGGGGGAGCGCCGCTCTCGCCGCCTTCCCGGAGCAAACCTGCCCAGTAGGACTTTGACGGGTATCGCCGAGTCTGCCATGTGCGCCAAGAAGGCCCATCTCGGCATCCCTGCGCGCACTCGGTCGCGGACGCGTGATTTTCGCCTGTCCGTGAGGATCCGGGCCAAGCCTGTCGATGTTTACCGCGTGCTGACCTCCGCCCGGGAGTTGTGCCGCTGGTGGCTCACCGGCGCCGAGACCGATACGCGCAACTCGGGCCGCTTGCGCATGGTCTGGCCCAAGCGTTCCGGCTGTCGCAGCTTTTTTGGAAAGCGCGAGGGCTGCTTTGTGGACCTTGAGCCGGAGCGCAAGGTGGCCTGGATGTGGCGCACGGGCTTGCGCAAGAATAGCGTCCCGCCCTTGTGCAGCTTCTTTATCCTGGCCAAGCGGAGAGGCTGCGAGGTGACCCTGCTGCACGCGGGTTTTTCGCGTCGGGTGGCCGTGGATAAGGCCTACGCCTGCTTCGCGACGGGATGGGAGGACGCCTTGGCCAAGCTCAAGCTCTATTTGGAGACTGGCCGGACCTGCAAGCAGGAAGTCCTCACCCTGGCGGGACTTAAGATCCTCCTGCGGCCTCGTCGATAGCCTCGCCGTCTAGAACATGACCGTCAAAGTATTTTCTGAAGACGTTCAGTATTAGCGAGCTTCCGCGCTCTAGCGCAGGTCCTGGATGAGGAGTTGGCGCTGGCCTTCGGGCGGCACGAAGAGCTGAGGGCTCTGATCGCGGTTGTCGTGCCGGGCCGCGTCCTTGACCTGGGGTCGGAGGTAGTCGTAGAGGTCCTGGACGGTCATGCCTTCCTTGCTCGCGCGTGCGGCGCCATTGAGCCCCTTGAGGAAGTAGTAGGTGAATAGGCCGTGGCCCTGCTCTTTGGCCGTGCCCGTGATCTCATCGGCGCCCGAGGCCGTGAAGAGCACCAGGTGTTTGGCCGAGCCGCGGCTGAGGTCCACCTTGGTGACCAGGGGCCGGGTGCCTTCAGCTAGGACCGAGCGGCCGCCCCACCCGGAGAAGCAGGTATCGAGCACCACGAAGACTTGCTTGGCGGGCAAGGCATCGAGCTTGGCCAGGAGCGTTTTCATTGGATAGCCGGTGTTGTCGAGGTATTTTGGATCCGCGTCCCACGGCATCAGGTAGGTTTCTCCGCTCTTGGGCTCCGGCGCGCCGTGGCCCGCGAAATAGAAGAAGACGCGCGAATCTTTGTCGACCTGCTTGGGCAGCCAGGCCTCGACGTATTTTTCCAGGCTGGAACGGACGGCTTTGTCGTCGGCCAGGAACATGGTGTTGCGCACGGGATAGCCGAGGCTCTGGAGGTGATCGCGCATGGCCCGGCCGTCGCGCGCCGCGAAATCAGCTTTGGGCAGGAGCGAATAAGTCTCGATCCCGACTACCACGGCGAAGCTGTCGGAGTTCTCTTTGGCCTGGTAGCTGGGGGTGTCCACGTCGGATTTGTGCTCCGGCTGGGGGGGCGTCGGGTCCCCTGGGGGAGCGGGCAAGGTCGAGTTGTTCGAGATGAGCGGCGGATTCGCGGCGATGTAGGGGGCGTAGCCGTTGTCGGCATAGACGTAGACGGTCTGCGGCTGGGCCGGGTCCTGCCAGAGCCAGGAGCCGCCGCTGTAGTAAAGCCAGCGCGCCTGGTTCGGGTCGTGCCACCACCAGTGGTCGCCGTAGTAGCGTATCCAGGAGAACTGCGGCCCGTTGTGTAGCCCGTACCAGTGGGCGCCGTGCCTGTCGAAGTAGTGGCAGTAGCGCATGCCGTTGTCCGTGTGCCAGTAGCAGCGCCCGGTCTGGGCCTCGGTCTTCTGGCCAGCCGTGATGCTCCTGACCACGGCCTGGTTGTCGAGGACCTCTTGGTGCGCGGTCGGGGGCTTGGCCTTGATGGGGGATCCGTGCTCATCAAGGTCCGGCCGCTTGGGCTGATGGCGCTTGCGCAGGAGTTCCCGGAGATCATGGCTGGGCCGGGGGCGTATGACGGGACTCGGCGCGATGGCTGGGCGCGTCGGCCGGCGGACCGGGGCCACGACCTTCTGTGATGGAAAGCGAGTGGGCGCCGATCCATGCAGGCTCGGCGCAGAGCTCCGGTGTGCCCGCCGCGCTCCGTGACGATGGGTTTTCCCATCTCTTTGCGCAGCCGCGAAACTCGGGGCTAGCAGGAGCCAGGGTAGAATGACGGGGTATATCCGCATGCTCGGGAGATCCTCCTCTATTATACTATGGACTTCCGCGGGATATGTTGTCTTGAAATAAGAGTCCGCCTCACTGGGACACGAGGCGGACTCTCGTCGAATGCCTCGGAGGAGCGTCCTCTTTGGCTCGGTGGTCACCCGGGATCCCGTTCGGCCTTCTTCGTCTGCGTCCGGGTAGGAGGGTGACGACCTTCATGATCAGTATAGCCTTCGTCCTGGAGAGATCCCAGGGTCATGAGGGGAAGCGCGGCCTGGGTCCAAAGACCCATGGTCCGCTCCGGTCGCCTTTGTGGTAGAATGCCACCAATGAAGCGCAAGGAGGGCGCGGCCCAGCGGCCGCAGCCGCTGGAGGCCAGCCTGCCCCTTCCGTCCGCCGCGCAGATTTCGGCCCAGGTCGACGGGGTGGAGCGCTATATCAATCTTGAACCGCGCTCGCGCGTGCTTGACCTGGCTTGCGGCAGCGGTCGCCAGACCCTGGAACTAGCCCGGCGGGGCTATCGCGTGCTGGGTATCGATTCCCAGGAGGGGCCGCTGGCCGCGGCCCGCGCCGCGGCCCGCGAGGAGCGGCTTAACGTCCACTTCCTCCATACTGACATCCGTCAGATCTCCTACCGCGGAGAGTTCGACGTGGTGGTCAATCTTCAGACCTCCCTCGGCTGCCTGCTCAACGATCGTGACCATCTCCGGGTCCTGGAAGGGACGCATAAGGGATTGAAGGTCGGCGGTCGGCTCCTGCTCGACATGCTTAACAAGGAATGGCTCATGCGCCATTTCGAGCCCAACCACTGGGCTCCAGGAGAGAGCGCCGACGGTTCCGTGTCCCTCGACCGCATATCTTTCGACCTTGAGACCGGCCGGATCAACGATCACCGCACCATCGTCGACTCGGTCGGCGGGAGGGTTCCCGCTTTCTTGAGTCTTCGGGTCTACACTCTCACCGAGATCAAGAGCCTCCTGGAGCGCGCCGGCCTGGCCTTCCTCAAAGTCTGGGGCGGCTATGAGGGAGAGCCCTATGGGATGGACAGCCCGCGGATGCTTGTGCTGGCGCAGCGGCCCGCCGACGCGCCTCCGCGTCCGCCCAAAGGGGAAGGTTTGGTTTCGGCCATCCGTATCAAGGGGCGCGGGAAAGGCCGATGAGGATGGCCGGTCAAGACGGCGACTGAGGCGGTCGGGGCGCAACTCGAGCGGTCGCTTTCGGTTGTTTGGGTTTTCCGCCGGTGAGCGGATAGCTCGAGTGCTTCTGCGCGTCCTGTTCCCGATTAGCTAGAATGCTTCTATGACTTTCCGGGACTGCCTGGCCGCCGTGTTCACCCCGACTTTGCTTTGGCTCTGCCCGCTGCTCGTGGCGGCTATCGTTTTTCTCTATGCCGTGGCGCCCGCGGCGCGCCGACGCTTGGCCGCCGCCACGTTTTTGGCTTTGGCCTCGGCTGTGGGCCTGCTTGCGGCCGCGGTCCTGCGTCGCGCCGGGTTCGCGCCGGATGCCGGTTTCTACCGGATCACCCACGGGCTTGCGGCCTTGCTTCTGGCCCTGGCCGCCATCAACGCCTCGGCCGCCGCAGTCTTCGACGTCGTCCTGGCGGCCATGCGCCTGTCTTTGCCCGCGCTCCTCCAGGACCTCATCCTGGCCCTGGCCTACGGCTGCGCCGCGCTGACCGTCGCTTCCCACGAAGGGGCCAACCTGACCGGGATATTGGCCACTTCGGCCATGCTCACCGCCGTGGTCGCCTTCTCTTTGCAGGATACCTTGGGCAATGTCATCGGCGGGATGGTTTTGCACTTGGAAAATTCTTTCGCTCCCGGCGACTGCATCCGCGCCGGGGCCGCCGAAGGTGTGGTCCGTGAGATCCGCTGGCGCCAGACGACTCTTGATACGGGCTCGGGCGACCTTATCGTTATTCCGAACAGTACCCTCATGAAGGGGGCCGTGACGGTCCTGGGCCGCGCCGGCGGGCCGCCGTTGCGCAGCCTTATGAAGGTCCCTTTCAACGTGTACTACGACCGGCCTCCCAATGAGGTCATCGCCGCCGTGGAGGCGGCCCTGCGCGCCGACCCGCCCCCGGGCGTGGCCGCTGATCCGTCGCCCTGGTGCGTGCTCCTCGATTTCGCAGAGAGCCATGCGGTCTATGCCGCGCGCTACTGGCTTGCCGCCATCGACCAGCCGGAGGCGACGGCCTCCGAGGTGCGCGTGCGCATCTACTACGCCTTGGCGCGAGTCGGTATCAAGCTCTCCATCCCCAACCGCTCCATCGTCGTCACCCAGAAGGATGCCGACATCCAGGAGAGCAGCCGGCGCATTGAGCTGGAGCGTCGTCTTGCGGCCCTGCGGGGCGTGGATATGTTCCAGAGCCTCAACGACGAGGAGGTTCGGATTTTGGCGGGCCGCTTCAAGGCTACCCCGTTCGCCCGCGGGGAGGCCCTCACCCGGCAGGGGGCCCCGGACGACTGGCTCTATATCGTCTATGATGGAGAGGCCGATGTCCGCCTGCACGCTTCCGGCGGAGCGGCCTTCCAGAGCGTGGCCCGGCTCAAGGCCGGCGCTTTCTTGGGAGAGATGAGCCTTATGACCGGCGAGCCGCGTACGGCCACGGTGGTGGCCATGACCGACATGGGCTGCTACCGCCTCGACCGGGAGAGCTTCAGGGATATCCTGGCTCACCGGCCCCAGATCGCGGAAGCCATCTCGTCGGTCTTGGCCCAGCGCAAGCTCGAGCTCCAGAGCGCGCGCGAGGGCCTTGATGAGGAAGTTGGCCGCCAGCGCCTGCGGAGCGCGCAGGGCGACCTTCTCTCGCGAATCCGCAGTATATTCGCTCTGGGCTGATAGCTGTTTTTTGGCCTCTTTTCGTATCCATTCTTTAATCAAAGACAAATAAATCCGATACATCCTTATGCCATAAGATGAGTGCCATGCGTTACGCAACCAAGACCAGGAGCATATGCGGTCATGCGAAGGCGGTTGAAATCGCCTTGGCCTTGGCGGCCTTGCTCCCGGTTGGTTCATGGGGCGGGCCTTTGTCGGGGGATGCCTCGGATCCCGTCCCGGCGCTCGGCGAGCGGTTGGGCGGAGCCGTCGAGGGGACGGTCCATCCGGCATATCGTTTCGTGGAAGGGATATCGGACGGGATTTATGATTTCATGCGCGACCATGTCATTCGCAACATCATGCCGGGCCGCTTGAGCCGCAACCTTAGAGCCGCCCCAGGCCGGGATTCAGCCCCGTTGTTCGATAGGAACCTGCGCGAGAAGGAGTCGCGCTTCCTGCAGCGCGCGCGTGAGGCTTATCCTATTCTCGACGACAAGGCCGGCCCTTCCGATACGGTCCGGCTTCAGGAATGGCGCTCCTGGGCCGCCGAGGAGCAGGTCAGTGTGACGGTCGACGCGCTCAAGGATACCTTGCTCGAGCGCTACCAGCTCGAGCTTTTTGGCCGTTCCTCCCAAGCCTACGCCCGAGAGAGGCGCAATCTGGATCCGGGATTCATGACCATGGCCGGGCTCGTGGGAGGCGCCCTCCTTTACGCCAACGGCATGCACGCCGTCGCTCATATGGGTTGCTGGAAACTTGCCGTCGACCTACGATCCGGTGCGCGCTTGCGGCAAGCCCTGCAGGAAGGCGCGTCCTCCCGGAGGCTGGCGGGCCTGGAGCTGGGATACAAGGACAAGCCTCTCGCCTTGGCCGCGGACTGGGGGGCGCAGGGCGGCCGCTTGCGCGGCGAGCGCGTTGGACTCGTCTACCGGCTTCGCTACTGACCTCGGCCGGCCTTCCTGATGCCATGTTTGATATCATGGTATTCTCAGCGAGCCGGCGAGGAGGTGGCTATGTCCGTCAAGATCAAGGCGCTGTATATGGGCGACGACACGGTGGAGTTGGAGCACGGCCCGAGCGGTCGGAAGATCGTGACGGACCTTCCCGTAGACAACGGGGGCAAGGGCCGGACCTTCTCGCCGACCGACCTGCTGGCCGCCGCGCTGTCTTCCTGCATCCTGACCATCATGGCCAAGGCTGCGGCTAAGGACCATTTGGACTTAAAGGGCGCCACAGTGGAAGTGGAGAAGGATATGCAGTCCAGCCCCCGTCGCGTGGCGCGTTTTATGGGCCGCATCGTGCTGCCGGCGCATTTTACCGCCCCGCAGAAGGATCGGCTCAAGGCCTACATCAAGGCCTGCCCGGTCGGCGGTAGCCTGCATCCGGACGTCAAGGTCGAGCTCGCGGTCGAATAGGCGCACGCGCCTGTCCGGCGGGCCTCAGGGAGATAGCCGCGCTGCCAGTTTGCGTACGGCCTGGTGGCGGAAGCACTCCACCAGGTGGTCGTTGACCATGCCCACCGCCTGCATGTGGGAGTAGATCACAGTCGAGCCTACGAAGCTCATGCCCCGGGACTTGAGGTCCCGGCTCAAGGCATCCGATATTTTCGAATTGGCGGGAAGCCGCGAGAGACTCTTCCAGCGGTTCTGGATCTGGCGGCCGCCTACAAAACGCCACTGATAGGCGCTGAAGCTTCCGAATTCCTTTTGGATATCGAGGAAGATCCGCGCGTTGCCGATGGCGGCCCGGATCTTGAGTCGGTTGCGTATGATGCCTCGGTCTTGAAGGAGCCGCGCGACGGCGGCCTCCTCGAAGCGCGCCACTTTTTCGGGGTCGAAGCCCGCGAAAGCTTTCCGGTAGCCTTCCCGTCGGCGCAGGATTGTCAGCCAAGAGAGCCCCGCTTGCGCCCCTTCCAGGACCAAGAACTCGAAGAGCTTGCGGTCGTCCGTGACCGGAACGCCCCACTCCTGGTCGTGATAGGCCACGTAGTCGGCATGCGAGCCGCCCCAGCCGCAGCTCTTTATGGGGACCTCCCTGGCGACGATAAGCCCTGAAAAATCTGCCGGCCTGACGCGACGCCGGCCCTCTGGTCGGACAGCAGATGCCGGGGATCTACGACCACGCAGCGCTTGAGTTGGAGAAGGACCTTCTCGGTCAGGTATGGTTTGTAGCCGGGCATGGCGTCCCAATTGGCGATGTCCGCCCTGGGGCCGACGAGGTAGTGCGCTCGCTCCGGCAGATAATAATGCCGCATCGGCAGGTAGTAGAAAGGGTCCAGATAGATGATCGGGTCTCTTTTGTCTGGGTCCTGCCGGATCCATTCGCTCAAGCCCTTCAAGCGAGGATCGACGTATCGGCCTCCCGCGAAGTAGCCGATGAGGCCAACCGCCATCACGGCCGCCAAGACCGCGCGCAAGACCGCGGCGGCGCGGCCCAGCCGCGAAACCGTCAAGGCCAGCCAAAGATACAGAAAAGGTGAAATGAATATCAGGTAGCGGGCTTGGGTCAAGGCCCGGTGGACGAGAAATTCGGCAAGCCTCAGTCCTAAGAGAGGCACGGCCCATTGCACCAGACAAAAAACAGTCAAGTCATCCGCCTTCAGCCGGTTCCGCATCGAGAACAGCCCGGCTGAAGCCAGCGCCAAGCCTATAAAGCCTATGGCCAAGGTCCATGGTTCGTGCGCGAAACTCAGAAAAGAGGTGTCGAAGAGCATGGTCCCGGTCACGGAACCGAGCTGGCGCAGGTTCAGAGGCTGACGCAGCACCGAAGCCGTGGAGAGCAGTCGGACTTGCGCGCGCAGGTGCAGCAGCCAAGGCGAATAAAGGATCAGCACGGCCCCGTAGAGGATGAGCCAAGGGCGCGCCTCGCTGTAGCGGCCGCGATAAAAGAGCGCCAGGTAAACGAGATGCGCGAGCAGTAAGAGAATAAAGAAATTGTGGGTGTAGAGGCCGGCTGCGGCCAAGACGGCGTAGGCCAGGGCGGGGATCGTCCTCCACCGTTCCTTTAAAGAGAAAAGCAGAGCGCCTCCGGCTAAGGCGAGGAGCAGCAGCAGGGCATAGATCCTTCCGTCCTGCGAGAAATGGATCCAGAACGAGGAACAGGCCCCGAGGTAGCCGGCGAAGAGGGACTCTTTCGGGGCTGTCTTCTCGCAGAAAAGGATGAAGACGAGGAGCGCCGCCGTGCCGCAGAGGGCTGAGAATAGCCGCAGGCCGAGGACCGGGTCCGAGAAGAAGAAGGTCCAGACATGCATCAGGAGATAGTGCAGCGGCGGATTCTCCTCCAAAGCAGTGACGGCCGGGATGATTTGCGCCAGCGGCGAGCGCGAGAGGTAGAGGGTTGCCGCCTCGTCGAACCATAGCGACCGGGAGCCCAGCATGAACAAGCGCAGGACCAGGCCCAGGGCCGTCAGCAAGAGCGCGGCGCGGTGTTTCCGGTAGAAGCCGACGAGGCCCTGGGCGGGCACAGCGAATTCTATATCCTTATGCTCGTCGATTCTTTTCCACCCAGACCTGGACCAGGTTGACCACGGTCAAGAGCGCTGTCTCCATGCCGCGCACGGAGACCCATTCCCTCTTGCTGTGGGCGTTGCAGCCGCCGGTCCAGAGATTCGGCGTTGGCAGGCCCATTTCCGTGAGGCGTGAGCCGTCCGTGCCGCCGCGGATGGGGACCCAGGCGGGCGTGATGCCGGCGCGCTTGGCCGCTTCCCAGAGGTTTTCCAAGACTTGGGGGTTTTTCTCCAGAAGCGGGCCCATGTTGCGGTAGGACTCGGACACCTTGATGTCGATCTGGGCTTTGGGGAAGAGGGGCTGGACTTCGTCGGCGATGGCGCGCAGGCGTTTTTCTAAGTCCCTCAAGCCTTCGGTCTTGAAATCGCGTAAGAGCACCTTGAGCGTGGCCTTGCCCACTCCCCCTTCGATGATGTAGGGATGAAGGTAGGGCTGGTAGCCGTCCGTGGTCTCGGGCGCCATGTCCCTGGGAGTGCGCGCCGCGATCTCGCAGATCACGCGGGTGGCGTTGACCATGATGTTCTTGGCCAGGCCCGGGTGGATGTCGCGGCCGGTGACGGTCACGGTGGCGCCATCGGCGCTGAAGGTCTCTTTGTTGAGCTCGGCGGGCTTCTCGCCGTCGACGGTGTAGGCGCAGGCCGCGCCGAAAGCCTTGAGGTCGAAGAATTTGGTGCCCGCGCCGACCTCCTCGTCCGGGGTGAAGGCGAGGCGGATGTCGCCGTGGAGTATGTCCGGGCCGTTGGCCAAAGACTCGGCCAAGGTCATGAGCACGGCCACGCCGGCCTTGTCATCGGCGCCCAGGAGCGTGGTGCCGTCCGTGGTCACGATGGTCTGGCCGATGTTCTCCTTGAGCTCCGGGTTTTCGTCGGCCTTGATGACGATGGCAGTGTCGCCGGGGAGAGTGATGTCGCCGCCCGGGTAGGTGATGACCTGGGGCTTGACCCCGGCGCCGGTGACTTCGGGCGAGGTATCTACGTGCGCGATGAGCCCTATCACGGGGACTTTGCCGTAGGCCCGGTCGGATTTGGGGAGGTTGGCGGGGATGGTGGCGAACACGTAGCCATGCTTATCGAGTCGGGCATCTTTGAGGCCGAGGTCTTTGAGTTCGCTGACCAGCATCCGGGATAGGTCAAGCTGTTTGGCCGTGCTGGGATAGTCCTCGACGTCCTCCTTGGATTGGGTGTCCACGGCCACGTAGCGCAGGAAGCGGTCCAGCAATGTCTCGGTCTTGACCATCAGAGTAGCTCCTTAACGAGGTTTGGTCCCGGCGCTGTAGCGGACGGCGGCCTCGTTGAGCCGCCGCAGCTCTGCCGGGGCCAGCAGGTTCTGTCGGCCCGCGACGAGGGTCCCCAGCACGATCTCCGCGAAGTGTTCGATGAGTTCTATCTTGCCGTGCGCGTCAAAGAGGTCTTGTCCATACGTCACCACGCCGTGGTTGCCCATGAGGAGGGCGCTGTGGTGCGGCACGAGATAGGCCATGGCCGCGGCCAAATCCGGCGTGCCGGGGGTGCCGTATTTCGCCAGGGGCACGGAGCCTAAGGCCTGGGAGAACTCGCTGGCGATGGGTTGGTCCAAGGCGATGCCGGCGCAGGCGAAGGCCGTGGCCTTGGGCGGATGGGCGTGGACCACGGCTTTGACATCGGGGCGCAGGCGGTAGATGAGCAGGTGCATCTGCGCTTCGGAGGAGGAGTTTTTGCGGCCGAAGCGGTGCTGGCCCGTAGGCGAGATGACGGCCGGGTCCTCGGGCTTCATGTCGCCCTTGGAGACTCCCGTGGGGGTGATGAGTATGCGGCACTCGTCTAGCCGCACCGAGAGGTTGCCGGATGTGGCGGGGCAGAATCCCTTCTCGAAAAGGAGGCGGCCGTATTTGACGAGGTCGGCGCGGTGCTGAGCGTCGGTCTTGACCATGTCTGGGACAAGTCTACCAATTTGCGCTCGGCCCTGAAACTTTTAGGACTCCCTCATCGGGCGAAGATAGGACGCCGACGTTCAGGTTGATGGCTTGTCGTCGAGTTCTGCAGTGATCCGGTGGTCCAGTGCCGCGCGCACTTGGCTCGTCAGTGTATCGAAGGAACAAGGTTTGTTGATGAAAGACACCACATTGACGTTATCCCGCAACATATTTTCGGTCGATTTAGCCATTTTGCAGCCTGTCAGAAGGATGACCGGGATAGCGCGCGTGTCCATATCCGCCTGAAGGCCCCGCACGACTTCCAGCCCTGAAATCAGCGGCATCATCAAGTCGAGCAGGATCAGGTGGGGAAGTTCTTCGCGAGCGAGTCGCAACCCATCCGCCCCGTCCTTGGCCTGGAGAACGCGGTAATCCTTGTCGAACGTCGCGGCCAGGAGTTCCAAGAACACGGGATCGTCATCGATGGCAAGAATGGTTTCTTTCTGAGGATTCATCGTCGAACTCATAGTGGCATTATAATACCGTAAAGGGTCGCGAGAAACAAGCCCATTGTTGATACCGGTCCTATCTCTCCCTGTGGTCGTTCATGACCTATTTCCTCGGTCTAGGATAATCCTTGCCGATGTCCAGCGCCTGGGTATAGAGTGACGTCCACAACTGGGTCTGGACCTCGGCGGCTTCATGAGCCAGAGTCTCGTCTTTGACCACCACCTCGATATTGCGGGAGTCATCGAGATAGCCGCCGCTCCAGTTGCTGGTGCCCAGCCATAGGGTCTTGCCATCCACCACCATGAACTTGGAATGCATGGTCCGAGCGAAGGGGATGGGACCTTCGGCGGCCTCTGGAATGGTGATGATGCGGATCTCGACGTTAGGGAGCAGGGAGAGGCTTTTTAAGTGGTCTATGCCGGGTTTTTCCGTGTTCCAGTGCGAGACCAGGAGTTTTACCTTGACCCCGCGCACCGCCGCGTCGCGCAGGGCATTGTCGATGGGGGGGTAGAAGCGCCGCGGCCGGCTGAAGCTTAGCGGCGTGTAATCAAGCAGCGCGACCGCCACTTCGTTCTGGGCCGTACCGATGAGGCGGACCAGTTCGGACTGCGAGTCGCCTATACCTGGCGGGTCAAAGGCCCATGGGCTGGCCACGAGGTAGGCGCGCCGGTCGCTGGCGGCCTTGGGCGCGGTCTTATTGAGAGGCGGTACGGGATTGCCCGCCGCGGCGAGGGCCTGCGCCTTCCAGTCCTGCGCGAAGATGTCCGCCAAGCCTTTGACGATGTTCGCGTCGCTGACCAGCAGGCCCATCTCGTGGATATGCTTGAGCGATCGCCAGTCGAAGTTCTGCGAGCCGACATAACCGGTCTTGCCGTCGGCCACCATGTACTTGGCGTGGACGATTCCGAGGCCTTCGGGGTTGACCTTGGACCATGTGATGATGCGCAGTTTGAGGTTGGGGATGGCCTTGAGGCGCTCCAGGCCCTCGGGCGAGGAGGCGCCGCTTTTCTGGACGAGGAAGCGGATCTTGACGCCGCGCGTCCCGGCTCGGCGCAGGGCGTCGATGACGAGGTCGATGGGCTCGCCGGGCTTGGGGGAGACCGCCACATAGAACTCGGCGATGTCCAAGGATTTCTTGGCCGAGGCGATGAGCTCGGGCCACACCTCGGCGGCGCGGCGCAGTTCGGGGCGTTCCAGTGTCGTCTCGACGGGATAGCTGTAGACCAGCTCGAAGCCGGGAACCGTGAAGGCGGCGCGGGCTGAGATGGCGCAGCAACAGAGCGCCAGCGCGGTTAGGAAGCGGGATATCCTTGTCATTTGGTTGCTCCTTGGACTATCGAGTGATTGTCTTGTGCAGGTTGACGCCGACTATGGGTTCTTCGAAAGCGCTCACCGTGAAGACCGCGAGCCTGGTCTTGGGGTCCTTCCAGCAATCGCGCGGCAGGCCGGCTTTCTGTTCGCAGAGCTCGCTGAGGAATCCGTCCTTATCCGGAATCTGCTCCCATACTTGGGGCAAAAATAAGCCCGTGCTCCCGCCCTGGGATACGATGACGCCGTGCTTTTTGGGCACGATGCTCCCGGCGTCGGCGACCGGCCGCGCCGAGGACAGTATGGATATCTCCACATGCAGCTTGGCTACCTCGTCCTTGGTCACTGGCGCGAAACGATGGTCCTCGAAAGCGGCGGAGAAAGCTGAGGCGGCCACGGCATCGCGTAAAGTGGCGCGGGGTGCGGTGGTGCCTACGCAGCCGCGCAGGCGTCCGTCCTCCGTCAAGGTGACGAACACCGCGGACGGCAGGTTCAGGACCGGGTCATCCATGAGCTTGCCTTCGGCCTGCTTGCCTTCCGTGCCTGAGTCCACGGACTGCCGGGCCAAGGCGAGTAAGGACTTTTTTTGCTTTTCGTCGAGGGTCGTGCCCGCGGCGGGCGATCGGCCCGAGCGCACGAAAGCCACGGCGGCGTAGCCGACCGTGCGACCAGCTTCGCCGGCGGGAGAGGATCCGGAATTGGCGTAGCGCATGAGCACGGCACGGTCCGCGCCCTGCGCCCGGGCCGCGGCCATCACAGCCATGACCGCGGCTTCGCCGCACCAGGTGGTCTCGAGCCCCGGTTCGCCGTGCGCCATCATGATGCGGTTGGAGAGCCAGAAGAACTCAGGGTCGAGCCGTTCCATGGCCTTGAGCGTGGCCCGGTCCACCTTGTCGGCGACCCGGGCCGGTGGGTAGTGGGAGAGGTCCGAGGACGCGATCAAGAGGGCCTTGCGGCCTTTGATCGCCGCGGCCACGGCCAGGCCTACGCGCAGTCGGGTTTGGGGGTCGTCCGTGTTCATGATGATGGGCAGGAGTTTCCAGCCGGGCGTGAGGCGCTTGATGAGGAAAGGGAGCTGGACTTCGACGGAATGCTCACCCTCGTAGGCGTCGGGCCTATCCTGGAACAACGCCGGGGCATCCTTGAGCAGGCGCGCGGCCAGGTTCTCGTCGACCGGGACGCGGCCAAGTGGTGTGATGAAGGCGCCGTGGGCGTAGAGCGCGGCGGCGTCTACGCGCGCGCGGTGCGCCGTGCCAATCACCACGACGGTATCGAAGGCCCCTGAGACCGCCAGGTATCCTACGGCAGCCACCGGCGCGGAGTACTCGTAGCCCGCGTGGGGCACGACCAAGGCCACGAGCGGGCCGGACAGTTTTCTCTCAGGCTTGGCTTTGGTCAGGTAGCCGTCGATATCCCGGCTCAGTTCCTTGGGATCGGCGGGATAGAATTGGCCGGCCACGGCTGGAGGCCGGTCTGCCTCGAGCGCCGGGGCCGCGCCGGGGGCGCCGAGCAGCCAGAGCGTGAAGATGACCTTTCTCATGGTGAAGCCTCCTGGGGGAAGTCTAACATTGGCCGGGCTTTTCCTTCAACTAACGGTAATGGTATCCTTGGATGACGATCTTAAAATGACCATCTAGAGGCGTAAAGGAGGACCTGTGGCGCACACTTTTTCTACCCGCATACGTCCGGCCCGGCGCACGGCCGGCATCACCTACGCGGTGCGCGACGTCGTGGCCTTGGCGCACGAGGTGGCCAAGACCGGTAAGGAGATGCTTTTCCTCAATATCGGCGACCCGAACAGATTCGACTTTGAGACGCCGCCGCACTTGATCGAGGCGGTCTTGAAGGCCATGCGCGACAACCACAACGGCTACTCGCCGTCCTCCGGTATCTCGGCCGCGGTCAAGGCCATCGAGCGCGAGGCGGCGCGCCACCATATTAGAAACATCCGCGACGTGTTCGTGACCAGCGGGGGCAGTGAGGCCATCGAGGTCTGCCTGACGGCCTTGGTGGACAAGGGCGACAACGTGCTCATTCCTTATCCGGGCTATCCGCTCTACGAGGCTGTGCTGGCCAAGCTGGAAGCTGTGGCCAAGCCGTATTTCCTCGACGAAGAGAAGGGCTGGCAGCCGGACGTGGAGGATATCCGCAAGCGCATCGATGACAAGACTCGGGCCATCGTGCTCATCAACCCGAACAATCCGACGGGCGTGGTCTATGAGCGCAAGACCTTGCGCAAGATCCTGGCGCTGGCCGCTGAGAAGGGCGTGCTGGTCTTCGCCGACGAGATCTACGACAAGATGATCCTCAATGGGGCCGAGCATGTCTCCATCGCCGCGTTGGACCCGGAGGCGCCGGTCATCACTTTCAACGGCTTGTCCAAGGGTTTTTTGGCGCCGGGCTGGCGCATCGGCTGGGGTGTGGTGAGCGGAAACGAGGGGCTTCTGAAAGACTACGTTGCGGCTATTAACAAGCTGCTGCGCGCGCGGCTCTGCGCGAGTCATCCGATGCAGCACGCCATCACCGCGGCCTTGGACGGGCAGAGAGAGTTCATCGAGAAGACCCGCGAGAAGCTGATCCGGCGCCGCGATATCACCCATGAGATGCTCAATTCAGCGCCCGGCATCTCCTGCGTCAAGGCCGATGCGGCTTTTTACGCCTTCCCGAAGTTGGACATCAAGGGCTCCGACGAGGAATTCGTGAAGGGGCTGCTCCGGGAGACGGGCGTGGTGACAGTGCATGGGTCGGGCTTCGGGGAGAAGCCGGGGACGAAGCATCTGCGTGTGGTGTTTTTGCCGCAGGAAGAGGTCTTGCGCAAGGCCTACGCGAACCTGCTGGCCTACCTCGTGAAGAACCGGAAGGGATGACCGGGTCCGCGAAGCGGCTGATACGGCTTCTGCGTCTTAAGCCGCACCCGGAGGGGGGATTTTTCCGGGAGACTTATCGCGCGGCGGGGCGGATCCCGGGACGGAAGTTTCCCGGCGGGCGGAGCTATTCGACGGCGATCTTATTCCTGCTCCCGAAGGGTCGTGTCTCCCGTCTGCACCGGATCAAATCCGATGAGCTTTGGCATTTTTACTCAGGCGGGCCATTGATCGTAGTCGAGTTGGACCCTGCTTCCGGCCGGGCGCATCGCACTGCGCTCGGGGGCCGGAGGTTCCAGTATGTGGTGAAAGCGGGCACTTGGTTCGGGGCGTGTCTGGGGCCGGGCGCGGATTACGCTCTGGTGGGTTGTACGGTGGCGCCGGGGTTCGAGTTCATGGATTTCGAGATGGGCCGCAGGGAGGGGCTTTTGCGGCGGTTCCCGAAGAGTCGGGGGATGATTGAACGGCTCTTGCTCTAGCGCATAGGCCTATTGACCTCCAGGAATGTTCCTCTTAGACCCTTCCCGGCCAGGGCACGTTCTGTTAGCATGTGAGCAATGACGCCCTGCGGTTTTAGGCGAGAACCGATTTTTTGCGATTTACCATGCTATTCGGTCCTGCTCGTCTTCGCCGTCTTGACGGTCCTGAGCGGGACCAATCAGGCTATGGCAGGCGCAGTCCTGGCTCCCGAGACAACGGGAGCCGTCAGCTTCCGAGCCATTCCGGCTGTAGCGGCTGGCTTGGCGCATTCTATCGGCACCACAATCAATGTCAATTCAATAAGGCCAGCCTTCCCGATCTTGAACGGCGTGTTGCCTCATCTGAGCCAGCTGACCCCCACTGTGCGCACTGACCTTGCACCCGTGGCTATGTCTGCCGTGAGCCCCGCACTCCCGGCGTCGGCTTTGCCGATCCCATCCCTATCCATGACGGTCGCGCCGATACCCGCCGCGGATCCGATGTCGTTGCCGGCGGTCCAGCCCCGATCGGTCCTCTCGGTCCCCTCCTTGGCGGCAGCGAAACCGAGGTCTCCTTTGCGTCAGCTTTCAGGACTTGACTCGGCCCGGGATGCCGCTCAATGTACTTCGCGATATTTTGACGGCGCGCCGACGAGAGGAGATCTCTCGGTGTCCGGAGTCGTGGCGGCTCCTGACACCTATTCCAGTTGGACGGCCCCTCCGGCGCGATCCGATGTCGTCTCTTTTCATGGCGTCGCCCTGCCGGCGCGAGCCTTCAGCAGCACGAGTCGGATCCCGGATTCTCTGGTCGCGGCCATAGATGCGACGCGCAGCACCATGCTCCTGGCGCTTTATGAGATCAATCTCCCTGGAGTCACCGATGCCATTAAGCGCGCTAAAGCGCGCGGCGTGGATGTGAAACTCATCTATGATCAGAGCCACGGTACGGGCCAGGGTGTCGATCCGATGGAAGTGTTTTCCGGTCCTTCGGCCCAGTTCCGTGAGCTGCTCGACGCGAACGTGGATATCCGCCTGCTGAGAGGCGGCGGATCATACGGCATCATGCACAATAAGGTCGCTATCCTTGACGGGGAGCTCGTCGAGACCGGATCTTTCAACTGGTCGGTGTCGGCCGATCAGTTGAACTTCGAGAACGCGATTTTCCGCGATGATCTCTCCCTGGCGCAGTTCTATGCGTCGTATTGGGACTGGATGTGGGATCTGGCCCAGTCGATCGGCGCGGCTGCGCTTCAGCTGGACGTCGACCCTTCGCCCGATTTCGGAACGCCGCCGTTGGATCCCGCGCCGTCCGTGTCCTTCAAGGGCGGGAAATGGCCGCGAGTCGCCTTTTCGCCCGCGGGTGAGATCGAGGCGCGATTGGTGGATGCCATTTCCCGCTGCGAACGCACGATCGATATCGCGATCTTCAGCCTCTATTCGCGCCCCATCGCCGATGCGATCGCCGCCGCCCATGACCGCGGCGTGGCCGTGCGGATCGCGGGAGACGTTTCGCAGGCGCGCCACTCTCCTGAGGTGGCCTCTTTGCTGAGTCGCGGCGTCGAACTGCGCTTAAGCGCCGGTCGGGGAGGCCTGGGCGTCCTGCATCATAAATTCGCCATCCTCGATGGGGAGATGCTTGCCACCGGGTCTTTTAATTTCTCCTTGAATGCGCAGCAATACAACTTCGAGAACCAGCTCTACACCACCGAGCCCGGCGACCTGGCCGGCTATCAGTCCGAATTCGAGGCCGTTTGGGGCCAAGCGCACGTCCCCGGTCCAGAAGAGACCGAGGGCGCGGCCCTCGCTTCTTTGTCCGGCTTGAAGCTGCTCGGCCCGTAGTGCGCTTGATGGGCTGGGTACTTCGGGTCGATACGTTTGGGCCATTAGACTCTGGTCTGAAGTGGGCGGGAAAGTTATGCTGATAGTGATGATCCGGCTAGCGAAGTTTTTTATGCAGTTCAGGGAGAGACAACCATGACCAAATGGGGCATCCTCGTGATTGCCGTCGGAAATGCCGTGGCCGCGTATGGCGGGGCTTTGGAGCCCATCAGCGATGCTTCGTTCGGGGACACACTGTTTCAGATGCAGCTGGGCATATCCGCTCAGGCCAGCCAGCTCCGCGAGGCCGCTGAGGATGGATCCCAGGCCAAGTGCGCGCAGATCGTCGAGAATATCGCCACCATCGTCGATGCCGACGCGCTGGATGATTGCAGGAATTTTTATTGGCACCACGGGCAGTATGACATCGGTTGGAACAAGATGATCAAGCTGACTTATCGGCTGAGCGCTTTGGACCCCCAGGACGCGGAGCTTTATGGCGATTGCGCCTGGCTGTTGTGGTCTAAATGGGTCAGGTGGTCCAAGGACCCGGCGGGGGAGCCGGATGGCGCTAATGGGAAGGCTGAATCCATCCAGGTTTTCGAAAACGGCTTGGCCCGCACCGATAATAATCTCGGCATCGTCGTTGCTTATGCCAAGCACATGACCTATTTCCTCCAGGATTGGCCCAAAGGCATCGAGCTTTGGAAGGACGTCAATGCGCGCGCCGCCGACAATCAGATGAGGATCCGGGCTCGGTTGAGCCTCGGCGAGTGCTACCGGGAATCGCGCCAAGTGGAGTCCGCCAGGGGATGGTTCAAGGCCGTGCTCGAACTCGACCCTCAGAATCACATCGCGCTCGATTATCTGCAGGAACTGGGACAGGGGAAATAAGCATATCCGAGGCTTCGGCCTCGTGATGCTGCGGGGCTGCATGGAGGCATACCGATCCCGCGACCACCTCTTATGGAACACCGGGCCCCTGCCGGAGATTTCGTCGGCCTTTTAAGCCGCCATGTAAGGAGGGCCGGGCTGGTCGGTCCTCGATTCCTTGGCCGCAAGGTCTTCGCGGACTGCCGCGGCATACGTATGCGCCCCTGTCTGTAACGCGGGTTCTGGGTGTTCCGGTCCATGGAGCCCCTCGATTGGCGGGGTCTGTGCAACCCCGCCGTCCGTGCCCGGCGTCTGGTCATGGACCTCGTCGGCTGCGAGAAGCCTGTCGTGGACTGGGCCTCGCCCGCCAAGCATGAAAGCTTCCGTTTCAATTACGACCATTTTTGTTCTAATCACCGGTCCGGCATCTCGGCCTGCATCCAGACCCTGACCGGATCGCGCCAAACCTGCTAGAATCTCCCAGATATGGCTCGAGACGACAAGGCCCTGGACCGCGGTGAGCTCTTCCGGCAAGGGCTGCTCATCCGGGCCGTGGAACGTAGGCTCCTGGAACTTTTCGAGGAGGGGAAGCTCTCGGGCACCGTTCACACCTGCATCGGCCAGGAGCTCTGCGCCGCTGCTTTGGGTCCGGCTTTGGGTGAGGGAGACATCGTGGTGGCTCCGCATCGCTGCCATGGCCACTACCTGGCCCGCACCGGCGACGTGGAAGGGCTTATCGCCGAGGTCATGGGAAAGCGCACCGGTGCCAGCGGCGGCCGCGGCGGCAGCCAGCACATCGGAGCCCGCAACTTCTTCAGCAGCGGGGTCCAGGGCGGCATGGTCCCGGTCACGGCCGGCATGGCTTTGGCCTTGAAGCTGGCGGGGCGCCGGGATATCGCCGTGGCCATCATCGGCGACGGGACTTTGGGCGAAGGGGTCATCTACGAGACCTTAAACATCGCGGCCAAATGGGAACTGCCTTTGCTTGTGGTCCTGGAGAACAACCTTTACGCCCAGAGCACGTCCCAATCCCAGACCTTGGCCGGCGACATCTTGAGCCGCGCCGCAGCCTTCGGCATCGGCATATTCCGTGCCGACACGTGGGACCACGCCACCTTGACCGCGCGCTGCGCCGAGGTGGTGCGTCGGGTGCGTGAGTCGGGCAAGCCGCTCTTCTTCGTGGTGGACACATATCGGCTCATGGCCCATTCCAAGGGCGACGACAACCGCGACGCGGCCGAGATCAAGAGCTATTGGGAGAAAGACCCCTTGGAGCGCTTCGTTCGCGGCGAGCCGAAAGAGGCCGAGCCGATGCTGGTCGCCGCCTCTGCTCGCGTGGAGGCCGCGGTGGTCAAGGCCGAGGCGGCCCCGGATGCCGAGCCGCACGATGACGACGAGGACCCGGAGGGCACGGCCTCCTGTGGCTGGAAGCCGGGGGGATTCTTCAGCGATGAGCGGTGTGCGGCTTTGCTCAATGAGGCCCTGCGCCGCAATCTCAAGCGCGATGAGCGCATCATCCTCATCGGTGAGGACATCGAGTCTCCCTATGGCGGAGCTTTCAAGGTCACCAAGGACCTCAGCCGTGAGTTTCCCGGCCGGGTGCGCAACACGCCGATCTCGGAGGCAGCCATCGTGGGCCTGGGCAGCGGCTTGGCCATGGAGGGGCGCCTGCCGGTCGTGGAGATCATGTTCGGTGATTTCCTGGCCTTGGCCGCGGACCAGTTCATCAACCAGGCTTCCAAGTTCCGTTTCATGTATGGATGCCGGGACCGCATGCCTCTGGTGATCCGTGCGCCCATGGGCGGCCGGCGCGGTTACGGTCCGACGCATAGCCAGTCCTTGGAGAAGCACTTCCTTGGAGTGCCCGGCACCATGGTGCTGGCGCTCAACGGCCGCTGTGATCCCAGCGCGCTCTACGATACCTTGCTCGCCATCATCGACAGGCCGACCTTGGTTGTGGAGAACAAGCTGCTTTACGGCGCGCGCTTTTCCAAGCCCGCGCCTCGGGGTTTCGTGCTGGAGATCAGCGACGAGTGCTATCCAACGGTCCGTCTGAGGCCGCAGGGCCCGGCGGACCTGACGCTTTTCTGCTACGGCGGGATGCTCCCGGAGGCTGAGTCGGCCCTGGAGACCCTTTTCGAGGAGCATGAGCTCCTTTGCGAGCTGATCTGTCCTACTCAGCTCTATCCATTCAACTCCTGGCCGGTACTCGACTCGGTGCGGCGCACGGGGCGGCTTTTGGTGGTGGAGGAGGGCCAGGCTTTCGCGGCCTTGGGCAGCGAGGTCGTGGCTAAGGTGGCGGAGGCCGCGCCTGGCGTATTGAAGAGCGTCGGGCGCTTGGCCGCGGCGCGCCATCCTATCCCGGCCGCGCCGAATCTGGAAGCCGAGGCATTACCCGGGGCCGGGCATATCGTGCGCAAGGTAAAGGAATTGATCCATGGCCAATGAGGCTTTGACGGTCTTCATCCCCAAGGAAGCGGTCAACGATCTGACCGTGCGGCTCGCGGCTTGGCGCGCCGCGGATAAGGAGAAGGTCGAGGCCGGCCGGGTGATCGCGGAGATCGAGACGAGCAAGGCGGTGCTGGAGCTGCGCGCTCCGGCACCGGGCTTCCTGAGGTATTCGCTCAAGGAAGGCAGCGATGTGCCGGTGGGAAGTCCGCTGTGCTTCATCTCGCAGGGCCCTGAGGATCCGGTGCCGGAGCTCGAAGCCGAGACCGCAGCTGCAACCGAGGGCGGGCTGGTGGCGCGCCTGAGCCGCAAAGCGGCCGAACTAGTCAAACAGCACGGCATCTCCTTGGATCAATTCGCGGGTAAGGGTCTCGTCCGGGAGGCGGACGTGCTGGCTCTCTTGGGCCTGCCCGTGCACCGCCCCGACATGGCTGCCGGGGTGGCGGCCAAGGCCGTGACTTTCAAGCGCGAGGTATTGGCCAAAACCAAGGTGGCTGAAGCGCGCTATTTGCTCTCAGGCTCCAACGCCTTGGCGAGCTCGGTGAGCGTCGCCTGCCCGACGCGGGGCCTGCGCGCCGCGGCGGCGCGCCATCCCGAGTGGGGCTCTAGCCCGGCGGCCATTATCGTATTTGAGGCGGCACGGCTTTTGCGCACGCATCCGGTCTTCAACGCCTTTTACGAAGACGGAGCCGTGAACTATTATGATGAGGTCAACGTGGGATTTGCAGTGGACGCGGGCGAGGGCTTGAAGGTGCCGGTGATCCGCGACGCGGATAAAAAAGATCTGGGCGCCATCGCGCGCGGGATCCAGGACCTTCTGCTGGCTTATAGTAACGGCGAGATCACACTGGAGGCGGCTTCAGGGGGGACTTTTACGGTGACGGATCTTTCCGGTGAGGGAGTGTTTTCTTTCCAGCCGCTCATCAACCACCGGCAGTCCGCGATTCTGGGCGTGGGCGCGGAGTTCTTTGCGCCGAGGAGTTCCGAGGGGTTCTACCAGCTCATACTGGCTTTCGATCACCGATTGACAGAGGGTCGGGCCGCGGCGCAGTTTCTGAAGGATTTGCGCGATAAGTTATTTTCATATGAAGGGCGCAATCCGTAAAATTCGTAAAGGCCTGACCCCATTCATGGCTGAGGAGGCGATCCCTTACGTGGTCCTCCTGCGTCAGCCAGAGAAGATTGCTTTCCCCGCTTTGGCCGCAGTCCTGGCGCGCGCCCGCGGCTGTCCGACGCTGGACGCCCTGGCCGTAGCCCGCTCCTGCTGGGGCATCCTGGAAGAGGATCACGCCGAGGCCGCGGCCCAGAGGTTGTCCGCATCCTTGATCGCGGCCGGCTTCGAGTCGTTGGCGTTGCCGCAGAATCTTATTGCGGACCTGCCCCCGGAAGTCGCGGTGGTCAAGGCGGATTTGGCATCGCAGACATCGGGATTCTGTACTGCCGACGGAGAGCTTCATCCCGCAGTCGACACCAGGCTCCTCTGTGCCGCCATCTTCAAACGCAGCGTGACTCAGACCATCAAGGTCCAGAAAGACATCAGCTTCACGGACAAGGCTCTGCAAGTGGGCCTGCTTATGGCCACGGGTTTGCCAATCGGGATGTCCCGTATGAGGAAAGAGGTGGACAAGACCGTCGTTGGTTCCGAGCTTTGGGGTGTCTTGGACCTCATCCTCATGGCTCCGCTGCGCCGTTTGCGCGTGCTGTCCGATGGCTTCGACTACTCCTGTCTTAATGAAGACAAGGCCTATGATACCATGAGCAATTTCCGCGTCCTGGCCTGTCGGCTGGCCGCGCTCTGGCCCGAGGCGGGACGCAACCGCGGCTTGCGCTTCATCCTGGACAGCCGGCCCCAGCGGGACATGGGCTACGAGTCCTTGGCGGATTTGGAGCGGGAGAGCCGCGCGCTGCTGACGGTGAGTGGGCTACGGTCCTAGCGCAATATCGTGTCAGGGACCTGCGGCAAGGAATCGGTCCGCTTTCGCAGGGTGTTTGACGCCCTCTGGACAAACTGTTAGAATCCTGACATGGCTCATATCATGGTCGTCGACGACGAACGAGACGTCGTGACTTTGGTCAGATTTTTGCTCGAGCGCGACGGGCATCTGGTCACTACGGCTTACGACGGCGGCGAAGCCCTGGCCAAGCTGGGAGTTGAGCCTGCCGATCCGGCGGCCTCCTTGCCGGACCTCATCGTGCTCGACGTGATGATGCCTATATTCGACGGCTTCACGGTCAGCGCCCGGCTCGCCGATAATGAGCGGACCAAGGCCATCCCCCTCATCATCCTGACCGCTAAGGGCGAGATGCGCGACCTCTTCCAGGCCGCCGCTAACGTGGCGTGCTACTTGGCTAAGCCCTTCGACCCCAAAAACCTGCGCGCGCGCATCACCGAAATCCTCGCCCGGCAGAAGTAGCTCGTGGGCAATATCCTCGTCGTCGACGACGAGTCCGAGGTCGTCACCTTGTTGCGCTTGCTCTTGGAGAGGGATGGTCATGCCGTGGCCGCGGCCACTAATGGGGTCGATGCCCTGCGGGCCCTTGGGCTGGAGCCTATTGACTCTGCGGTCGCGCTTCCGGACCTGATGATCCTTGACATTATGATGCCGGTCATGGACGGCTTCACCCTCAACAGTCGCCTGCGGGGATTTCCGGTGGCCCAGAACCTGCCTGTCATCGTTCTGACCGCAAAGGGCCAGAAGATGCGTGACCTCTTCCAGAGTTCGCCCAACGTGGCGGCCTACGTCCAGAAGCCTTTCGATCCTCAGATGCTGTGCGACCTTATCACCGGGATACTCGCCCGTAAGAGGTGACCATGCCCGAAGCCGGCGGTTCTCTCGAAGACATCCTCGCCGCCAAGCGCGCTAAGGTGGCGGAGTTGCGCGCCCGGGGCCTTGACCCATACCCCTCGCGCAGCGTCAAAACCCATTCCACGGTAGACGTCCTGCGTCTGGGCGCGACCCTCTCCGGTTCCGAGCATTCGAGCCAGAGCGTGTCCTGCGCCGGGCGCATTCTGCAGCTTCGGGACATGGGCAAGTCCATCTTCGCCCATGTGTCGGACGCCGCGGGTCGCTGTCAGGTCTATTTCAAGAAGGACGCTTTGCCAGAGCTCGAATTCCTTCTGGTCAAGAAGGACCTCCAGGTCGGGGATTTTATCGGCGTCTCCGGTAACGTATTCAAGACCAAGACCGGTGAGACCACCGTGGCCGTGGCCTCGGTCGTCCTTCTGGCCAAGGCCCTGCGTCCCTTGCCGGAGAAATGGCACGGTCTCAAGGACGTGGAGATCCGCTATCGGCATCGCCACCTCGACCTCGTCGCCAGCGAGGACGTGCGCAAGAAGTTTGAGCAGCGTTCGCTGATTATCTCGACCATCCGTCGGACCATGGATCGACTGGGATTCCTGGAGGTTGAGACGCCGATCCTCCTGCCCCAGGCCGGCGGCGCCGCGGCACGGCCCTTCCATACCCACCACAACGCCCTGGACGCCGACCTGGTGATGCGCATCGCCATCGAGCTTTATTTGAAGCGTCTCATTATCGGCGGCTTCGAGCGGGTCTATGAGATCGGCCGTATCTTCCGCAACGAGGGCATCGACACCCGCCACAACCCAGAGTTCACCATGATGGAGGCTTACCAGGCCTACAGTGACTACAACGGCATGGCCGAGCTCTTCGAGACCCTGGTGGCCGAGTGCGCCGAGGCCCTGAAGATCTCAGAGGTCGTCTATGGCGAGCATAAGATATCTCTTAAGCCTCCGTTCCGCCGTGTATTCCTGCCTGAACTTTGGGAAAAACAGTGCGGCGATCGGATGGAGAATATCCTGCAGGGTAAAGGTTTTAATCGGGAATGCCTGATGTTATGCGCCGGGAAATTGAATATTCCTGTCGGCGGCAAGACGCCGTCCGCCAAGGTCTTCGAGCGCATCTTCGACGCGAAGATCCTGCCGCTGCTCGATCAGCTTACCTTTGTCTTCGACCATCCCACGGCGATCACGCCCTTGGCCAAGCTCAAGTGCGGCAGTCAGGGATTGGTTGAGCGCTTCGAGGTCTTCGCCGCCGGTCAGGAATACGCCAACGCTTACACCGAGCTCAATGACCCCCAGGACCAGCGTGAGCGCCTGCAAGAGCAGGCCCGCCAGCGCCGCGAGGAGGGAGATGATGAGGCCGACGTCCTCGATGAGGATTTCGTGCAGGCTATGGAGTGCGGCATGCCCCCCATGGGCGGCATCGGTGTGGGCATCGACCGGCTGGTGATGCTCCTGACCGGTCAGCCTTCCATCCGGGACGTCATCCTTTTCCCCACGCTCAAACGTGAAGTCGCGCCGCTCCCTTCGGGAGTGGAGAATAGCCGATCTTCGGGGACGACGCCTCCAGGGGCGTTGTGAGCTTCGAGCTGTTCATCGCCTGGCGCTACCTTAAGGCCGAACGTAAGGGCCTTTTCGCCGTGGTCACCACGGCCATCGGCGTGGCAGGAGTCATGGTGGGCGTGGCCGCGCTGATCACCACGCTTTCGGTTATGAATGGATTCCAGACCGACATTCAGAAGAAGGTCATCGGCGCCCAGGCGCACCTGATGGTCTACGGGGCTCGTACGGCCGGTGAGTTCAGCCGCGCCGCGGAGGTTTTGCGCTCCGACCCGGAAGTGAGCGCGACCGCGCCTTTCGTCATGGGTCAGGCCATCCTTTCTGTCGGGGACCGCACTATGGGCATCGTCTTGAAGGGCCTCGATCCACAGCAGGAGTTCAAGGTCAATAGCCTGGCCTCGTCCTTGAGCGAGGGGTCCTGGCAGGGCCTCAAGCCTTCGGCCCGATCTGATTCAGGCAAGCCGACCCTTCCTGGAATCGTCCTTGGAGAAGAGTTGGCTCGCAACGTGGGCGTCTGGGTCGGGGGGCAAGTGGTCCTGGTCTCGCCTAAGAGCGTGGCCACTCCCTTGGGCATGATGCCTAAGATGCAGAAGTTCGAGGTCAAGGGCCTGTTGCACACGGGCTACTACGAGTATGACAGCACCACTGGTTACGCGGACATCTCCGCGGCCGCTAAGTTCTTCGGGGTAGAGGCCGGGGCCACGGGCCTCAGCGCCCGCCTGCGCGACCTCGATCGCGCCGAGATCGTGGCCAAGCGTCTGCAATCGAGCTTTGGTTCGGGGTATCTGGTGCGCACCTTTAACGACATGAACCGCACGCTCTTCGCCGCGCTCAAGCTTGAGAAGGGGGTCATGTTCATCATCCTGACCCTCATTACCTTGGTCGCCTCGCTCAATATCGCTTCGACCTTGATACTGCGAAGCGTGGAGAAGACCAAGGACATCGGGCTCCTTAAGGCCATGGGCGCCACGCCCCGGCAGATCCGGCGCATCTTTTGGATAGAGGGCTCAATCATCGGCGGGGCGGGGGTAGTCATGGGCCTGGTCCTGGGTCTGATTCTGTGCTGGGTCATCTGGCGCTTTCCCATCGTGGAACTGCCTTCGGACATCTACTATCTTTCGCGCGTGCCGGTCCACGTCAAGCTCTGGGACGTGGTCGCGGTTGTCTCCATGGGCGCGCTGCTATCGCTTTTGGCCACTGTCTATCCCGCGTTTCGCGCCGCCAAGGTCAATCCTGTGGAGGCTATCCACTATGGCTGAGCTTGCCTTGCAGGCCCAGGGCTTGCGCAAGTCCTACGGCTCGGGCGAGACCGCGGTGGCCGTGCTTAAAGGCCTCGATCTGGCCGTCTCGGCCGGGGAATTTGTGGCCGTGTTGGGTCCCAGCGGCTGCGGCAAGTCCACCTTGCTCAACGTGCTGGGACTCATGGACGTTCCGGATACGGGTGAGATCTTCTTCCGGGGGAGGCCGACGGCCGGCCTGCCGGAGGAGGAGCGCTCGCTGCTGCGCAATGAGGCGCTGGGCTTCATCTTCCAGTTCGATTCGCTGTTGCCTGAGTTCACCATCCTTGAGAACGTGATGATGCCGGCGCGCGTGGCTATCGCCAGTGGCCGCAGCCGCGAGACTTTGCTCCAGGCTCGGGAGAGAGCCATGGCTTTTCTGCGGGGCTTGAACCTAGTATCCCTGCAGGGGCGCTTTCCGGCGCAGACTTCGGGTGGGGAGCGCCAGCGTGCGGCCTTGTGCCGGGCGCTGATCAATCGCCCCGCTCTGCTCCTGGCCGATGAGCTCACCGGCAATCTCGACCGTAAGAACGGTGAGCGGGTGTTCCAGGACCTGAAGGATCTCGCGCGTGAGCACGGCACGGCCGTGGTCATGGTGACCCACAACGAAGCGGCCTGCCGCTGGGCCAGCCGCACTGTGCACATGAGCGACGGGCTTATCTTCGAAGGGGCCGCGCCCGCATGAAGATCCACGGTGGCCAATAAGAACCTGACGTTGTTGTCCTGGAACGTCAACGGCGTGCGTGCCGCCTATAAGAAGGGGCTGCTGGGCTGGCTCAAGACCGAGTCGCCGGACATCCTCTGCCTGCAGGAGACCAAGGCCCAGCCGGATCAGCTGCCTGACGATCTGCTTGAGCCTCCGGGCTATCATGTCGTGTGGCATTGGGGGCAGCGCAAAGGGTATGCCGGTGTGGCGACCTTCCACAAGAAGACTCCTTTGGACCTGCGTCGTGACTTCGACATGTCCGAGTTCGACGGGGAGGGCCGCGTTTTGGCCTCGGTCTATGAGGATTTCGTCCTTTTCAATATCTACTTTCCCAACGGCCGGAAAGACGAGACGCGTTTGAAGTTCAAGTTGGATTTTTACGAGGCTTTTTTGAAGGTCGTAGACCGCTGCCGTCGGCAGGGCGAGGAGCGCATCATCGTCTGTGGCGACGTTAATACGGCGCATCAGGAGATCGACCTCGCTCGGCCCCAGGAGAACAGCACGGTGTCAGGATTCTTGCCGGTGGAGCGGGCCTGGATCGACAAGTTTCTGGCCCATGGATTCGTCGACACGTTCCGGGAGTTCGAGTCAGGCGGCGAGCGCTACACCTGGTGGGACACCATGACTCGGGCGCGGGAGCGCAACGTGGGCTGGCGGTTGGACTATTTCTTCGTGACCGAGAACCTGCGGCCGCGCCTGAGGCGCGCTTTCATCCTCGACAAGGTGATGGGCTCGGATCACTGTCCGGTGGGCATCGAACTGGCCGCCTGATACGCGTCGGGTGGGCACTTCACATTGTCAGCCCCCCTATGGGACTACGTGGGTTCCGGTCTTGCCGGCTAAGGCCAGTTCCAGGTGTTCAGGATCTGTGATGATGGCTTCTTTGCCGCCGCCTTCGAGGAAGTCCACGATAGCCTGGATCTTCGGCAGCATGCTGCCGGGCTTGAAATGGCCTTTCTGGATGTACTGTTTTGCTTCGGTCACGGTCATGCGGTCGAGCGCTTTCTGCTCCGGTTTTCCGAAGTCCAGACAGACCTTTTCCACGGCCGTGGAGATGATGAGATAGTCGGCGTTGATCTGCCGGGCCAGGAGGCTGGATGCCAGGTCCTTGTCTATGACCGCAGCCGCGCCGTAGAGCTGACCCTGATCGTCTTCGATGACCGCCACCCCGCCGCCGCCCACGGCCACCACCACGAAATCCCGCGCCAGCAGGTCCTTGATGGCGTCGAGCTCCAGGATCTTTTTGGGGATGGGTGAGGCCACGACCCGACGCCAGCCTCGGCCGGCGTCCTCGACCACGTCCCACTGGTCTTGGTTCTTGTGCTCCGCCGCTTTTTCCTTAGACATGAAGGAGCCGATGGGCTTGTTTGGCTTTTTGAAAGCCGGGTCGTTCTTGTCGACCAGGACCTGTGTGACCACGGTCACCGCGGTCTTGGCCAAGCCCCGTCGTTGGAACTCGTTGCGCAGGGCTCTCTGGATGTGGTAGCCCAGGGCTCCCTGGGTGTCGGCTACGCAGGAGTCCAGCGGTACCATGTGCAGTTCTTGGGCGGCCAGCTCCGCGCGGCGCAGGATGAAGCCCACCTGCGGGCCGTTTCCGTGGGTGATGACCAGGCGCACACCCGTGCGCTGGATCATGCTTGCGATGCGCTCGCAGGTCTGGGCGCAGGCCTGGTACTGGTCGGGCACGGTCTGGTGCTCACGATCCGTGATGAGGGAGTTGCCGCCTATCGCGATGACCGCGGTCTGGGTCATGGGGAGTCCTCCTTAGGTTTTTCCGGGAGCTGGGATCTGGCCGTCAACGCCGAAGATGTAGGAGATCAGCGCCGCGCGGATCCACATGCCGTTACGCTCCTGGCGCCAGAACACGGCCCGGTCGTCATCATCGACTACGGGCTCGATCTCGTGGCGGCGGGGCAGAGGATGCATGATGATGGCGTTGGGCTTGATGACCTTGAGGTCCTGGGCGCGGAAGTGGAAGCGGCTCAGGTCCAGGGACTTGGATTCTTCGGCCTGGTCGTGCTCGTCCTGAATGCGGGTCATGTAGATGGCATCCGCCTCGGGCATGACCGAGGCGAAGTCATCGGTTTCCCGGTAGGGGATGGCGTGGCGCTGGAGGAATTCGAGGATGTCGGCCTCCATGCGCAACTGAGGCGGAGAGACGAATACCAGCTTGACGCCTCGGTAGTTCTTCATGAGGTAGGAGAGCGAGCGCACGGTGCGGCCGCGTTTTAAGTCCCCGACCATGACGATAGTTTTGCCTTCCGGACCGCCTGGCAGGCTGCGGTGTAAAGTGTAGACGTCGAGGAGGGCCTGGGTCGGATGTTGGTCTTTCCCCGAGCCTCCGTTGATGACCGGCACCGGCCGCTTGATCCGATTCATGAACCAGGCCGTCTTTTCCACAAAGCCCGGGGTCGGGTGGCGCATGATGATGAGGTCCACGTAGCTCGAAAAGGTGCGCACCGTGTCTTCCGGGGATTCGCCTTTCATCTCCGAGGATGTGGAGGTGTCTCTGATCTCCGAGGTCTTAAGTCCCAGGATGTGGCAGGCGTTGAGGAAGGAGAGGAAGGTTCGCGTCGAAGGCTGGACGAAGTAGAGCATGGCGCGCTTGTGGGCTAGCAGCTGGGATACGGTGTCGGCCCCAGTCTTGTTCTGGGTGACCGCGCGCAGGCGGTCGGCCACGGCAAAAAGGTAATCTAACAGCGCCCGGTCGAATTGTTGGGAGAATAGGCAGTCATGGAGGCGGTTCTCTCGGGAGAAGAATGGCAGCTTGCGTGCGATGTCTGACGCGTGGAATTTGTCCCAGTCGCGGCCCATCTCGGTCATGAGCGCTGTCTGTTCCATGGTACCCTCCCTTTTGGTCGCTATAATATCATTTTGTATCTGGTGCCCTGCTTTAACTTTTATTTATTAACTCTGTGGATGATGGCGACCGTCAGCGAGTCACTTTGGTGATCAGCGCTGTCGAGAGATTTAATAGTTTGGCTACGTGGGAGGGGCGTATCCCTCCCGCCACGAGTTCGCGGATGAGGATATGGCGCGCTCGCGAAATCATGCGTGTTCGCCTGGCCCCCAAGAGATCGCAAAGTTGGATTCCGTTTGCGGCAGCGATTTTGCATCCGATAGTCTGCCATGTTCCTTCATCGATGGTCTGGGGGAGGATGGTATCTGCAGAGGTGTCTTTCGGAACCATGGGCGCAATTCTGCCCTGGGATGGCGCTGGCATCTCCGCATCAAAGCGGGGATTCATCCCCGCGGCCAAGAAATGGTCGTAGAGAGTGATGGCATTCTGACGGCATGGGGAGAACATATCGAGGGGGAAACCTACATCAATTAAGCCGCCGCGTTTGTCCTTGCTCAATTCATCATGACCGCTCCAAGGCCATTCCTCAGGACGTGAAACCACTCCGGCCCGAACAGGATTTAGATGGATATACCTGAGTAATTCGAGGAAGTATGCGTCATCTACGCAGAATATCTCTTTATATCTCTCCTGAAATACATGCCCCCAACGTTTTCGCCGGAAGTTGAAATCTTTGGCGTACGACGTCAAGAGTGACTGCATGATGTCGTAAATGGGCTTTTGCGCGACGCGGAGCAGCAAGTGCAAGTGGTTTGGCATTAAGCAGTAGGCATAAAGACGGAATTGAAATCGGGCCTTGACGCGCTGGAGTGAGTGGAGTAAATGGAGATAATCCTCCTTGTTCTCGAAAATGCACTTACCTCCGTCGCCTCTAGTCATGGCGTGGTAAATGCCATTCTCTACATGAATGCGCGGTGGGCGAGGCATCACTATATATACGATTGTGACCGGGGTTTTGTTCCCACCAAAAAAGTGAAAAGTTAAAGCGGGGCACCAATTCACCAATTCAATTCAATTCCGATTCGATTGCCGATTGGCTAATTGTGGTAGAATTCATCGAAGCTCTTAGGAGGACCTCGTGACCGACACCGCACTGATGCATAAGACCGCCAAGACGTACGAGAAGGATATGGTTCGTTTTGCCCGCGACATCGTCTCTATTCCTAGTTTTTCCTGCCAAGAAGGTCGTCTTGTTGCCCGCATCAGAAGCGAGATGCGGAAAGTCGGATTCGATTCGGTCAAGGTCGACCGCATGGGCAACATTATTGGCCGCATCGGAAAGGGCCGCACCAAGATCATGGTCGACGCGCATATCGACACGGTGGGTATCGGCGATCGTAAGGCCTGGAAGTGGGACCCGTTCAAGGGCAAGTTCGAGGGCGGCAAGATTTACGGGCGTGGTGCCACGGACCAGAAGCTCTCCATGGTGCCCATGGTCTACGCGGGCAAGATGCTCAAGGAGTTGGGACTGCTCGGCGATTTTACCTATTGGGCCGTGGGCTCCTGCATGGAAGAAGACTGCGACGGTCTACCGCTGCTCCATCTTATACAGAAAGAGGGATATAAGCCCGATTACGTGGTTATCACGGAGCCGACCAACCTCGCGGTCTACCGCGGCCATCGCGGCCGTATGGAGATGAAGGTGGTGACCAAGGGCCGCTCCTGCCACGCTTCGGCCCCGGAGCGCGGCGTCAACGCGGTGGTCAATATGGCCGACATTGCCAAGGAGGTTACCGAGCTCAATAAGCGCCTCAAAGATGACAAGTTCCTGGGCAAGGGCACGGTGGCCGTGACCAAGATTGAGTGCCAGACTCCGTCCTTGAACGCGGTGCCCGACGAGTGCACCATCTACCTGGATCGCCGTCTCACCGCGGGCGAGACCAAGCAGCTGGCGGTCTCCCAGATCGCATCGCTTCCCAGCGTGCGCAGGCATAAGGGAAAGGTGGAGGTCCTGCAGTATGACGCGGTGGCCTGGACGGGGCTGAAGGTCGGGCAGGAGAAGTACTACCCCACCTGGGTTCTGCCCGAGAATCATAAGCTGGTGCAGGCCGCTGTCAAGGCCGGCCGCATCGCCTTGAAGGGCGAGCCCAAGGTGGACAAGTGGGTGTTCTCGACCAACGGGGTGGCCTCGGCCGGACGTCTGGGCATACCAACCGTGGGCTTCGGGCCGTCCAACGAGGTGTACGCGCATACGGTCAACGAGTTCATGCCCGTGGACCATCTACTTAAGTCCGCGGTGTTCTACGCGTCCATCATGCGCTACCTGGCGCCTTGAGCGTCCCGGGGTCAGCCGCGGGGTTACAGCACGCGCTTGAGCCCTGACGTATACAGCGTCTCTATCACTTTGGCGGGGTGCTTCTTCGTGCAGGCGGCTATCATGGCCGCTATCACGAAGGGCTTGTAACCGGCTTCCTTGTAGGTGCCAATGCGGTATTTTTCGAATACCTTCGCGGACACCTCTCCCTGCTTGCAGGAGACGTCGGTGATGTCGGCGGGCAGGCAGTGCAGGTACAGGCCCCTGCCGTCTTTGCTCAGCTTCATCTTAGCCTCGTCGCATTCCCAGTCGGTGTGCCGGGCGTTTTGGGCCAGGCATTCCTTTTCGAGCTCCTTGAGGCCGGGGTGGTCGCCATCTTCGAGTAGCGCCGTGCGGCGCTCCATGACCTTGTAGGGGGCCCAGCTCTTGGGATAGACGATGTCCGCGTTCTTGAAGGCGCTCTTCATGCTGTTGGAAACATTGAACGAGCCGCCGGAGTCCTGCGCGTTCTTCTTCGCCACCTCTATGGTCTCGGGCAGCAGGTCGTAGCCTTCCGGGTAGGCCAGTTCGACGTTCATGCCGAAGCGCGTCATCAGGCAGATGACGCCCTGCGGCACTGAAAGAGGCTTGCCGTAGCTGGGAGAGTACGCCCAGGTCATGGCGATCTTCTTGCCCTTCAGCATGTCGAAGCCGCCGAAATGGTTCTTGATGAACAGCAGGTCCGACATGCTCTGCGTCGGGTGGTCTAGGTCGCACTGTAGGTTCACCACGGCGGGGCGCTGGTTGAGCACGCCCTGCTTGAATCCATCGTCGAGGGCTTCGGCCACTTCTTTCATGTAGGTGTGGCCCTTGCCGATGAACATGTCGTCGCGTATGCCGATGGCTTCGGTCAGGAAGGAGATCATGTTCGCCGTTTCGCGCACGGTCTCGCCGTGGGCTATCTGGCTCTTGCCCTCGTCCAGGTCCTGCACGGCGAGGCCCAGCAGGTTGCAGGCAGAGGCGAAGGAGAACCTGGTCCTGGTTGAATTGTCCCGGAAGTTCGAGACGGCGAGGCCGGTCTTGAACATATCGAGCGGGATATTCTTGGCGTGGATCCCCTTCAGCAGCTCGGCTATTGCCAGCACTGCCCTGAGCTCCGCGTCGCTCTTCTCCCAGGTCAGCAGGAAGTCCTTCCCGTAGAGATCTGCGTTGAGGGTTTTGAGTTCGTTAAGTAAGATTTTTATTTCAGCGGACATTATATCGCCTCCAGGTGGTGGGACATTATACTTCGTTGGGGCCTGTTTATGTATCATGATGACATGCGCTGTCAGACCGCGCTGCTCCTTTCCGTCGGCCTCGCTTTGGCCGCCTGCTTCGCCCCGGCTTTTAAGACGGCCGCCCCCTCTCCTGGAGCCGCTGACACGGCTGACGACGGCTTGGGCTGGGCCCGCGGCAAGGTCTGGTACCAGGTATTCCCCGAACGCTTCCGCAACGGCGATCCGTCCAACGACCCTGGCGCGGCCGACGTCCTGGAGAACGACGGCAAGCACAGATGGCACCTCTTGCCCTGGACCAGCGACTGGTATGAGCTCCAGCCCTGGGAGGTCAAGCGCTCCACCGACTTCTATAACGCTGGAGTCGTCTTCGCCCGGCGCTACGGCGGCGACCTCCAGGGCGTCATCGATAAGCTCGATTACCTCAAGGACCTCGGCGTGGATGTCATCTACCTCAATCCCGTCTTCGAGGCCCCCAGCCTGCACAAATACGACGCCTCCAGTCTCCACCATGTGGACCTCCATTTTGGCCCCGACCCTGCCGGGGACAGACAACTTCTGGTCGAAGCTCGCGAGACCGAGGATCCTGACTCCTGGATCTGGACCAAGGCGGACATTCTTTTCCTCCGGTTCATAAGGGAAGCGCACAGCCGTGGCCTTAAGGTCGTCATAGACGGCGTCTTTAACCATACGGGCCGACGGTTTTTCGCCTTCAAGGACCTGCTCAAGAAGGGCCAGAAGTCGCGTTATGCCGACTGGTACATGGTGACCAAGTGGGGGGGGAAGCTCGGCGACGAGTTCGAGTACAAGGCTTGGTGGGATGTCAAATCCCTGCCCATCTTCGCTCGGGACAGCCATGGCCTCTTGCCTGGTCCCAAAAAATACGTCTTCGCCATCACCAAGAGATGGCTGGCTCCTAACGGCAGCACCAAGGACGGCGTGGACGGTTTTCGCCTTGACGTCATTGAGGAGGTTCCTGCCCCCTTCTGGAAGGAGTGGCGAGCTGAGGTCAGGGCCATCAAGCCGGAAGCCATGACCGTGGGCGAGATCTGGGGCGACGCCTCGGGCTGGGTCAAGGATGGCCGCATCGACTCCACCATGAACTATCAGTTTGCCCAGGCCGCGGTCGGCTTCTTCGTGGACCGCAAGACCGCGGTCTCGGGCAGCGCCTTCGCGGCGCGCCTCAATAAGTTGCTGGATTCCTATGACCCGCAAAAGGCCCAGCTGCTTTTGAACCTCATGGACTCTCACGATACGGACCGAGTCGTCAGTATGATCGCTAATCCCGACCGTCCCTACGGCCGGCGCCATGGCCCTCGTTCCAACCCGGATTATGATGTGCGCAAGCCCGGAGCCGAGGCTCTGCAGGTTCAGAAACAGATCGCCGCCTTCCAGATGACTTTTCTGGGCGCGCCCATGGTCTACTATGGAGACGAGGCCGGCCTGTGGGGCGCCACCGACCCGGATGACCGCAAACCCATGCTGTGGCCGGATTCGGCATACGCGCCGGAGTCCCGGCATCCGTTGGGCAAGCCTAGGCCTGCAGACCCGGTGGGCTTTGACGCCGGCTTGTGGGGCTTTTATCGGAGCCTGATGCGCGTACGCCATGAAAGCCCGGCGCTCTCCGGCGGTGACCTGAGCTTCCTGGGCGCCGCGGTGTCGCGCGACCTGGTGGGATTCTCGCGCCGCGCCGGGGATTCCGAGGCGCTCGCGCTTTTCAACCGGGCGGATCAGCCGCACGCGGTGGTCCTGCCCGTCATCCATGCCGGCTACCGCGATGCGCTCGCCGACAAGACGCTGGCCGCGGACAAGGGGCGGCTGCGCGTCGAGATCCCGGCCCATGGCTTCCTGATTCTGGTCTCCGGGCCTGGGACTTAGGTCCCGCGTCCGTTCTGGGCCTTCGGGCTCCGGTGCTGTGCTATAATAAATCGGTCCGCTCCATTCTTAAGGAGACTTCGATGCCGAGATTTCTGCTCGCTCTAGCTTTCGCTGCCTGCGCCGCCCTCCCTGCGTCCGCTGACTCCGGCATTCCTTCCGACAAGTCCCCCAAGGCCCTCTCTGAGCTCAAGGACGCCGCTCGAGTCGATGAGCTGCCGCCCGTTCTGAAGCCTGAGGGAGCGGCCGTGGACCAGCGCTATTGGGTGGTGGTGAAAGCCGCCTCGCGCGCGGAGCGCACCGCCATCGCTACTGCCGGGCTGGCCATCGAGGAGGAACATGCCGACTGCGTGGCCGGCACCGCTCATATTAAGACCATCGAGAAGTTGCAGGCTTTGGGCTACGAGGTCATGTTCCAGGAATCCTTGGTCAAATTGGCTAAGGACTTCCCGTCACAGGATAAGGCTTACCACAACTACGACCGCATGAAGGCCGCGCTCGACGTCCTGGTCAAGGCCAACCCCAAGTTGGTCTCTCTCTTCTCTATCGGCAAGGGCTGGCAGGGGCGCAACATCTGGGTCGTGCGCTTCAACACCACGGAGTCCGGGACCAAGCCCAGCCGCAAGCCCGGCGCCTTCATCGTGGGCGACCACCACGCCCGGGAGCATCTGAGTGTCGAGATGCCCATCAAGATAGCCGAGTACCTGGCCGCGCACAGAGACGCCGCGGCGGTGCGTAAGCTTCTCGAGACCCGCGACATCTACATCGTCCCCATGCTCAACCCCGACGGGGCCGAGTACGACATCTCCACGGGCCAGTACAAGTGGCACCGCAAGAACATGCGAGTCAACTCGGACCAGGAATTGGGCGTGGACCTCAATCGCAACTGCGATTTCATCTTCGGCGGCGAAGGCTCCTCCGGCGACACCTACAGCGACACCTATCACGGCCCCAGCGCCTTCTCCGAGCCGGAGACCCGGGCCTTCAAGGATTTCTTGGACGCGCGGCCCAACATCAGGACGTTGAACTCCTTCCACAGCTACGCGGGGCTGGTCATGTATCCCTGGGGCGGCAAGGACGGCGCCGTGGATAATGCCGAGGACCTCAAGGCCTTCCGGACCATGGCCGGGGCCATGGCCCAGTTGGCCGGTCTGCGGTCTGAGCAGTCTAATGAGATGTACATCGCCACGGGCGACTGCGCGGACTGGGCCTATGCCGCGCATAAGATATTCGCCTTCACCACGGAACTCAATGGCGGCAGCTTCTACCCCGGCGCGGCTGAGATCGACCAGGAGGCCCCGGGCGAGATTCAGGCTGCCCTCTACATGATCGAGTATTCGGACGACCCGCACCGGGCCGTGGGCGCTGGTTTTTCTGCCGCGCGATAGGCCCTGCGAGCGCCTACAGGTTAAGCAGTTCTTCCTGCCCCTGCAGCCGCACTCCGGCTTTGACTGTCTTTAGGAACCCTGAGCGCAGGGTATCCGAGGCCAGAGCCTTCTTCACCGGGTCGAGCCGCAGGAAGCCGCCGACGAAAGCCCGCAGGAACCGGTGCGTGACGCTCTTGGGTTCGTCGAAGAACTGGCCGCCCAAAGTCCCTTTTTCCAGCGCCTGGAGGATTACTTTTTCGAACATGGTCTCCGGCGGGATCACCCTCTGGGGGCGACGCTCCAGTCGTAGGGTCTTGCGGCCGCACTTCACCACGCAGACCCCGCAGCCCAGACAGGATTCCCCGTCAATGTGGGCGCGTTTTCCCTCCATCCGGATGGCGTTGACCGGGCAGAGCTTGGCGCAGAGCCCGCAGCCGATACAGCGGTCTTCCGTGGTCTTGGCCAGGAAGCCGGAGGTCACCACGGAATTCGGATAGCCGTGTTGGGTTATCCCGCTCAAAGCCGAGCAGCAGCATTTGCAGCAGTGGCAGACATAGGAGACCTTGCGCTGCACGTTGTCCGCGCAGAGTACCAGACCTTGTTCGCGCGATGCGGTGAAGATCTCGCGCATCTCTGGCTTGCCGATCTCTCGGGCCAGGTCGTGACGGATGAGATAATCCGCGGCGAAGCCGAAGGATGTGCATGTCTCCAAAGGCACGTCGCAAGTTTTGGTCCCCAGGTGGAGTTTTTCGTGTCGGCAGGCGCAGATGCTAACGGCGCAGAGTTTGGCTTGCTCGATAAAGGTTGATGCCTTCTCGTAGTCCAGGATTTCGAGATGCCCCTCCGCGGGGAAGGCCTCCTCCCGGGCCACGGTGCGCAGGACCTGGACCTTTTCTCCGTGGCTTAGATTCGCATTCCAGAACGCATCTCCATCCATGTAATCGTGGAAGAGGCGAGCCCATTCTTTCGTGTTGAGCTTGCCTTGCGTGCGCATCAAGGTGAACTCGAAGATTCCTATGACGAGTGGCGAGGGCGAGTAGCGGTACTCACTTTGGACCCAGAGGTCCAGGACCAAGCCCTTGGAGGTCAGAGTCTCCAGTAGGGCCTTGAGGCGCTCGCGCGCGATGCCGGTGGTCTTCTCCAGACGTTCGAGGTTGGAGAGTCCGGTTGGCATGCTGCTGACCAAGTTCGCTTCCTCTTCGGTGTAGAGTTCATTGAGGATGGCGCGGAAGGCCTTATTGTAAGGCACGCGGCAGGTCAGGCTGTCGAGCTTGCCGCCTAATTCCTTATAGACGTCTTTGGCTGCGAGATGGCCCATCAGCGTACGGTCAAGTGTTGCGCAATACGGACTTCTTGGAGCCGTAGAGGAAGTAGATGACCAGTCCGACTACCAGCCAGGCCCCGAATCGGACCCAGCTAATCCAACCCAGGCCGAGCATGAGATAGAGGCAGAAACCGATGCCCAAGACCGGCATGAGCGCGCCGCCAGGCAGGCGGAAGGGCCGGTGTCGGTGGGGGTCCGTGGCGCGCAAGATTATGACCCCGCCGCAGACCAGAACGAAAGCGAAGAGGGTCCCGATGTTGCAGAGATTAGCCATCTCGTCGATGTTGCACACGGCTGCAAGCCCGCCCACGATCACCCCGGTCCAAATGGTGGTGACGTAGGGGGTCTTGAAGCGTGGATGGACCTTGGCGAAGTATGGGGGCAGCAGGCCGTCGCGGCTCATGGCGAAGAAGATGCGGGGCTGGCCCATCTGGAAGACCAGAAGGACCGCGGTGTGCGCGATGACAGAGCCCAGGGAGATGGTGCCGATGATCCAAGCCGCGGCATGGTTGTACTCTAGGGCCGCGATCAGAGGCTCGGCGATCTTGCTTTTGAGTGCCATGACCGGGATCATCCCGGTCATGGCCACGGTCACGAGTATGTAGACCACGGTGCAGATGGCCAGGGAGCCGATGATGCCTATGGGCATGTCCCGTTTCGGGTCCTTGGTCTCCTCAGCTACGGTGGAGACCGCGTCGAAGCCGATATAGGCGAAGAAGACCGTGGCCGCGCCAACCTGGATGCCCTTCCAGCCGCCGGGCGCGAAGGGTTTCCAGTACTGTGGGTGGAAGTAGTGGATGCCGACCCCGATGAAGAGCGCCAGCACCACGAGCTTAAGCCCGACCATGACGTTGTTGCAGGCCGTGCTCTCTTTGATGCCGACGACCAGTAGAGCGGTCAAGGCCAGGACGATGCATAGGGCTGGCAGGTTGAAGACCACGGGCAGGCCCAGCACGTGCGGCACCGCGGCCAGGTCCAGGCCTTTCTGCACGAAGGTGCGGTAATCGATGCGCAGCCAGATCGGGATGTCCCAGCCGAAGGCGGTCTTGACGAAATCGGTGAAGTAGCCGGCCCAGGAGATGGCCACGGCCACGTTGCCGATGGCGTACTCAAGGATGAGGTCCCAGCCGATGATCCAGGCCACTAGCTCGCCCATGGTGGCGTATGAGTATGTGTAGGCGCTGCCCGAGATGGGGACCATGGCCGAGAGCTCGGCGTAGCACAGGGCCGTGAAGCCGCAGGCGATGGCGGTGATGATGAAGGAGATCGGCACATGAACCGCTGGCGCGGTCTATGGCGGACCAAATCCGTCGACGCCCTCATCCACGAATCTGAGGTCCGAGGCCACAAGCTCG